>NZ_JBIVBI010000008.1:0-307691 GCF_044746005.1 Streptomyces sp. NPDC086766 | reverse complement strand
CGAGCGGGGTGTGCCACTTCGCCTACGACGACGAGGAGACGTGCATCGCCGAGGTGCGCTACCTCCTCTCCCTCCTCCCGCAGAACAACCGCGAGGCACCCCCCGCCGTAGCCTCCTGCGACCCCGCCGAACGGCGCTGCGAGCGGCTGCGCGACCTCGTGCCCCTCGACGGCAGCCGCCCCTACGACATGGGCGAGGTCATCGCCGAACTCGTCGACGACGGCGGGCACATGGAGGTCCACGAACGCTGGGCCACCAGTGTCATCACCACGTTCGCCCGGCTCGGCGGCCAGGTCGTCGGCATCGTCGCGAGCCAGCCCCGCTCCCTGGCCGGAGTGCTCGACATCCACTCCGCCGAGAAGGCCGCCCGCTTCGTGCAGCTCTGCGACGCCTTCTCCGTCCCCCTGGTCACCCTCGTCGACGTGCCCGGCTTCCTGCCCGGCGTCGACCAGGAGCACGGCGGCATCATCCGGCACGGCGCCAAGCTCCTGTACGCCTACTGCAACGCCACCGTGCCGCGGATCCAGGTGATCCTGCGCAAGGCCTACGGTGGCGCCTACATCGTCATGGACTCCCGTTCCATCGGCGCCGACCTCTCCCTGGCCTGGCCCGCCAACGAGATCGCCGTCATGGGCGCCGAGGGAGCCGCGGGCGTGGTCTTCCGGCGCCGCATCCAGGCCGCCGACGACCCGGAGGCGATGCGGCAGCAACTGGTCAAGGAGTACAAGGCCGAGCTGATGCACCCGTACTACGCGGCCGAGCGCGGCCTGGTGGACGACGTCATCGACCCCGCCGACACCCGGCCGGCGCTGATCGCGGCGCTCTCGATGCTCCGCGCCAAGCACGCCGACCTGCCCGCGCGCAAGCACGGCAACCCCCCGATGTGAGGAGACCCGCATGTCCGGCACCCCCGCGCCGCCCGCGCTCCGAGGGCCGCTCGCCCCGGCCCTGTTCCGGGTCATCGGCGGCAGCCCCACCCCCGAGGAGGTGGCCGTCGTCGCCGCGCTCGTCACCGCGCTCATGACGGCCGCCCCCGACGGCGCCGGCCCCGCCCCGGAACCGGAACCGGCCCCCGCCCGCTGGCGCCGCCCCGGCACACCCCCGCCCGCGTCGTGGCGGGCCCGCGCCTGAGCGCGCGCGTCCGGGGGGCGTACCGGCTGGCAGCTTGCTGCCGTACGCGTTGCCGCCCGGTCGCGTGTCTTGCTAATCAGTCGGAAAGCGGCCAATTCGGGCCGTTCGGTACGGGTACGGCTGCGGCCGGAGTCGGGAGGCAGCGGTGCTTCAGGTGGTGTTCCGGATCCTGGGGCCGCTGGACATCAGTGCCGAGGGACGGCCCGTCGCCCTCCAGGGCGGCCGTCAGCGCACCCTCATGTCGATGCTGCTGCTCGCCCCCGGCCGCGTGGTATCGGTCGACGCCCTCGCCGACGCCGTCTGGCACGGCGACCCGCCCGCCACCGCCCGCAACCAGATCGCCATCTGCGTCTCCGGCCTGCGCAAGACCCTCAAGACCGCGTTCGGCGTCGACGGCGTCCTCGTCACCAGCCACCCGGGCTACATGCTCTTCCCCGGCGAACACCGCATCGACGCCGTCGAGTTCGAGGAGCGAGCCGCCGAGGGCCGGGTCGCGGCCCGCCGCGGCGACCTCGAGGAGGCCCGCGCGCACCTGGGCGAGGCCCTCGCCATGTGGCGCGGACCCGCCCTGGAGGGCATCACCGCCGAGCGCGTGGAGGCCGAGGCCCAGCGCCTGACCGAACTCCGCCTCGACGTCTACGAACAGCTCACCGCGATCCGCCTGGAACTCGGACTGCACGGCGAACTCGTCGCCGAACTCACCGGATTCGTCCGCGAGAACCCGCTGCGCGAACAGGCCATCGGGCAGCTGATGCTCGCCCAGTACCGCTGCGGCCGCCGCGCCGAGGCCCTGGAGACCTACCGGGACGGGCAGCGCCTGCTCGCCCGGGAACTCGGCATCGACCCCGGCCCCGCCCTCCAGGAGCTGCACGAGGAGATCCTCGCCGACTCCCCGCGGCTGATGCCGCCCACCGAACAGGTCACGCCGGCCCCGCCCACCCCCGTACCCGCCCATCTCCCGCCCGCCCCCGCCTCGTTCACCGGGCGCCGCGACGAACTCGCCGCCCTGGACCGGCTGCTGGACCACCTCGACGGCACCGCCCTGCCCGTCGGCTGCGTCACCGGCACCGGCGGCGTCGGCAAGACCGCGCTGGCCGTCCACTGGGCCCACCAGGTCGTCGCCCGTTTCCCCGACGGCCGGCTCTTCGCCGACCTGCGCGGCTACGACGAGGAGGAGGCCCCGCGCCGGCCCGGCGCCGTCCTGGACCGCTTCCTGCGCGCCCTCGGCGTGCCCGGCCCGCAGATCCCCGCCGACCAGGTCGAGCGCACCGCCCTGTTCCGCAGCGTCCTGGACGGCCGCCGGGTGCTGATCGTCCTCGACAACGCCCGCTCCTTCCAGCAGATACGCCCGCTGCTGCCCGCCACCTCCGGCTGCTGCGTCCTCGTCACCAGCCGGGACAGCATGGGCGGCGCCCTCGCCGGTGACTACGCCTACGTCCCGCTCCAGCTCGGCTCCCTCGAACAGGACGAGTCGCTCACACTGCTCTCCCGGGTGGCCGGGGACGAACGGTTCGGCGCCGACCCGGTCGGCGCGGCCCGGCTGAGCGAGCTGTGCGACCGGCTGCCGCTGGCCCTCAGGATCGCCGCCGCCCGGCTCGCCGCCAAACCGCACTGGTCGGTACGGACCCTGGTGTCCCGCCTGGAGGACCAGCACCGCAGGCTCGACGAACTCAGCATCGACTCCCGCGGCGTGCGCGCCGGTCTGCGGCTCAGCTACCGCGGACTGCCCGCCGACACCGCACGGATGTTCCGGCTGCTCGGCGTGCTCAGCGTCCCCGAGTTCTCCGCCTGGGCGGGCGCCGCGCTGCTCGACCTCGACCCCGTCGACGCCGAGGACCTCATCGAGCAGCTCGTCGACGCCCAGCTGCTCGAACCGGTCAGCGTCGGCGCCGGCCACGTCCGCTACCGCTTCCAGGACCTGCTGCGGCTGTTCGCCCGCGAGTGCGCGCTCGCCGAGGACACCGAGGAGGAACGGCGCGCCGCGGTGCGCCGGGCCGGCGGCGCCTGGCTCGCCCTCGCCCGCGAGGCCCACCGCAGGATGTACGGCGGCGACTACACCGTCGTACACGGCCCGGCGCCGCTGCGGGAGCTGCCCGCGCATCTCGTGGACAGCCTGCTGGAGGACCCCATGGGGTGGTTCGAGACCGAGCGGCTGCCGCTGACCGCCCTCGTCGACCAGCTCGCCCGCGAGGACGAGTCCGCCCACGCCTGGGACCTGGCGGTCACCGCGGTCACCCTCTTCCAGAACCGCAACTACCTGGAGGACTGGGGCGACTGCGCCGGGGCCGCGCTGGAGGCGGCCCGCCGCACCGGCGACCGGCTCGGCGAGGCGGCGGTGCTGCAGTCGCTGGGCACCCTGGAGATCATCCGCTGGGAGTTCGACAGCGCCCACGCCCGGCTGGTGCCGGCCCTGCGCCTGTTCGAGGAGCTGGACCGCCCCCAGGGCCGCGCCCTGGTGCTGCGCAACCTGGCGCTGTGCGCCCGCAACCAGGGCGACCTGGACCGGGCCGGGCGGCTCGTCCGGGAGGCGCTGGACGTCTTCCGCGAGGTCGGCGACCACTACGCCGAGGCCCACGCGCTGGGCATGCTCGCCCAGATCGAACTGGAGCGCGGGGACGCGCAGGCGAGCCTGCGGCTGTCCTCGCAGGCCGTGGCGAAGAGCCGGGGCCTCGGCACGGTCCGCGGCGAGGCGCAGAGCACGGTACGGCTCGCCGACGCGCTGATCCACCAGGGCGACGGCGAGCGGGCGGAGGCGGCCTGCCGGCGCGCGCTGGAGCTGGTGCTCGACAGCGGTGACCGCCGGGGCGAGGCCCATGTGCTGCGCTCCCTGGGGGAGGCGCTGTGGCGCCAGGGGAAGCTGGAGGAGGCCGAGACGGTGCTGCGCGGCGCGCTCCAGGCCGCCGAACAGGTCCCCGACCGGTATCTCCAGGCACGGGCGGCGGTCGTGCTCGGCTGCGTGCGCTCGGTCCGATCCGACCGGGCGGGCGCAGCCGCGAGCCTCACCCGGGCGGACGGCCTCTTCGCCGAGGTCGGCGTACGGCTGTGGCGGGAGCGGGTGGAACGGCTGCTGCGGATGCTCGGGCAGGACGAACCAGGCCACTCGGCACGGCTGTTCGCACTGGCCCGCCCCTGACGGAGGGGCCTCTCACGTCCCGCCCCTGCTCACGTCCACGGGTCGTCCCGCAGCGGCCCGGCGGGCGCGGACGTCCAGGGGTCGTCGGCGCGCGCGGCGGCCCGCACGGACGTCCACGGGTCGTCGGAGGCGACCTGGGCCCCGGCGGGGCGGGCGAACGGACCGAGGGCCTGGTGCGCACCGGCCGTGCCCACCGCCGCGAGGAGCAGCAGGGCCCCGGCCGCCAGCCGGCCCGCCTGGGAGGCCGCCGTCGTCACGGCCGCCGCCGTCATGGCCGTCACGGCCGCCCGCTCCGTGGCCGCCCCGGTCGCCCTGGCGGAGAGATGAACACGCTTCATGCCGGCCTCCTGAACTCCTGAACGGTGCAACGCTGTTCCACCGTCTTGCCGGAACGCCGTACTTCCGAACCGGTGCACTGCCGTATCCGGGTACCGCCGAACCGCTGAACTGTGCGGAACGCTACGGACCCGTCCTGTTCCGGCGCTTTCAAATCTCTTTCGCGGCCCCGAAATCGAACCGAGAGCGCCGAAAAACCGCAGGTCACTAGCTTTCGCGGCACACGGCCCGGGACCGCAGCGGGCCCGCGCACCGGCGGAGGCCCGCATGGAGTTCAGGATTCTCGGTCCGGTCGCGGCCGAGCGCGACGGGCACCCTGTGGCCCTGGACGGCGCGAAGCAGCGCGCCACGCTCGCGGCCCTGCTGCTCGCCCACGGCCAGGTGGTCTCGGACGCACGGCTGACCACCCTGCTGTGGGGCTGGGACCCGCCCGCCGGCGGCACCGGCCGGCTGTACACCTACGTGTCACGGCTGCGCACCCGGCTCGGCCCCGGGCACGGCCTGACCCGGCACGGCACCGGCTACCGGATGGACCTCGGCGCCGCCGTCCTCGACTGGGACGTCTTCCGCGGCCTCGTGACCGCGGGCCGTGCCGATCTGCGCGCGGCACGCCACGCGGACGCCGAGCGCAGGCTCGCCGAAGCCCTCGCGCTCTGGCACGGGCCGGCCCTCGACGACGCCACCGAGCAGCTCGCCGCGGACGCGGGGCCGCACCTGGAGGAGTCCCGGCTCGCCGCGCTCGAACTCCACACCGAGGCGGCACTCGCCCTCGGCCGCCACACCGACCTCGTCCCCGCCCTCACCGGGCACGTCGACCGCCACCCGCTGCGCGAACGGCTGCGCGGCCAGCTGATGACCGCCCTGTACCGCAGCGGACGCCAGGCCGACGCGCTCGCCGTGTACGACGACGGCCGCCGCCTCCTCGCCGACGACCTGGGCATCGACCCCACCCCCGAACTGCGCGCCCTCCACCGCCACATCCTCACCGGCACCCTCCCGTCCCCGCGGCCCCCGGCTCCCCTCACCCCGGCGTGCGCGACGGCCCCGGCGTCCGCGACGACCGCCGCCGAGGCCGACGGTCCGGCCGTGCCGGTGCGCGTCGTGCGGGGCGCCCCGTGCGAGGGGTCCGCACCTGCCCAAGTACCGCCCGCCCCACGGGACTTCACCGGACGTTCGGCGGCGGTCGGTGAGGTGCTCGCCGCGCTGCGGGCCCGGCACGACGTCGTCGTCACCGGCGCCCCCGGCACCGGCACGTCCGCGCTCGCCCTGCGCGTCGCCGAGGCGTGCCGGGAGGACTTCCCCGAGGGCCGGCTGTACGCCGACCTGCGCACCCCCGACGGCGGCCGCCGCGGCACCGAGGAGGTGCTCGGCCGGTTCCTGCGCGCCCTCGGCGCCGACGAGGACCGTCTGCCCGCCGGAGTCGACGAGCGGGCCCGGCTGTTCCGCACGCTCGCCGCCGGCCGCCGGGTCCTCGTCGTCCTCGACCACGCCGCCGACGACGCCCAGATACGCCCGCTGCTGCCCGGCGGCGCCGCCCGCACCGTCGTCACCGGCGTACACCCCGCCCTCGCCTCGCTCGACGCCGTCCGGCTGGTGCGCCTGGGACCGATGACCCCGGCCGAGGCGGCAACCCTGCTCGCGTCGGTGGCGGGCGCCGAACGGCTCGCCGCCGAACCCCGGGCGGCCCTGCGCGTCGCCGAGCTCTGCGACCGGCTGCCACTCGCGCTGCGCGTCGCCGGGGCCCGGCTCGCCGCCCGCCCGCATTGGTCCGTCGCCCGGCTCGCCGACCGGCTCGCTTCCGAGGAGCGCCGCCTCGAGGAACTGCGCATGGGCCGCCTGGACGTCTCCACCGGTCTCCACCGCGCGCTGCACGCGCTGCCCCCGCCCGCCGCGACGGCGCTCGGCGCGCTGGCGGCGGCCGGGCTGCCCCGTCCGACCGCGCTGGACGCGGCCGCCCTGCTCGACCGGAGCCCGGACGACGCCGAGGACCTCCTGGACCAGCTCGCCGACGCCCGGCTCCTGGAGGCGTGGCGCCCGGCCGAGGAGCCGCGGCAGGGCGCGTTCGGCACGGACGACGCGCAGGACGCTCAGGTCACGCCCGGCGCCCCCAGGGGCGGAGGGTCCCGCTACCGGCTCATGCCGCTCGTACGGCTGTACGCGAAGCAGTGGTACGACAGCCTCCCCGGCACCGCGGCGCCGCTGCTCGACTCCGCCCGCTGACGGCCCTCCACCCGGCCCGGTGGCCGCCCGGCCCGTCCCTTCCGGCCGGCCGGCCACCGGGCCTTCCGCATGCCCAGACCTCCGCACGTCCCGTGCGCGCCACGCGCAGGCCGCGCGGCCCGCGCCTGCCACCCGCGGGCCGTGCCACCCGAACCGCCCGCCCGCGGATCGCACCGCCCGAACCGCCCGCAGCCGCGCCCTCCTCAGCCGCAGCCGCCCGCGTGCCCCTCGTCCAGCCCGAACCTGGCGATGTAGTCGGTGTCCTCGGCCCCGCCCAGGGCCAGTTCGTTGAGCGTGTCCACATAGGCGGCCAGGAGCCCCGCCCACGGCGTCCCCGCGTCCCGCAGCAGCAGTTCCTGGTCCACCGCGGCGGCATTCTCGATTTCGGTCAGAATGGCCAGGGGGTGCTGGACCCGGGACGGGGGAATCTTCTCGTCGAACATGTGCTCCTCCTGTTCGCTCCGGGTCCTCTTCAGGCCCCGCACCAACAGGTTCGGCCGCACTTCTGTACGCGTTCTCCGGCTCGTCCGTACGCACCGATACAGATCGCCGCAAGAGGCGGTACCGCCCGAATACAGGGCCGTGCCGACGATGTCCCCATGGACAGCCGTATCGAAGAAGTCGTGATCGTCGGGGGCACCCTCGCCGGCTGGACCGCCGCCGCCCGGCTGGCCGCCGCGTTCGGGCGGACGGCCGGCCTCACGGTGCTGGAGAGTCCGCCCCGCCCGGCCGCCGTGGAGAACGGCCAGGTGGTGGCCCTGGCGCCGCGGACACAGCGGGACCTCTTCGACCGGCTCGGCATCCGCGAGGAGACCTGGATGCGGGCCTGCTCGGCGTCCTTCAGCCTCGGGGTGCGACACGTCAACTGGCGCACCCCGGGCCCCGCGCGGACGGCTCCCCGGACCACCGCGGGTCACGGCCCCGACCACTTTCTCCGCCCTTTCGCGGCCCTTCCGGAATGCGAGGAGTTCCCGCTCTCCGAATTCTGGCGGCTGCGCCGCTGCCGGGGGGAAACCGTCGAGCCCTACGACTACGCCTGTTTTCGTGAACCGCCCCTGCTGGACGCCCGTAAATCACCGCGCTGGCTGGACGGAAGGGCCGCCGTCCCCTATGGCTGGCACGCCGATGCCGGAATGCTCACCCAATTCCTGCGCAGAACGGCCGTCCAGCGCTTCGGGGTGCGGGCGGTACGGGGCGAACCGCGTTCCTGCGACCGGGACGGCGACGGCATGATCACCGCGCTGCGCACCGCCGACGGCACCCGGCTCGCCGGGGACCTCTTCCTGGACTGCACGGGCCCCGACAGCCTGCTCCTGGCGGGGCTGCTGGGCGAGCCGTTCACCGGTCCGGGAGGCCGCCTGCTCACCGACCGGACGGTCACCGTCACCGTGCCGTACGACGCCGCCGTGGACGGAGTGGAGCCGTACGGCACGGCCACCGCCCTGCCGTACGGCTGGTGCTGGCGGCGGCCGCTGCCCGACCGCTTCGGCGCCGGGCTCGTCTGCGCGAGCACCTGGACGGGCGAGGAGGAGGCGGTGCGCACCCTGCTCGCGCTGTGCGGACGGCGCCCCGGCGAGGCCGAGGTGCGGGTCCTCGCCCACCGGACCGGGGCCGCCCGCCGCCCCTGGGTGAGGAACTGCGTGGCGCTCGGCGCGGCGGCCCGGTGCGCGGACCCGCTGGCCGACGAGGAGTTCACCGACGTACTGCGCCAACTCGACCGCCTGATCAGGGACTTCCCGTCCCGGAGGGACCGCGGGGCCCCGGCGGCGCGCTTCAACCGGGACGCCGCCGCGGACACCGCGGCGGCCTGCGACCGGGCGCAGCTCCTGTACCGAGCCGCCCCGCGCGCCGACACGCCCTTCTGGCGGGCGCAGCGCACCCTGCCGCTGTCCGATGCTCTGGCGGAGTGCCTGGAGGGCCATCGCGCGGGCCTGGCACCCGAGCCGGGCGAGGTGCCGCTGCGGGCCCTGCTGACGGCGCTCGACCCGCTCGGGGGCCGCCCGCCGGCCGCCCTGCCGCACCGCCCGGACGCCCGCCGCACCGCCGACGCCCACTTCGCGCGGATCAAGCGCCAGCAGGCGATCCTGCTGGAGACCCTCCCGACCGCGCACGCCTACCTGCACCGGCTGCACACCCGCCCGGCACCCGCCCCGGCGGCCGCCCTGAGCGGGGCGTGAGCGGGGCGCGAGGAAAATCAAGGGTGCCCCCGAGGCGTGGTCCGGCGCGGCCCGACCCGAGGCTGTGACGGCCGGGCCCTCAGCCCACCAGCCGCAGCCGCCGGCCGCAGACGCCCACCCGCACCGACTGACCCCACGTCAGTTCCAGGGAGTCGGCCTCCATCCCGTCGCCGAAGACGACGAGGCGCTCCGACTCGACGGTGAGGCTCAGCCGCCGCGGGCCCGGAAGGTCCCCCGCCACCAGCGAGGTGCCGGTGGCGGGGGAGGGCCAGGCCTCGCGGACGAACCACAGCAGCCGCTCCTCGGTGGGCGCGGGCAGGGGCAGCCGCCCGCCCCGCTCCTGCCACACCGAGCGCAGCCAGCCGGTCGCCCCGGTGCCCGTGCCCACCAGCACCCCCGAGGAGGCCTGGGCCTCGGCGACACCCCCGTCGCCGTCGAGGCCCAGGCGGTAGCGGGCGGTCTGGTGGCCGGCCGCGCCCAGGTAGATCTCGTTCAGGGCCACCAGCCGCTGGGTGTCGTCGGCGACGGCCTCGACCATGGTGAGCTCCTCGACGTCCGCGCCCCCGGCGAGCGCGGCCGGCAGCAGGGCCGCCACGTCACCGGGCCGGTGCCGTACGAGCACGCCGGGATTGCGGCCGGGGTCCGTGTCCACGCCGAGGACGGGCTGCCCCGCCAGGTACTTGGCGGCGTTCGCCACCAGCCCGTCCTGCCCGACCACGACGACCACGTCCTCCGGGGCGAACAGGAAGCGGTCCAGGTCGGCCCGTTCCACCCGGGTCTGCCGCCAGGTGAGCGGGATGCCGGCGGCCACCTCCGCCAGCGCCTGTTGCGTGCGGCGGTGCCGTGCGGAGACCTCCTCGACGGACCGCCCCCGGGAGGAGAGGAAGAAGGCGGCCTGGCCGTGCGTGCCGTGGTGGGCCACCAGCTCCTCGTACTCCGTGGTGCGGTGGACGATCACCGCCCGGGGGGCCAGGCTCACGCCCGCTCCCCGGTGCCGAGCCGGGCGAGCAGTCCGGTCAGCACGTCCGGCGACACGGTGACGCTGTCGATGCGCGGCAGGTTCTCGGCCAGCCGGGTGCCGGTGAGCGCGTGCAGGGTCGTCACGCCGTCCACCCCGGCCTCCCCGTGCACCCGCAGCCAGGCGGCCTGTGCCTCGGCGCGGGCCTCGCCGACCGCGCGCGCCCCCTCGGCCTCGGCCCGGGCCATGCGGACCGCCCGCGCGGCCTCCGCCTCGGCCAGCCGCTCGGTGCGCGCGGCCTCCGCCTCGGCGAGCCGTCCGGTGCGCGCCGCCTCGGCCTCGGCCAGCCGTACCGTCCGGGCCGCCTCCGCGCCGGCCCGGACCGCGTCGGCCGCCGCCTGCTCCTCCGCCTCGCGGCGGGCGTTCGTGCCCCGCTGCTCGACCAGCCGCTCCTCGCGCCGGGCCAGTTCGATCCTGCTCGCCAGTTCGTTCTCGGCGATCGCCCGCTCCCGCTCCACGGCCACCGCCCGCCGTTCGTACGTCGCCCGGTCGGCCTCCTGCTGGATCTGCTCGCGGGCGGGGGTGCGCAGGGCGCGCTCGACCTCGGGTTCCGGGCGCAGCGCCACCACCCGGACGGCGACCACCTCGATGCCGGTGGCGGGCAGCCGGGGCTCCGCGGCCAGCCCCGCCGCGACCCGCTCGCGCACCGCGGTCACCCCGTCGGTCAGCGCGGCCGACAGCGGCGTACGGGCCAGGACGGCCAGCGCGTGCTCCTGGGCGGTCTCGGTGAGCAGCGTGGCCAGCTGCTCCAGGGGCGCGCCGCGCCAGATCCCGGTGTCCGGGTCGACGGAGAAGTCGAGGCGGGCGGCGGCGACGGCCGGGTCGCCGACGCGGTAGGTGACCGTCGCCTGCACCGTCACGTCCTGGAAGTCGGCGGTGCGGGCGTGGAAGGTCATCGCCAGCTCGCGGTCGTCGACCGGCACCTCGGAGAGGGCCGCGGCCAGCGGGCGGAACCAGAAGCTGAGCCCGGGGCCGTCGTGGACGAGCCGGCCCGCCTGGTGGTGCCGGATGTGCGCCGTGGGCGCGCCGCGCAGGTGGCGCAGGCCCAGGCGCCGGGTGATGTCGGCCATGTGGCCCCCTCCTCGGTTTTCGTCGTAATGACGATAATCGGAGGCCGCACTTGTCGTCAAGGGGACGAAAACTGACCGGTGCGGATACGGGCGAGCAGGGGGTGAAGCCGGGTCCCGATGGTCAGGATGGAGGCATGGCACTCCATGTCGACTCCGAGGCCGGGCGGCTGCGCCGCGTCATCCTGCACCGGCCGGATCTCGAGCTCAAAAGGCTCACCCCCAGCAACAAGGACGCCCTTCTCTTCGACGACGTGCTCTGGGTGCGCCGCGCGCGCACCGAGCACGACGGGTTCGCCGACGTGCTGCGCGACCGCGGGGTCGCCGTGCACCTCTTCGGCGACCTGCTGACCGAGGCGCTGGCGATCCCGGCGGCCCGGTCACTGGTCCTCGACCGGGTCTTCGACGAGAAGGAGTACGGCCCGCTCGCCACCGACCACCTCCGGGCCACGTTCGAGACCCTGCCCGCGCCGGAACTGGCCGAGGCCCTCGTCGGCGGCATGACCAAGCGGGAATTCCTGCACGCCCACATGGAGCCGACGTCCGTGCGCTTCCACGCCATGGACCTCGACGACTTCCTGCTGGGCCCGCTGCCCAACCACCTCTTCACCCGCGACACCTCCGCCTGGATCTACGACGGGGTCTCCATCAACGCGATGCGCTGGCCCGCCCGGCAGCGCGAGACCGTGCACTTCGAGGCGATCTACCGGCACCACCCCCTCTTCCGTGACGAAACGTTCCATGTGTGGTCCGAGGGGCAGGCCGACTACCCCTCCACCATCGAGGGCGGGGACGTGCTCGTGATCGGCAACGGCGCGGTGCTCATCGGGATGAGCGAGCGGACCACGCCGCAGGCCGTCGAGATGCTCGCGCACAAGCTGTTCGCGGCCGGCTCGGCCCGCACGATCGTCGCGCTCGACATGCCCAAGCGGCGGGCCTTCATGCACCTCGACACCGTCATGACCATGGTCGACGGCGACACCTTCACCAAGTACGCCGGGCTCGGCATGCTGCGCTCGTACACCATCGAGCCGGGCTCCGGCGACAAGGAACTCAAGGTCACCGACCATCCGCCGGAGCACATGCACCGGGCGATCGCGGCCGCGCTCGGCCTGAGCGAGATCCGGGTCCTGACCGCGACCCAGGACGTGCACGCGGCCGAGCGCGAGCAGTGGGACGACGGCTGCAACGTCCTCGCCGTCGAGCCCGGTGTCGTCGTCGCCTACGAGCGCAACTCCACCACCAACACGCACCTGCGCAAGCAGGGCATCGAGGTGATAGAGATCCCGGGCAGCGAGCTGGGCCGGGGGAGGGGCGGCCCGCGCTGCATGAGCTGCCCGGTGCAGCGCGACGCCGTGGGAGCCTAGGGGCCGCCGTCGGCGAGGCGGCCGGCGGGGGCGAGGCGGACGGCGGGAGACCGTGCGGCCGATGGGGCGGGTGTATATAAATTCTGTGAGTCGTATAGAATTCCATGGTCCCTGTTCCTGAACCGTTGGAGCGCCCCCCATGGCGACTGTCCCGACCGCCCTCGCCGGCCGCCACTTCCTCAAGGAGCTCGACTTCACCGAGGACGAGTTCCGCGGCCTGGTCGAGCTGGCCGCGGAACTGAAGGCCGCCAAGAAGGCGGGGACCGAGACCGCGTACCTGCGCGGCAGGAACATCGCGCTGATCTTCGCGAAGACCTCGACGCGCACCCGCTGCGCGTTCGAGGTCGCCGCCGCCGACCAGGGCGCCTCGACGACGTACCTCGACCCGTCGGGGTCGCAGCTCGGGCACAAGGAGTCGGTGAAGGACACCGCCCGGGTCCTCGGCCGGATGTTCGACGCGATCGAGTACCGGGGCGACAGCCAGGCCGCCGTGGAGGAGCTCGCCGCGCACGCCGGAGTGCCCGTCTACAACGGGCTGACCGACGACTGGCACCCCACCCAGATGCTCGCCGACGTGCTCACCATGACCGAGCACAGCGCCAAGCCGCTGCGGGAGACCACCCTCGCCTACCTCGGCGACGCCCGCTTCAACATGGGCAACTCCTACCTGGTCACCGGCGCCCTGCTCGGCATGGACGTGCGCATCGCGGCCCCGAAGTCGTACTGGCCCGCCCCGGACGTCGTCGACCGCGCCCGCGAGCTGGCCGTCTCCAGTGGCGCCCGCGTCACCCTCACCGAGGACGTCGCCGAGGGCGTGGCGGGCGCGGACTTCGTCGCCACCGACGTCTGGGTCTCCATGGGCGAGCCGCAGGAGGTCTGGGACGAACGCATCGGGGCCCTCGCGCCGTACGCCGTGACCATGGACGTGCTGCGCGCCACCGGCAACCCGGACGTGAAGTTCCTGCACTGCCTGCCCGCCTTCCACGACCTCGGCACCAAGGTCGGCCGGGACATCCACGAGCGCCACGGCCTGGACTCCCTGGAGGTCACCGACGAGGTCTTCGAGTCGGCCCACTCGGTCGTCTTCGACGAGGCGGAGAACCGGCTGCACACCATCAAGGCCGTCCTCGTCGCCACCCTGGCCTGACCTGCCGGATCAGCCCGTATCCTGACCGGCGACCCCGGAGCCACCCCTTCCGCGGTCGCCGTGCGGCGCCAACCCCGTCGCACCCGCACCACCAGAAACGAGCACCACCCCCCATGCCCGCTCCCCGTATCAAGTCCCCCGCCCTCCTGGTGGCCGAATCCGGCGCCGACCGGGAAGGCCACGGCCTCCAGCGCACGATGGGCCTCTTCCAGCTGATCTGCTTCGGCGTCGGCGCGATCGTCGGCACCGGCATCTTCGTCGGCCTGTCCGACTCGGTCGCCCAAGCCGGCCCGGCCGTCGTCGTGTCCTTCGTCCTCGCCGCGATCACCTGCGTGTTCACCGCGTTCTCCTTCGCCGAGCTGGGCGGCGCGATCCCGGTCTCCGGATCGTCGTACTCCTTCGCCTACGCCGGACTCGGCGAGGGCACCGCCTTCCTGGTCGGCTGGTGCCTGCTGCTGGAGTACGGCGTCTCCATCTCGGCGGTCGCCGTCGGCTGGAGCCAGTACGTCAACGAACTGCTGCACGGCCTCACCGGCCTGCAACTGCCCGCCGCGCTCTCCGCGGGCCCCGGCGACGGCGGGATCGTGAACCTCCCGGCCGTGATCGTGATCGCGATGGCCTCCGTGCTGCTCGTGCGAGGGGTGCGCGAGAGCGCCCGCGCCACGGCCGCGATGGCGGTCCTCAAGCTCGCGATCCTCGCCGCGTTCTGCGCCGTCGGCTACAGCGCCTTCAAGGACGGCAACCTCACCCCGTTCTCCCCGGCCGGCCTCGGCGGCATCGGCGCGGGCACCACCGCCGCCTTCTTCTCGTACATCGGCTTCGACGCGATCACCACGGCCGGCGAGGAGGCGAAGAACCCGCGCCGCGACGTCCCCGTGGCGATCATGGTCTGCATGGGCGTCGTCACCCTGCTGTACTGCGCCGTCGCGCTCGCCGCGATCGGCGCCGTCGGCGGCGACCAGGTCGGCGGCCGGCCCGCCGCGCTCTCCTACGTCGTCGACGTGGTCACCGGCTCCGGAGTCGGCGGCGGCGTGATCGCCTTCGGCGCGGTCGTCGCCATCGCCTCCGTGGTGCTGGCCGTGATGTACGGCCAGACCCGCATCCTGATGTCGATGTCCCGGGACGGGCTCGTCCCGCGCGTCTTCGAGAAGGTCTCGCCGCGCACCGCCACGCCCGTCGCCGGCACCCTGATCGTCGCGCTCGTCTTCGCGCTTCCGGCGGCCTTCGCCTCCCTGGACGCGGTGGTCAACCTGTGCACCATCGGCACGCTCGCCGTCATGGCGGTCGTCAACATCGCCGTGATCGCCCTGCGCCGCCGCGAGCCCGGCCTGACCCGCAGCTTCCGGGTGCCGCTCTACCCCGTGGTCCCGCTGCTCGGCGTCGCCTTCTGCCTGTACCTGATGTACGAGACCGGCTGGACGACCTGGCTCCAGTTCGCCGCGTTCCTCGCGGCCGGACTGCTGGTGTACGTCGGCTACGGCCGCCGGCACTCCCGCCTCGCCGGCCCGGCCGCGGACGGTGCGGAGGTCACGCCGGACGCAGCCGGGACGGCGGCGCGGGCAGTCTGAACCACACCGCCTTGCCCGACGAGGTGGGGCGGTGTCCGCAGGCGGAGCTCAGGGCGCGGATCAGCAGCAGACCGCGCCCGTGCTCCTGCCAGGGGTCCGGCGCCGTCAGACCGGGACGGCCGAGGCCGCCGGGCGGCGCCGGGTCCGGGTCGTGCACCTCGACGTGGCAGCCGTTCGGCAGCAGCTCCACCACCAGCTCGATCGGGCCCCGGCCCGCGGTGTGCTCCACCGCGTTCGCCACCAGTTCCGCCGTCAGCAGCTCCGCGGTGTCGTGGTCCGCCGGGTGCTCCAGCTCGGCCAGCGCCGTACGGACCAGGGCACGGGCCACGGGCACGGCGGCGACCGTGTGCGGCAGCGCGACGCGCCAGGAGGCGGAGGCGGAGGAGGGTTCGTGCAACGTGGGTCCGTTCGTGGCGCAGGGCGTCCCAGTGATCACCATCAGGCTGTCCTGCTTTCAACCTCAGGAATGGTACGGCGCCCGGTGCCGAAGCCTCCGGGCGGCCCCGTCCGGGGTCCGCGACCCCGGCACCGGACGGCTTACCCGGGTGAAGGGGCCCCCTCCCACGACGGCTCCGGTCGTTACGGCGCTGTCGACGTCCCGTGACGAAGCAGCGGTCCCGGCCACATCACGACAGTGGTATCGCGCACTCGTGACGACAGTCACGGATGGGTGATAACTTCGGAGGACGAGCGCAGCGAGCCCGTCCCCCGAGGAGGCCGCACCACATGAGTCCCTTCACCGGCTCCGCCGGCCGCACCTCCCCGTGGCGCCATCTGCGCGTCGGCATCACCGACGGCGTCGCCACGGTCACCCTCGCCCGCCCCGAGAAGCTCAACGCGCTCACCTTCGGCGCCTACGCCGACCTGCGCGACCTGCTCGCCGAGCTGTCCCGCGAGCGGACCGTCCGCGCCCTGGTGCTGGCCGGCGAGGGGCGCGGCTTCTGCTCCGGCGGCGACGTGGACGAGATCATCGGCGCGACCCTGTCCCTGGACACGGCCGGCCTCCTCGACTTCAACCGGATGACCGGGCAGGTCGTGCGCGCCCTGCGGGAGTGCCCCTTCCCGGTCGTCGCGGCGCTCCACGGGGTCGCCGCCGGGGCGGGAGCCGTGCTGGCGCTGGCCGCCGACTTCCGGGTCGCGGACCCCTCGGCCCGCTTCGCCTTCCTCTTCACCCGCGTCGGCCTGTCCGGCGGCGACATGGGCGCGGCCTATCTGCTGCCCCGGGTGGTGGGGCTGGGCCACGCCACCCGGCTGCTGATGCTGGGCGAGCCGGTGCGGGCCCCGGAGGCCGAGCGGATCGGCCTGATCAGCGAGCTGACCGAGGAGGGACGCGCCGACGAGGCCGCCCAGGCGCTGGCCCGCCGCCTGGCCGACGGCCCGGCCCTCGCCCTCGCCCAGACCAAGGCCCTCCTCACCGCCGAACTGGACATGCCGCTGTCCGCCGCGGTCGAGATGGACGCCGCCACCCAGGCGCTGCTGATGAACGGCGAGGACTACGCCGAGTTCCACGCCGCCTTCACCGAGAAGCGGCCGCCCAAGTGGCGGGGGAGGTGACCCGGCGGTGAGGGTCGCGGTCATCGGCGGCGGTCCGGGGGGTCTGTACGCGGCGGCGCTGCTCAAGCGCCTCGACCCGGCCCGCGAGGTCACCGTCTGGGAGCGCAACGCCCCCGACGACACCTTCGGCTTCGGCGTGGTGCTCTCCGACGAGACGCTCGGCGGCATCGAGCACGCCGACCCGGTGGTGTACCAGGCGCTGTGCGAGGAGTTCGTCCGCTGGGACGACATCGACGTGGTGCACCGGGGGACCCGGCACACCTCCGGCGGGCACGGCTTCGCCGCGCTCGGCAGGCGGCGGCTGCTGGCGATCCTGCACGAGCGCTGCCGCTCCCTCGGCGTCGAGCTGCGCTTCTCCACCCAGGCGCCGCCCCCGGCCCGGCTCGCGAAGGCGTACGACCTGGTGGTCGCCGCCGACGGCGTGCACAGCGCCACCCGCGAGGCCCTCGCGCACGCGTTCCGCCCCCGGGTGACCTCCCACCGCTGCCGGTACATCTGGCTGGCCGCCGACTTCGCCTTCGACGCCTTCCGCTTCGAGATCGCCGAGACCGAGCACGGCGTGATGCAGCTCCACGGCTACCCCTACTCCCGCCCGTCGCCCGACCACCACCCCTCAACGAGACCCTGCGGGCCGCAGGATCAATCCGGCTCCTCGACGGTCATCGTCGAGATGCGCGAGGAGGTCTGGCGGGCGGCCGGGTTCGAGGAGACCGACGAGCGGGAGTCGATCGAGCGCTGCGCCAAGATCTTCGCCGACGCGCTCGGCGGACGCCCGCTGCGCTCCAACAACTCCGCCTGGACCACCTTCCGCACGGTGGTCAACGAACGCTGGTCGCACGGCAACGTGGTCCTCCTCGGCGACGCCGCCCACACCGCCCACTTCTCCATCGGCTCCGGCACCAAGCTCGCCGTCGAGGACGCCCTCGCCCTCGCCGCGTGCCTCCAGGAACAGGACTCCCCGGAGCGGGCGCTGGCCGCGTACGAGGAGGAGCGCAGGCCGGTCGTCGCCTCCACCCAGCGGGCCGCCCGCGCCAGCCTGGAGTGGTTCGAGAACCTCGCGCTGTACCTGGACCAGCCGTCCCGCCAGTTCGCCTTCAACCTGCTCACCCGCAGCCGCCGGGTCACCCACGACAACCTGCGGCTGCGCGACGCCCGCTTCACCACCTCCGTGGAGCGCGAGTTCGGCTGCCCGCCCGGCACGCCCCCCATGTTCACCCCCTTCCGGCTGCGCGGGCTGACCCTGCGCAACCGGGTCGTCGTCTCGCCCATGGACATGTACTCGGCGGTGGACGGCGTGCCCGGCGACTTCCACCTCGTCCACCTGGGCGCCCGGGCGCTCGGCGGCGCCGGGCTGGTGATGACCGAGATGGTGTGCGTGAGCCCGGAGGGCCGGATCACCCCGGGCTGCGCCGGCCTGTGGACCGCCGAGCAGGCCGGGGCCTGGCGGCGGATCACCGACTTCGTGCACCGGCAGGTCCCGGGCACCGCGGTCGGCGTGCAGCTCGGCCACAGCGGGCGCAAGGGCTCGACCCGGCTGATGTGGGAGGGCATGGACGAGCCGCTGGAGGACGGCAACTGGCCGCTGGTGGCCGCCTCCGCCCTGCCGTACACGCCGAAGAGCCAGATCCCGCGCGCCCTGTCCCGGGCCCAGCTCACGGACATCCGCGAGCAGTTCACCGCCGCCGCCCGGCGGGCCGACCGCGCCGGTTTCGACCTGCTCGAACTGCACTGCGCGCACGGCTATCTGCTCTCCGGCTTCCTCTCCCCGCTGACCAACCACCGCACCGACGCCTACGGCGGCTCGCCGGAGAAGCGGCTGCGCTTCCCGCTGGAGGTCTTCGACGCCGTCCGGGAGGTGTGGCCGGGGGAGCGGCCCATGACCGTGCGCATCTCCGCGACCGACTGGGCGCAGGGCGGGACGACCGCCGACGACGCCGTCGCGATCGCCCGTGCCTTCGCCGCGCACGGCGCCGACGCGATCGACGTGTCGACCGGGCAGGTCGTCTCCGGCGAACGGCCCGAGTTCGGGCGCTCCTACCAGACGCCGTTCGCCGACCGCATCCGGCACGAGACCGGCGTCCCGGTGATCGCGGTCGGCGCGATCTCCTCCTGGGACGACGTCAACTCCCTGATCCTGGCCGGGCGTACCGACCTGTGCGCGCTGGCCCGCCCTCACCTCTACGACCCGCACTGGACCCTGCACGCCGCCGCCGAGCAGGGCTACGACGGCCCCGGCGCCCTCTGGCCCGCTCCCTACCGGGCGGGCAGCCGCCGGCCGCAGACCGGCCGCCTGGACGCCCCCAAGCCCCGGCTGACACTCGGCGGGTGAGGCTGACGGAACGCACGGTTCCGGTCACATGCCTTCCACGCGATCCGCACGGTTCCTGAACCGCCCGTTCAGGGTGGGCTGGCTAGGTTCGGTTGGTCGATGTGAATGACCGAAAAGAGACCGAGACTGCGATGAGCGACATCAGGCCCTTCCCCGAGCCCCCCGGATACGGCTACGGCCCGCCCGCGGCCCCGGAACCGCAGTACGCGGAGCCCGCCTACCAGCCCGCCTACCGGTCGGCCGGCGCCCCCCGGCAGCGCCGTGAGGACGGCTCGGGCACCCGCCGCACCGCGCTGGTCGTCCACACGATCGGCGACGTCGCGGCGGCGTTCCTGGCGCTGTGGATCGTCCTGTACCTCTTCGGGGCCAACCAGGGGAACGTGTTCGTGCGGTTCGTCCGGGACGTCGCCGACGCGCTGGCCTGGTGGTCGCAGGACATCTTCACGATGGACACGGAGAGCCTCCGGGTGGTCCTGAACTACGGCCTGCCCGCGGTGATCTACCTGGCGGTCGGGCACGGCGTGGCGGCCCGGCTGCGCCGCTTCTGAGCGGGCGGCAGGCCCCTCGCCCCGCGGAGAAGGCCCCTCACACCCCCACGGACGCCGGCCCCACGAACTCCGCCCCCGCGTCCCGCAGCCGCTCGTGCAGCCCGCGGAAGACGGCCGCCGAGCGTGCGCCCGGCCAGTCCGCGGGCAGCAGGCGCGCGGGCAGGCCGGGGTCGGCGTAGGGCAGATGGCGCCAGGAGTCCAGGGCGAGCAGGTAGTCCCGGTAGGCGTCCTCGGGCGGGGTGTCGGGGCGCTTCTCCCAGGCGCGCAGCACGCGCGCGTGGGAGTCGAGGAACGCCTCGTGCTGCGCGGCGATCGCGGGCAGGTCCCACCAGCGCGCCACCGCCTCGGCGGTCGGCGTGTAGCCCAGGTGCTCGCCGCGGAAGAAGTCCACGTACGGGTCCAGGCGCAGCCGCCGGAGGGTGTGCCGGGTCTCCTCGTACAGCCCTGCCGGGGCGATCCACACGCCGGGCGCCGCCGTGCCGAAGCCGAGCCCGGCCAGCCGGGAGCGCAGCACGTGCCGCTTCTGCCGCTCCGACTCCGGCACGGAGAAGACGGCGAGCACCCAGCCCTCGTCCCCGTGCGGCGCCGCGGTGTAGATCCGGCGGTCGCCGTCGTCGAGCAACTGCTTTGCCTCGGCGGACAGTTCATATCCGGCCGCGCCCTGCGCCGTACGGGCGGGCGCCAGCAGCCCGCGCCGCTTCAGCCGCGACACCGAGGAGCGCACGGAAGGCGCGTCCACCCCGACCGCGGCCAGCAGCCGGATCAGCTCCGCGACGGGCACCGGCCCCGGGGCGAAGCGGCCGTAGGCGCCGTAGAACGTGACGATGAGGGACCTCGGGGCGTGCTGTACGTGCTGCTCGGACACGTTGATCATGTTAGGTCGTCGGTGTCACCGGGCCGCCCTCGGTACGCAGCCGGAACCGCTGGAGCTTGCCGGTGGCCGTGCGCGGCAGCGCGTCCATGAAGACGATCTCGCGCGGGCACTTGTACGGCGCCAGCGCCGACTTGAGATACGTGCGCAGCGCCTCCGCGTCCGGCGCGGCGCCCTCCTTGAGGACGGTGTAGGCCACCACGATCTGGCCGCGCGCCTCGTCGGGCCGCCCGACGACGGCCGCCTCCAGCACGTCGGGGTGGCGCAGCAGCGCGTCCTCGACCTCGGGCCCGGCGATGTTGTAGCCCGAGGAGATGATCATGTCGTCCGCGCGGGCGACGTAGCGGAAGTAGCCGTCGGGCTCGCGGACGTAGCTGTCGCCGGTGATGTTCCAGCCGCCGCGCACGTAGTCGTGCTGCCGCGGATCGGCGAGGTAGCGGCAGCCGACGGGGCCCTGCACGGCGAGCAGACCGGGCTGCCCGTCGGGCAGCACGACCCCGTGCTCGTCCTGCACCCGCGCGCGCCACCCCGGCACCGGCACACCGGTGGTGCCCGGGCGGATGTCCTCGTCGGCGGCGGAGATGAAGATGTGCAGCAGCTCGGTGGCGCCTATGCCGTTGACGATGCGCATCCCGGTGCGCTCGTGCCAGGCGTGCCAGGTGGCCGCGGGCAGGTTCTCGCCGGCCGAGACGCAGCGCCGGAGCGAGGAGACGTCGTGGGCGTCGAGCTCGTCGAGCATCGCGCGGTACGCCGTCGGCGCGGTGAACAGCACCGAGATCCGGTGCCGCGTGATCGCGGGCAGCAGCTGCCGGGCGCCGGCCTGTTCGAGCAGCACGGTGCTGGCGCCGGCCCGCATCGGGAAGACCACCAGCCCGCCGAGGCCGAAGGTGAAGCCCAGCGGGGGACTGCCGGCGAAGACGTCGTCGGGACGGGCCCGCAGCACATGCCGCCCGAAGGTGTCCGCGATGGCCAGCACGTCCCGGTGGAAGTGCATGCAGCCCTTGGGCCGGCCGGTGGTGCCCGAGGTGAAGGCGATCAGGGCCACGTCGTCGGCCGCGGTGTCCACCGCCGGATACGGCTCCTCGGGCGCCGGGCGGTTCAGCAGGTCGTCCGGGGCGTCCCCGCCGAACGTCGTGATCGCGAGCCCCGGCACCTCCGCCTTGGCGAGGTCGTCCACGGCCCGGACGTCGCACAGCGCGTGCCTGATCCGGGCGATCTCGCACATCGTGCTCAGCTCGTGCGCCCGCTGCTGCGCCAGGACGGTGACGGCCACCGCGCCCGCTTTCAGCACGGCCAGCCAGCAGGCGGCCAGCCACGGGCCGGTGGGCCCGCGCAGCAGGACGCGGTTGCCGGGGACCACGCCGAGGTCGCCGGTGAGGAGGTGCGCGATCCGGTCGACGCGGGTGCGCAGCTCGCCGTAGGTCCAGCTCTCCCCGGAGGCGAAGTGGAACGCCGGGCGTCCCGGATCGGCGTGGTCCATCAGCTCGGCGGCGCAGTTCAGCCGGGCGGGGTAGCGCAGCTCCGGCAGGTCGAAGTGGAGCTCGGGCCACTGGTCGGGGGGCGGGAGGTGGTCGCGCGCGAAGGTGTCGACGTGGGCCGAGGTCGTCGGGCCGGTGCCGTCCCTGCTGGGGTCCATGGCGGTTCGCCCCCTTGCCGTGGTGGGCCGCCCTGGCGGGCGTCGTGGTGGGCTCGCACCCGGAGCGTATCGTGTTGGTGACGACAGTCAATGGTGCGCGATAACGTCGGGGGAGCCGCGTCCCCGCCGGGCGCCCGTGAACCGCTCACGGGCACCGCGCGGGGCCTTCGGGGAGATTCGGGGAGAGAGGACCGGCCATGCCCGCCTTCGCGCTCGGACCGGAACGAACCGCCTGGTGCGCCGAGTTGCGCGCCCTGGCCCGAGACCGGCTGCGCCCGCTCGCCGAGAAGGGCGAACCCGGACGCCTCAACCGCCCGCTCGTCGCCGAACTCGGCCGGCTCGGGCTGCTGGAGCGCCTGTTCACCTCCGGCGCCCTGGACCTGTGCCTGATGCGGGAGTCCCTCGCCCGCGCCTGCACCGAGGCCGAGACCGCCCTCGCCCTCCAGGGCCTCGGCGCCCACCCGGTCCACGCCCACGGCACCCCCGCCCAGCGGGAGAGGTGGCTGCCCCGGGTGAGCGAGGGCAGCGCGGTGGCGGCGTTCGCGCTGAGCGAGCCGGAGGCGGGCTCGGACGCGGCGGCGCTCTCCCTCGCCGCCCGGCCGGACGGCGCCTCCCGCTGGCGGCTCACCGGCGAGAAGTGCTGGATCTCCAACGCCCCCGAGGCCGACCTCTATACCGTCTTCGCCCGCACCACGCCCGGCGCCGGCTCCCGCGGCGTGACCGCCTTCCTGGTCCCCGCCGACCGCCCCGGCCTGACCGGCAGCGCCCTGGAGATGCTCTCCCCGCACCCCATCGGAGCCCTCCGCTTCGACGGCGTCCCCGTCACGGCGGACGACGTGCTCGGCGAGACCGACCGAGGCTTCCGGGTCGCGATGGGCACCCTCAACCTCTTCCGCCCCAGCGTCGGCGCCTTCGCGGTCGGCATGGCCCAGGCGGCGCTGGACGCGACCGTCGCCCACACCGCCGGACGGGACGCCTTCGGCGGCCGCCTGAAGGACCTTCAGGCCGTGGCCCACCAGGTCGCCGAGATGGCGCTGCGCACCGAGGCCGCCCGCCTCATGGTCTACGCGGCGGCGACGGCGTACGACGACGGCGACCCGGACGTCCCCCGGCGCGCCGCTATGGCCAAACTGCTCGCCACCGAGACCGCGCAGTACGTCGTCGACGCCGCCGTCCAACTGCACGGCGCGCGCGCCCTGCGCCGCGGCCACCTGCTCGAACACCTCTACCGCGAGGTGCGCGCGCCCCGCATCTACGAAGGCGCGAGCGAGGTGCAGCGCGGCATCATCGCCAAGGAGCTGTACGCGACCCCGGAGGACGGCCAGTGACCGCCGAACGTGTGAACCCGCCCGAGCTGTCCCCGCCCACCGGCTTCTCGCACGCCGTCGTCGCCGCGGGATCCCGCCTGGTGTTCCTGGCCGGCCAGACCGCCCTCGACACCGACGGCAAGATCACCGGCGAGACGCTGCCGGAGCAGTTCCGGCGGGCCCTCGCCAACCTCCTCACCGCGCTGCGTTCGGCGGGCGGCACCCCCGCCGACCTGGCCCGCGTCACCGTCTACGCCACCGACGTCGCCGCCTACCGCGCGCACGCCCCCGAACTGGGCGCGATCTGGCGCGACCTGGCGGGCCGCGAGTATCCCGCCATGGCCGTCGTGGAGGTCGTGCGCCTGTGGGACGAGCGGGCGATGGTGGAACTCGACGGCTTCGCGGTGCTGCCCTGACCCTCCGGGGCGGGCGGACAAAGGGGGTCCGGCGTACGAACCCCGGGGTCTAACATGCCGTCATGCCCGAGATACGGCTTTCCGCGGGGACCGTCGAGTACGAGGACACGGGCGGCGACGGCCCGGTCGTGGTCCTCCTGCACGGACTGGTCCACGACTCCACCGTGTGGCGCGAGGTCACCGCCGGTCTGCGCGCCGGCCACCGGGTGGTCGCCCCCACCCTGCCCTACGGCGCCCACCGCAGGCCCCTGGACCGCCCGCCCACCCCCGACCTCGTCGTCGAGCTGATCGCCGAGTTCCTCGACCGGCTCGACCTGACGGACGTGACCCTCGTGGAGAGCGACTGCGGCCGCGCCCAGACGGTGGCGGTCCGGCACCCCGAGCGGCTCGCCCGGCTCGTCCTCGTGTCCTGCGAGGCCTTCGACAACTATCCGCCCGGCCTGCCGGGGAAGATGATCGGCGCGGCCTGCCGGGTGCCCGGGGCCCTGCCGCTCCTGGTCCGCGTCCTGGGTCTCGGGCCTCTGCGCCGCCTGCCCGTCGGCATCGGCGCCCTGACCAAGCGTCCCGTCCCCGACGAGATCGTCGACGGCTGGCTGCGCCCGCTGCGCACCGACCCGGCGATCCGGCGCGACTTCCGCCACTACAACACGCACATCCGCCGGACCGAACTGCTCGAAGCCGCCGAGGGACTGCGGAAGTTCGACAAGCCCGCACTCGTCGTCTGGGCCACCGAGGACCTGATGATGCCCCGCGCCCACGGCCGCCGCCTCGCCGAACTCCTCCCGCAGGGGCGACTGGTGGAGATCGAGGACAGCCGGACGCTGATCGCCGAGGACCGGCCGGAACGACTCGCCTCCGTACTGCGGGAGTTCGTCGCGCGGACGGGGAAGTGACCGGCGCCGGCGGCCGGGCGGGTCAGGCGGCCATGGCGAGCTGCCCGCCGGGCCCCCGGTGCGGCGCGACCACCCGGCCGTCCGGCAGCAGCTCACCGGTGTCGTCGAAGACGATCGCGCCGTCGCACCGCAGGCTCCAGCCCTGCTCGGGGTGGGCGGCGACGGTGTGCGGGGCGCCGGAGTCGGCGGCGGGGCACGAGAACCGGTGGGAACACATGGCGCACCTCCAGATCGTCCGGACGGCCGGTACGACCGCCCGTACCTCCGACCATGCGCCCGTCCCGGACCCGGCGGAACGGGCCGCCGCGAAGCGTGACAACACGCGGACACGGCACGGACCGTTCACCGACGTTCGGAGCGTGACCGGGGCGGACGCGCCACCGAAGGGGTGAGGATCACGGCCGTCGGCGTGGGCACCGGGTACCAGTGGAAGCCTCCGTTCCACTCACCTCCGGGAGGTCCTTCCATGCCCGTACGCCGTCCCTGCCTCGGCGCCCTCGGCGCGGTCGCCGCCGCGCTGCTGCTCGCCGCGCCCGCCGTGCCCGCGACCGCGGACCCGTCCGAGAGCGTCACCGTCGACCCGGTGGGCCGCCTGGCGGCGGACGGCACCGTCATGCTTTCCGGCACCTACCGCTGCACCGGAGCCACGGGCGTCGCCTTCGTCAGCTCCTCCGTCAGCCAGGGCTCCTCCACCACCCGGCAGGGCATCGGCGGCACCCGCGCCGTGTGCGACGGCGCCGAGCACCGCTGGGTGAACACCGGACTGCCCTCCGCCGAGGCGCTCCGGGCCGGCCCCGCCCGCGTCGAGGCGACCGTCACCGAACTCGCCGCGAACGGCCTGCTTCTGCTGCCCGGCTTCCACGCGGTGAGCCGGGAGGACGTGACGCTGACGGGCGACTGACCCCTGGAGCGGTCCGCTCCCCGCGCCGAGGGGCGGACCGATCCCGCGCCGGGCGTCGCCCGACGGGCTGTCACGGTGCCAGCGTCTCCCCGAGACGGGCGCCGGCGGGCGTCCCCAGCGCGGTCGGGCGCAGGGCGACGGTCCGGGCGAGACCGAAACCGGCGCGGTCCACGGGGACGTACAGGAGCAGCCCGTCGCCCGCGTCCTCGCCCTCCGCGCCCAGGACGAGGCCGGCGCGTCCGGTGCCGGACAGGTCCGCGAGGGCCACGGCGGAGCCCAGCCCGTCGCCCTTCTCGGTGGAGTCCAGGACGCCGGGGGTGTCCTGGCACAGGGTGAACGAGCCCGAGACCGTCAGACCGGTCGCGGTGCCCCGCAGGAGGGTGGCCTGTCCGGCGCCGGCGCGGCGGACCCCGTCGCGGGTGAAGGCCTCTCCGGGCGCGCCGACGAGCGCGTCCGCGTGGCCGTCGGCGTCGAAGTCGCCGACGGCGACCGAGGCGCCGAAGGCGTCGCCCGGCCGGTCGGCTCCGGCCACACCGACACCGTCCTGGCGGACGACCTTCAGGCCGGCCGTGGTGAGGCCGTGCGCGGTGCCGAGGAGCACGGAGACCTGGCCGCCGGGCGCACCGCCGGACTCGGAGGCGTAGGGCTGGCCGACGACGACGTCGTCGTAGCCGTCGCCGCTGATGTCACCGGCGGCGAGCGACCGGCCGCCCCTGACGGCGAGAGCGCCCGCCTCGGTCAGGCCGGTGGCCGAGCCCGCGAACCGGACGATGCGCCCGACGCCGTCCGCGTCGAGGTAGGTGAGGGCGACGTCGGCGTAGCCGTCCCGGTCGAAGTCGCCGCTCACCGCGTCCGGATGAGCGACCGGGCCGGTGGCGGTGGTGAGCGTGCCGGAGGTGGTGGCGCCGCCGGTCAGGCGGACGTTCCAGCTGCCGCCGTGGCCGGTGCCGGCCGAGAACACGTCGGCCCTGCCGTCGCCGTCGAAGTCGCCGACCGTGACCGCCGAGCCGAGCCCCGCCCCGGCCGCCGCGACCGCCCCCGAGGTGCTGTACGAGAAGCCGCTGTCGAGCCCCGGGCCGTACAGCACGGTGACCGCGCCGCGGTCGGCGCGGCCGCCCGTGCCGTCCTTGCCGGGGGCGCCGATCGCGAGGTCGGCGTAGCCGTCGCCGTTCACGTCGCCCCAGGCGGTGGCGGCGCCGAAGCCGTCACCGGGCTCGCCGGAACCGGGGACGCCCGGGCTGTTCTGGGTGAGCGTCCTCGCGGAGCTTGCCGCCGGGCCGTCCACGCCGCCCGGGACCACCGTCACCGAGCCGGCCCGCGGAGTACCGGCGGCGAGGTCGGGGACGCCGTCGCGGTTGTAGTCGGAGGTGGGCAGTGCGCGGTGCGGGCGAGCCCGCCCCGGCGCGGCAGGCACGGCCTCCGCGCTGCGCCCCGGCGGGGCAGGCGCCGTCTGTCCGCCCCGCCCCGGCGGGACGGTGGCGGTCCCCGTGCCCCGCCCCTTCGACTCCCCGGCCCGCACCGCGGGTTTGCCCACGGGCGCCGCCTGCGTCGGAGCCACCGGAGACGCGACGGCGTACGTGGCGGCCCCCGCCCCTCCCGCCAGGACGACCCCGCCGGTCAGCCACACGCTTCCCGTCAGTCCCGCTCCCCGCCACACACGCCTACTCCGGCGACCCACAGCCCACCCCACGTCAGTTCCGTGTACGCACCACCCTTCTGGGGCGGTATCTGATCAAGCGCACAGACCCGGTCAGACGTCACACCGCGCCCCAGAGGACGCTGCTGCCCCGGAGAACGCGGAGGAACCCACCTCCGTCACACCACCTGGCCCGGGCCGCGGGCGGCGACGGCCGGCAGCCCTTCGAACCCGCCCCTACCGGCTCCGGATCCCGGTCAGCGACCGGGAGCCGGAGGGCGCGAAGCGCCGTCCCGCAGGCCGCCCCCTGTCACCTGAGTAACAAGGGACGATCCTTTGGCGCAGACAGGGAGGGCGCACTCTGCGCCCTTCCAGGTCACGTCTCATGGGGGGACTTCCTTGACCACACCCCTGTCCGGCAGAGGCCGTCACAGACGCCGGATACGCATCGTCCTGCCCGTCGCCGCCGCGGGCGCCGCCGTGGCCGTCACCGCCGCGCTGCTCACCGCCTCCGCGGGCGCCGCCACGGCCTCGGCCTCGCCCACCGTCAAGCCGAGCACCAGCTCCGCCTCGCTCACCGAGCTGACGGACCGTATCTCGGGCGCGCTGGCCACCGACAAGGACTTCAAGAAGGCGTCGAAGACCAAGGAGACGAAGTCGGGCGGATCGGGCACGTCGTCCACGTCCTCGACCTCCTCCGGGTCCTCGTCCACCTCGACGACCAGCCCGATGATCATCGGCGGCACCACGACGAGCATCACCTCGGCGCCGTGGATGGCCCAGCTGTGGTACTACGACGACAAGGGCACCAGCGACACCGGTGACGACGTCGGCTTCTTCTGCGGCGGCACCGTCGTGGCGCCCACGAAGATCCTCACCGCCGCCCACTGCGTCAAGGGCTACGACTGGCACGCGAGCGGCGCCGTCCTCACGGGCACCGACCAGCTGCCCACCACCGACAGCTCCGGCAACACCGACCTGCACGGCGGCACCGTCTCCGGCGTCTGGCGGCAGTGGAACCACCCGTCGTACAGCGCGACGACCATCGACAACGACATCGCCGTCCTGACGCTGCCGAACCCGATCAGCGCCACGCCGGTCCGCATGGCGACGTCGACCGACACGGCGTCGTACGCGGCCGGGACGAGCGCCAAGCTCTACGGCTGGGGCCGCACCAGCTCCACCAGCAACGACATCTCGCAGACCCTGAAGACGGCGACGCTGCCCATCCAGTCCGACACCACGTGCGCGGGCTACTACGGCACCGACTTCATCAAGGGCCACATGGTCTGCGCCGGCCAGCAGGCGACCGGCAGCGACGCGGGGACCACCTCGGCCTGCAACGGCGACTCCGGCGGCCCGCTGATCGTGGGCGGCCGCATCGTCGGCATCGTCTCCTGGGGTGTGCAGGACTGCGTGGCCAAGGGCGCGTACAGCGTCTTCACCAAGGTGCGGACGTACGTCGGCGCGGCCTACCCGCGCATCGACGACACCAACCTCAGCGGTGACCACAAGGCCGACCTGTTCGTGCGCAACAGCTCCACGTACACGGGCTACGAGAAGGACTCCACCGGCAGCTCCTTCGCCACCCGGCAGTCCTGGGGCAGCTTCAAGGGCTACAACACGATCCTGCAGACGGACCTGGACCGGGACGGCTACCAGGACTTCGTGCTGCGCCGCAGCAGCGACGGGGCGGTCTTCTGGCTGCACTACATCCCGGCCACCCAGAGCTGGGGCACGAAGCAGATCTTCAGCGACTGGAGCACCCGCAAGTTCACCGTCGCCCCCGGCGACGTCACCGGCGACTACCTGCCCGACCTGCTGTCGGTCGACTCCGCGGGCTACCTGTGGATCTACCCGGGCAAGGGCAACGGCTCCTTCGCCACGCGCGTCAAGGTCGGCTCCGGCTGGGGCCAGTACAACTCCCTGCGCGGGCACGGCGACTTCAACGGCGACGGCCGGGCCGACCTGATCGCCCGCAACAAGAGCACCGGCTACGTCTACCTCTACCGGGGCACCGGCACCGCCGGCTCCGGGGCGTTCTCCACCCGGCTCCACGTCCGCACCTGGACCAGCGACTACAACGCCTTCGACGCCGTGGGCGACATCACCGGCGACGGCAAGGCCGACTTCCTGGCCCGCACCAAGGGCGGCACGCTCTACCTGTACAAGGGCACCGGCCAGGCGTCCAGCTCCATCTTCGCCACCAGGATCTCGGTCGGCACCGGGTTCCAGCAGTACGACATCTGGGGCTGATCTCCCGCCGGAACGGGGTTCGCCCCACCGGCATCACGACGCGCTGTGCCCCCTGCCCAGGCCGGGCACAGCGCGTCGCCGCGTTCTCCCTCGGCCCCGCCCCTCAGATGTCCCGGAAGATCTCGATCTGCGCCCCGATCGAGTTCAGGCGCTCGGCCAGGTCCTCGTAGCCGCGGTTGATGACGTACACGTTGCGCAGGACCGACGTGCCCTCCGCCGCCATCATCGCCAGCAGGACGACCACGGCGGGGCGCAGGGCCGGGGGGCACATCATCTCGGCGGCGCGCCAGCGGGTGGGGCCCTCGACCAGGACGCGGTGCGGGTCGAGCAACTGCAGACGCCCGCCCAGGCGGTTGAGGTCCGTCAGGTAGATGGCGCGGTTGTCGTAGACCCAGTCGTGGATCAGCGTCTTGCCCTGCGCGACGGCCGCGATGGCCGCGAAGAAGGGCACGTTGTCGATGTTCAGGCCGGGGAACGGCATCGGGTGGATCTTGTCGATCGGCGCCTCCAGCTTGGAGGGCCGCACGGTGAGGTCCACCAGCCGGGTGCGGCCGTTGTCGGCGACGTACTCCGGGCTGCGGTCGTGGTCGAGGCCCATCTCCTCCAGGACCGCCAGCTCGATCTCCAGGAACTCGATCGGCACCCGGCGCACCGTCAGCTCCGACTCGGTGACGACGGCGGCGGCCAGCAGGCTCATCGCCTCCACCGGGTCCTCGGAGGGGGAGTAGTCCACGTCGACGTCTATGGTCGGCACGCCGTGCACGGTGAGCGTGGTGGTGCCGATGCCCTCGACGCGGACGCCGAGCGCCTCCAGGAAGAAGCAGAGGTCCTGGACCATGTAGTTGGAGGACGCGTTGCGGATGACGGTGACCCCGTCGTGGCGGGCGGCCGCGAGCAGCGCGTTCTCGGTCACGGTGTCGCCGCGCTCGGTCAGCACGATCGGCCGGTCCGGGCGGACGGAGCGGTCCACCACGGCGTGGTACTGGCCCTCGGTGGCCGCCACGTCCAGTCCGAACCGGCGCAGCGCGATCATGTGCGGCTCGATGGTCCGCGTCCCCAGGTCGCAACCGCCCGCGTACGGCAGCATGAAGCGGTCCATGCGGTGCAGCAGCGGTCCGAGGAACATGATGATGGACCGCGTGCGGACGGCGGCCTCGGCGTCGATGGCGGCCATGTCGAGCTCGGCCGGCGGCACGATCTCCAGGTCGGTGCCGTCGTTGATCCAGCGGGCGCGGACGCCTATCGAGCCGAGCACCTCCAGGAGGCGGTACACCTCCTCGATCCGGGCCACCCGGCGCAGCACCGTGCGCCCCCTGTTCAGCAGGGAGGCGCACAGCAGTGCCACGCACGCGTTCTTGCTCGTCTTCACGTCGATGGCGCCGGCCAGCCGCCGGCCGCCGACCACGCGCAGATGCATCGGGCCCGCGTAGCCCAGCGACACGATCTCGCTGTCGAGAGCCTCGCCTATCCGGGCGATCATCTCAAGGCTGATGTTCTGATTGCCGCGCTCGATGCGGTTGACGGCGCTCTGGCTGGTGCCCAGTGCCTCGGCGAGCTGCGCCTGTGTCCAGCCCCGGTGTTGCCGGGCGTCACGGATGAGCTTGCCGATACGTATGAGGTAGTCGTCTGCCATGAGGCTGAGGTTATCTCAGATATGAGATGGCACCTCTTGTGGGGGGCCAGACGGGTGAGGCGCCGCGATGAGGCACCGTCAGTGGCGCTTGGCGGAATGGGTGCTGCGCCATCCGAAAGGTCCCGGCAGATCCATCGATGTCGTACGACGTCCGGTGCTGCTGTGCGTGTGCTTCGGCCCGTTCTTCCCGCCGGTCGTGATGGACCAGGACCGCTTGTTGATGTTCAGGCGCACCCCCGGAAGGATCCGGAAGCTCTTGCGGAACGTGAGCGGCATGGGTGTCTCCGTTCTGAAGTCGTACATAGCGGGCGATTTCAGGTGGTGCCGGGCTGCTCCGGCTCAGCCCGCATACCCCCGTTCGGCCTGCTCATGGCACAACTCCCTTGCGGTGTGCGCGAGAACGCCCGGGCCGGGAGCCCGGCACCGATCCGCCGAGCGGCGGCGGCGGTGCGGGTGTGCGCGCGCTCACGCGGGGCGGCGCGGCGTCCGCGCGAGGCCGGGCATGACCATCCGGCGCCCATGTACTAGAGTTATCTCGACATCGAGATATCTGCCAAGGCGCACCGCAGCCGTCACCTTGGTAAGGCTTACCTAACTAAGGCTTACCTTAGCGGATTGGCCGAGATGCCGTGGCGGCAGGATCGTGGTGGTACGCGCACATCAATGAAGGAGACTGTCGTGTCGGCGAACAGCTTCGACGCCCGCAGCACGCTGCAGGTGGGCGACGAGTCGTACGAGATCTTCCGGCTTGACAAGGTCGAGGGCTCGGCCCGACTGCCTTACAGCCTGAAGGTCCTGCTGGAGAACCTGCTGCGCACCGAGGACGGCGCGAACATCACCGCCGACCACATCCGTGCCCTCGGCGACTGGGACTCCCAGGCCCAGCCGTCGCAGGAGATCCAGTTCACGCCGGCCCGCGTGATCATGCAGGACTTCACCGGCGTCCCGTGTGTCGTGGACCTCGCGACCATGCGCGAGGCCGTGAAGGAGCTGGGCGGCGACCCCGCCAAGATCAACCCGCTGGCCCCCGCCGAGCTGGTCATCGACCACTCCGTCATCGCCGACAAGTTCGGCACCCACGAAGCCTTCAAGCAGAACGTCGAGCTGGAGTACGGCCGCAACAAGGAGCGCTACCAGTTCCTGCGCTGGGGCCAGACCGCCTTCGACGAGTTCAAGGTCGTCCCGCCGGGCACCGGCATCGTCCACCAGGTGAACATCGAGCACCTGGCCCGTGTCGTCATGGTCCGCGACGGCAAGGCCTACCCCGACACCCTGGTCGGCACCGACTCGCACACCACCATGGTCAACGGCCTCGGCGTCCTCGGCTGGGGCGTCGGCGGCATCGAGGCCGAGGCCGCCATGCTCGGCCAGCCGGTCTCCATGCTGATCCCGCGCGTCGTCGGCTTCAAGCTCACCGGCGAGCTGCCCACCGGCACCACCGCCACCGACCTGGTGCTGACCATCACCGAGATGCTGCGCAAGCACGGCGTCGTCGGCAAGTTCGTCGAGTTCTACGGCGAGGGCGTCGCCGCGACGAGCCTCGCCAACCGCGCCACCATCGGCAACATGTCGCCGGAGTTCGGCTCCACGGCCGCGATCTTCCCGATCGACGACGAGACCCTCAACTACCTGCGCCTGACCGGCCGCAGCGACCAGCAGGTCGCCCTGGTCGAGGCGTACGCCAAGCAGCAGGGCCTCTGGCTGGACCCGCACGCCGAGCCGGACTTCTCCGAGAAGCTCGAGTTGGACCTGTCCACCGTCGTGCCGTCCATCGCCGGCCCCAAGCGCCCGCAGGACCGCATCGTCCTCGCCCAGGCCGCCGAGCAGTTCAACGCCGACGTGCGCAACTACGTCCAGGCCGCGGAGTCGGCCGAGGGCGGCGCGGAGTCGCCGGTGGACGAGGCGTCCGACGAGTCCTTCCCGGCCAGCGACGCCCCGGCCTACGGCCACACGGAGAACGGCGCGGGCGCCCCGCGGCACTCCGCCGTGATCCCCGGCCCCGGCCCGTCCAACCCGGTGACCGTCACCGCCCCCGACGGCACGGAGTACGACCTGGACCACGGCGCCGTCACCGTCGCCGCCATCACCTCCTGCACCAACACCTCGAACCCGTACGTCATGGTCGGCGCCGCCCTGGTCGCCAAGAAGGCCGTGGAGAAGGGCCTGACCCGCAAGCCGTGGGTCAAGACCACCCTGGCCCCGGGCTCCAAGGTCGTCACGGACTACTTCGACCGGGCGGGCCTCACGCCGTACCTCGACAAGATGGGCTTCAACCTCGTCGGCTACGGCTGCACCACCTGCATCGGCAACTCCGGTCCGCTCGACGAGGAGGTCTCGCGGGCCATCAACGAGCGCGACCTGGCCGTCACCTCGGTGCTCTCCGGCAACCGCAACTTCGAGGGCCGGATCAACCCCGACGTCAAGATGAACTACCTGGCGTCCCCGCCGCTGGTCGTCGCCTACGCCATCGCCGGCTCCATGAAGGTGGACATCACCAAGGACCCCATCGGCACCGACACCGAGGGCAAGCCGGTCTACCTCCAGGACATCTGGCCGTCCGAGCAGGAGGTCAACGAGGTCGTCGCCTCCGCGATCGGCCAGGACATGTTCGCCACGTCCTACCAGGACGTCTTCGCGGGCGACGCGCAGTGGCAGTCGCTGCCGATCCCGACCGGCAACACCTTCGAGTGGGACGCGGAGTCGACGTACGTCCGCAAGCCCCCGTACTTCGAGGGCATGACGATGGACCCGGCCCCGGTCGAGGACATCGCCGGCGCCCGGGTGCTCGCCAAGCTGGGCGACTCGGTCACCACCGACCACATCTCCCCGGCCGGCGCCATCAAGGCCGACACCCCGGCGGGCCAGTACCTCACGGAGCACGGCGTGGAGCGCCGCGACTTCAACAGCTACGGCTCGCGCCGCGGCAACCACGAGGTCATGATCCGCGGCACGTTCGCCAACATCCGCCTGCGCAACCAGATCGCGCCGGGCACCGAGGGCGGCTACACGCGTGACTTCACGCAGGCGGACGGCCCGGTCTCCTTCATCTACGACGCCTCGCGCAACTACATCGAGCAGGGCATCCCGCTGGTCGTCCTGGCCGGCAAGGAGTACGGCTCCGGCTCGTCCCGCGACTGGGCGGCCAAGGGCACCGCGCTCCTCGGCGTCAAGGCCGTCATCGCCGAGTCGTACGAGCGCATCCACCGCTCGAACCTCATCGGCATGGGCGTGCTCCCGCTGCAGTTCCCGGAGGGCCAGACCGCCGAGTCCCTCGGCCTGACCGGCGAGGAGACCTTCTCCTTCACCGGCGTCACCGAGCTGAACGAGGGCACCACGCCGCGCACGGTCAAGGTCACCACCGACACCGGTGTCGAGTTCGACGCGGTCGTCCGCATCGACACCCCCGGTGAGGCGGACTACTACCGCAACGGCGGCATCATGCAGTACGTGCTGCGCAGCCTGATCCGCAAGTAAGGGATCACGCCACGCGGTCGGGCCGCGTCCCCGGGCACCGGGGGCGCGGCCCTTCGCCTTCCGGGCGGGCGGGGCCGCCGCCGTGCGAAGGGGCGGGCCCGAGGGTCCGCCCCTTCCTCATGCCGGACGCGCCGGCAACGTGCCGAGCGCCGTGCCCGGCTCAGGCCAGCAGCTCCACCTCCGCCAGGGTCGACGCGCCGTCCAGGACCAGGCGGTACTTCCGGTACGTGCCCGGCGAGGCGATCGTGAAGGGGCGGGTCTGCCGGTCCCAGGCGAAGGACTCGCCGGAGCGCTTGTCCACCGTCTTCCAGGTCGTGCCGTCATCGGACGCTTGGAGGGTCCACCCCCTCGGGGCCCTGGTGTGGTCCGCGGCCGAGGTGAGGGTGTACTGGACGGCCTTGGCGGGGTCGGCCACCGGCAGGTCCACCGTCGTCACCGTGGCGTCCGTCGAGGAGGTGTCGTCGAACAGTGCCCCGTCGCCCTTCAGCACGTCCGCCCTGGGGCTCGGCACCTTGTCGTCGGTCGTGATCGACACCGGCGCCGCGTTCGGGCCGGTGCCCCACGAGGACGGCTTCGGCCCCATGTCGAACTCCAGCACCCCGCCCCCGGCGAGCAGCGAGTGCGGCAGCGCCGTGGACTTCCACGCCGCTCCGTCGAACCGCACGCCCTGGACGTAGACGTTCCGCGCGCTGTTCCCCGGCGCCTTGATCACCAGGTCGTGGCCGCTCTCCAGGTGCACGGTCGCCTTGGTGAACAGCGGGGAGCCGATGGCGTACTCGCCGCTGCCCATCACCAGCGGGTAGAAGCCGAGCGCGGAGAAGACGTACCAGGCCGACTGCTCGCCGTTGTCCTCGTCGCCGTGGTAGCCCTGGCCGATCTCGCTGCCGACGTAGAGGCGGGAGAGCGCCTCGCGGACCTTCGCCTGCGCCTTCCACGGCTCGCCGGCCGCGTCGTACATGTAGAGGACGTGGTGCGCGACCTGGTTGGAGTGGCCGTACTGGCCCATCCGGACGTCCCGCGCCTCGGTCATCTCGTGGATGACCCCGCCGTAGGAGCCGGTGTACTCCGGGGAGGCCGTCTCCGGCGTGGCGAAGTAGGTGTCGAGCTTCTTCGCGAGTCCCGTCCGGCCGCCGTACAGGTTGGCCAGGCCGCGGCTGTCCTGCGGGGCGGTGAAGGCGTAGCCCCAGCCGTCGGTCTCGGTGTAGTCGTAGCCCCACACGCGCGGGTCGTACTTCGAGGAGTCGACACGCCAGTCGCCCCGGGCGTTCCGGCCCTGGAAGAAGCCCGCCCCGGAGTCGAACAGCTTCACGTAGTCGCGGGCGCGGTCGAGGAAGTACCGCGCCTCCTCCTCGTAGTGCTTCTCGCCCGTCTTCCGGTAGAGGGCCTCGCCCATCCTGGCGATGCCGTAGTCGTTGACGTAGCCCTCCATCGCCCACGACAGGCCCTCGTGCGTGTCGGTGGCGGTGTAGCCGAGGAAGGGCGAGGTGCTCATGCCCTTGCGGCCCACGCCCGAGACCGGGGGCACGACGGTGGCGTTCTTCAGTGCCGCGTCGTAGGCCGCCTTCGCGTCCATGTGGACGCCCTTGACGTAGGCGTCGGCGAAGGCGACGTCCGAGGAGGTGCCGGTCATCAGGTCGGCGTAGCCGGGGGAGGACCAGCGCGAGGTCCAGCCGCCGTCCTTGTACTGCTGCACGAAACCGTCGACCATCTCGCCCGCCTGACCGGGCGTCAGCAGCGAATACGCGGGCCAGGTGGTGCGGTAGGTGTCCCAGAAGCCGTTGTTGACGTACACCTTGCCGTCGACGATCTTCGCGCCGGTGTGCGTCGGGGTGTCCGGGCCCGGCATGGGGGAGAAGGGCGAGGCGTACCGGTACGCGCCCCCGACCTTCTCGAAGCCCGAGTTCGGGTACAGGTACAGCCGGTAGAGGCTGGAGTACAGCGTGGTGAGCTGGTCCGGAGTGGCGCCCTCGACCTCGACCTTGCCGAGCAGCTTGTCCCAGGCGCGCCGGGCGCGCACCTTCACCGCGTCGAAGGACATGCCGTCCGGGACCTCCTGGCGCAGGTTGTCCCTCGCCTGGTCGACGCTGATCAGGGAGGTGGCCAGGCGCAGCGTGACGGTGCGGTCGGCACCCGCGTCGAAGCGCAGGTAGCCCTTGACCCCGCTCGCGGAGCCGTCCTTCACGGGCTGGTCGAACACGCCGTAGACGAAGAGGCGGGTCGCCCCCGTCGACAGGCCGGACTTGACGTCCGAGTAGCCGGTGACGGTCCCGTGTTCCTTGTCCAGGGTCAGGCCCGCCTGCTCGGTGACGTTGTCGAACAGCACGCTCGCGTCGTCGCCGGGGTAGGTGAAGCGCAGCACCGCCGCGTGGTCGGTCGGCGTCATCTCCGCCCTGAGGCCGTTCTCGAACCGCACCCCGTAGTAGTAGGGGCGCGCGGTCTCGTTCTCGTGGCGGAAGGCCAGCGCGCGAGCCGTGCGGCCGGTGTCCGGGGCGCCGGAGGCCGCGGACGGCATCACCTGGAAGGTCTGCCGGTCACCCATCCAGGGGCTCGGCTCGTGGCTCGCGCTGAACGCCTGGATCGTCGGCAGGTTGGCGTCGTTGTTCGCACGTGCGTACTCGTACAGCCAGCTCAGCGACGACGCGTTGGTGACCGGCGTCCAGAAGTTGAAACCGTGCGGGACGGCGGTCGCGGGGAAGTTGTTGCCGCGTGAGAAGCCGCCGCTGGAGTTGGTGCCCCGGGTGGTCAGCGCGTAGTCCGACAGGTGCGCCTTCGGCGGCTCGGGGGCGGCCTGCCGGATGGCCACGTCGTCCAGCCAGCCCCGGAACTTCGCCGGGCCACCGGGGGAGTCGTAGGCCAGGAGTATCCGGTCCACCGTCTTGCCGGCCGCGACCGGGCCGATCCGGGAGACCACGTTGTTCCACTGGTTGACGTACAGCGCCTTGGCCGCGCCCTGCGCCCGCGGGCTCAGGCCGAAGCCGTGCTGGTCGGTGGCGCCCAGATCGCTCAGGTAGGTGCCGTCGGTGAACGCCAGGTCCACCGCGACGTTGGTCGCGTCGTAGTCCCGGTCGCCGTCCGCCATCGACGGGTAGAGGCGGTACGACAGTTGCGTGTCGCGGGCCACCCGGACGTCGACGTCGAAGACCTTGTTGTACGAGTACGCCCGCCCGCCGGCCGTGTGCCGCCCCGCGTAGCGCAGCGCCCGCCTGCCGGTGAAGCCCGCGCCCGCCTTCGCGGTCGGTGATCCGCTCGGGCCGCGGTCGACCAGCGAGAGCATGTCCTGCGGGACCGGGCCGCCGCTGCCGCCGGTGGAGAACTGGACGTCGGCGAGTTGGAGTATGCCGGCGCCGTTGTTCGCGGTGATGTCGAGCCGGAAGTGCTGGTACTCGGCCGGCTCGGCCAGGTCGTACGTCTTCGTCCGGTACCGCTCGGAGAAGGTCTCGCCCGAGCGGGTGTCGAGGGTCCTCCAGTCCTTGCCGTCGGTGGAGCCCTTCAGGGTCCAGTCCCGCGGGTCGCGTTCGGCGTAGTCATTGGCGGAGGTGAGGGCGTATCGGGTAATTTTCGCCGGTTTGTCGAGGTCGAACTCGACCCATCCGGTGGGCTCGAAGGTGAGCCACTTGGTGCCCGGCTCGCTGTCGACGAGGTTCTCCTTGACCTCGCCGGCGCCCGAGTTCTCACCGCTGGCCCGGACGTCGACCACGTGGTCGTCCACGTTCCCCGGAATGCCGGTGCTGTATCCACCGTCCACGCCCGAGGCGCGCCTGCTGCCGTCCGGCGCGGTGTCGACCGTGTTCAGCCAGTCCGGCGCGGGTTCCCCGGACTCGAACGAGGACGCGAACTCCCGGTCGGCGGCCGCGGCCCCGCCGGGCAGGGCGACCGCCGCCCCCGGTGAGCCGACGGCCATGGTGAAGGCGGCCGCAAGGACGACCGCCGGACCCCATCTGTGCCGTTCTCTGCGCTGCATACGCGGGCACCCTCCCTGGCTTCCCCGCGCGCCGGACAACGTTGTCAACATCGGCGCGCAAGGACCAGTAGGGAGTCAAGTGGCCAGGGATGTCAAGGGTGTTGACTGTGGCATTCGAGCGCAATGCCGTGGATTCATCCGGCGCGGAACGCACAGACGGCTCATATCTCCGCGAGGTCTCAACTCGGAAAAGACCGGCAGCCAACCTTGCATTCGATCTTGCTCAGTCGGCGGAAAGTGGACTATACCTGTCGGCGTCCGTGAGGCTGTTGACCGGCCGGAAGCGGGCACCGGGGGAGCCGGAAAGGGTGGTTCGACGTGCGAAACGCGCCGGCCTCCTTGTAATCCCCGCGATCCCGGTGGATGACGCACGAAGTACTTCCTGCACGACCCAGCTTCACCTGACCGCGGTGCCGGGGAGGATCCGGTTCACCGCCTGAGTCCTGGAGAAGGCGAGGACTTGAGCATGGGATCCACTTCCGCCGACAACCACGGTGGCGTCGGCCGCCGCGATCTGATCAAGCGGTCCGCCGCACTCGGCCTGATCAGCGTTCCCGCGATGAGTTTCCTGTCCGCGTGCGCCAGCAGTGGCGGCGGTGGCCAGGACAAGGCCAAGGCGGGCAAGAAGACCGCGAAGAACCCCCTCGGCGTCAACGACACCGCGCAGATGGAATTCGTCCTGTTCGACGGCGGCTTCGGCAAGGAGTACGCCGAGGACGCGGTGAAGGTCTACGAAAAGGGCTTCCCCAAGGCGAAGGTGAAGTTCGCCGCCACCCAGAAGATCCAGTCGACGCTCCAGCCCCGCTTCAACCAGGGCAACCCGCCGGACCTCATCGACAACTCCGGCGCCGAGCAGATGGACATGGGCGTCCTCGTCGGCAAGAACCAGCTCGCCGACCTCACTCCGCTGCTGGACGCGCCCTCGTACGACGACCCCGGCAAGAAGGTCCGCGACACGCTGCGCCCGGGCATCGTGGAGATGGGCCAGTTCGACGGCAAGCCGGTCTGGATCCTCTACTACGCCTACACGGTCTACGGCGTCTGGTACTCGCAGAAGGCGCTCGACTCGCTCGACGAGCAGTACCCGGAGACCTGGGACGCGATGCTCAAGGTCTGCGAGAAGGCCAAGAAGAAGGGCATGGCGGGCTGGACGTACGCCGGCAAGTACCCGTACTACCTCCCCTTCTCGCTGTACCCGATGATCGGCAAGGTCGGCGGCCGCGAGGTCCTCGACGCGATCGACAACCTGGAGCCGAACGCCTGGAAGCACCCGGCGGTCAAGGCCTGCTTCGACGCCTACTACGAGCTCTACAAGAAGGGCTACGTCCTCAAGGGCACCCCGGGCCTGGACCACATCCAGTCGCAGACCGCCTGGGCCAAGGGCAAGGCGCTGTTCATCCCGAACGGCTCCTGGGTGGAGAACGAGTCCGCCAACGTCATCCCGAAGGACTTCGACCTCGCCGTCTCCGCGCCCACCGGGCTCGACGGCTCCGACAAGATGCCCTTCGGCACCATCTGGGCCTCCGGCGGTGAGCCCTTCATCGTCCCGGCCAAGGCGAAGAACGCCGAGGGCGGCATGGAGCAGCTGCGCATCATGCTCAGCGAGGCCTCCTCGAAGAACTTCACCGCCAAGGTGAAGTCGCTGACCGCGTACAACGGCGGCACCACCGGCATCACCCTCACCCCGGGGCTGAAGTCCGGCGTCGCGGCGCTGGAGAAGGCCGGGTCCAACGTGGTGAATCCGCGGCTGCAGGACTGGTACGTGCAGCTCCAGAAGGAGAAGATCGGTGTGGCCGGCCTCGGCGAGATGATGGCCGGCCGTCTCACCCCGGCCGAGGCCATCAGCAAGATCCAGGGCTTCGCCGACGAGGCCGCGAAGGACACGTCGATCAAGCACTACAAGCACCAGTGAGGGTCCGTCACCCGGTCCGGTCCGGCTCGGACCGGCCGGACCGGACCGGGTGGCACCACCCGCCCAGAGAACGGGGTCGGTAGCAATGCAGCACGGCAAGTACCGGTTCGTCGTGGGGTTCCTCGCGGTTCCCCTGGGGCTGTACGCGCTTTTCGTCGTCTGGCCGTTCATCCAGTCCATCTACTACTCGTTCACGGACTGGACCGGGCTGAGCCCCGAATTCAAAATGGTCGGGTTCGACAACTACAAGAGGATGCTCGACGACGAGATCTTCTGGAAGTCGTTGCAGCACAGCCTCCTGTTCGCCCTGGTGCTGCCGCTGGTGACGATCAGTCTGGCGCTGTTCCTCGCCTTCATGATCAATGTGGGAGGCCGGCGCAGGAGGGGCGGGCCGGTGGTCTCCGGCGTCCGCGGCTCCTCGTTCTACAAGATCGTCTACTTCTTCCCGCAGGTGCTGTCGATCGCGATCGTGGCCCTGCTGTTCGCCTTCGCGTACAACCCGGACAGCGGAGCGATCAACTCCCTGCTGCGCGGCATCGGGCTCGACGGGGTGCAGCCGCTGTGGCTGGGAGACCCCGGACTCGCGCTGTGGTGCGTGATGGCGGTGCTCGTCTGGTCCACGGTCGGCTTCTTCGTGGTCCTGTTCTCGGCGGGCATGGCCTCCATCCCGGCGGAGATGTACGAGGCCGCGCTGCTGGACGGGGCCAGCCGGTTCACCACGTTCTTCCGGATCACCCTGCCGCTGCTGTGGGACACCGTGCAGTCCGGCTGGGTCTACATGGGCATCCTCGCCCTCGGCGCCGAGTCGTTCGCAGTCGTACAGATCATGACGACCGGTCCGGGCGGCCCCGACTACTCGACCACCGTCATGGTGCTGTACGTCTACCAGAAGGCGTTCCGGGACGGGCAGGCCGCCTACGCCACCACCATCGGCGTCGCCCTGCTCGTCGTCACGCTGGCCTTCGCCGCCGTGGTGATGCGGCTGGGCCGGCGCGAGCGGCTGGAGTTCTGATCAGTTGACTTCCTCCCCCTCCTGCAGGAGGGGGGATTCCTACGGCTCGCGCCGTAGGGCTTCCTGCTTCATCGCCGACTGCCCGCCCGGAGTGCTCCGTTGAGGTCTTACACCGGCTCCACAGGCCGACACCGCCAGCCCGGCGGTCAAAATGTTGCGTGCCGCGTTCACGTCGCGGTCATGCCTGGTGCCGCAGTCGCACGTCCAGGTGCGGACGTGCAGCGGCATCCTGCCCTGCAAGGCTCCACAGGTGGAGCACAGCTTGCTGGACGGGAACCAGCAGTCGACCACGATCACTTCGCGGGCGTACCAGGCAGCTTTGTACTCCAGCATGCTGCGGAATGCCGACCAGGCGGCGTCGGAGATCGCCCGGGACAGGCTGCGGTTCTTGAGCATGTTCCGGACGGCGAGATCCTCGATCACGACCACTTGGTTTTCGCGGACGAGCCGAGTAGTGAGCTTGTGCAGATGGTCCCGCCGCCGGTCGGCAATGCGGGCATGGACGCGGGCCGCCTTGCGGCGGGCCTTTTCCCGATTCGCCGAGCCCTTGACCTTCCGCGACAGTTCCCGCTGCGCCTTGGCCAAGCGGGCGCGGTCGCGCCGTTCATGCCTCGGGTTGGCGATCTTCTCCCCGGTGGACAGGGTCAGCAGGTGGTCCAGCCCAGCGTCTACGCCGACAGCGGTTCCGTTCGGCGGGAGCGGCTGCACGCCTGGGTCCTCGACGAGCATCGAGACGAACCAGCGCCCGGCCAGGTCCTGGGACACGGTCACGGTGGAGGGGGCCGCACCCTCGGGGAGGGGACGCGACCAGATGATGTCCAGCGGCTCCGCCATCTTCGCCAGCGTCAGCTTCCCGTCACGGAAGCGCGCTTCGTTTCCTCTCCCCGGCCTGAAGGCCGGGGTCTCCGCGAAGGAGGGAACCGATGAAAACGACCGAGACCCCCGCCCCCGTTCCGGCCGAGTCCGGAATCACCGTCGCGAAGATCGAGACGGTGGCGCCGAAACCGCGCCCGGAGAAACGGGAGGGCGGCGTACTCAATGTCTTCTCGCACGGCATTCTCGTCATCTGGGCGATCATGGTGGTCACGCCGCTGGTGTGGGCGGTGATGACGTCCTTCAAGGACGACAGCTCCATTTTCGGCTCGCCCTGGTCGCTGCCGGACAAACTCCACTTCGACAACTGGGCGCGGGCGTGGACCGACGCCAATATGAGCGACTACTTCCTGAACACCGTCCTGGTGGTGGGCGGGTCGCTCATCGGCACCCTGGTACTGGGGTCCATGGCGGCCTATGTACTGGCCCGGTTCGACTTCCCGGGCAATCGCTTCATCTACTTCCTGTTCATCGGCGGCATGAGTTTCCCGATCATGCTGGCCCTGGTGCCCCTGTTCTACGTCGTGAACAACATGGGCCTGCTCAACACGATCCACGGGCTGATCCTGGTCTACATCGCCTACTCGCTGCCCTTCACGGTGTTCTTCCTCACCGCGTTCTTCCGGACCCTGCCCACCTCGGTGGCCGAGGCGGCGTTCGTGGACGGGGCCTCGCACACCCGGACGTTCTTCCAGATCATGCTGCCGATGGCGAAGCCCGGGCTGATCAGCGTGGGGATCTTCAATTTCCTCGGCCAGTGGAACCAGTACATGCTGCCGACGGTGCTCAACACCGACCCGGACAAGCGGGTCCTCACCCAGGGGCTGGTGCAGCTCGCCGTCAGCCAGGGCTACAAGGGCGACTGGTCCGGCCTCTTCGCCGGCCTGGTGATGGCGATGCTCCCGGTCCTGGCGGCCTACATCATCTTCCAGCGCCAGGTGGTCCAGGGCCTGACGGCGGGCGCCCTGAAGTAGCCCGGGCCGGCCTCCGGCACCAGGCTGCGCCGGTCCGGGGCCGCCCGGGGTCCCACCGGCCCGAGCGGCCCGTGCCCCCGGCCTTCTCCCGCCCGCGCACCGCGCCGGCCCGCGGTCACGGCGCCCCGCGCCCCGCGCCCGGTCACTCCCCAGAGGGTGGCCGGGCGCGGGGCGCAAGTGTGTCCAAGGACCCGGAAACGGCTCAACCTCTTGACGGGAGGCAACCCGAACGGCTCAGCTTAGAGTTCACTAGTTGGACATAGACGGGGCCTCGCCGAAGCGGCCCCGCGCTCAGGAGGTCGTCGTGGAGACTCCAGGGTCGCAGTCGTCGCTGCACCGAGCCAACCTGGAGCGGGTGGTACGTGCAGTGCGCCTGGCCGGATCCCTCACGCAGGCGGAGATCGCGAGGACCACGGGGCTGTCCGCGGCGACGGTCTCCAATATCGTGCGCGAGCTGAAGGACGGCGGAACGGTCCAGGTCACGCCCACCTCGGCGGGCGGCCGCCGGGCGCGCAGCGTGTCCCTGAGCGGGGACGCGGGCATCGTCATCGGCGTCGACTTCGGACACACCCATTTGCGGGTCGCGATCGGGAATCTCGCCCATCAGGTGCTGGCCGAGGAGGCCGAGCCGCTGGACGTGGACGCCTCCTCGACCGAGGGCTTCGACCGGGCGGAGGTGCTGGTCAACCGCCTGATCGCGGCGACCGGGGTCGACCGTTCCAAGATCGCCGGCGTGGGCCTGGGCGTCCCCGGACCGATCGACGTGGAGTCGGGCACCCTCGGCTCCACCGCCATCCTGCCGGGCTGGACCGGCATCAAGCCCGCCGAGGAGCTGCGGGGGCGGCTCGGCGTGCCGGTGCACGTGGACAACGACGCCAACCTCGGCGCCCTCGGCGAGCTGGTCTGGGGCAGCGGCCGGGGGGTGAAGGACCTGGCCTACATCAAGATCGCCAGCGGCGTCGGCGCCGGCCTGGTCATCGACGGCAAGATCTACCGGGGCCCCGGCGGCACGGCGGGTGAAATCGGGCATATTACCCTTGATGAATCCGGCCCCGTCTGCCGCTGCGGAAACCGGGGCTGCCTGGAGACCTTCACGGCCGCCCGGTACGTGCTGCCGCTCCTCCAGTCCAGCCATGGCACCGACCTCACGATGGAAGGCGTCGTACGGCTGGCGCGGGACGGTGACCCGGGCTGCCGTCGGGTGATCGCCGACGTCGGCCGTCACATCGGCAGTGGAGTCGCCAACCTCTGCAACCTGCTGAACCCGAGCCGGGTCGTGCTCGGCGGTGATCTCGCCGAGGCCGGTGAGCTGGTGCTCGGGCCGATCAGGGAGTCCGTCGGCCGCTACGCCATTCCCAGCGCCGCACGCCAACTCTCCGTCCTCCCGGGGGCCCTTGGCGGCCGTGCGGAGGTGCTCGGGGCGCTCGCCCTCGCGCTCAGCGAGATGGGCGATTCGACCCTTTTGGATGGCACGCTGCCCATGGCCGCTCCTGCCTTCACTTAGAGAACGGATGGCACCGTTGCCATCTCGTTAAGGATTTACTTCTTGACGTCGCACGTGTGGCCGAGTTGACTTCCAGCCACCTCGGCCGCAACGACGCGGCCTCGTCAGGGAGGTTTGTGAAGTGAACACGCGTATGCGTCGTGCGGCCTTTGCCGTTGCTGCTGGTGCGATGGCCGTCTCGCTTGCTGCCTGTGGCAGCGCCAAGGAGTCCGGTGGCGGCTCCAAGTCGTCCTCGGGTGCGAAGAAGGGCGACGACATCAAGGTCGGTCTGCTCCTTCCGGAGAACCAGACCGCGCGCTACGAGAAGTTCGACCGCCCGCTGATCGAGAAGAAGGTCGCGGAGCTCACGAACAACAAGGGCAAGGTCGTCTACGCCAACGCCAAGCAGGACGCCAGCCTGCAGAACCAGCAGGTCGACACCATGATCACCAACAAGGTGGACGTGCTGATCGTCGACGCCGTGGACGCCGCCGCCATCAAGAACTCGGTGCAGAAGGCCAAGGACGCGGGCATCCCGGTCGTCGCCTACGACCGCCTGGCCCAGGGCCCGATCGACGCCTACACCTCGTTCGACAACGTGACCGTCGGCAAGACCCAGGGCGAGGCGCTGCTGAAGGCGCTCGGCTCCAAGGCCAAGTCCGGCAAGATCGTCATGATGAACGGTTCCTCCACGGACCCGAACGCCGCGCAGTTCAAGCAGGGCGCCCACTCCGTGCTCGACGGCAAGGTGAACGTCGGCAAGGAGTACGACACCAAGGAGTGGAAGCCGGAGAACGCCAACTCCAACATGGAGGGCGCCATCTCCGCCATCGGCAAGAAGAACCTCGTCGGCGTCTACTCCGCCAACGACGGCATGGCCGGCGGTATCATCACCGCCCTCAAGGCCGCCGGCCTCTCCAACATCCCGGTCACCGGCCAGGACGCGGAGCTCGCGGGTGTCCAGCGCATCGTCGCCGGTGAGCAGTACATGAGCGTCTACAAGCCGTACGCCCCCGAGGCCGAGGCCGCCGCCACCATGGCCGTCGACCTGGCCCAGGGCAAGGCGCTCGACTCGGTCGCCAAGGACAAGGTCGACAGCCCCACCACCAAGGGCGTCCCGTCGGTCCTGGTCCCGGTCACCTCGCTGACCAAGGACAACATCAAGGACACCGTCATCAAGGACGGCGTCTACACCGCCGGCGACATCTGCACGGCCCAGTACAAGAAGGCCTGCGACAAGATCGGCCTCAAGTAAGCAGCCGCACGCGCCTTTCCCTCTAGGCGGATTCGTTCTTGAATCCCCCTGACGGGACGACGGCGCACCCCAAGGCTCCTCCGGCGCCCCGCCATCAGACAGCCCCGCAAGCTCGTGCGGGGCGCCGGACGGAACTCTCCCCCATACTCTTCTGCACAACCTCCCGCCGGGTCAGGCGGCGAAGGAGATGGTTCACGTGTCCGCTACGCCCGTGCTGGCGTTGCGCGGGGTCTCCAAGCGGTTCGGTGCCGTCCAGGCGCTCACCGACGTAGAGCTTGAGGTCCACGCCGGTGAGGTGGTCGCCCTGGTCGGCGACAACGGCGCCGGAAAGTCCACGCTGGTCAAGACGATCGCCGGCGTGCACCCCATCGATGAGGGCGCCATCGAATGGGAAGGCAAGTCCGTCCAGATCAACAAGCCGCACGACGCCCAGAACCTGGGCATCGCGACGGTGTACCAGGACCTCGCGCTGTGCGACAACATCGACGTCGTCGGCAATCTCTACCTGGGCCGGGAGCTCCGCCAGTACGGCGTCCTGGACGAGGTCGAGATGGAGCGCCGCTCCCGCGAGCTGCTGGACCAGCTGTCCATCCGCATCCCCAGCGTCCGCATCCCGATCGCCTCGCTCTCCGGCGGTCAGCGCCAGGTCGTGGCCATCGCCCGCTCCATGCTCGGCGAGCCCAAGCTGGTCATCCTCGACGAGCCCACCGCCGCGCTCGGCGTCGAGCAGACCGCCCAGGTCCTCGACCTGGTGGAGCGGCTGCGGGAACGCGGCCACGCCGTGATCCTCATCAGCCACAACATGGCCGACGTGAAGGCGGTGGCCGACAAGGTGGCCGTCCTGCGCCTGGGCCGCAACAACGGCGTCTTCGAGGTCAAGTCGACCTCGCAGGAAGAGATCATCTCCGCCATCACCGGCGCCACGGACAACGCCGTGACCCGTCGTGCGGCGCGCACCAATGGGGAGATCAAGAAGTGAGCATCGACAAGACCTCCGCGTCCCCCGAGGACACGGTCGTGGAGAACCCCGAGGCGGCACGCGGCTCCGACGTCGCCGTAGACCCCCGCCTGCTGGTGCGCGAACAGGGCTTCGCGGGCTACCTCACCGAGTTCAAGCGGAAGATGAAGGCCGGTGACCTCGGCTCCATCCCGGTCGTCCTCGGTCTGGCCATCATCTGGATCATCTTCCAGAGCCTGAACTCCAACTTCCTCACCGCGGGCAACCTCTCCGACATCTCCGTCGCCATGGTCGGCACGGGCATGATCGCCGTCGGCATCGTGTTCGTCCTGCTGCTCGGCGAGATCGACCTGTCGGTCGGTTCGGTCTCCGGTGTGGCGGGCGCCAGCTTCGCGGTGCTGAACGTCACCAACGGCATGAACGAGGTGCTGGCCTTCGTGCTGGCCATCCTCACCGGTACGGTCGCGGGCGCGATCCACGGCTTCTTCTTCGCGAAGATCGGTGTGCCGGCGTTCGCGGTCACCCTGGCCGGTCTGCTGTTCTGGAACGGCTTCATGCTCAAGATCCTGGGCGACAACGGCACGATCAACCTGAACAGCGACGGCCTGGTGGCCAAGCTGACCAGCTACTACTTCTCCGACGTGGCCGCCGCCTACGGCCTGGCCATCGCGGTGACCGTGCTGTTCTTCCTCAGCTCCTTCTTCGGCAACAAGCGCCGCGAGGCCGCCGGTGTGCCCTCCCGGCCGCTGAGCGAGACCATCCTGCGCACCGCGCTGCTGGCCGTGGTCGCCTTCGCCGCGGCGATCGTCTTCAACCAGTACAAGGGTCTGCCGCTGGCCGTGGTGATCTTCGTCGGCATGCTGATGATCACCGACTTCGTCCTGCGCCGCACCGCCTACGGCCGGAAGATCTTCGCGCTCGGCGGCAGCGTCGAGGCCTCGCGCCGTGCCGGTATCAACGTCGAGATGGTCCGGATCTCGGTCTTCGCGATCTCCGGCACCTTCGCCGCCATCGGCGGTCTGTTCATCGCCTCCAAGATCGCCTCGGCGAACCAGGGAGCCGGTGGCGGTGACCTGCTGATGAACGCGATCGCGGCGGCCGTGATCGGCGGCACCTCCCTCTTCGGCGGTCGGGGCCGCACCTGGAACGCGCTCCTCGGCGTGCTGGTGATCGTCTCGATCCAGTACGGCCTCGCCCTGGAGGGCATCGCCTCGCCGGTCCAGTACATGATCACCGGTGGCGTGCTGCTGGCGACCGTCGTCATCGACGCGGTGACCCGCAAGACGCAGAAGACGGCCGGCCGCGCGTAGCGCCGCCGACCCAGGCCACTGTGCCCGGTACCAATGGCGGTACCGGGCACAGTCATGCCCGCACGGGCGTGTCCGTACGACCGTGCCCGCACGGCGCGGCCGGGCCCGCGCCGTGCGGGCACGCACCCGTGCCGTGCGGCCCCGCCGGGGGCCGTCCCCCGGGGCGGGGCCGTTCGCGTGACTCAGGACGCACGGCCCGGACACCGGGCGCTCGGGCGGAACATTAGACTCGACAAGCCCGGCAACAGCTCGATCAGCTCTACTGCAAGGAGGCACGGGTGCCGCTGCTGACCCGCATCACGGGACCGCGCGATCTGGACCGGCTCAGCCTGGAGGAGCTGGACCAGCTGGCAGAGGAGATCCGGACCTTCCTCGTCGACGCCGTCGCGAAGACCGGCGGCCACCTCGGTCCCAACCTCGGTGTCGTGGAGCTGACCATCGCCCTGCACCGGGTCTTCCACTCGCCCAAGGACAAGGTGCTCTGGGACACGGGCCACCAGTCCTACGTGCACAAGCTGCTCACCGGCCGCCAGGACTTCTCCCGCCTGAAGATGAAGGGCGGCCTGTCCGGCTATCCCTCGCAGGCCGAGTCCGAGCACGACGTCATCGAGAACAGCCACGCCTCCACGGTCCTCGGCTGGGCCGACGGCATCGCCAAGGCCAACGAGCTGCTCCGGCGCGACAGCCACGTCGTCGCGGTCATCGGCGACGGCGCGCTGACCGGCGGCATGGCCTGGGAGGCGCTCAACAACATCGCCGACGCCAAGGACCGCCCCCTGGTCATCGTCGTCAACGACAACGAGCGGTCCTACGCGCCCACCATCGGCGGCCTCGCCAACCACCTGGCCACCCTGCGCACCACCGACGGATACGAGCGCTTCCTGGCCCGCACCAAGGACCTCCTGGAGCGCACCCCGGTCGTCGGCCGTCCCCTCTACGACACCCTGCACGGCGCCAAGAAGGGCCTGAAGGACTTCATCGCCCCGCAGGGCATGTTCGAGGACCTGGGCCTGAAGTACGTCGGCCCGATCGACGGCCACGACATCGAGGCCCTGGAGTCCGCGCTGGCCCGCGCCAAGCGCTTCGGCGGCCCGGTGATCGTGCACTGCCTCACCGAGAAGGGCCGCGGCTACCAGCCCGCCCTCCAGGACGAGGCCGACCGCTTCCACGCCGTCGGCAAGATCCACCCCGACACGGGCCTGCCGATCGCCTCCTCCGGCGCCGACTGGACCAGCGTCTTCGGCGACGAGATGGTCCGGCTCGGCGAGGAGCGGGCGGACGTCGTCGCCATCACCGCCGCCATGCTCCAGCCCGTCGGCCTCGACAAGTTCGCCAAGGCCTTCCCCGACCGGGTCTACGACGTCGGCATCGCCGAGCAGCACGGCGCCGTCTCCGCCGCCGGCCTCGCGCACGGCGGGCTGCACCCCGTCTTCGCGGTGTACGCCACCTTCCTCAACCGCGCCTTCGACCAGGTGCTCATGGACGTGGCGCTGCACAAGTGCGGCGTCACCTTCGTCCTGGACCGGGCCGGTGTCACCGGCACCGACGGCGCCTCCCACAACGGCATGTGGGACATGTCCATCCTGCAGGTCGTCCCCGGCCTGCGGCTGGCCGCCCCGCGCGACGCCGACCAGGTCCGCGCCCAGCTGCGCGAGGCCGTCGAGGTCGACGACGCGCCGACCGTGGTCCGCTTCTCCAAGGGCGCCGTCGGCCCCGCCGTACCCGCCGTGGGCCGCGTCGGCGGCATGGACGTGCTGCGCGAGCCGGGCACCGACCGGCCGGACGTCCTCCTGGTCTCCGTCGGCGCCCTCGCGCCGATGTGCCTGGAGATCGCCGGACTGCTCGACCGGCAGGGCATCTCCACCACCGTCGTCGACCCGCGCTGGGTCAAGCCCGTCGACGCGGCCCTGGCCCCGCTCGCCGACCGGCACCGGGTGGTCGTCACCGTCGAGGACAACTCCCGCGTCGGCGGTGTGGGCTCCGCGATCGCCCAGGCCCTGCGGGACGCGGGCGTCGACGTGCCGCTGCGCGACTTCGGCATCCCGCCGCGCTTCCTCGACCACGCCTCCCGCGCCGAGGTCATGGCGGAGATCGGCCTGACCGCGCCGGACATCGCCCGCCAGGTCACCGGACTGGTCGCCAGGCTGGACGGCCGGTTCGACCGGCCGACCGCGGACGTCGACGAGGTGCGGACCGCGCGCGACTGAGCCGCGGGCGCGGCCGCGACGGGACGCTCCGGGCCGGTTCCGCCACCCTTCAGCGGTGGCGGAACCGGCCCATCTGCGTGAACCTGCCTGTGCCGGGGCATACGCATCCCCAGCCCTCTCGATCATGTCGAGGACGACGCGCGTGGGAGGTAGGCCCGTGAGCAGTGCGCTCTTCAGGACGAAGAACGTCGAGCAGTCCATCCAGGACACCGAGGAGCCGGAGCACGCGCTCAGGAAATCCCTCTCCGCCCTCGACCTGACCGTCTTCGGCGTCGGGGTCATCATCGGCACCGGCATCTTCGTTCTCACCGGCAAGGTCGCCAAGGAGAACGCGGGCCCCGCGGTGTCCCTGGCCTTCGTCGTGGCGGCCGTGGTCTGCGCCCTCGCGGCGCTCTGCTACGCGGAGTTCGCCTCCACGGTCCCGGTGGCGGGGTCCGCGTACACGTTCTCGTACGCCTCCCTCGGGGAGCTGCCCGCCTGGATCATCGGCTGGGACCTGATCCTGGAGTTCGCGCTCGGCACGGCGGTGGTGGCGGTCGGCTGGTCGGGCTACATCCGCTCGCTCCTGGACAACGCCGGCTGGCACCTGCCCGCGTACCTGTCGGGCCGGGAGGGCGCCACGGGCTTCGGCTTCGACGTCCTGGCCGCCGCTCTGGTGCTGGTGCTCACCTGCATCCTCGTGCTCGGCATGAAGCTGTCCGCGCGCGTCACCTCGATCGTCGTCGCCATCAAGGTGGCCGTGGTCCTGCTTGTGATCATCGCCGGGGCGTTCTTCGCGACCAGCAGCAACTACAAGCCGTTCGTCCCGCCGACCCAGTCGGTGGCCGCCGAGGGCACTCTGAAGGCCCCGCTCATCCAGCTGATGTTCGGCTGGGCACCGGCCAACTTCGGGGTCATGGGCATCTTCACCGCCGCCTCGGTGGTCTTCTTCGCGTTCATCGGCTTCGACATCGTCGCCACCGCCGCGGAGGAGACCCGCCATCCGCAGCGCGACATGCCGCGCGGCATCCTCGGTTCGCTGCTCATCTGCACCGTCCTGTACGTGGCGGTGTCGATCGTCGTGACCGGCATGCAGAACTACAAGGACCTGTCGGTCGACGCCCCCCTCGCGGACGCCTTCAAGGCCGTCGGGCACCCCTTCTACGCCGGCCTGATCAGCTTCGGCGCCGCCATCGGCCTGACCACCGTGTGCATGATCCTGCTGCTCGGACAGAGCCGGGTGTTCTTCGCCATGAGCCGCGACGGGCTGCTGCCGCGCTTCTTCTCACAGGTGCACCCCCGCTTCCGGACCCCGCACCGCCCGACCATCCTGCTCGGCGTCATCATCGCGATCGTCTCGGGCTTCACCAGCCTGAGCGAGCTCGCCGAGCTGGTGAACATCGGCACCCTGTTCGCCTTCATCGTGGTGGCGATCAGCGTCCTCATCCTCCGCAGGACCCGCCCCGACCTGCACCGCGCCTTCCGCACCCCCTGGGTGCCGGTCATCCCGATCCTGTCGGTGTGCGCCTCGCTGTGGCTGATGCTGAACCTGCCCGCCGAGACCTGGCTGCGGTTCGCGATCTGGATGGTGATCGGCTTCGCCGTCTACTTCCTCTACGGCCGCACCCACAGCCGGCTCGCCCGTGGCGAGGCCGCCGCGACCGGCGAGACCACCAGGCCGGGCAGCGACACGACGCCGTAGGCCACGACGCCGGTGGGCGCGCGGCGGCCGACACGGGCAGGGGAAGGCCGGAGGCCCGCCCGCGGGCCTCCCGCTTCGTTCACCCGCCCCCGTACCGCACGCGACCCGGTCACCTCGGCGCCCAGCGCCTTCACCCGGACCGGGCGATGGGGCCTCCCGCCCGGCTCACTCGCGCCCGCGCACCGCGCGCGGTCCGGTCACCTCGGCGCCCAGCTCCGTCACCCGGCGCCGCAGCTCCCGGTCCGCCGTGACGACCAGGACGGCACGGTCGCCGGCCCGCTCGACCAGCTCGACCACGAGGTCGTCCCCGCTGCCGGGCGCCGCCTCGACCCGCACCCCCGGCACCGCCTCCACACCGCGTGCGGCGCCCTCGACCACGAGGACGATCTCGACCGGCCCGGACAGCTCCGGCACACCGTCCGCCGCCAGCCGGTCCCGCAGCCGCTCCGCCGCGCCCCTGCGATCCCGCCACCACCCGTCGGGCACCGACCCGACGACATTGGCGCCGTCGACGATCACGAGCGGGGGAGTGCTGCCACTGTCCTCGACCATGGCCCCAGCCTGGCACGCCCCGCCTCGCGCCCGCCCGAGTGGGTCCCCTCCCCGCACCTCTTCCTGCGCCGGACCGGGCCCCACGTGGCCGCCCGGCGTCACGCCCCCGCGCCCACCGCCCCGTGACCGTGTCCACCGCTGTCACCGCCCGCCCCATCCGGGCCGCGTCGTCGCGTATCGCGTGGGCGAACTCGACGTGCAGGAAGGGGAGGTCGTCGCTGTCGGCCCGGCCGCCCTGCACGTTCTCGTGGCCCTCCAGCGGGCAGGAGCGGGCCCAGGCGCGGCACACCGCGAAGCCCTTCGCGCGCAGCGCGTCCGCGAGTCGGCGGCCGTCGTCGCGGCCCGCCGTCCCGCGGCCGGTGGAGGCGACGACGTCGTAGCCGGGGGCGGAGTCGTCGGCGAAGCCGTGCACCTGGATGCCGGGCAGCCGGCGCCGGGCCAGCTCGTCGCACACCGCGTCGAAGACGGTGTCCCGGCGGTGCGCCACGTCCGCCGCGTCCCCGCGTCCGGCTTTGCGATGTGCTCCCGCAATGACGAGGATGCCGCCCGGGGAGCCGCGCAGGACGCCGACGCCGAGCTGCTCGGTGCCCTGGTCGGCGACCGGGTGCGGGACCTGGACCGACCAGCGCGCGCGGTGGTCGATGCGTCACCGCGGAGAAGGACCGTTTCCACATCCTCCAGGAGGAGGCGGACGCCCGGAACTGCGAGCTGATCTACGCCGACCCCGAGACGGTCAGCGACGAGGAGCTGCGCGGCTTCAGCTGGTTCACCTTCAAGGAGAACGTCGCCATCGCGCTCGCCGTCGCCGAACTGCTCGGCGTCGAACGCGAGACGGCCCTGCAGGGCATGTACGACGCGCCGCCGGACCCCGGCGTGCTCTCCGTCGAGCGCTACCTCACCCACGACGACAAGAAGCTGCGCTTCGCCAACGTCTTCGCGGCCAACGACCCCGAGTCGACGCTGATGAACATCAACCAGCTCCTCGACCTCGGCGCCATCCACCGCCCGCTCAACGTCGTCATCAACTGCCGCCCCGACCGCGTCGAGCGCAACGGCCAGATGGGCGAGATCATCCCCGACCTCGACCCCGAGCAGGTCTTCGTCATCGGCCACCCGGCCAAGTCGGCCATCGACGCCATCCCGGCCGAGTACCGCGGCCGGGCCGTCGACCTCGGCGGCGACCGCCGCGACCCCGAGGAGTTCATGGCCGAACTGCTCGGCCGCCTCGGCCCTGACTCCTCCCTGGTCGCCATCGGCAACATCCACGGCCAGGGCGAGGTGCTCCTGGAGCACCTCGCCGAACTCCCGGCCGACGACAGCCCCGACGACTCGCCCACCGCCCCCACGGCCCCGGCCGGGCGCCCGGAGCCGGCCCGTCATCCCGAGCACGTCGAGACGATGCAGCTCTACGCGCCGCGCATCGACCCGTACCAGCCCTACTCGCAGGCGTACGAGTCCCGGTACGCGCAGGTCCGTCACGTCCCGGAGATCCCCCAGCAGCGCGAGGCCGCGCACCCGTACCAGGAGCCCGCGGTCCAGGGCGCGCCCGCCCGGCCGTACCCGCAGGACGCCTGGCCGCAGCAGCACCAGCACCAGGACCTGCCCCAGCACCAGGCGCAGCACCGGGACCAGGGCGGTCAGCAGCACCAGGGCGGGTACCGGCCCCAGCCGCGTAACCAGGGGCAGAACCCGTCCCAGGACCACCCGCGGGGCCTGTTCGAACCCCGCGTCCAGCCCACGCATCCCGCAGACGACCACCAGCAGTGGCACAGCCCAGGAGAGCAGCGTTGATCCCCTCCGTCCTCACCCCCGAGATCGCCGCGATCGGCATCGACCTGGGCCTGATGTTCTCGTTGATGTGCTACCTGACGACCAACCTGTCGCCGGGCGGCATGATCACGCCGGGCTGGCTCGCGCTGACCCTGATCGAGGACCTGCAGCGGGCGGCGCTGGTCGTCGGGGTGACCGTGCTGACGTACGTCACCACCCTGCTGCTGCAGAAGTTCGTGATCCTCTACGGCAAGCGGCTGTTCGCGGCCGTGGTGCTCACCGGCGTGCTCATCCAGGCCACCGTGATCATCGTGCTGCAGATGGAGTTCCCGCTGCTGTACGCCAACCAGACGCTGGGCTTCATCGTCCCGGGCCTGATCGGCTACCAGCTGGTGCGTCAGCCGAAGGGCGCGACGCTGCTGTCCACCGGCTCGGTCACCCTCGCCACCTACGTGGTGCTGACCGCCGGCATCCTCCTCGGCGCCCTGCCGTCCGCCTGAACCCGCCCGTCCTACCGCACACCTGGAGCCCCCACCATGCCGAAGCGCAAAGGCCGCCCCGTCGTCCACGCGGCGACGGTGCTGGCGCTGCTCGCGGGCAGCGCGTACTTCACCTACGAACTGCGCAAGGACGAACAGGCGAAGGTCCCGGCCGCGCAGACGGTCACCGACAACGCGGCCCTGAGGAACTCGGGCGGCAAGGCCACCGGCAAGCAGAGCTGGGAGCGCCTGAACAACCCGGCGCGCTCGGTGCTGCGCGACGCCGGGGGAGCGGTCGTCGCCACCTTCACCGACGGCGCCCGCACCGCCACCCTGAAGGGCCCCTCGCGCACCTTCGCCGAACCGGCCGCCACCACCTCGCGCGTCGTGACCGACGACTGGGTCCGCCTCATGCCCGAACCCTGGACCAAGGGCGCCGAGGACGAGCAGTGGTTCAAGGACTGGTTCAAGGAGTACTACGGCAGCCAGGAGGACGACATCTTCGCGATCGCCTTCCAGTACGTGCAGGGCGCGCCGGTCAAGAAGAACTCCTCGGGCGTCCCGTACGCCGGTGACGCGGTGTTCGGCCCGTTCAAGGCGGACGGCGTGGACCGCCTGGAGCAGAACGACTTCTACGACTACCTCGGCATCCCGTACACCTTCCGCAACGGCACCACCCTGTACCCGCGCAAGGAGCGCTACCGGGCGCTGGACTGCTCCGGCTTCATGCGGATGGTCTGGGGCTACCGCGCCCGCTATCCGCTGATGGCGTCCAACGCCCTGGGCGACGGGCTGCCCCGCACCGCCGACAGCATGGCCCGCTCCAAGGCCGGCGTCGACATCATCAAGCTCCAGGGCCCGTCCCCCTGGTACGTCCGCCCGACGAACATCGACGTCCTCCAGCCGGGCGACCTGCTGTTCTTCAAGATGGACCACCGCACCGGGAACCACATCGACCACGTCGGCCTCTACCTGGGCCTGGACTCCGAGGGCCACCGCGTCTTCGTCTCCAGCCGCAAGGAGGTCAACGGCCCCACGATGGGCGACAAGGGCGGGGCGTCCCGCATCGACGGCGACGGCTTCTACGCCGGGCTGTTCCGCAGCGCCAAGCGGCTGTGAGCCGGACCGGAACCGGCGGCGTGAGCGGGCGGGGCCGCGGCCCCGCCCCCACGCGCTCACGCTCGCGGTGACGGCCTCCCCGCCCGCCGCGAGGACGAGCGGGGGGCTCGCCCGGGGGGTGGGGGAGGCTCCAGGAGGGTCTTCGCCCCTCAGGACGCCGTGGCTCCGTGGGCCGGCGACTTCTTCGCCGACTCCGGAACGGCCTCGTCCTTGCGCAGGGCCTGCCACAGCCGGCCGGCCTGGGGCTGCGCGGCCACCACGCGGTTGGGGTCCCGGACGTCGTACTTCACCGGCAGCATGATCGTCTCCATGGTGGCCGGGTCGATGCCGTTGAGACTGCGGCCGAACTCCGCCAGCTTGCTGAGGGAGGCGAGGTCGGAGTCGGTGGTGAGCGCCTGGGTGAGGCTGTCGGCGATCGCGTAGGTCTTGGTGGGGCTGCCCAGCAGGTCCTGCTTCTTGATCTCGGACAGGAGCGCGGTCAGGAACTTCTGCTGCAGGGTGATGCGGCCGAGGTCGCTGCCGTCGCCGTAGCCGTAGCGGGTCCGCACGAACTTCAGTGACTGGGTGCCGTCGAGCCGGTGGGTGCCCGCCCCGAGCCGCAGCCCGCCCTTGTGGCCGTCTATCGGCTCGTCGAGGGTGACGGTCACCCCGCCTATCGCGTCCACCAGTTCCTTGAAGCCGGCGAAGTCGATCTCGACGTAGTGGTCCATGCGGATCCCGGACATCTTCTCCACCGTCTTCACGGTGCAGGCCGGACCGGCCAGTGAGTAGACGGAGTTGAACATGACGCGCTTCGCCGGGGGCAGCGTCTTGCCGTCGGACGTGGCGCACTCGGGGCGGTTCACCAGGGTGTCGCGCGGGATGCTGACGGCGACGGCCCTGCTGCGGCCCTCGGGTATGTGGATCACCAGGGCGGTGTCGGAGCGCGCCCCGGACACCCTGCCCGCGTCCAGCGCCGCGTTCGCCCCGGCCCGCGAGTCGGAACCCAGCACCAGGAGGTTCTGACCCGACGTCGGCAGCTTCTGCGGCCGGTCGTCGCCGATGGCCCTGTCGATGTCGACACCCTTGATGTTGGAGTCGAGATCGCTGTACAGCCAGTAGCCCACGCCACCGGCGGCCACGGCCAGCACGGCCAGGCCGATCAGGATCTTCCTTCCGACGCGGCGTCCGCCGGAGCGGCCGCCCCCCTTTCCTCGGCCGCCGGGGCGCCGGGACGGCGTGTCGGAGTCGGTGTGCTGGGGCGTCGAGACATGGCTCATCCTGTTTCGAGTCCTTGGCGGTCGTGCCCCGAAGGGCAGTGGCATATGGCGTGAGGACTCGGGTGGGGGGAGGAACCGGTCCGTGTGGTGCCCGATCGATCCCGCACTATAGGCATGAGATCGACTGATCCTGTACGAAAAGTGACGCATTTGTAAAGATGCAGCCACCAAATAGTATGCGGATCGCGAAGTTGACCGAAGACGGGTGGGGAAGGACGTGGACGAACCGTGGTGGTGAGCAGCGTGCGTGACCACGGCGGGCGAGAACTGCGTGCCGGGAAAGGGGAGTCGGAGGCGTCGGCCCCCGGCCGGTGGCGCGAAGTGCTCTCCGGACCCTGGCTGCTGCCCGGCCACGACGGCCGTCTGCTCGTGTACGCGCTCGTGGACCGGTCCGTGCTGCGCTGGACGGAGAGTGCGCAGGGCGGCGACCACTGGCTCGGCCCCGACATCCTGCCCGCGCCCGACGTCACCCGGCTCACGGTCGCCCAGGGGGGCAACCGCTACGTCCATCTCATAGGCCGCCAGGTACGTGAGAACGGTGACGGGAGCCTCACCGCCGAACTCGTCTACGCGATCCAGTACCAGGCGGGCCGCCCGATGAGCGAGTGGCGGACGCTGGGAAATCCGCAGCCCTCGCGCCCCCGCAGCGCACAGACGGGACTCCCGGCCGCGGCGGTGGACGCGGCGGGCGCACTGCACGTCTTCGCACCCACCGCCGAAGGGCGCGTCCTTCTCCGGCGCGAGGACGCCAAGGGGCGCTGGGAGCCGTGGCTGGACCTCGGGGTCACCGCCGCGCTGGACACCCCCGCGGCGGTGGCCACCACGAGCGGGCACGTCGCACTCCTCGCCCCCGCCCGTGCCGGCGCCTTGACCTGGTGTCAGCGCGGGCCGGACGCGCCGATGGAGCGCGGACACGACCTTCCGGTACTCGCCCTGCCCGGATCCGCGACCGGCCTGGAGACCTCCCCGGGCCGGGTCACCTGGTACCTGACCGATCTGCGAGGCGGCGGAATCGTCGCCGCGCGCCCGGGAGAGTGGCCCGTTCCACTCGGGGGCGATCCTGGCGACGGGCGGCACGCGGCGCTCACGACCGTCCTGGGTGGGCGGCCGTGCACGGTGCTCGCCCACCGCGACGCGGCCGGACGGATCATGCTGGGAGTCTGCGCCGCCGAGGACGAGCGCAACGGCGTCTGGTGGACCGACACGGGCACGACCTGCCTGGGCGACCCCGTGCTCGCCCGCGACAGCCGGGGCCGGGTCGCCGTCCTCGCCGTCGCCGCGGACGGCGGGCTGATTCTGGCGCGTCAGGCGAGCGGTCGGGAACTGGTGCTCGGCGACTGGATCCGCATAGGAACGAATCGGTGGCCGACGCCACACGTAGGGGTGTGAGCGCATGACACGCAGACCCGGAACCGGCGCCGTCGCCGCCCCGCACGAGGGTGGTGCGCATACGGTGGCTCTCGTCGTGCCCGAACCCGGGGACGCCGTGCCACTCGTCGCGCTGCAGCCGTCGGGTGCCCGGGTGGCCGTCGTCTGTCTGCGTCCGGGATCGAAGGGGGATCGAACGGCGCTTGACCGTGCCCTGGGCGTCGCCGCCGACCGCGGTTGCGCCGTGCGCGGCGGTGCCAAGGTGCTGGGCGCGGACGGCGACGAGGTGACCGCCCTGCTCGAGGCGTTGCGGGCCATCGGCCCGGAGCGTGTCCACACCCTGGACCCCGACCCCGCCCACACCTCCTTCCATCAGGCGAGCGGCACGCCGTCGTACGCCGTGCCGCCCACCCACGCCGAGGTCGCGGCGCACGCCCTCGCCGCGGCCCGGGCCCTGCAGGTGGAGACCGTGCGACCGGTGTCCGTGGACTGTCACCGAGAGGGGTCCGATCCGCGGCTCGGCGCCGCCGCCTGCCGGCGTCATCCCCTCCCCGTGCGCTGGCTCTCCGCCGGGTTCGACGGGCGCCTGACCGCCTTTCTGCCAACGGCCGCGGGTGTGCTGCGCCGGTTCGAGCGGGTGCCGGGCGGAGCGTGGAGCGACCCGGAACTCGTGGAGGGCGCCGGCTTGCTGCCGGGTCTGCTCGTGGTGCCCGATCCGTTCGGGCTGCCGCAGCTGTTCGCGCTGCGCAGGACCGTCCGCGGCGACGGCGAGGTGGACGTCGAGGTCGTGCACTCCGCCCAGTACCGCACGGGGGAGCCGCCGACTCCCTGGCAGTCCCTGGGCGGCCCGAACGCCGGCGACTGGCGCAAGGGACGTGAAGTCGGCTTCCCGGCAGCCGCGTTCGACGCGGCCGGCAACCTCTTCGTCTTTGTCCGCAACTTCGGCCACAGCATCAGTTACCGATGCCGGGCGGCCGACGGCACCCTCACGCCCTGGCGGCACCTCGGCGGCACCCGGGTCGCCGACGACCTCGTCGCCGTGACGGCTCCGCACGGCGGGGTCGAGGTCTACGGGCGGGCGCGCGACGATGCGGGCGTGGTGCGCTGGCACCCGGGTCCGGACGGCGAGTGGGCCGAGGACCGCACCCCTCCCTTGGCGCCGCGCCCCGGCAGCCTGACGCCGACCGCCGAGCCGGGCGCCGTTCTCTTTCGCGACCTGCGCACCAATGAGGCATGCGTGTGGCGTCCCGGCCTGCCTTCCCCCTGCCCCCTGGGAGACGCCGACGGCGCGGGCCCGTTGGCGGCGGTGTCCGGATGGGAGACGGACAGCCGGCCGTACACGGTGGTGGCCCGCGTCGGGCCGGGCGGCCTGGTCTCGGTGGGAGCCCATCCTGGCGGCCGCCCCGACATCGGCGTGCGGTGGCAGGACCTGGGAATGTCCTCGCACGGCGCGCCGGGCGCGGCGGTGACCCGCACCGGACGGCTCACCGTCGCCACCGCGACGCCCGGCGGACGGCTACTGGTCGCACAGCGCCTACCGCACCCGGGCGGCTTCGCCTTCGGCGCGCCGGCACCGGTCTGAGTCCGGCCGGGAGCGCCGCCTCCGGAGCCTTGCCGAGGCTTGTGAAAAGCGAAGCTCGCAAATGGTTGTACCGATAGGTGTGTGATGAAACTCCATGCTGCCCCTCGCTCAATTTCAGTCGACACTTAGTTGAACTATTGTTAAAGTTCTCGCGCTCATGTGGTGTTCCTGTGAAGACGCAGCGGCACTCGTGGGCTCCCCGGGGGTAGTGCCATCGAAGCCGCGGGGCATTTCTGTCCTGTCCTGTGTCCTTCTGAGGGGTTATGGCCAAGCTGTCGCTGCGGGCTGTCCAAAAACTGACCTGCAAGAAGCGCGATGCCTGGTGGACCGTCTTCCTGGTCGACCCCGTGGCGACCAGGATGCTGCTCCTGGTCGCCCGCTTTCGGTTCATCACGCCCAATCGCGTGACCTGGGCCGCTCTCTTCATAGGCCTGGGCTCGGCGGCCTTCTTCCTGAAGGGTGACCCCGGGTCCCTGCTCATCGGCGCACTGCTGTACCACCTGAGCTTCATCCTCGACTGCATCGACGGAAAGCTGGCCCGCCTCAAGGGCAACGGCACGGTGTTCGGCGGCTGGCTCGACTACGTCTTCGACCGCATACGCGTACTGTTCTGCGCCCTCGCCCTGATGGGCGGTCAGTTCCTGCGCACGGACGACGAGCGCTACCTGGTGGCCGCTCTGGGCGTGGTGTTCCTCGACATGCTGCGCTACGTCGACGCCCTCCAGATCTACAAGATGCGCATGTCGATGCGGGCCAAGATCGAGAAGGTCACCCTGGCGCGTGCGGAGGCCGAGCGCACCGAGCGTGAGGCCCGGGCCGCCGCCGAGGGTTCGCAGGTCGTGTTCATGGAGGACCTGCTGCGCGAGAACCCCGGCGCCTCCGCCGACGCCCTGCGCGCCGAGGCCGGCGAGGCCAACGTGGTCGACCTGCACGAGCAGTTCCGCGGCCAGTTCCCCTGGTACACCCGGGTCCGTCGGGCGATGCTGCGCACCCGGATCCGCCCCCATCTGATCAGCGGCATCGAGTTCCAGATGTTCATCTTCATCATCGGTCCGCTGATCGGCCGGATCCTGTGGACCACCGCGGTCTCGGCGACCCTGCTCATGCTCTTCGAGCTGGTCATCATGTACAAGTTCTGGCTCTCCACCCGCGACTTCACCCGCGTCATGGAGGAACTGAGCGTGGTCCCCGACACCGCCGGGACCATCGCCCCCCACCTGCACCGGGGCCGCCACCGCCGTGCCACCCAGGACGTCCTGCTCCACGACGAGCGCTACCAGGCGCCGGAGCCGGACGACGATCCCGGCTTCCGGCCCTATCCGCAGCCGCAGTACCTCGACGAGGTCGCGACGGCCCAGCCGGTCTTCACCGAGACCGTGCCCCTGCGCCGGGTCGAGATGCCGTGGCAGGACAGCGAGGGGCACCGCCGATGAGTGCACCGGCCGACCACGCCGCCCGCGACGGCGCCCCCGAGTACCCGAGCGCCTCCGCTCACGGCGACGCGATCTCCTACGTCGACCCCTCCGCGTACACCGTCACCGTCGTCGTCGCCGCGTTCAACGCGAGCGCCACCCTGGAACGGGCCCTTCGCTCGGCCCTGAACCAGACCCACCGCAACCTGGAGGTCGTCGTCGTGGACGACGCCTCCACCGACGGCACCCTCAGGGTTGCCGAGGGGTACGCGCGGAAGGACTCCCGCGTACGGATCGTCGCCCGGCCCGAGAACAGCGGCGGCGTCGGCGCCCCTCGCAACGACGGCATCGAGTGTGCCGCCGGCCAGTACGTGATGTTCCTGGACGCCGACGACGAACTGCCCCACAGGGCCTGCGAAGTGCTCCTCGCCTCGGCCCTGGCCACCGGCGCCGAGATCACCGCGGGACGGGCGCTCAGGATCAACCTGGGCAAGAACGAGACCACCGTCTGGCAGCCGCAGCTGTACGGCGCCGACCGCACCGTCCGGGGCGGCCTGACCGGCGCGCCCGAACTGTTCGAGGACCCCATCGCGGCGGCCAAGCTGTACCGCGTCGACTTCCTGCATCACCACGGCATCCGCTTCCCCGAGGGCGTGTTCTTCGAGGACACCTACTTCTCCACGGTCGCCGGTCTGTGCGCGCGGACCGTCACCCTGCTCGCCACCCCCGTCTACCGGTGGATGTGGGAGAGGGAGACGGACACCCCCTCCATCACCAACCGCCGCGGTGAACTGCGCAGCATCCGCGACCGGGTGCTGGTCCACCAGTGGGCCGACGAGTACCTCGCCCAGCACGGTGCGGGACACCTCGTCGCCCACAAGGCGGCGAAGTTCCTCTCGCACGACCTCCGGCTCTACACGCCCGAACTGCGTTCGGGGGACGACGCCTTCCGTGAGGGCTTCCTCAGGATCACCGGCCCGTACCTGCGCTCGCTCCCGGCCGAGGCCTACGACCTCTGCGGCCCGCTGGAGCGGGTGCGCGCCTTCGGGCTGATGCACGGCAGGGCCGACGTGGCGCTGTCCGTCGCCGACTACACCCAGCGGCGCAGCGTGCTCAGCTCCGACCTGGTGGAGCGGGACGGCAAGGTCTACTGGTCCGGCTCGCTGCTCGGGCGTCCGCACGCCGAGCGCTTCCTCGACGTCACCGACCTCGACCTGACCGGCAACGGCCTGGCCGACGCCCGGCTGTTCAACCAGGCGACCCGCGTGGCGATCCGCGACGGATCGCTCCACGTCACCGGCTTCATCCGCAACCAGTTCGGCAGGGTGCGCCCCAAGGACAAGGTCGAACTCACCGCCGTACTGCGCCGCCGCAGTCCCAGGACGGACCACACCTTCAAGGTCACCGGCGTCGAGGTCGACGAGGAGTACATCCGCTACCAGACCACCGTCGACCTGGACGCGACCATCGGCAGGTCCAGCCGGCCGGCCGTGTGGAACCTCTTCGTCCAGCTCCGGCACGGCGGCGAGCGCGCGACCACCACCGTGTGCGTCCGCGGCATCGATCCCGGCCGCGAGCGCTACGCCGGCGGCGAAGCGGCGTACGAGGTCTACGAGACCGTCAGCGGCAACCTCGCCCTGCGCCCGGAGACCGGCGAGCAGCCGGTGGAGACCGATCCGCGCGGCACCCCGTGGCTGTGGTGGGCGGACCGGACGCTGCCGGAGGTCGTCGCCCCGCGGGAGGGCTACCGCGCGGCCGTCGTCGTGCACTGCCACAACGACGAGTACAACCTGTACGAGTTCCTCAACTCGCTGGCTGCCCAGCGGGACTTCGAGCGCTTCCAGGTGATCCTCGTCGACGACGGGTCGACCGACTCCACCCCGGGGCGGCTGGCCTCCTTCGCCGCGCACTGCCCCAACACCACGGTCGTCACGCAGGTGGCCATGGGCATGCGCGCCGCCTTCGACCACGGACTGCGGTACGTGACGGCCCCGTACGTCATGTTCGTCCGCGCCCGTGACCTCCTCGGTGAGGACAGCCTCAGCCATCTGCTCCGCGCAGGCCATGCGGCCAAGGCCGACGTCGTCGTGGGGGACATCGACACCTTTCCCGGCCCTCGCCGGTACACCGACGCTCCCTGGAAGAGGTACTTCAAGGAGTCCACGGACGTGCAGCGGCTGGCCGACGCCCCGTACCTGATCTTCTCCACGAGCCTCGGCGCGAAGCTGCTGAGGACCCGGCTGGTGCGCGAGCACCGGCTGCGCTGCGGGGGCGGGCCGGGCCACGAGGACGCCTGGCTGACGGTACCCGCGCTGCTGCACGCCGATCGGGTGACCGTCGCGCCGCGGGCCACCGCCTACGAGCGCGAAGCGGACCACAGCGACTCCCTGTTCGACCTGCCGTGGAACGACGCCGTCAAGGCGCAGGAGCTCCTCCGGCTCTGCAGGCACCTCCTCGGGCGCACCGAGCGGCTCGACGCGCGCACCGCACGCCTCGTGCAGCGCTTCGTCGTGCGCACCTTCCAGCCCTATCTGCGCAATCTGAACCGCATCATGAGCAGGACGGAACTGGCCGCGGTCTTCCCCACGCTGCACGACGTCTACTTGCGGATTCCCGACGATCTGATCCTGCAGTACGCAGTCGCCCCGATGCCCCGCCTGCAGCACCACGCCGTGCGCACCGGGAACCTCGAACTGTTCTGCGCGCCCCATGTCACCCCGGAGTACCGGCCCTACCTCCACCTCGACGAGCAAGGCCTGTACCGCAGACTCACCGTCGACAGGGTCGATACGTCGTTGCTGCGGGTGGAACGCCAGAAGGTGCTCCTGGAGACCTGCCACATGGCAGCCGACAAGATCACCTTCGAGGGGCTGATGGTCCTGTCCGGCGTGGACATCTGCCACGCCTTCGCCAACCGTGTCGAACTCGTCCTCACCGACGGCCGCACGGAGCGGGCCCTCGCCGTCGAGCAGGTGTACCGGCGAGACCGCTGGCGCACCCGGAAGGAACAGGACCGGTACTCCGGCTGGCGCGCCGTCGCCCGCCCGGAGGACTTCGCGGAACTGAACAACCGGGACCTCGGACTGGTGCTGCGCGTCCACGACGGCGACAGGCACCTGGAGACGCCGGTCGACGCCCGTCAGATGCTGCACCGCTTCAAGGGCGTGCACCGCGCGGGCAGCGCCACGTGGGTCATGGCCATCGACGCCGACGAGCGGATCACCGTGCGCCGGGTCGCGGGGCGAATGCATCGGACCATCCACAAGATGAATCGTTTCTTTGGCGCGTTCCGGTCCGCGCTTCCCGGCCGGCCCGGCTGGCGCACCCGGCTGCTGTACTGGCTCTACCACCCCTGGCTGCGCCGCAAGGACATCTGGATCATCGGCGAGCGCGAGGACACCGCCCAGGACAACTCGTACCACCTGTTCACGTGGATCCGGCAGAACGAGCCGAAGCGCCGGGTCTACTACGCCATCAACCGCGACGCGGCCGACCGCGCCAAACTCGCCCCGCTGGGGCGGGTCCTGGACCGCCTGTCCTGGAAGTACCGGGTGTACCTCCTGCACGCCACCCGCCTCATCAACGCTTATGACCTGGAGGCCTACCTGGGTTTCCCGGGGCTGTCCAAGCGCGCCTTCCTCACCGGCTACGGCGACCTGCTGCGCTACAAGCGGGTCTTCCTGCAGCACGGCGTGGTCTACAACGACGTCGTGCGGTCCATCCACGCCCAGGTCACCAATGTCGACATGGTCCTCACCACCGGCCGCAGCGAGCGCGCCTACTACGCCGAGCACTGCGGCTACGGCTACGACCGGGTGGCGGCCACCGGACTCCCGCGGTTCGACGCCCTGGAGCCGGTGCCGGGCATTCGCCGCATCCTCGTCATGCCCACCTGGCGACGCGACATCGTGGCGCCCTCCTACAACAAGGCGGCCAAACCCGAGATCCCCTTCGCGGCCTCCGACTACTACCGGTTCTTCTCCGCCCTGCTCCGGGACGAGCGGCTGCTCAAGGCGCTTCAGTACCACCGCGTGGAGCTGGAGTTCATGCCGCACTACGAGATCCGGCCCTATCTCAAGCACTTCCGCATCGACCACCCCTCCATCACCGTTTCCACGACCGGCCGGGACGTGCAGTTGGCGATGCGCGAGTGCTCGATGCTCGTCACCGACTATTCGTCGGTCTTCTTCGACGTCGCCTACATGGGCAAGCCGATCGTCTACACCAACTTCGACGACGAGGCCTTCTACAGCAAGCACTACAAGCGGGGCTATTTCGACCTGGCCCGTGACGGCTTCGGCCCGGCCTGCGCCACGGTCGACCAGGCGGTGGACGAGATGGTCGCCTGTATGGAGCGCGGCTTCCAGGTCGAGCCGCACTACCGCAGGCGCGCCGAGGAGTTCTTCGTCCTCCGGGACACCCGCAACTGCGAGCGCGCCTTCGAGGTCATCGACACCATGGACGCGGAGGCGGCCGGCGACCCCGGCCCCCCGCCCGCCCCCCTGGTGATGGGTCGTCCGCAGGAGCACCAGGGTGCCTGGAACTGAGGCCGTGCCGGGCGTCAGAGTGTTCCTCGCCGGCGACTCCGCGGTGGCCGGCCGGCCCCGCAGCATGGCCCCCATGGCCGGCTGGGGTCAGGCGCTGCCGCTCTTCCTGCGTTCGGCCCGGGTGGTCAACGCCGCCCGCGCCGGGGCCAGTTCGCGCAGCTTCCTGGAACGCGGCCGACTCGCCTGGATCCTGGGGAACATCGCCTCGCAGGACCTGCTGCTGGTCTCCTTCGGCCTGATCGACATGAAACGGGCCGAGGGGCGCTTCACCGAACCCTTCCGCGACTACCAGCACTTCCTGCGCCGGTACGCGCACGGCGCCCGCGACCGGGGAGCCCACCCGGTCTTCGTCACCTGCCACGAGCGCCGCGTCTTCGACCGGCACGGCAACATGCTCCGGCCGCTCGGCCTGTACCCCTCGGCCATGCGGGAACTGGCCGCCGCCCTGTCCGTTCCGCTCATCGACCTGAACGAATGGAGCGTCGCCCAGTGGCGCCGCAAGGGTCCCGAGGGCACCCGGAACATCTTTTTGCACCTCGACCCCGGCGAGCACCCCAACTACCCCGAAGGCGTCGCGGACAACACCCACCTCCGGGTCCGCGGCGGACTGGAGTGCGCCCGCTTCGTGGCCCGCGAGATGCGGGCGCAGCGCCTGCTCACGCCGGAGCACTTCCGCGACCTCGACGCGGCCGTGCCGGAGGCGGCCGTGGACTTCCTCGACGACGACGTCGTGGAGCGCCTCACCAGGTCCCGGGTGGGCCTGCCACACGAGACAGGGATGGTCTCCTCATGAGCGACTGGTATCCGATCGCCCGCACCTGGGTGACACACCCCGAGGCCCCGCAGATCGGCGGGACGCTGGAGCTGTACGCCGACACCGATCCTTCGGCGCCCGTCGCGCCCGGTCAGAAGATCACGCTCACGCTGGCGGTCACCCCGACCGGCGGCGTGTACCGGACCTACGGCTATCTGCTCGACGACTTCCTCGGGCAGACCGCCCGCATGGTCCGCCACCGCGGCATGAGCCACCTCGCCAACGGCCGCTACGCCACCTACGCCAGCGACGCCGAGCCGCGCACCGTGACCTGTCTGCTCAAGATCAAGGACGACGCCCAGGAGGGCGCGGTGCTGCTGCCTCGTGTGGTGGTCGGCCTGGTGCCCACGCAGGGCGACCGCCTGATCTCGTCGTCGGCGGTCTCCGACGCGGGCTTCCGGGTACGGCGCCACTGGCTGCCCGGACAGAGCCTGAACCTGTATCCCGGAGGCCGCGCCACCCTGCCCGCGGGCCACACCCAGGCTCCCGGACTGCGGTTCATGGGCGTGAGCCTCGCGCAGTACGGCGCGGTCACCTGCCTGCCCGACGGCAGCGTCACCTATCAGGCGGACCCGGCACACGCCGGGTACGACCGCTTCGAGCTGGCCTTCGAGGGCGAGCTGGGCGAGCGGGTGTGGTCCGAGGTGACCGTGTGCGTCGGCGACTTCGGGGCCTCACCGGGCGCGCTCCCGTATCAGTAGGGAGCCCGCTCCGGCAGCGTCACCCCGGCGAGGAGCGCCGACAGCCGACCGGGGACGATCTCGACGACAAGCCGGTGCCCGGCACACCCCGTGGGGCGGGCCGGGCACCGGCTGCGGGTGTGCGGACGTTACGCCGGGACGCTCGCCACGCCCGGAGCCAGGAACCGCTTGCCGTTCACGCGCTCCGAGACGCCCTCGCGGTCCAGGTACGGCGTGATGCCGCCCAGGTGGAAGGGCCAGCCGGCGCCCGTGATCAGGCAGAGGTCGATGTCCTGGGCCTCGGCGACGACGCCCTCGTCGAGCATCAGGCCGATCTCCTGCGCCACCGCGTCCAGGACACGGTCGCGGACCTGCTCCTCCGTCAGGACGGTGTCGCCCTGCTTCAGGAGCGCGGCGACCTCCGGGTCCAGCTCGGGCTTGCCGCTGTCGTAGACGTAGAAGCCGCGCTTGCCCGCCTCGACGACCGCCTTCAGGTTCGGGGAGACCGTGAAGCGGTCCGGGAAGGCCCGGTTGAGGGTCTCCGAGACGTGCAGGCCGATCGCCGGGCCGACCAGTTCGAGCAGGACCAGCGGGGACATCGGCAGGCCGAGCGGCTCGATCGCCTTCTCCGCGACCTCGACCGGGGTGCCCTCGTCGATGACGTTCTGGATCTCGCCCATGAAGCGGGTCAGGATGCGGTTCACGACGAACGCCGGGGCGTCCTTGACCAGAACCGCGGTCTTCTTCAGCTTCTTGGCGACACCGAACGCCGTGGCCAGCGAGGCGTCGTCGGTCTGCTCGCCCCGGACGATCTCCAGGAGCGGGAGGACGGCGACCGGGTTGAAGAAGTGGAAGCCGACGACCCGCTCGGGGTGCTTCAGCTTCGACGCCATCTCCGACACCGACAGGGAGGAGGTGTTGGTGGCGAGGATCGCGTGCGCCGGGGCGACCGCCTCGACCTCCGCGAACACCTTCTGCTTGACGCCCATCTCCTCGAACACGGCCTCGATGACGAAGTCCGCGTCCGCGAAGCCCTCGGCCTTGTCCAGGACACCGGTGACCAGCGCCTTGAGACGGTTGGCCTTGTCCTGGTTGATCCGGCCCTTGCCGAGCAGCTTGTCGATCTCGGCGTGGACGTAGCCCACACCCTTGTCGATCCGCTCCTGGTCGATGTCCGTCAGCACGACGGGCACCTCGAGGCGGCGCAGGAAGAGCAGGGCCAGCTGCGAGGCCATCAGACCGGCGCCGACGACACCGACCTTGGTGACCGGGCGGGCCAGGCTCTTGTCCGGGGCGCCGGCCGGGCGCTTGCCGCGCTTCTGCACGAGGTTGAACGCGTAGATGCCGGAGCGCAGTTCGCCGCCCATGATGAGGTCGGCGAGGGCCTGGTCCTCGGCGTCGTAACCCTGCTGCAGGTCGCCGTTCTTGGCGGCGGCGATGATGTCCAGGGCGCGGTAGGCGGCCGGGGCCGCGCCGTGCACCTTGCCGTCCGCGATGAAGCGGCCCTTGGCGACGGCCTGGTCCCAGGCCTCGCCGCGGTCGATCACCGGGCGGTCGACGACGATCTCGCCCTTGAGGACGGCCGCCGTCCAGATCAGCGACTGCTCCAGGAAGTCGGCGCCCTCGAACAGGGCGTCGGCGATGCCCAGTTCGTAGACCTGGTTGCCCTTGAGCTGCCTGTTCTGGTTGAGCGAGTTCTCGATGATCACCGAGACGGCCTTGTCGGCGCCGATCAGGTTCGGCAGCAGGGTGCAGCCGCCCCAGCCCGGGACCAGGCCCAGGAAGACCTCCGGCAGGGAGAACGCCGGGAGGGCCGCGGACACCGTGCGGTAGGTGCAGTGCAGACCGACCTCGACACCGCCGCCCATCGCCGCGCCGTTGTAGTACGCGAAGGTCGGCACGGCCAGCTTCGACAGGCGCTTGAAGACCTCGTGGCCGCCCTTGCCGATGGCCAGCGCGTCCTCGTGCCGCTTCAGCAGCTCGACGCCCTTGAGGTCGGCGCCGACCGCGAAGATGAACGGCTTGCCGGTGACGCCGGCGCCGACGATGTCGCCGTCCGCGGCCTCCTTCTCGACCTGGTCGATCGCGGCGTTCAGGTTCGCGAGCGACTGCGGGCCGAAGGTGGTCGGCTTGGTGTGGTCGAGGCCGTTGTCCAGGGTGATCAGGGCGAAGCGGCCCGCACCCAGCGGCAGGTCGAAGTGGCGTACGTGCGCCTGCGTGACGACCTCGTCCGGGAACAGCTCGGCCGCGCCCTTCAGGAGTTCAGCGGTGGTGCTCACTTGTCGCCTCCGTCGAAGTGCGGGTTCTCCCAGATGACCGTCGCGCCCATGCCGAAGCCGACGCACATGGTGGTGAGGCCGTAGCGGACCTGCGGCTGCTCCTCGAACTGGCGGGCCAGCTGCGTCATCAGACGGACGCCGGAGGAGGCCAGCGGGTGACCGAAGGCGATCGCGCCGCCGTACTGGTTGACGCGCTCGTCGTCGTCCGCGATGCCGTAGTGGTCGAGGAAGGCCAGGACCTGGACGGCGAAGGCCTCGTTGATCTCGAACAGGCCGATGTCGGAGATGGACAGCCCCGCCTGGGCGAGGGCCTTCTCCGTCGCCGGGATCGGGCCGTAGCCCATGACCTCCGGCTCCACGCCGGCGAAGGCGTAGGAGACCAGGCGCATCTTGACCGGCAGGCCGTTCTCGCGGGCGAAATCCTCGGACGCGATGATCGAGGCGGTGGCGCCGTCGTTCAGGCCGGCCGCGTTGCCCGCGGTGACCCGGCCGTGCACGCGGAACGGGGTCTTGAGCCCCGCGAGGCTCTCCAGGGTCGTGCCCGGGCGCATCGGCTCGTCGGCGGTGACCAGGCCCCAGCCGGTCTCGCCGGTCTCGGGGGTGGTGCGGCGCACGGACACCGGCACCAGGTCCTGCTGGATCTTGCCGTTGGCGTACGCCTTGGCGGCCTTCTCCTGCGAGCGCACCGCGTACTCGTCGGCGCGCAGCTTGGTGATCTGCGGGTAGCGGTCGTGCAGGTTCTCCGCCGTCATGCCCATGAACAGGGCGGACTGGTCGACCAGCTTCTCGCTCACGAACCGCGGGTTCGGGTCCACGCCCTCGCCCATCGGGTGGCGGCCCATGTGCTCGACACCGCCCGCGACGGCGACGTCGTACGCGCCGAACGCGACGGAGCCGGCGACGGAGGTGACGGCGGTCAGCGCGCCCGCGCACATGCGGTCGATCGAGTAACCGGGGACCGAGGTGGGCAGGCCCGCGAGGATGCCGGCGGTGCGGCCGATGGTCAGGCCCTGGTCGCCGATCTGCGTGGTCGCGGCGACGGCGACCTCGTCGATCTTCTTCGGGTCGAGGCCGGGGTTGCGGCGCAGCAGCTCCCGGATCGCCTTCACGACGAGGTCGTCGGCGCGGGTCTCGTGGTAGATGCCCTTCGGGCCCGCCTTGCCGAACGGGGTGCGGACGCCGTCTACGAAGACGACGTCCCTGACGGTACGAGGCACGATGGCTCTCCTCCAGGGTGCGGGATGGCACTGCTGCGACGCGCAGCACTGAGCGCGCGCTCAGGCCCATGCTACTTGTGGGTAACGTAGCTGCCCAGTCCTGCCGGGGGGAGCGGTGAACGTCACACCGGCGGCCGCGCCCCGGCGCGGGGTCCCGACGGGCTGCCGCCGTCGCCCCGCCGGGGGAGCCGTGCGGCGATCAGGCGCCCTTCGCCGTCAGCGCCGCCACCAGCACCGGTGTGACCAGCTCCACCTGCCACGGACGCGCCCCGTGGCCGGTGAGCGCGGCCGCGACCGACTGGGCGTCGACGTCCTGCGGCGGCTCCCAGCACAGGCGCCGCACGGCGTCCGGCGCGACCAGGTTCTCCTGCGGCATCGCGAGCCGCTCGGCCAGCGCCGAGACGCCGGCGCGTGCCGCCGACAGCCGCGCGGCGGCCGCCGGGTCCTTGTCGGCCCAGGCCCGGGGCGGCGGCGGTCCGGTGACCGGCTGGCCGGGCTGGGGAAGCTGGGGGTCGGGCAGTGCGCGGGCGCGCTCCACCGCGGCCTGCCACTGCTCCAGTTGTCTGCGGCCCATGCGATGCCCGAAACCGTTCAGCGCGGCCAGTGCGTGCGTGTTGGACGGCAGGCCGAGCGCGGCCTCCACGATGGCCGTGTCCGAGAGCACCTTGCCGGGGGAGACGTCCCGCCGCTGGGCGATCCGGTCCCGGGTCTCCCACAGCTCCCGCACCACGGCCAGCTGCCGCCTGCGCCGCACCTTGTGCAGCCCGGACGTACGGCGCCAGGGCTCCTTGCGGGGCTCGGGCGGCGGCGCGGAGGCGATGGCGTCGAACTCCTGCCGTGCCCACTCCAGCTTGCCCTGCCGGTCCAGCTCCTTCTCCAGGGCGTCCCGCAGGTCGACGAGGAGTTCGACGTCGAGGGCCGCGTACCGCAGCCAGGGGTCGGGCAGCGGCCGGGTCGACCAGTCGACGGCGGAGTGGCCCTTCTCCAGGACGAAGCCGAGGACGCTCTCGACCATCGCCCCGAGCCCGACCCGCGGGAACCCGGCGATCCGGCCGGCCAGCTCGGTGTCGAACAGGCTGGCGGGCACCATGCCTATCTCGCGCAGGCACGGCAGGTCCTGGGTGGCGGCGTGCAGGACCCACTCGACGCCGTCCAGCCGGTCGCCGAGGATCGAGAGGTCCGGGCAGGCGACGGGGTCGATCAGCGCGGTCCCGGAGCCCTCCCGGCGCAGCTGCACCAGGTAGGCGCGCTGGCCGTAGCGGTAGCCGGACGCGCGCTCGGCGTCGACGGCGAGGGGGCCGGAGCCGGAGGCGAACGCGGCGACCACCTCCGCGAGCGTCTCGGCGTCGGCGACGACGGGCGGGATGCCCTCGCGCGGCTCGAGCAATGGGATCGGCGCCCCCGTGTCAGAAGATCCGCCGTCGTCCGGAGGGGCGCCTCCGGTGGTGCGCAGTGGGCTGTCTGCTGCGGTCTTTTGGGCGTCGGTCACCTGTCAAGGGTATCCGTGGATGGACGACGCCCGCCGACGGAACGTTCCGTCGGCGGGCGCCGGGGGGTCGTAAACCGGTCAGGTCGATGACACGTCCGGTTGACGACCGGCAGGGAGGAGGCGGCGGAACCGGCTGTCGGCACCGGTCACGTGGGGGAATCGTCGCGATTCTCGGCCTGATCCGCGAAAAGGGTGACGGGGGCGGGATGGATCTTGCTCAGGGTGGTCGTTTCGGTGCCGGAATCCGGCTCTGGTCAGTCTGGTCAGTGGATGATGCCGGTCCGCAGGGCCACCGCGACCATGCCGGCGCGGTCGCCCGTGCCGAGCTTGCGGGCGATGCGGGCGAGGTGGCTCTTGACGGTCAGCGCGGACAGCCCCATGGAGACGCCGATCGCCTTGTTCGACTGGCCCTCGGCGACGAGCCGCAGCACCTCGACCTCGCGGCCGGAGAGCTCCCGGTAGCCGCCCGGGTGGCTCGGGGCACCCGGGGGGCGGCGGTGCAGCCGGGCCGCGGCCGAACCGATGGGGGCGGCACCGGGTCGGGTGGGGAGCCCGAGGTTGGTGCGGGTGCCGGTGACGACATAGCCCTTCACTCCGCCCGCGAGGGCGTTGCGGACGGCACCGATGTCGTCGGCGGCGGACAGGGCCAGCCCGTTGGGCCAGCCGGCGGCGCGGGTCTCGGACAGCAGCGTGAGGCCGGACCCGTCGGGCAGGTGGACATCGGCGACACAGATGTCGCGCGGGTTGCCGATGCGGGGGCGGGCCTCCGCGACGGACGACGCCTCGATGACGTCACGGACTCCGAGCGCCCACAGGTGGCGGGTCACGGTGGAACGGACGCGCGGGTCCGCCACGACGACCATGGCGGTCGGCTTGTTCGGGCGGTAGGCGACCAGGCTTGCGGGCTGCTCGAGGAGAACGGACACCAGGCCTCCTGGGGGTGGGGGACGGGGCCGGCTTGTGGGGGCGAAGCCGGGACTAACCGTGCTTGCAAGGTCACAGTCGTCTTCGGCACCAAACCCGGTGTCCTTTAGAGAATGATCACGATCTGGTGAGTAACAATCCGTGCAATTCGGACACGCTATCGATCATCCGAAGATCGAATCGGTTCGGACGGGGCCGTTCGGCGTCGATACCCGCCCGAATATGGCCGTATCGACAAAGGGACAACAAGGAGGCGGTAAGGCGCCCCCAGGGGAGCGCACAGCGACCGGCCGGCCCCCGCGGCCGGGACGCGCGCGGGGGCCGGCCGGCGAGTGCGTTCGGCGCGGCGGTTCGGCACGTGGGACCGGCGCGTGGGTTCGGCGCAGGGGGACGGGTGCGTGGGGACCGGTGCGTGGGTTCAGCGCGACTGCGGACCGCGCCGCTGCGGCAGCGTCACCACCGACGCGTCGCCGGGCCCGGCCGGCGGGAGCCCCGCGACCTGGGCCAGCAGGTCGCACCAGGACGCCAGGTGGGCGGCGGTGTCCGGCGCCCCGCCCAGGCCCTCGCGCGGCGTCCAGGAGGCACGGATCTCGATCTGCGAGGCGGCGGGGCGCGCCGACAGCCCGCCGAAGTGGTGGGAGGAGGCGCGCGTGACGGTGCCGCTCGGCTCCCCGTACGTCAGACCGCGCGCCTGGAGCGCGCCGGTCAGCCACGACCAGCACACGTCCGGCAGCAGCGGATCGACGGCCATCTCCGGCTCCAGTTCCGCGCGCACCAGCGTCACCAGCCGGAAGGTGCCCTGCCAGGCCTCGTGGCCGGCCGGGTCGTGCAGCAGCACCAGGCGGCCGTCGGCGAGTTCCTGCTCGCCGTCGACGACCGTGGCCTCCAGGGCGTACGCGAACGGGGCGAGGCGTTTCGGCGCGGGCACCTGCTCGATCTCGACCTGCGGCCGCACCCGTGCCGCGCGCAGCGCGTCGACGGCGGTCCGGAAGGGGGGCGGAGCCGACCTGCCCTCATGGCCCTCCTCCTCCTTCGCGTCGTCCATTCCGTCAGCGCCGTCCGACCGTCGTCCCTGTGCCGCAGCCATGCGGGGAAGAGTAAGGGGAACGGGGCTCCGGTGCAGGGCAAGACACCCCGCCGGGGACGGCGGCAGCGCTATCCCGCACCTCGCACGAAGTGCACTTCCGGCCGTGCGAGACTTGCCACCGTGAGTGCCAACGAGACCCCCGCGGGCGGGCCGCAGCCGCAGCCGCCGACAGCCACCTACGACTCCGCCTTCCTCCGGGCGTGCCGGCGCGAGCCCGTGCCGCACACACCGGTGTGGTTCATGCGGCAGGCCGGGCGCTCCCTCCCCGAGTACCGCAAGGTGCGCGAGGGCGTCCCGATGCTCGAGTCGTGCATGCGGCCCGAGCTGGTCACCGAGATCACCCTCCAGCCGGTCCGCCGGCACGGCGTGGACGCGGCGATCTACTTCAGCGACATCGTCGTGCCCCTGAGGGCCATCGGCGTCGACCTCGACATCAAGCCGGGCGTCGGCCCGGTCGTCGAGCGCCCGATCCGCTCCCGCGCCGACCTGGACCGGCTCCGCGACCTCACGCCCGAGGACGTCTCCTACGTCACCGAGGCGATCGGCCTGCTCACCCGCGAACTCGGCACCACCCCGCTGATCGGCTTCGCGGGTGCGCCGTTCACCCTCGCGAGCTACCTCGTGGAGGGCGGCCCGTCCCGCAACCACGAGCACACCAAGGCCCTCATGTACGGCGACCCGCGGCTGTGGGCCGACCTGCTCGACCGCCTCGCCGACATCACGGCCGCCTTCCTGAAGGTGCAGATCGAGGCGGGCGCGAGCGCCGTGCAGCTCTTCGACTCCTGGGTCGGCGCCCTCGCCCCCGCCGACTACCGCCGCTCGGTCATGCCCGCCTCCCGCAAGGTCTTCGAGGCCGTCGCCGGGTACGGCGTGCCCCGCATCCACTTCGGCGTCGGCACCGGCGAACTGCTCGGCCTCATGGGGGAGGCGGGCGCGGACGTGGTCGGCGTCGACTGGCGCGTCCCGCTCGACGAGGCCGTCCGCCGCGTCGGCCCGGGCAAGGCGCTCCAGGGCAACCTCGACCCGGCGGTCCTGTTCGCCGGCCCGGAGGCGGTCGAGACCAAGACCCGCGAGGTGCTGGACGCGGCCGCGGGCCTGGAGGGCCACGTCTTCAACCTCGGCCACGGCGTCCTGCCCACCACCGAGCCGGACGCGCTCACCCGTCTCGTCGAGTACGTCCACACGCAGACCGCGCGCTGAGCGCGGCGCTCACCACGTGTGCCGGGGCCGGGCCTGCCTGCCGAAGAGCAGACGGCCCGGTTCCGGCGGGGGCGGTGTGCCGGGGCGCAGCGGCAGCGCTATCAGCATGCCGACGAGGAAGCCGACGACGTGTGCCGCGTACGCGACGGCGCCCGTGCCGGACACCCCTTCCCCGGACGAGTACAGCGCCTGCAGCACGAACCAGAAGCCGAGCACCAGCCAGGCCGGCAGCCGCAGCGGCAGGAAGATCAGGAAGGGCACCAGGACCCACACCCGGACCCTGGGATACAGCACCAGATAGGCGCCGAGCACACCCGCGATCGCTCCCGAGGCGCCGATCAGCGGCGTGGCGGAGCCGGCGTTGAGCAGCGCGAAGCCGTACCCGGCCGCGTAGCCGCAGGCGACGTAGAAGAGGAAGAACCGCACATGCCCCATGCGGTCCTCGATGTTGTTGCCGAAGATGTACAGGAACAGCATGTTGCCCAGCAGGTGCAGCCAGCCGCCGTGCAGGAACATCGCCGTGAACACCGACAGCGGCGGGGACTTGTCGTAGGCCGGGGGTCCCAGCACGCAGCCCGGCCCGTGCGCGCCCACCCCGACCGCGCCGGTGGGCACCAGCGACGGCATCTGATGGTGGATCAACTCGCGCGGCACGGCGGCGAAGTGCTCCGTGAACGCCTGCAGATGGCACAGCTGCGACAGGGAGCTGTCGCCCGCCACGGAGCCGGCCAGGCCGGGCATGAACAGGAACACGGCGACGTTCGCGGCGATCAGGGCGTACGTCACCCAGGGGGTGCGCCGCACCGGGTTCAGGTCGTGCACGGGTATGACCACAAGGGAGTAGTGCCCGCCACGCGCCCGGCGAATCGATGAACGCGGAGCGCCGGACGTCCGTATGTCCCCTCGACGGCGGCGGCGCGGGGACGCGGGCCGCGGGGACGACGTGAGGATCAGGCGATGAACGACCGAGTTACTCCTCCGATGCACGCCCTGCCCGACGGCGAGGCGGAGATCTCGCTGGTGGTGCGGCTGCCGTGGGAGGACGTGGCCCGACTGGGCCAGGAGGCCGGGCGGCTGGCCGCGCAGATGCAGCGGCCGGTGACGCTCGACGAGGCGGTCAGCAACCGGCTGCGCTCCACCCGGCCGGCCGCGGCGCACGCGAAGCCGGCCGGGGAGCAGCCCGCCGCGGTGACGTCGTCCAGCGGGTCGGTGTCGTCGTCCAGCGGGTCGGTGTCGTCGCTGCCGCGGCTCAACGGGACGGCCTAGAGGCGCTGTCCCGGGCGGTCGTGCGGACCCCCCGCCGCCCCCGGGCGGGATCCGAGAGTGGGCCCCTAGTGTCCCCGCACCTTCGCGGCCGCCTTTCTCGCCGCCACCAGGACCGGGTCCCACACCGGTGAGAACGGCGGCGCGTACCCCAGGTCCAGCGCCGTCATCTGTTCCACCGTCAGGCCGGCCGTGAGGGCGACCGCGGCGATGTCGACCCGTTTCGCCGCGCCCTCGCGGCCGACGATCTGGACCCCGAGCAGGCGGCCGGTGCGGTGCTCGGCGAGCATCTTGACCGTCATGGGGGAGGCGCCGGGGTAGTAGCCCGCGCGGCTCGTCGACTCGACGGTGACGGTCTCGAACCGCAGCCCCACCCGGCGGGCGTCCTTCTCGCGCAGCCCGGTGCGCGCGATCTCCAGGTCGCACACCTTGCTGACCGCGGTGCCGACCACGCCCGGGAAGGTGGCGTAACCGCCGCCGATGTTGGTGCCGATGACCTGGCCGTGCTTGTTGGCGTGCGTGCCCAGCGGGACGTGCCGCGTCTGCCCGGAGACCAGGTCCAGGACCTCGACGCAGTCGCCGCCGGCCCAGATGTTCCCGTGCCCGCGCACCCGCATCGCCCGGTCGGTGAGCAGGCCGCCGTGCGCGCCGAGCGGCAGCCCCGCCGCCCGGGCGAGCGCCGTCTCGGGGCGGACGCCCATGCCGAGCACGACGACGTCCGCCGGGTACTCGGCGCCGGCGGTGGCCACCGCCCGGACCCGGCCGTCGTCCCCGGTGAGCATCTCGGTCACCTCGGTGTCGTCGACCATGGTGATGCCGAGCCCCTCCATGGCCTCGCGCACCAGCCGGCCCATGTCCGCGTCGAGCGTCGACATGGGTTCCCGGCCGCGGTTGACGACCGTCACCTCGTAGCCGCGCTTGATGAGGGCCTCGGCCATCTCCACGCCGATGTAGCCCGCGCCGACCACCACCGCCCGCCCGGGACGGGCCGCCCCGGCGTGGTCCCGCACGCGGGCCAGGGTGCCGAGCAGCGCCTCGCCGTCGTCCAGCGTCTGCACGCCGTGCACGCCGGGCGCGTCGGCGCCGGGCAGGTCGGGCCGGAGGGGGCGGGCGCCGGTGGCGATCACGAGATCGTCGTACGACGTCCAGGACTCGGCCCCGGAATCGAGGTCCCGCGCGCGGACGCGGCCCCGGGCGACGTTGATCTCCGTGACCTCGGTGCGCAGACGCACGTCGATGCCCCGCGCGCGGTGCTCCTCGGGCGTGCGGGCGATCAGCCGGTCCCGTTCGCCGACGTCGCCGCCCACCCAGTACGGGATGCCGCACGCCGAGAACGAGGTGAAGCGGCCGCGTTCGAACGCCACGATCTCCAGCTCGTCGGGCCCGCGCGTCCGCCGCGCCTGCGACGCCGCGGACATCCCCGCGGCGTCGGCCCCGACGACGACCAGTCGCTCCCTCGTTCCCCGCGCACCGCTCATGCTCATGCGAACACGCTACGGCCACGCGGGACTTCAGTGGCGCCCGCCCCGCTCCCCGCCCGGTCGTGGCGCCGGCGGGGCCGCCGGCAGCGGTCCGGCCGCGGACGGCGCGGGAGCCGGCGCGGCGGCCGGGCGGCGGGCCCGCCGGGGCCGTACGAACCGCACCCACACCAAGGCGAACAGCGCCGCCGTCGCGGCGAACGGGAGCACCGCGCCGAGCGCCAGGGCGATCCAGCGGACCACGGTGACGAAGACGTGCCAGCCGCCCGTCACCGCGTCCACGAAGCCCGGCCCGTCGTCGCCGGCGGCCCGCGTCACCGGAGTCTGCGACAGCGACAGGGTGACGGTGGCCAGGCTCGTGCGGTCCTTCAGGGCGGCCTGCTGGGCCAGCAGAGCCTCCAGATCGGACTCGCGACGGCTCAGCTCGCCCTCCAGCGTGACCACGTCACCGATCTTGTCGGCCCGGTCCATCAGGGCCCGCACCCGGGCCACGCTGGCGCGCTGCGACCTGATGCGGCTCTCGACGTCGACGACCCGGTCGGTGACGTCCTTCGCCTTCGCCGTGCGCTCCAGCAGCTTGCCGGTGCCCGCCAGGTCGGTGAGGACCTCGTCGTACCGGTCGGTGGGCACGCGCAGCACGACCCGGGTGCGCTCGTGGCCGCCGTCGTCCCTGCTGGTGCTCTCGTCGCCGACGTAGCCCCCCGCGTCCTCGGCGGTGGCGCGGGCCGCGTCGAGCGCCTTCGGCACGTCCCGGACCTGCACGGTGAGGGAGGCGGTGCGGATGATGTGGCTCGTGGTGATCCGGGGCGCGGCGGTGCCCTGCGGGCCCGCCTTCGCGTCGGAGGCCGCGCCCCCGTCCGCCGCGCTCCCGTCCGCCGCGCCCCGTCGGGTGTCGCCCGCGGCGGCGGGCTTGTCGCTGGAGCCGCCTGCCGCGCCGCACCCGGTGAGCGCGAGCGCGGTCGCGAGCAGCAGCCCGGACAGGGCGTGAACGGGCCGGACGGAACGTCGTACGCGCATGTGGACCTACCCCCGGGGGATCTCCTGACGGCTGACGTTTCTTCGACGCCCGGCCCGCGCGGAACGTTGGCCAAGAATGATCCCGATGCGGTCACGGTCGGGACTCGTGCCGGACACCGGGGCAGGGCAGGGCGTGTCGGCGGGGTCTGAGAGAGTGGGGCCATGAGCGCAACGGGTGCGGAAACGGGGCATGTCGTCGTCATCGGGGCCGGGATCGCGGGGCTGGCGGCCGCGCACCGGCTGCTGCAGCGCGGGGCACGGGTGACCGTGCTGGAGGCGGCGGACCGGGTCGGCGGCAAGCTGCTGCCCGGCGAGATCGCGGGCGTGCGGGTGGACCTGGGCGCCGAGTCGATGCTGGCCCGCCGGCCCGAGGCGGTCGGCCTCGCCCGCGAGGTGGGCCTCGGCGACCGGCTGCGGTCGCCGGCCACAGCGACCGCCTCGATCTGGACCCGCGGCGCGCTGCGCCCCATGCCCAAGGGGCACGTCATGGGCGTCCCCGGCACCTCCGCCGCCCTCGCCGGCCTGCTGTCCGACGAGGGACTGGCCCGCATCGACCGCGACGCGGACCTGCCCCGCACCGAGATCGGCGACGACGTGGCCGTCGGGGAGTACGTGGCGGCGCGCCTGGGCCGCGAGGTCGTCGACCGGCTGGTCGAGCCGCTGCTCGGCGGGGTCTACGCGGGTGACGCCTACCGCATCTCGATGCGTTCCGCCGTCCCCCAGCTCTTCGAGGCCGCCCGCGCGCACGCCTCACTGACGGAGGCGGTGCGCGAGATCCAGGCGAAGGCCGCCGCGGCGGGTCAGACCGGCCCGGTGTTCCTGGGGATCGAGGGCGGTGTGGGCCGGCTCCCGCTCGCCGTGGCGGAGTCGGTGCGGGCCCGCGGCGGCGAGATCCTCACCGGCACCCCGGTGACGGAGCTGCGCAGGGAGGGGCCGACGGCCTGGCGGGTGGTCGCCGGGGACCGGGCGCTGCACGCCGACGCCGTCGTGGTCGCCGTGCCCGCGCCTGTGGCCGCCGGGCTGCTGGCCGCCGAATCCCCCGAGGCCGCCGCGGAGCTGCGGGCCGTGGAGTACGCGTCCATGGCGCTGGTCACCCTGGCCTACCGCCGCGGCGACACCGCCCTGCCGGAGGGCAGCGGCTTCCTGGTGCCGCCCGTCGACGGGCGCACCATCAAGGCCTCCACCTTCGCCTCCGCCAAGTGGGGCTGGATCGCCGACGAGGACCCGGACACGGTGGTGCTGCGCACCTCGGTCGGGCGGTACGGGGAGACGGAGATCCTCGGCCGCGAGGACGCCGACCTCGTCGAGGTCTCCCGGCACGACCTGCGCGAGGCCACCGGCCTGGACGCCACCCCGCTGGAGACCCGGGTCACCCGCTGGGACGACGGCCTGCCGCAGTACCCGGTCGGCCACCACGCGCGCGTGGCCCGCATCCGCGACCACGTCGCCGGGCTCCCCGGCCTGGCGGTGTGCGGCGCGCAGTACGACGGCGTCGGCATCCCGGCGTGCGTGGCGAGCGCGTACGCGGCGGTGGACCAGCTCGGCGGCGACTCGGGCGCTGTGCAGGAACTCACCGCCCACCCGGTGCAGAGCCTGCACGGCGGAGCGGGAGAATAGCCCCATGAGTGACGACGCCTCCACCACCGAGACCGGCAGGATCCCGAACAAGGGCAAGCTGGCCAAGGACCTCAACGAGGTCATCCGCTACACCCTGTGGTCGGTCTTCAAGCTGAAGGACGCGCTCCCCGCGGACCGCGCCGGTTACGCCGACGAGGTCCAGGAGCTGTTCGACCAGCTCGCCGCCAAGGACGTGACGGTCCGCGGCACCTACGACGTCTCGGGCCTGCGCGCCGACGCGGACGTCATGATCTGGTGGCACGCCGAGACCAGTGACCAGCTCCAGGACGCGTACAACCTCTTCCGCCGCACCAAGCTGGGCCGCGCCCTGGAGCCTGTCTGGTCGAACATGGCGCTGCACCGCCCCGCCGAGTTCAACCGCTCGCACATCCCGGCGTTCCTCGCCGACGAGACGCCGCGCAACTACATCAGCGTCTACCCCTTCGTGCGCTCCTACGACTGGTACCTGCTGCCCGACGAGGACCGCCGCCGGATGCTCGCCGACCACGGCAAGATGGCCCGCGGCTACCCGGACGTGCGCGCCAACACGGTCGCCTCCTTCTCCCTCGGCGACTACGAGTGGATCCTCGCCTTCGAGGCCGACGAGCTGTACCGGATCGTCGACCTCATGCGGCACCTGCGCGGCTCGGAGGCGCGCATGCACGTGCGCGAGGAGGTCCCGTTCTTCACCGGCCGCCGCAAGGACGTCGCGGAGCTGGTCGCGGGTCTCGCCTGACCTCTGACGGCCGGTCCCGCGGCGGGACCGGTCACCCCCGGGCGGGAAGCCGGCCGGCCCTCCCGCCGGGGGACTCGCGCGGGCCCTTCCGCTCGGCGGGGGCCTGCGGCTTCCCCGCCCGGGGCTCCGGGCGCGGCGCGCAGGCCGCGCGCCGCACCGGAAGGCGCCCCTCCAGCAGGTAGGCCTCCAGGTGCGCGTTGACGCAGGCGTTCGGCCCGCCGGCGATGCCGTGGGTGCCCGCGTCCCGCTCGGTCACCAGCACCGAGCCCGCCAGCCGCCGATGGAGTTCGAGGGCGCCGTCGTACGGCGTCGCCGCGTCCCGCTCGGCGGCCAGGATCAGTGTCGGCGGCAGCTCACCGGGCCCGGTCCGCACGTCCAGCGGCCGCTGCCGGGGCGCCGGCCAGTAGGCGCATGGCAGGTTCGTCCACACGTTGTCCCAGGTCTCGAACGGCGCCACGCGCGCGAGCCGCGTGTTGTCCCGGTCCCAGACCCGGAAGTCCGTCGGCCAGGGCGCGTCGTTGCACTCCACCGCCGTGTAGACCGCCGCCCCGTTCTCCGCCTCGACGGCCCCCTCCTTCACCGGCGCGGCCAGCGCGACCAGCGGCTTCGGGTCGCCCTTGAGATAGGCCGACAGCGCCCCGGCGCTCCGCGGCCAGTAGTCGTCGTCGTACCCGGCGCTCAGGAACGCGCCCTGCAACTGCTCCGGCCCCACCGCGCCGCCCGCCGGTTTCGCGGCCAGCCGCGACCGCGCCCGCTCGTAGCTGCGCCGCACCGCCTCGGCCGTGCGACCGAGGCCGTACACGGCGTCGTGCCGGGCCACCCACTCCCGGAAGTCCGCCCAGCGGCCCTCGAACGCGGCCGACTGGCCGAGGTTGTCGCGGTACCAGACCCGCGCGGGATCGGGGTTCACCGCCGAGTCGAACACCATCCGGCGCACGTGCGAGGGGAACAGCATCGCGTAGAGGGCGCCGAAGTAGGTGCCGTAGGAGGCACCCATGAACGTCACCCGGTCCTCACCGAGCGCCGCCCGCAGGACGTCCAGGTCACGGGCGTTGTTGAGGGAGGTGTAGAACCGCAGCGCGGAGCCCGCGCGCCGGCCGCAGCCCCGCGCGTAGGCCCTCGCCTCGGCGACGCGCCGCTTCTTGTACGCCTCGGAGGGGTGCGCCGGCGCGGCCGAGGGGCCCTTGAAGTGGCCCTTGGGATCCTCGCAGGACAGCGGCGCCGACCGGCCCACCCCGCGCGGGTCGTACCCGACGAGGTCGTACGCGGAGGCGATCCGCTTCCACTCCGGCAGCCGCCCGATCAGCGGGAAGAGCAGGCCGGACCCGCCCGGACCGCCCGGGTTGTAGACCAGGGCGCCCTGGCGGGGCACCTTGCGCTTGCTGTTGCGCGGGTCCTTGTGGGTGGCCCGCACCCGGCTGACGGTGAGGCGGATCTGCTTGCCGCCGGGGTGCGCGTAGTCGAGGGGCACCGAGACCGTGCCGCACTCCATGGTGCGGGGCGCGCCCGGGATGCCGGCGCACGTGCCGAAGTCGACGCCCGCCGCCCGGGCGCGCGCCGCGGCCGCCGCCGTGCCGCCCGGTTCGGCCGCCGCGGTCCCGTGCGGGGCCGCCGCCGTGCCGTGCGGGGCCGCTCCGGCCCCGGCCCGCGGTGCCGCCGTCGTGCCGCCGGTGCCGACGGCCGGGACGGTGGCGAGGGCGGTGAGGACCAAGGACCCGGCGGCCGTGCAGACGGCAGCAGCTCTCATCGCGTATCCCTTCGGCGCACGACGGCAACAGAAGGGATATTTCGTACGCCCCCGGGTGAAGGCAAGCACCGGCCGCCCGGTGTCGGGCCAATGCGCCCGATGCGCCCCGTACGGGCGCCGTAGTGTCCGCCGGCCCCGGTCGTCCGGGGCGGTCCGTCAGTCGTGCCAGGGCTGGTCGCGGTGGGTGAGGGCCGCCCGCAGCTCCGGCTCGCCGATCGCGCGGATGCCGCGTACGGCGATCGAGGCCAGATACGAGCGGTCGTCGCCGCCGCCGGTCATCCGCCGGGGCAGCGCGCCCAGCAGCCGCTGCCCGGCCGGGGAGGCCCACGGCGAGTACGGGTGGACCTCCACCCGGGCGATGGCCAGACAGCTCAGGGTGAGCGCGAGGGGCAGCGCGAACCAGAGGGCCACCAGGTCGCGCGGCATCCCGGTCGGGCCGGGCATCAGCAGCGCGGTCACGCCCAGCGCGAGGACCACCAGCGCGGCGGCCCGTACCTGGCGGACCCCGGCCGCGACCGTCGTCCGCGCCCCGTCCGGCACGGCCAGGCCCGCGCGGACCAGCCGGTCGGCGAGGCCGCGGACCGCGTCGGCGGCGGCCGTGGCCGCCCGCAGCGGCGCGATCCGGGACTGTCCCTCCGGCCCGATCGCGCCGATGACCGACTGCTCCATCTCGTCCCGGCCGCGCGGGTCGACCACCGTCGCCCAGCCGGTGTGCGCGAGCAGCAGCCGGCGCTGGCGCGCCATGGAGACCAGGGCCACGTCGGCGACCCGGGCGGGGCCGCCGGACAGGAACGCCGCCTCGTAGAGCGTCAGATCGTGTCCCCGGGCGGCGTCCACGTCGACGGCCGCCGCGCGCACGGCGGCCAGGCACAGCCGCGTGCACGCCGCACCGGCGACGGCCCAGGCCGGCAGCAGGAGGAGGACCCAGAACATGACGCGTTTCTATGCCGACGGCCTGGGAAACGCCATGCCCTGTTCACCATACGGACGCGGTGTGGCCGAGATGTGACGTTCCGTTGGCTCTCCGGGGCCGGGTCGGGTCACGGGGTCCGCGGGGGCGGGCTGGAGGCGGCCGGCGGGAGCGAGTAGGCCGGGGACGCCGGCGGGGTCAGCGGAACGACCTCGCCCGCGCCGACGGTCGGGACGGGCGTGCCGGAGGAGGAGTGGGCGGAGGGGCCGGCGCTCGCGGCCAGGTCCCCGGCCAGCGCGGCGAAGTCGACGAGCCCGGTGGCCTCCAGCACCCGGATGTGGTCCAGCACCGTCGTGTTCGCGTCGTCGGCGAGGGCGCGCACTAGGGTGTTCTGCGTGCTCGCCCGGACCTGGGCGACCAGCGAGAACACCCTGCCGTGCGCGAGGCGCGCGATGTTGGCGAACCGGCGGTCGAACTCCCCGCCCCGCGCCGCGCTGAGGGTGGCGAGCCACTGCTTCTGCTGTGCGGTGGGCTCGTTGGGCAGGCCCAGCCCCAGCCGGGCGGCCACGTCGCGCACCCGCCCGTCCAGGAACACGTGCCCCGCCACCAGGTGCCGCCCCGCCGTCCGTACGGCCCTGGTGGTGCCCTTTTGCTGGGCCTGCCGCCCCGCGGGCAGTTCCCACAGCCCGGCCAGCCGCACCTTGGTGACGAAGTCGCGGTCGACGGCGGACAGCGGCCCGTACGGTGTCGCCACCGTCCCGGCGCTGAGCACGTCGGCGGACGCGGCGGCCGGGCGGTGGGCGTAGGACCAGAGCGGGAAGAGCAGCGCCACGAGCGTCGCGGCGAGCGCCGAGACGATGATCCCGGTACCGCTGAACACGCCTCTGCCCTTGACGGGGGGTCGCGGCCGCATGGTGCCTCCTGTTGCGGCACCGCACGTCAGTGCGCTTCGGGACGGGGGAGTTGGCATATTACTGCGGGGGCGGAGTGGTCGTCGGGGGGAAGCAAAAGGGGTGATTCAGGTATCGGGGTGCGTTGTGCGCCCGGATGTGCGGCGGACATGTCGCGGTAAAGGGGGAGGGGAGCGGGTGAGTCGGGCGTTGGCGGTCCAGGGCCTGTTAAGTCCGGCACACCGCGGCCGGCCGTCCGTCTCTCGCCGGTTGCCCGGCCCTCGGTGGGCTGTCGCCCACCGGTCGCCGGTCAGCCGGCCGCCTGAGACGGCCGGCAGCGGCTGCCGCACGTGGCGATGGAGCAGAAGCGGCGGCGGCCGCTCGTGTCGAGGAAGAGCCAGCCGCACTCCTCGCTCGGACAGGCCCGGATCGTGAACCGGCGGGGGTCGGCGAGGAGATCGGCGGCGCTGCGCGCGGTGGCCAGCAGCGGCAGACGCAGTTCGGACGACGGGGGCAGACGCCAGTGGCCCAGACCGTCCTCGTCCCGGACGAAGACCGCGGAGGCGGCGGCTTCCTGGGCCGCCGCGGCCACGGCACGGAAGGCCCGCGCGTCCTGGGCGTCGGTGAGGCAGGCGTACAGATCGGCGCGGAAACGCCGGGCCTCCTCCAGGGCCGCGGCCGCCTCGCCGGGACGGCGGCGGGCCAGGTCGAGCAGCCGGGCGACGAGCGGCTCGTCCGCCAGGTCGAGGTGGCCGGCCCACACGGCGAGCGTGGAGTAGCCGCGCAGCCACTCGGAGCCGGGCAGACCGGGCCCGCCCCAGCCCGCGTAGGTGTTGCAGAACTCCAGGGCGGGATGGCCGCTGGTGATCCACGGCAGCCACTCCCCGCCGACCCGCACCGCGTACAGCGCGGCGTTCGGCCGGTCCAGCCGGGGATCCGCGCGCAGGACGCGCTCGTGCAGCGTCGTCAGCTCGGGGCCCGGCTCGATGCCCAGCTCGGCGACCAGCGCCCGGCGCGTGGTCCGGTAGAGCTCCAGGGCCTCGGCCCGGCGTCCGGACCGGTACAGCGCGGTCATCTGGGCGACCACCAGCCGCTCGCGGGACGGTAGTTCTGCGGTCAGCGGGGTCAGCTCCGCGAGGACCCGTTCGTGCAGGCCCAGGGTGAGTTGGGCCTCCGCCCGCCGCTCCAGGGCGGTCAGCCGCAGCTCCGCCAGCCGGCCGCCGAGCCGGCCCCGCAGCCGGTCGTCGATCACGTCGGCGAGCAGCGGGCCGCGCCACAGGGCCAGTGCCCGGTCGTAGGCCCGTACACGTTCCCCGGGGTCTCCCAGGGCGGCCCCCCGGTCGACGTGGCCGAGGAAGTCCCGGACGTCGACGGTGTGCGGGCCGGGGTCGATCGTGTAGCCCTCGTGCCGGGTCTCGACCCGGACACCGTGCGGCCTGAGAAGCGCCCTCAGCCGGCCGATGTAGGTGTGCACCGTGCCGCGCGCGGAGGCCGGGGCGGCTCCGTCCCACAGCAGATCGATGAGGCGGTCGGTGGACACGACACCGCCCGCCTCCAGCAGCAGGACCGCGAGCAGGCAGCGCTCCTGCCGGCGGGCGCCCACGGTGACCCGCTCGCCGTCGTGGCGCGCCTCGAACGTGCCCAGCAGTCGGAATTCCATGACCGCGCCACTCTAGCGCTGTGGCCGGAAAGGTTCACCGGCAAACCTTTCCGGCCACAGCACCAGAGCCTGTTCCGCGTGGTGAGAATCCGGTCAGGGGGCGGCGCCAGCATGAGTTCCGCACACCGAGACACCTCATGTCCTGGAGAGGCATCATGCGTCGAACTTTTGCCGTACTGCCCGCACTTGCCGCGCTCCTGTTCGCGGCGGTGCCCGTGTCGGCCGCCACCGCGGCGCCCAACTCGCCCTGGACGCCCGCCCCGTCCGGCCCGTGGGACGTCGCGGCCGGCGTCCGGTGCGACTTCCCGGTGCACGGCGAACCCGTCGTCGACGAGGTCGAGCAGCACGTGCTGGAGACCTACCCCGACGGCCGGACGAAGCGGGTCGTGTACCGCGGCGACCTCGTCGTGCGGGTCACCAACAAGGACACCGGCGCCTCCTACGACGCGGACGCGGGCGGCCGGGCCGTCGTCGACTACCGCGAGGACGGCTCCCAGTTCTGGCGGGTGCGCGGCCCCGTGCTGATCGGGTTCGCCGAGAACCGCGGCACCCTGCCGCGCGGCCTCTACACCGTCGACGGCTCGTACACGATGGAGATCGGCGCGACCGGATACAAGACGCTGACCCTCCAGCACGCCGCCATCGACGCCCTCTGCACACACATCGGCTGACGCGGCAGATGTGCCAGACGCGGGGGGACGCGAGGTAGGCGAGGGACGCGGGCGTGCGGGGGGAGCGGTCAGCGCCGGGACAGGATCCGGCGGGCGGCGCGGGAGATCCGCACCGCCGGGCGCCGCGACCTCGGCGCCGGGCCCGACCGCTCCCGCCACCACTCCCGCAACACCCGCCGGGCCTCCACGTCCCGCGGCCGCCCGGCGTCGAGCAGGAACGCGGCGAACTCCATCGCGTCCCGCCGGTAGCCGCCGGTCATCGGGTGCCCGTGCGCGTAGTCGAGGAAGGCGGACCGGTACCCCTCCCCGAGGATCACGGGCAGCTCCGGCGCCACCTTCGCCACCACGCCCGCCCGCTTCGACGCGAGCGCCCGCGCCTGCACCCCCAGCCGCACCCGGTCGAACCCCTCGGGCGCGGGCGTCCCGGCGACGAGCGCCGACAGCAGCGCGGTCTGCGCGAGCGCGACCCGCTGCCGCGCACCCCCGAGGGGACCGGCCTCCCGCGGGGCGCCGTCCGGGCCGGGACGCGGACCGGCGCCGGGGGCCGCCGGACGCGCGCCGGCGGCGGGACCGGCCTGGGGCGGCACGGCGGTGCTCGCCGTGTGCGCCGGGGGCGATACGGCGGTGTCCGACGATTCCGGGGCGGTGGCGGGGTCCACCGGGCGGGATCCGGTGGCGGCGGGGACTGCCGGGTCCAGTGCGGTGGCGGTGGGGACTGCCCGGTCCGGTACGGCGGTGGGGTTCGCCGGGTCCCGCACCGCGGCAGTGGCCGCCGGACGCCGGCCGTCGGCGGCCAGGTTCGCCGGCCGGGGTGCTGTGGGGGTGCCCGGCCGGATCGCGGCCGTTGTGCGGCCCGCGTGCACCGCCTGCCGGATCGCCTCCAACTCCCGTTCCAGCTCGGCCGGTTCGGGGAAGTTCTCGTCCCGTTCCAGGAGGACCCCGGGCGGCGACACCCGCGAGGCGAGGTCGGTCAGGATGCCGAGGACCGGCCGCGGGACCGGATGGGCGTGGCTGTCGTGCCAGACGCCGTCCCGCTCGAAGCCGCCCGCGACATGCACGTAGGCGATGGCCTCCACGGGCAGTTCGGCGAGGGCCTTGGCCGGGTCCTCGCCCCGGTTGACGTGGTTGGTGTGCAGATTGGCCACGTCGATCAGCAGCCGGACGCCCGTACGGTCCGCCAGCTCGTAGAGGAACTGACCCTCCGTCATCTCCTCGGCGGGCCACGCCAGCAGGGCGGCGACGTTCTCCACCGCGAGCGGCACGGGCAGCGCCTCCTGCGCGATGCGCACGTTCTCGCAGAGCACGTCGAGGGCGTCCCGGGTGCGCGGCACCGGGAGCAGGTGCCCCGCCTTCAGACGCGGCGAGGCGGTCAGCGGGCCGCCCCCTCGGACGAACGCGATGTGCTCCGTGACCAGCGGCGACCCCAGCGCCTGCGCCCGCTCGGCGAGGGCGGTCAGCCGGGCCTCGTCGGGCCGTTCGGCGCCGCCGAGGCCGAGTCCGACGCCGTGCGGCACCACGGTCACCCCGCGGGCCCGCAGCCGCAGCAGCGACTCGGGCAGGTGCCCCGGACACACGTTCTCGGCCACGACCTCGACCCAGTCGACGCCCGGCATGTGCTCCACGGCGTCCGCGATCTCCGGCCGCCAGCCGATACCCGTCCCCAGTCGCTCCATCGCCCCCTCCTCCGGGCCCCCGCCCGCCTCCCCGCGCCCGGCACCCCCGGGCCGTCCCTTCGGCCCCTCGGCCCCTGCGGCGGGGCCGGTACCGGCGTGACGGGGGTATGGCCCCGCGGCGCGCCCCCGAACCCGCGCGCACCCGTCTTCAGAGCAACATTTGAGGTTCGGGCGGCGACGGGACGGTGGGGAACGGGGCGCCGGGCGGCGGGGCGGTGTGTGACGGGACGAGGGGGCTACGGGGCAGTGCGTTACGGGACGGGACGGGGGCGACGGCGCTGACGCAACGCCGGATGGTCGGCGACCACCGTGCAGGACCCGGGAGCGATCTCGGTGAAGCCCGCGTCGCGCACCACCGGCAGCCCGCTCCCGGTCAGCCGGCGCCAGTGGTCCGGCCCGGCGGTGCGCACGGCGAGCGGGAACCCCGCGTCCCGCCAGGCCTCGCGCTCCCCGTCCGTCAGCTCCCACCAGGCGAGCTGGGCCCCGTGCCCGGCCTGGGCCATCGCCTTGCCCGCGGACATCTCCAGGTCCGGGCTCAGCCACAGCACGGGCGTGCCCGGGTCGGCGGGAGCGGGCGGTTCGGGGTCGTCGAGATCGGTGCCGGAGACCTGGAGCTTGGCCAGTTCCCTGGGCCAGCCGTCCAGGGGGACCGGCGGGAAGACCCGGACCTCCGCCGACTTGCCGGTGACCGTGATCCCGGGCAGCGCCTCGGCGCGCCGCCACTCGGCACCGCGCGCCCGCCGGACCACCTTCCGGATCCGGGCGTCCTGCCAGTCCCGTACGGCCCCCGCCCACTCCCCGTCGCCGAGCGACCGCTCGTCGGCGAGCATCACCAGGACCGCGCGGGCGGCGGTCTCCAGCGCGTCCGTACGGGCCGGGGGAGCGGCCCGCTCGATCCGCACGACCAGCGGCAGCACGAACTGCGGCGCCTGGTCGCGGACCCCGGGCTCGGACCGGAACGGGCTCTCCTGAACGGGGGTGTCGTTGTTCACGCCCACCAGTGTGCAACCCCGCGCCGCGCGCACGGCGGGCAGGTGGGCCGCCCTCGGCGCGCAACCGGTGGTCAGCGGCCGGTGGACTCGCCGATCAGCTCGGACACCTTCACGAAGCGGTACCCCTTTCGCCGTAGCTCCGGCACCACGGCGCGCACCACGCGCGCGGTGGTCGGGGCCGCGCTGCGGGTGCAGTGCATGACGACGACCGATCCCGGCCTCACCCCGTCGAGCACCTGTCGCTCCACCGCGGCCGCGTCCGTCGCGAAGGCGTCGCCGCTGATCACGTCCCACTGCACCGCGGTCACCCCGAGCCCGCTGAGCGCCCGCAGCGCCCGCTGGTCGTAGCAGCCGCCGGGGAAGCGGAAGTACGGCATCGGGTGCGGCACGCCCGCCTTGCGGAACTCCGCGTACGCGCGCTCCACGTCCGGCCGCATCCGGGCGGCGGAGACCCTCGGCAGGCCGTAGCAGTCGCCGGTGAACGCGTAGTGGCTGTAGGAGTGGTTGGCGAGTTCGAAGAGCGGGTCCCGGCCGATGGAGCGGGCCTCCTCCGGGTACTCCTCGGCCCACCGGCCGGTCATGAACACGGTGGCCGGCACCTTCAGCGCGCGCAGGGTGGCGATGAGCGCCGGGTTGTCGAAGTGCTCGCCCGCCGCGGCGCGCGGTCCCTGGTCGGCGGTCATGTCGGCGTCGAAGGTGAACGCGACCGTCTTGCCCCTGTTCCGCGGGCCGTGGCTGAAGACCGGGGTGAGGCCGCCGGGGCCGGGGGCCAGGGAGGGCGGCCGGGAGGGCGCCACGGCGGAGGGGGAGGGAGCTACTGCGGAGGGGGAGGCGGGGGACCTCGTGGGGCCGGGCCGGTCGGCGCGGGGTGCGGGGGTGGTCCCGCAGGCGGCGAGGGCGGTGCCCAGGAGACAGACGGCGGTCGCCCGTCGTACAAGTGGTACGCGTAGTACAGGGCTTACAGGTCTTACCAGTCTGACGAAGGGGATCACCGAACGTACGTTAGGACTATCTCCGGTCATATGAACGGCGGCGCGACCGCGCGGTCACCCGCCCGGCCGCCGCCCGGCGGATCCGGAGTGCGCCCCGATTTCCCGGCCCCCGAGCCCGCGGCTCCGGGGCAAGCGGTCCTTGAGCGGCCGGCCCCCGCCCAGGACGGCGACGGCAGTCCGGCGCGGGCGTTGGCGGGCGCGGCCGGCTCCCGTGGTCGGGCGGTTCGGAGGGCCGGCCCGCTCGACCGGTGGACTCGACACGTGACCGGGACCCCGCCCCGGGGCCGACGAGCCGCTCCGCCCGGCGCGCGCCCGCACTCGCCACCGCCGCCCTGGTCCTCGCCCTCACGTCGGTGACGACCCTCGTCGTGGCAGCCGTCGCGGCGGTGCCGGCGGTGGTGAACTGGACCCACGCCCATGGAAGCCACCTCGTCGACCACGTCCGCGGCACCCCGCTGCTGCCGTCGCTAACCACCGCGCTGCTCACGGCGCTGGCGGCGCTGATCTGCGGCGCGGTCGGGGCGTACGACGCCGCCGCCCGCCCCAACCGGTACTCCATGGCGTCGACCAGCGTGACCAAAAGCCTGGCGTGGACGGCCGAACTGCTGGCCATACCGGCCCTCGCCCTCGGGATCCTCCTGGGCATCGCGTACCTGGTCGTCCGCGCCGTCTTCGACTGACCCGGCCCCGGGCGCCACGTGCCCGCCGGGTGCCGGTCCGGCGCGCACAGGCACCCGGCCGGGCGGCGTGCCCGCACGGAAGGGGACGGAGCCGGCGGGGTCAGCGGCCGTAGCGGCCGGTCAGGGATCCGACGGCCAGCGCGTGGCCGTTCACGGCCCGTCGTACGTCGTCGGCCGTGGCGTCGGTGGCGAGGCCGAGCCGCCGGTCGGTGGCGTACACCGTGAAGACGTAGCGGTGCGGCTTGCCCATGGGCGGGCAGGGGCCGCTGTAACCGGTCTTCGTGAAGCTGTTGCGGCCCTGCGAGGCTCCCGCCGGCGTCCGGCCGGCGGGCACCCCCGTGGTGTGCGGGTCGATGTCCCACATCAGCCAGTGCGTGAAGGGGCCGCGCGGCGCGTCGGGGTCCTCGAGCAGCAGGACCAGGCCGGTCGTGTGCGCGGGGACACCGGCGAAGGCCAGTGGCGGCGAGACGTCCTCGCCGTCGCACGTGTAGGGGCGGGGGATGGTGCCGCCGTCGCGGAAGGCCGGGCTCGACACGGCGATCCGCCGCGCGGCCGTGGGCGTGGGCACGCCCGAGCCTTCGCCGTCCCCGCACGACGAGACGAGCCCCAGGGCCGCCACCGCGGCGAAGATCATGAGCCTGCTGCGCATGCCGGGCACGCTAGTGCCGCCACGGCGGCCCCGCCAGCCGCACCGGCACCGGAAGGGGCCGCGCCGGCGCCCCGGCCGACCCGCCCCGGCGGCTCCGCGCCCCTCCTACGGCGTGCTCGTCGGCGCCGGTTGGACGTCCCGGGGGAGCGGGGCGGACGGCGTCGGCTGGGTGGGGGCGAGGGACGGTTCGATGCCCGGGGGCCCGGCGGCCGTACGGGCGCCGCCGCCGTCCGCCGCGGCGTCCTGCCCGGCCGGGTGCGCCTGGTCCTGTTCCGGCTGCTGGGCGCGCTCCAGGAAGCGCAGCAGCTCGACCGGGAAGGGCAGGACGAGGGTCGAGTTCTTCTCGGCGGCCACCGCCACGATCGTCTGCAGCAGCCGCAGTTGGAGAGCGGAGGGCGTCGCCGCCATCTGCTGGGCCGCCTCCGCCAGCTTCTTGGAGGCCTGGAGCTCGGCGTCCGCGTTGATGATCCGGGCCCGCCGCTCCCGGTCGGCCTCCGCCTGCCGGGCCATGGAACGCTTCATCGTGTCCGGCAGGGACACGTCCTTGATCTCGACCCGGTCGATCTGCACGCCCCACCCGACGGCCGGGCTGTCGATCATCAGCTCCAGGCCCTGGTTGAGCTTCTCCCGGTTGGAGAGCAGGTCGTCGAGGTCGCTCTTGCCGATGATCGACCGCAGGGACGTCTGAGCCATCTGCGAGACCGCGAACTTGTAGTCCTCGACGCGGATGAGCGCGTTCGGCGCGTCGACGACCTTGAAGTAGACGACGGCGTCCACGCGCACGGTCACGTTGTCCCGGGTGATGCCCTCCTGGGCGGGGATCGGGAGCGTGACGATCTGCATGTTGACCTTGTAGAGCCGGTCCACGAACGGGATGATCAGCGCCAGGCCGGGCGAACGCGCGTCCCCCGCCAGCCGGCCGAGCCGGAACACCACCCCACGCTCGTACTGCTTGACGATCCGTACGCCTGCCGCGGCGTACACGAGGCCCGCGACCCCGGCGGCGATCAGTATGGCCACCAATTCCTGAAGCATGACGACGACCTCTCGTCAGCCGTTTCGGCGCTTTTGCGCCTTTTCCAAACGATATGCCCGGCATGAGACCGCGGTCGAGCCAGGGCCACGACCGCGGTCCGGCGTGCGGGACGGTCACGGCGCGGACGCCTTCGCCGCGGCCGCCGCGGCCCGCGGAGCCGCGACCTTCACCGGAGGAGCCGTGACCTTCACCGGCTCGGTGCCGGCCGCGCTGTGCCGCTCGGCCCAGCTCTCCAGCGCCGTACGGCAGGCGTGGTCCAGATGGTGCAGTCCGGACAGGTCCAGCTCCACGGGACGGTCCGGAGGGAGCGCCTCCAGGCTGTCGAGGATCTTCGGCAGCCGCAGGAAGGTCGCGTTGCCCGCCAGGCGCGCCCGTACCGGACCGGCACCCTCGTCGAGGACCTCCAGCTTCACGTGCGACGCCTCCCAGGCGGTCTTGGCGACCGACAGGGCCAGACCGATCAGCACCCCTTCGAACATGTTCACGGCGACGATGGACACGGCCGTCACCACCAGGATCAGCGCCTCGCCCCGGTACCCGCGCCACAGCGACACGAGCTGCCGGAGCGGGATCAGCTTCCAGCCCGCGTGCACGAGGACAGCGGCGAGGGCGGGCAGGGGGATGAGCGCCAGGGCCGCAGGCAGCAGGGCCGCGAACAGCAGCAGCCAGACGCCGTGCAGGACCCGGGAGGCCTTGGTGCGGGCGCCGGCCTGGACGTTGGCGGAGCTGCGCACGATCACGGCGGTCATCGGCAGCGCGCCGAGCAGCCCGCACACCGCGTTGCCCGCCCCCTGGGCCATCAGCTCCTTGTCGTACCGGGTGCGCGGGCCGCTGTGCAGCCGGTCCACGGCCGCCGCGCTGAACAGGCTCTCCGCCGACGCGATGAGCGCGAAGGCGAGGATCGTGCCCAAGAGCGCGGGACGGGCCAGCTCGCCGAAGGCGTCGGCGCCGGGCGGCTGGACCGCGCCGAACAGGCCCCGCACCTCGACCGTGGCCACCGGCAGCCCGAGGGCGAGAGAGGCGGCCGTGGCCAGCAGTACGGCGGTGAGGGCGCCCGGTACCGCGCGGACCCGCCGCGGCATCCCCTGCCACAGCACCAGCACGGCGATGGTGCCGGCCCCGACCGCGAGCGAGACGAGCGCCTCGGTGCTGCGCAGGGCGTCGACGGCGGCCCCCGGCAGCCCCGCGACCTTGGCGAGGCCGGACGCCGGGGCCTTCAGCCCCGCCGCCGCGTACAGCTGGCCCACGATGATCACCAGTCCGATGCCGGCCGGCATCCCCTCGACGACCGAGAGCGAGATGGCCCGGAACCAGCGCCCCCACTTCAGCGCGCCCATGACCAGCTGGAGCACTCCGGCGGCCAGCACGACGACCCCGAGCGCGGGCAGCCCGAACTGGCGGACCGCCTCGAAGACGAGCACGGTCAGACCGGCGGCCGGGCCGGACACCTGCAGGCTGCTGCCGGGCAGCAGTCCGGTGACGAGGCCGCCCACGATGCCGGTGACCAGGCCCAGTTCGGCCGGGACGCCGGAGGCGACGGCCACGCCGACGCACAGCGGCAGCGCGACGAGGAACACGACGAGCGAGGCGGCGCAGTCCTGCCGCAGATGCGGGAACCTGTTCGTCACGGCGCCGCTCACAGGGCCGTGAAGGTGTCGGTCTGCGGGCGGTGCGCCAGGACGGCGCCGGTGTGCACCTCGTAGTACCAGGCGTGCAGGGTCAGCCGGCCGCTGTCCAGCTTCCCGGCGACGCAGGGGTACGCGCGCAGCCGCAGCAGCTGGGTCAGGACGTGGCTCTGCACGCCCTCGGCGACGGCCGGGTCCCCGGCCGGGCCCTCCGGCCGGGGCGTGGCGCCGGCCAGCCAGTCCCGTACGGCGGGTACGGCGTCCAGGTCGTCGCCGCGGACGAGGGCGCCGACGGCGCCGCAGTGCGAGTGGCCGCAGACGACGACGTCCCGCACGCCGAGCACCTCCACGGCGTACTCGATGGTCGCGGCCTCGCCGGTGGGGTGCCCGGAGGTGTGCGGCGGCACGATGTTGCCGGCGGTGCGGAGCTCGAAGAGCTCGCCGGGGCGGGCGCCCGTGATCAGGGCGGGGACGACCCGGGAGTCGGAGCAGGTGATGAACAGGACTTGGGGGGACTGGCCTTCGGCGAGCCCGGCGAACTCCTCAGGGCGCTGTCCGAACGTACGGGCGTTGTCGATGAGGGGCTGCATGTGTGGTGACTCCTCCTGGCGCGCCGTGGGGGCGCGTCCGGTCTGCACGACGGGTGGGGGGAGACTGCGCTGCTGCTCGGCAGGACTGCCCGTTGCGCGGCAGGACTGGTCGCTGCTCGGCAGGGTGAGAGGTGCTCGGCGGAGCCGCTCGGCGGTGGTTCCCGGCCGAGGCGCTCGGCTGAGCTGAGAGCGGAGGTGAGGGCGGAGGTGCTCGGCTCAGGTGAGAGGTGGGGGCCGGGTGAGGTGTGGCTCAACAGGGCGTGCCGCTCGGCGCGGTGCGCCGCTTCGCGGGGCGGGTCCCGAGGCGGGGCGCGGTGCCCGGCAGCGTGCGGTGCTGTCCGGCGGGATCGGCCGCGCTCGTCAGCAGCGGAAGACCTGGAGTGCCGCCGGGGTGCGGTCGGCCAGGGGTCTGGACGCGCGGGGGTGGGCGGCGCCGGGGCCGGCCGCCTCGTGGGCGGCCGCCGGGCCGTCCTTCAGCGCGGGGCGCTCGGGCGCCTCGGGGGCGGAGTCGGCGACGCGCTGGCGGTCGCGGGTGCGCAGGGGGCCGGTCGGGTTTCCGGCGGGGCCGCAGTCACGGGGCGTCGCCGTCTCGTGGTGCGCAGCCGCGCCGGAGGGAGTGATTCCGGTCGGAGTCTTGGCCTCGGTGTGACGGACGGTATGCGCGGATGCGAAGGACGGGACCGACGCGAAGACGGGAAGGGCGAGCAGGACGGCGGTGAGGAGGGCGAACGCGGTTCTGGCCGTCGTACCTCGGAACATGCGCCTCCCTCCGCCCGTTTCGCATCTCTGGTTCCGGCCAATGGTTGGTCAATCACTGGTCAAGAGACACGGTAGCCCTGCAAAGTTGTTTGCAGGGCGAACTCCGTGTCGCGCGACGAAGAGAGCCTCAAAAGTGAGGGTGCGTTGGCGCGAACCGGCTCTTGATCAGTGCGAGCCGCTCGGGTATTGAGCTCCGTAGGTGACGGTCAGTCGCCGTCGACGAGCCCCTTGGCGTCCCGGGCGAGCGCGGTGAGCCGGGATATCGCGCGGAAGTACTTCTTGCGGTAGCCGCCGTTCAGCATCTCCTCGCTGAACAGCCGGTCGAAGGGCAGACCGGAGGCCAGCACGGGCACCTCGCGGTCGTAGAGCCGGTCGGCGAGCACGACGAGGCGCAGCGCCGTCGACTGGTCCGGCACCGGCCGGACGTCGGTCAGGCACACGGCCCGCAGCCCGTCGGTCAGGGCGCCGTACCGGCTGGGGTGGACCCTGGCCAGGTGCTCCAGCAGGTGCGGGAAGTCGTCGAGCGAGGCGCCCTCGGTGGCGTACGCCGTCTTCGTCACCTGCTCCTCGGAGTAGGGAGCCGGAGCCTCGGGCAGACCGCGGTGGCGGTAGTCCTCGCCGTCGATGCGCAGCGTGCGGAAGCGGGCGGACAGGCCCTGGATCTCGCGCAGGAAGTCGGCGGCCGCGAACCGGCCCTCGCCCAGCTTGCCGGGCAGGGTGTTGGAGGTGGCGGCGAGCGCGACGCCCGCGTCGACGAGCTTGCCCAGCAGGCTGGACACCAGCACCGTGTCGCCCGGGTCGTCCAGCTCGAACTCGTCGATGCAGAGCAGCCGGTGGCCGGAGAGGGTCTCGACCGTCTTCTGGAAGCCGAGGGCGCCGACCAGGTTGGTCAGCTCCACGAAGGTGCCGAAGGCCTTGAGCGCGGGCTCGGCCCGGGCGGCGTGCCACAGGGAGGCCAGCAGGTGGGTCTTGCCGACGCCGTAGCCGCCGTCCAGGTAGACCCCGCGGGGGCCGGCCGGGGCCTTCGCGGCCTTGGACCGGCCTCGGCCGAGGCCGAAGAGGCCGCGCTTGCCGGAGCCGGTGGCGTGCGCCCCGCCGAGTCCGGCCGCGAAGTCCTCCAGAACGCCCACGGCCTCCGTCTGGCTCGGCTGCTTCGGGTCCGGGATGTACGTGGCGAAGCGCACCGCGTCGAAGCGCGGCGGCGGCACCATCTCGGCGACCAGCCGGTCGGCCGGGACGTGGGGCTCGCGGGCGCACAGGGACTGCGGGGCCGCGTCGGCTGTCGGACGGAGGCGGCCGGAGGCGGCGGTGGAGGAGGACACGGTTCCCCATGCTAAGCCGCGTGGAACACTGCACGTCATGCGACGCCTGTTCCCTGTGACCGACGAAACAGCAGCCCAGGCCCCGGGAGAGGCCGGCGGGGCCGGTGGTGCGCACGCGCCCGGCGTCCCGGCGGACCGGGAGTGGAGCCTCGGCGAGCTGGCCGCCGCCTACGCCTACCCGGAGCCCGGCCCCGGGGGCCGGCGGCCCTGGCTGCGGGCCAACATGGTGTCCACGCTCGACGGCGCCGCCCAGCACGAGGGGCGTTCGCAGCCCATCTCCAGCGCCGCCGACATGCGGATCTTCGGCACGCTGCGGGCGCTGGCGGACGTGGTCGTGGTGGGCGCGGAGACGGTACGCCAGGAGGGGTACCGCCCGGCCCGTGCGCGCGAGGAGTTCGCGGCGGCGCGGGCGGCGGCCGGGCAGGGTCCGGCGCCGGCGATCGCCGTCGTCACCGCGAGCCTGGAGCTGGACTTCTCCCTGCCGCTGTTCACCTCGCCGCTGGTGCCGACGCTGGTCCTGACGGGGGCCGCGGCGCCCGCGGACCGGGTCGCGGCGGCCGAGAAGGCGGGCGCGAAGGTGGTGACCGCCGGGGAGGGCGCGGGCGTCGATCCGGCGCGGGCGGTCGCCGCGCTGGCCGGACTGGGCCACACCCGTCTGCTGACCGAGGGCGGTCCGCGCCTGCTGGGCCAGATGGTGGCGGCCGGGGTCCTCGACGAGCTGTGCCTGACCGTCTCCCCGATGCTGACCGCAGGCGACGCCCAGCGGATCGCGGGCGGCCCCCCGGTCCCGGTCCCGCGCCGCTTCACCCTGGCCTCCCTCCTGGAGCAGGACGGCTTCCTCTTCACCCGCTACCACCGCGCCTGACCGCCGTCCGGCGCCGGCAACCGGGGTGCGTTCGCCGGCCACTGCCGACGAAGGCCCGTCCGACGAGGGCACGGAACGGGCGCGCCGGGCCCCGGGGAGGGCCGCGACGACCCGGCCGCGGGGCCCCGAGCGGGCCGCCTCGGACCCGGCGGACTGCCACGGAACGGGCGCGTCCGCGGCGGCCGGCGGGCCCCCGCGGGGTGGCAGTGGGGCCCCTTCGCGGACCCCGGTGGTCCCGGAGTCGGGTGCCGTTGGTCCCGGGATTGGCGGAATTGATCGTTCCGCTTTGTTGCGGCTGGGCACACTAAATCCGGCAGTACCCGTGCGATCACGGGGCAGGATGGTTTCCGCAGGGGCCGCGACGGCCCACGGGGAGAGAGGGTCCGCGGGCCCTCGAAGGAGAAGAGGCGCCTGGTGTTCACAAGCGTACTGATGATCGAGAAGGCCCTGACGTCCGCCGACGTGGAGTTCGTCACCACCCTTCACGGGGAGGAGCCGGTCGCCTTCCACGTGCTGCTCCAGCCGCGCGGCGACCAGGCGGACCGCCTGCTGCGGGCCATCGACGACATCGCGCTCGGCGAACTCGACGAGGCGGCGCGCGAGCGTGAGACCCCCGAGGGCGAGGAGGCCAAGAGCGCCGGTCAGCAGGCCCTGGAGGTGTCCCTGAAGGCTCTGCGCGCGGCCGGCAGCGAGGCCGAGGGCCGGCTGGTCGAGGACCATCCCCTGGACGCCCTGAAGGGCCTGGTCGGCGAGACCGGGGCCGACGAGGTGATCGTCCTGACCGACCCGCACTACGTGGAGGAGTTCTTCCACCGCGACTGGGCCTCGCGGGCGCGCCACAAGGTGGGAGTGCCGGTGCTGAAACTGTTCTCCCACAGCAAGGCATAGTCTTGGTCGCGCCCTCCGTCGGAGGGCGCGACCGTCGTCGTACCGCTCGTCGTACCACCTGGGGAGAAACGCGCATGGCACCCGGCCTTCCTACCGCCATGGACCGACCGCACTTCATCGGCATCGGCGGCGCCGGAATGTCGGGCATCGCGAAGATCCTCGCCCAGCGCGGGGCGAAGGTGACGGGTAGCGACGCCAAGGAGTCGGCGACCGCCGAGGCGCTGCGGGCGCTCGGGGCGACCGTGCACATCGGGCACGCCCGCGAGCACCTCGCCGACGACGCCGACTGTGTGGTCGTCTCCTCGGCGATCCGCGAGGACAACCCGGAGCTGGCCCGCGCCGCCGAGCTGGGCATTCCGGTGGTCCACCGGTCCGACGCGCTCGCCGCGCTGATGACGGGCCTGCGCCCGATCGCGGTGGCCGGCACCCACGGCAAGACCACCACCACCTCCATGCTGGCGGTCTCGCTCACCGAGCTGGGCCTGCGGCCGTCGTACGCCATCGGCGGCGACCTCGACGCCCCCGGTTCCAACGCGCTGCACGGCGAGGGCGAGATCTTCGTCGCCGAGGCCGACGAATCGGACCGCAGCTTCCACAAGTACGCCCCCGAGGTCGCCATCGTCCTCAACGTCGAGCTCGACCACCACGCGAACTACGCCTCGATGGACGAGATCTACGAGTCCTTCGAGACGTTCGCCGCGAGGATCGTGCCCGGCGGCACGCTGGTGATCTCCTCGGACCACGAGGGCGCGCGCGAACTCACCCGGCGGCTGGCCGGTTCGGTGCGCACGGTGACGTACGGCGAGGCGCCGGACGCCGACGTGCGGATCCTGTCCGTCGTGCCGCAGGGCCTGAAGAGCGAGGTCAACGTCCTGCTGGACGGCGCCGAGCTCACCTTCACCGTCTCCGTCCCCGGCCGCCACTACGCGCACAACGCCGTCGCCGCGCTCGCCGCGGGCGCCGCCCTCGGCGTCCCGGCCGCGGAACTGGCCCCCGCGCTGGCCGCGTACGCCGGGGTCAAGCGGCGCCTTCAGCTCAAGGGCGAGGCGGCCGGCGTCCAGGTGATCGACTCCTACGCCCACCACCCCACGGAGATGACGGCCGACCTGGAGGCGATGCGGGCGGCGGCCGGCGACGCCCGGATCCACGTGGTCTTCCAGCCGCACCTGTTCTCCCGCACCCAGGAGCTCGGCAAGGAGATGGGCGAGGCGCTGGCCCTCGCGGACGCCTCCGTCGTCCTCGACGTCTACCCGGCCCGCGAGGACCCGATCCCCGGTGTCACCAGCGAGCTGATCATCGCCGCCGCCCGGGCCGCGGACGCCGACGTGACGGCGGTGCACGACAAGGCCGAGGTGCCGGACGTGATCGCGGGAATGGCCGAGCCCGGCGATCTCGTTCTCACCATGGGCGCGGGCGACGTCACCGACCTCGGGCCGCGCATCCTTGACCGTCTGTCGAAGTGAGGGGCTGAGGGCGAATGCCGTACGACGTCGAGAAGCCGGACGAGCAGTGGCGGGCCGAACTGACCCCGGCCGAGTACGCCGTGCTGCGCCAGGCCGGCACGGAGCCCGCCTTCGTCGGTGAGTACACCGACACCAAGACCGAGGGCGTCTACTCCTGCCGGGCCTGCGGCGCCGAACTGTTCACCTCCACCACCAAGTTCGCGTCCCACTGCGGCTGGCCGTCCTTCTACGACCCGAAGGACACCGACGCCGTGGAGCTGGTGGCGGACCACTCGCACGGGATGGTGCGCACCGAGGTCAGGTGTGCCCGCTGCGGATCGCATCTCGGACACGTGTTCGAGGGGGAGGGGTACCCCACCCCGACCGACCAGCGGTACTGCATCAACAGCATCGCGCTGCGGCTGGCGCCGGCCGCCGAGTAGGCCCGTGCCCGGCCCCGGCGGCTCCGCGCTTTGCGGCGGACCGGGACGGTGGGACACTGTGTGACACAGGTGACGTTCTGCGCGTCACCGGCGCTCTTCACTTTCCTCGGCGGAGGCGGGTGGGAAAAACATGGTCACAGCTTCCTACGTCGTACTGGCCGCGTCGCCGCACTCCTGGGCGTTCTTCGCGGCCTTCATCCTCGGCCTCCTCGTCGTGGTCGGGGGGCTGGTGTGGGCGGTCTGGCTGGGCATCAGGGTGATGCTCAGGGAGCCCGACCGGCCCAGCGAGGCCGAACAGCCGCACCTGCCGGTCACCGGGGCGGTCCACGAGATCCGGGAGCTGAGGGAGCCGGACGAGGTGCACGCACACGCCGACGACGGGTCGCGGCTCATGCCGTACGAACTCCACGCCACCGGCACCCGGCGCAGCCACGACCAGCACCGGCACCGCTGGAGTCCGGGCGGCAGCGGGTCCTTCGGCAGCGGAGGCCCCGGGGCGCACTGACGACCGTACGCCCGGCCCGGTGTCCTGTTCGACGCCGGGCCGCGCGTCGCCGGGGGCCCGCCACCTCGGGCGTCTAGACTCTCCGGGCACGGCCCGCGCGACCGTGGGCGAGAGCGGGGAGATCCCGCCAGACCCGAAGGGCACTCGGCGTTTTGATACGGATAGATTCAGTCACCAAGCGGTATCCGGACGGCACGGTGGCGGTCGACCGGCTCTCGCTGGAGATTCCGGACCGCTCCATCACCGTCCTCGTAGGCCCGTCCGGCTGCGGCAAGACCACGACCCTGCGCATGATCAACCGGATGGTGGAGCCGACCGAGGGGGCCATCCTCCTCGACGGCGCCGACGTCAGGAAGCAGCCCGTCAACACCCTGCGCCGGTCCATGGGCTACGTCATCCAGAACGCCGGCCTCTTCCCGCACCGCACCATCGTCGACAACATCGCGACCGTCCCCCGCCTGCTCGGCTGGGGCAGACAGCGGGCCCGCGCCCGGGCGGCGGAGCTCATGGAGCGGGTCGGGCTCGACTCCGCGCTCGCCACACGCTATCCGTACCAGCTCTCCGGGGGGCAGCAGCAGCGCGTCGGCGTGGCGCGGGCGCTCGCCGCGGACCCGCCGGTCCTGCTGATGGACGAGCCGTTCTCCGCCGTCGACCCGGTGGTGCGCAAGGGGCTCCAGGACGAGCTGCTCCGCATCCAGGCCGAGCTGGGCAAGACGATCGTCTTCGTCACCCACGACATCGACGAGGCGATCAAGCTGGGCACCATGGTCGCGGTGCTGCGCACCGGCGGCAGGCTCGCCCAGTTCGCGCCGCCCGCCGAACTGCTGTCCGCGCCCGCGGACGCCTTCGTCGAGGACTTCCTCGGCACCGACCGCGGCATCCGCCGGCTGTCCTTCTTCGACTCCGCGGGACTGGAGCTGACGACGGCTCCGGTCGTCGCGGTGGACTCCACCGCAGAGCGGATCAGCGCCGCCGCCGCGACGGACGCGCCCTACCTGCTCGTCACGGACGCGGACGGCAGGCCGCTCGGCTGGAGCGAGCCCGCCGCGCTCACCGCCGGGGACGTGGATCCCGCCCGGCTCCTGCCGTACGGGCGGCCCTTCGCGCACGGCAGCGACTCGCTGCGCGCCGCGCTCGACGGCGCCGTGCTGTCGCCTACCGGCTGGGCGGTCGCCGTGGACGGCACCGGCCGGGTGGCCGGCGTCGTCTCGCAGGCGACCATCGGCGAGGCGATCCGCAGCGCCCACGCCCAGGGGCGCGTCGACGCCGAGTCCGGCGCCGAGGCCGAAGTCCCAGCCGACGCCGAGGCCGCCCGATGAACCGCTTCTTCGACATCCCGAGCGACCTCCAGCACAGCTGGCTCGGCCTGATCGGCCTGCACCTGCGCGAGGCCCTGCTGCCGGTGCTCGCGGGCCTGCTGGCCGCTCTGCCGGTCGCGCAGCTGTGCGTGCGGTTCCGCTGGCTGTACCCGCCCGTGCTGGGCGTGACGACCGTGCTGTACGCGATCCCCTCGCTGGCCTTCTTCGTCGTCCTCATCGACTACACCGGCCAGACCGAGGTCACCGTGATGATCCCGCTGGCCGTGTACAGCCTCGTCGTGCTCGTCCCGGCGATCGTCGAGGGGGTCCGCTCGGTGCCGCGGGAGACGCTCGCCGCGGCCACCGCCATGGGGCTCGGGCCCGTACGGCGCTATGTCCAGGTGCAGTTGCCGATCGCCGCACCCGCGATCATCGCCGGGTTGCGCGTGGCGACCGTCTCCAGCATCAGCCTCGTCAGTGTCGGGATGCTGATCGGCAACCAGGGCGCGCTCGGCAACCTGCTGAACGACGCGAACATCTACCACCGGCCCGAACTGGCGGTGAACTCCGTGGTCACCACCGCCGCCCTGGCGGTCCTCGCCGACGCCGCGCTGGTCCTCCTGCGCCTCGCGCTGACCCCCTGGATGCCGCGCGGCACCGGCCGCCGCACCCCGCGGACCGCCCAGGCCCGGCCCGAAGCGGCCGCGCCCGCCCTGGAGGACGCCGCCCGGTGAACGTACTGCACTTCGTCAACGCCTTCTTCGGCGACAGCGCCCACTGGCACGGCTACGACGGCATCCCCACGCGCGTGGGGGAGCACATCCGGTACTCCCTCATCGCGCTCGCGCTCGCCGCCCTCATCGGACTCCCGGTCGGCCTGGTCACGGGCCACTACGGGCGCGGCGGCAACGTCCTCGCCCTGATCGCCACCGCCGGTCGGGCGCTGCCCAGCTTCGGCCTTCTGGTGCTGATGTTCATCGTGCTCGGGCTGGGCCTGGTGCCGGTGATGATCCCGCTGGTCGTGCTCGCCGTACCGCCGATCCTCGTGACCACGTACGAGGCGCTGCGGTCCGTCGACCCCTCGCCGGTGGACGCCGCGCGGGGCATGGGGATGGGGGAGTCCCGCATCCTCTTCCACGTCGAACTGCCCGTCGCGCTCCCGCTGATCCTGAGCGGCCTGTGCTCGGCGGCCATCCAGATCGTCTCCACCGCCACCATCGCCGCCTACGTCAGCCTCGGCGGCCTCGGCCGCTACATCGTCGACGGCCTCTACCAGCGCGACTACGAGAAGGTCGTGGGCGGCGCCGCGCTGGTCGCGGTGCTGGCGCTGGCCACGCTCGCGCTGTTCTGGGCGGTGGCGCGCTGGGCGGTGTCGCCCGGGGTGCGCCGCAGCGGCTGACCCGCGGACGGGCACCCGGCCTCCCCCTCGGCGGGGGGGGGGCGTCCATCGAGGCCGATCGGTGACCCGGCCGCACTTGACTGACCGAGAACCCCCTGGATTGGATCGGAATACGACGTGCCAACTCCTCAGCCCGGAACGGGAACCGTGACTTCTCACACGAAGAGCACCAGGTCAAGCACGAAGCGCTCCGGCGCCGCCGCCGTCGTCCTCGCCGTCACCGCGGCGCTCGTCGCGGGGTGTTCGTCCTCCGGCGGCAAGAGCGACAACCCGCTCGCGGAGAAGAAGGCCGCGGGCGACACCGTCGTCGTCGGCTCCAACAACTTCGCCGAGAGCATCCTGATCGCCGACATCTACGGCGAGGCCCTGAAGGCCAAGGGCCTCAAGGTCGACTACCGGCCCAACATCGGCAGCCGCGAGACCACTTACGGCCTGCTCAAGAACGGCTCCGTCACCGTCCTGCCCGAGTACAACGGCGCGCTGCTGGCCTACCTGGACAAGAAGGCCGCGCCGAAGACGGTGGAGGCGACGACGTCCGCCATCACCTCCAAGCTGGACCCCAAGCTGACGCTGCTGAAGCCGGCGCCCGCGCAGGACAAGGACTCCGTCACGGTCAACGCGCAGACCGCCAAGAAGTACGGCCTCACGGAGAAGTCCTCCGTCGCGGACCTCAAGGACGCCGCGAAGGACATGGTCATCGGCGGATCGCCGGAGTTCCAGACCCGGCAGCAGGGGCTGGTCGGCCTGAAGTCGGTCTACGGGCTGGAGTTCAAGTCCTTCAAGGCGCTCGACGCGGGCGGCCCGCTCACCCAGGCGGCGCTGAAGAAGAACACCGTGCAGGCCGCGGACGTCTTCACCACGGACCCGACGATCTCCAAGGAGAAGTTCGTGGTCCTGCAGGACCCGAAGAACCTCTTCGGGTTCGAGAACGTGCAGCCGCTGGTCTACAAGTCGGGCCTGAACCAGAAGGGTGTCGACGCGCTCAACGCCGTCTCGGCCAAGCTGGACACGGCCACCCTGCTGGACCTCGACACCCAGGTGCAGACGCAGAACAAGGACCCGAGGGACGTGGCCAAGGCCTGGCTGAAGTCCGCGGGCCTCGGCTGACGAGCCGACGAGCCGACAAGAGGGAGCACACGGGTCCGGGCGTCTCGCCCGGGCCCGTTCCGCTGTCGGCGGCCGGAGGCGCTTCTGAGAGCGCTCTCAGCGCCGAGTCGGGTTCAGATGCCCCTCCGTTCCCCACCACCCCGTTGTTGCTGCGGGGTGACCGTCCGGTAAACGGTGATTGCGCGATGTATTGACGCGCCGTCAGGCCCTGCCTAGCCTCAACGTCCTGAGAGCGCTCTCAAACCTGGGAGCGGTGCACGTCTCCATGTCCTCGACCTCGTCGCGTGCCGGAGCGCACGCGCGACCCCACGTTCGGGAGATCCCCACACATGTCAAGAGACAGCGATCTGCCCCACAGAACGGCCCTGAACCGGCGCGCGGCGGTGTTCCTGGCCGTCGCCGCCCTGCTCGGCGCGGCCCTGGCCGTCCTCACGCCCCGCACCGCCGACGCCGACACGGTGGGCCAGGGCAGTTACACCACCAAGGCGCCCGGCCCGCTGCCGTCGGGCTGCGCGGACCTGTCCACCAATCCGCGCCACTGGGTCACGGCCAACGCCCCGTCGGGTGCCGTACCCACCAACGACTGGTGGTCGTCGATCCTCTGGAAGCGCACCAACTGCGCCTACGGAGAACCCCTGTTCGCCCAGCCCCTCGGCTTCCGGGCCCAGTCCGGCGGACTGGGCTTCTCCTACAGCACCAAGCCGGCGATATCCGGCGGCGCCAAGGGCGTGGGCGAGTACCACTTCAACTACACGGAGGACTTCGTCGCCGGAGTGGCCGGTCTGGGCGCTCCCGAGGTGAAGGTCGACGACTGGAGCGACTGGACCGTCAGCCCCGTCCTGAGCGACGGCGCGCACACGCTGCGGGCGACCATCGGCTCCGGTCTGCCGTTCGCGTACTTCCGGGCGAGCGGTGGCGACGCGCAGATCAAGGTGGTCTCCGGCGCGACGGCCACCGTGTGGTCCCACTCCGGTTCGATGCTCGGCTACACCATCGCCGGGCATGACTACGTGGCCTTCGCCCCGAGCGGTGCCACCTGGTCGGTCGACGGCTCCGGCACCACCTTCACCTCCTCACTCGGGGGCAAGGACTACTTCTCGATCGCCGTGCTGCCGACCACGCCGTCCACCTCGGACACCGACCGGGCCGCGCTGGCGGACGAGTACGCCAAGTACGCCTACAACCACGTCACCGGGACCGCGGTGTCGTACTCGTACGACGAGGCGAGCAGCACCGTCACGACGAAGTACAGCCTCACCACCGACGCTCTCGAGGGGACCGGCAAGGCCACGGTCGCGGCGCTGATGCCGCACCAGTGGCGCAACCTCGCCGGCGGCACCCCGCTGGCGCAGAAGTACATCTCCTCGCGCGGCCCGCTGAAGGTGCTCACCGGCATCACGTCCTTCACGACGTCGATGGTCTTCCACGGCGTGCTCCCCGAGGTGCCGGCCGTCGCCGACAGCTCCGGGGCCGACGCCGCGACCCTGCAGAACTACCTGAACGCGGAGAAGGCCGACCCGACCCGTCAGCAGAGCGACGACACCTACTGGACCGGCAAGGGCCTCGGCCGCGCCGCCCGGCTGGCGGAGATCGCCGACCAGACCGGCAACAAGGACGTGCGCGACGCCGCCCTCGCGGCGATCAAGTCCAAGCTGACGGACTGGTTCACCGCGTCCCAGGACAAGACGGGCCACCTGTTCTACTACGACGACAAGTGGGGCACCCTGATCGGCTACCCGGCCTCCTACGGGTCCGACCAGGAGCTGAACGACCACCACTTCCACTACGGCTACTTCGTCGCCGCGGCCGCGACCCTCGCCAAGTTCGACCCCACCTGGGCCGATGAGAGCCACTACGGCGGCATGGTCGACCTGCTCATCCGCGACGCCAACAACTACGACCGCAGCGACAAGCGCTTCCCCTACCTGCGCGACTTCGACATCTACAGCGGCCACGACTGGGCCTCCGGCCACGGCTCGTTCGCCGCGGGCAACAACCAGGAGTCCTCGTCCGAGGGGATGAACTTCGACAACGCGCTCATCCAGTGGGGGATCGCCACCGGCAACAAGACCGTCCGGGACGCCGGCATCTACATGTACACCACGCAGGCCGCGGCCATCCAGGACTACTGGTTCGACACCGAGGACCAGATCTACCCGAGCGACTTCCCGCACAAGGAGGTCGGCATGGTCTGGAGCAACGGCGGCGCCTACTCGACCTGGTTCTCCAGCGCTCCCGAGCAGATCCAGGGCATCAACCTGCTGCCGGTGACCGGCGGGCACCTCTACCTGGGCAGCGACCCGGCCTACGTCAAGGCCAACTACAAGGAGATGCTGGACCAGAGCGGCAAGACACAGCCGTCCATCTGGACCGACATCTGGTACGAGTACCTGGCCCTCGGCGACGGCGACGCGGCGCTGGCCGCCTTCCGCGCCAACAACTCCTTCACCTCCGAGGAGGGCGAGAGCAAGGCCCACACCTTCCACTGGATCCGCAACCTGGCCGCACTCGGCACCGTGGACACCCGTGTCACGGCCGACAGTCCCCTGGCCTCGGTCTTCGTGAAGGACGGCGCGCGCACCCACGTCGCCTCCAACGTGACGTCCGAGGACGCGACGGTGCACTTCTCCGACGGGACCACCGTGCAGGTGCCCGCGGGCAGGACGGTCGCCTCCGGGGCCCTCGACTGGAGTGGCGGCAGCGCCGCGGGCGGCACTCCGCCGAGCCCGACGCCGACCACCAGTCCCACGGACAGCCCGTCCCCGAGCCCGACCACGACCTCAAGTACCCCGCCCACCCCGACCCCGCCCCCGACCCCGACCCCGACGGGCACCGCGTCGTCGCCGACGCTGTATCCGCAGAGCGACGGAACCCTGGTGGGCACCGCCGGGAGCGACGGCAGCGCCACCGTGGCCTCCGCCGACGGAGTCAACCACGACGGCACCCCGTACAAGCCGTACACGCTGAAGGCCGACGGGCTGAACCTGAAGTACGCCGGCGGAGCCCTGACTTTCGACCTGGCCGTCGACGCCAAGCAGGTCGTGGGCAACGCGCTCCAGCTCCAGGTGTCGTACGACTGCACCGGTGACGGCGACTTCGAACGCGTGGAGACCTACCGGTACTTCGCCACCGACCCGCTGAACGGCTGGGAGCACTACACCGAGAAGGCGGGCCTCGCCTCGGCGAGCGGAACGGCGTGCGACCTGAAGGGCGGAACCGTGCAGGTCAAGGTCTGGAGCGCGCTCGGCAACAGTGACAACCTCCTCGGCACCGGCGGTCTGTCGGTGCTGCGGCTGCCCTACACCTGAGCCGGGCCGGCAGGCGGGCGGACCGGGTTCCGGACCCCGCCCCCTGCCTTCCGCTCCCGCCGGCGCTGCCTGCGTCCGCGGCGCGGCTCCTGGTCCGGGAGCCAGCCGAAGGCCAGGCAGCTGCCGGTCACCCCGAGGAGGAGGCCCAGGAAGAAGCCGCCCAGGTTCGAGGTGAGCCAGGTGCCGAGGGACAGCAGGATGCCGACGAGGGAGTAGAACAGCCGCTGGACCGGGTGGAACAGGGTCAGCAGACCGCACAGCACCATCAGCGCGGGCAGCAGGTATCCGGCCAGTCCCTGCATGCCGATGTGCATGACGACCTTCAGGGACGCCTTCTCGGTGAGCAGGATCTCCGCCCCGCCCAGCATCAGCAGCAGTCCGCCCCAGAAGGGGCGGCGGGCCCGCCACCGGCGGAAGGCGGCCCGTGGACCCGGGCGGGGCCCGGTCGGCGTCCCCGGTCGCGAGTCGTCCGTCATGGGGTCAGCAACCCGAGCCACTGAAGCGGAGCTTGAGGCCCGGCAGCTTGAAGACACCAGCGGTGGTGGCATAGTTGGTCTGCCGCAGGTCGGCGATCCGGACGGTGTCCGCCTGCTGGCTGAACACGCCCTTGGGGCCCCGCACCCCCGCCTTGGTGAGCGTGCTCGCGTCGTTGCCGATCTCGATGTCGTCGAAGGCGGCGTCGCCCGACAGCTCGGTCGAGTCGGTGGTCAGATCGGCGGCGGTCACCTTGTCCGCGCCGCTGCCCGCGGTGATGAGCAGGTTCGTGCCGCCGAGGTCGACGCTCTGGCAGAGCTTGGTCAGCGTCGCCTTCTTGATCGCGGAGGTCACCACCAGGACCTGACCGCCGGTGTCGCCCGCGTTGGGGCTGTCCTCGGCCATGTTGTCCAGAGCGCCGAACTGCTCGAAGCCCGTGCCGTTCAGCTCCGTCGCGGTGACCGTGAACGGCATCCCGGAGATCGCGAACTGCACGCCCAGCGCTCCCTGGGCGGTGAGCACCGCCAGCCCCGCGGCGACCAGCGTCGCGGGTACGGCCATGATCGCGGCGCGGCGCAGCCGGACCCGGCCGCCTCTCTCCGTGCCGTCGGCCGTCCCGGACGCCCCGGGCGTCTCGGTGACGGAACCGCTTTCCGGCTGCTCGGGGGTGTTGCCGGCGGACGACGTGGGGTCCGAGGACGAGGCCATGTGTCTACTCCCATGGGCATGGTCAGTGCGGTCGGAGTGCGGCGGCCCGTTGCCCTGGCGCGGACAGCGGCTGCGGCGCGGCGCCCTCGCGCCTCCCGGCGGATGCAAGGGCTTTCTCATGACGCGGCAGTAGCCGTTCGAGGAAGTTACCGGTGGTTACATTTGCGGGTCAAGGTGCTTGTAAAAGTTGCGTGCCGATTGTGTGCCGCCTGTCCGGTCCGGGAGTCGCACGGACCCCGACTGAGCGTCAACTGCCTTTCCATGCCTTGACGTTGACTGGCGAGTAGGTCTACAACTCTGCCTGGCTCCCCGGATCCGTGGCGCCGGATCCGGCGCGCCGCACGACCGCGTGCCCTCCCGGAATCCGCCCTGCCGACGCGCGCTCCCGTGACGCACAGCACGCCGCCCCCCATCCCCCCGGCACCCGTGATCCCCTCTGAACCGGTGCGGACGCCTTCCCCTTCGGCGCTCCGCGCCGGTGGACGCCCCACGGCGTCCCGCTCGCCCCACCCCCCACTCCGGAAACGAGGTACCCGCATGCGTACGCGCCCCCTCCTCACCCTCGCCGCCGCGGTCGCCGCACTCTCGCTCCCCGCCCTCGGCACCGCCTCCGCCGACGGCACCCCCGTGCTCACCACCGGCAGTGCCGGCGGGGCGGCCGTCGCGGCCGGCGACACCCTCACCGCCCAGCTGGCGAGCGGCACCACCGCCACGCTCTACTCCAGCGCGACCGGCACCAGCGGCGTCTCCTGCACCTCGTCGACCTTCACCGCGTCCGTGACGGACAACCCCGCCGCACCGGGCACGGCGACCGAATCGGTGAGCGCGCAGACCTTCGACCCCGCCAGTTGCACCAGCAACGTCACCGGCGTGCTCGGCGTCACCAGCATCACCGTCGACAACCTGCCGTACAGCACGACCGTGTCCTCCGACGGCACCCTCACCGTCGCTCCGGCGAGCGGCTCGACCGTCCAGACCACGGTGAAGCTGCGCACCCTGCTGGGTAGCGTGACCTGCGTCTACCAGGCCTCCGGCCTCAGCGGCAGGGCCGACAACGCCGACAACGGCATCGCCTTCACCAACCAGCAGTTCAGCAAGGTGTCGGGCTCGTCGCTGTGCTTCAGCAGCGGCTACTTCACCGCCACGTACGCCCCGGTGACCGACGCGGGCGCGCCCGTCTTCGTCAACTGAGCGATGCGGTAGCGAGGTTCAGCGCCGGCGCAGACGCAGCGCCAGGGCGGCGCCGCCGGTGAGCACCAGCACCACGGCGGCGCCGCCCGCCAGCATCGGCGCGGACGGACCCGAGCCGGTACCGGTGGTGGCCGCCACGGGGCCGGTGTCGGGGTTCGCGCCGCCGCCCGAACGGGGGGCGGCCGCGGCCGTGCCCGCCGGGGCGGACGTGCCGGAGGCCGCGGCCGTGCCCCCCTGACCGGCCGGCGCGTGCCCCGACGCCGTGCGCCCGCCCGTGCCCGCCCCGCCCGTGCCGGTCCCGCCCGTGCCCCCGGTGAACACCACGTCGGAGCACGAGTAGTACGTGTCCGGCGTGCTGCTGTTCTGCCAGACGGTGAACAGCACATGGCGGCCCGTCCGGTCGGCGGGCAGGGTGGCCCCGATACGGTACGCACCGCCCGCGAACGCCGGGTCCTTCACCTCGGCGAACGGCCGTGCGGGCAGGTCGGACCAGGTCAGCGGCTTCGCGGGGTCGTAACCGGGCTTGGTCAGATACAGCTTGAAGGTGCCTTCGTGCGGGATCGTGGAGGCGTACTTCAGGGTGAGCTTCGCGCCCGGTGCCAGACGGGTCGAGGGCCAGTCGGCGCGGGCGAGGTCGAGCCCCTTGTAGGCGGGCAGGCCGCCGCTGCACAGCTTCCCGTCCGGGATCGTCCGGCGGTCCCTGCCGTTCACGTTCGCCACCCGCAGGTTGTCCCATGCCGTGAAGGGGGCGCCGTTCGCCGCGATCGCCGCCCGGCAGGCCGCCGTACCGGCGTCGCCGCCGTCCGGCGAACAGGCGAACACCCGGCTGACCGGGTCCACCGGGGCGCCATGGGCCTGGGCGGGAACCGCCGCCCACACGGTGAGCAGGGCGGAGGCCGCCGCAGCGGCTCCAGTGACCCTGAGGGGGGCGGTCATCCGAGTCACGGGGACGTCTCCTCGGCCGGCGCGGGAACGGTCTGTTCCGTGCAGTACGCAACAGGCGCCCCGCGCGTTCAGACCCGGGGCGACTGAGAGCCCGCGGGGTCCCGGCGCCCTGCCGGACTCAGCCCCCGAACGCCTCCAGGTGGTCCGCCGCCCAGTCCCGGTAGCCGCGCGCCGGGCGGCCGAGCAGCTGCTCCACCGTCGGACGCACGCGGGCCTTGGCACCGGACCGTCCGCGCGCGGCGCTTTCCAGCAGGGCGTCGGCCAGGGGCGCCGGGTAGCGGGCGCGGAGCAGCTCGCGCGCCGTGTCCGGTGCCAGTTCCTCGTAGCGCAGCGGCCGTTGCAGCAGGTCGGCCAGCACCCGTGTCTGCTCGGCGGCGCTCACCGACTCCGGGCCGGTGAGGGCGTGACAGCGGCCCGCGTGGGCGTCGGGATCCAGCAGCGCGGCCGCCGCGACCTCGGCCACGTCCCGGGGGTCGACCGTCGCGTTGGGCGCGTGACCGCCGGGCGCGCGCACCACGCCCTCCTCGCGTACGGAGCGGGCCCAGCTCAGGGTGTTGGACATGAAGGCGCGCGGGCGCAGCATCGTCCACGACAGCCCCGACTCGCGCAGCAGCCGCTCGTTCCCGCGCTGCCAGGCGGTGATCAGGTCCGTGGCCCCGGCGTCGGTCACCGCCAGCGCCGACAGCTTCACCACATGGCCCACTCCCGCGCGGAGCGCCGCCGTCACGAAGTGCTCGTCGTGGGCGGGGGCCAGCGGGTCCGCGGTGACCAGCAGCGCCGACCGGACCCCGGCCAGGGCGCGTTCCAGGCTCGCCGGGTCGCCGAAATCCCCCGCGACGGCATCGACTTGCGGGCCGGGAGCGACCCGGCGCGGATCGCGGGTCAGCACCCGCACGGGTGCCACACCGGAGAGCCGCCGCGCCACCAGGCGTCCGACGGTGCCGGTCCCACCGGTCAGCAGGATCACGGCTCAGGACCCGCCGGTCTCGAGGGCGGCCAACACCCGTGCGCCCCGGTCGGGTTCGGCGTCCAGGGCGCGCAGCAGACCCGGCACCGCGAGGCTGGGCAGGATGTGCCCCCACAGCACGGAGATGCGGTGCCCCAGGTCGTCCCGGCCGGTCAGGGCCCGCGACATCAACTGGATGCCGGCGAAGGCGCCGACCAGCAGCTCCACGGTCTCGCGCGGCTCCACCGTCGGCAGCAACTCGCCCTGCTCGCGGGCCTGTTCCATGAGCCCCATGAGGTGCTCGGCCCACTGGAGGAACGGCCCGGTGTGGTCGACGCCGGGCGGTGCGCACTGGTCCACGGTCAGCCGGACGCTGCCACGCAGCAGGGCGTCGCCGAGCAGGCGCCGGGCCACCACGAACGTGGTGTCGATGATCTCCTGCAGCTTGCTCGACCGCGGCGGCACCGCCCCGAAGTCCACCTGCTCGTCCAGCACCGCCTGGGCCAGGGACTCCTTGGACGGGAAGTGGAAGTACAGGGCGCCCTTGGTGACATCGGCCCGCTCCAGCACCATGGCGATGGTGGTGGACGTGTAGCCGTGCTCGTCGAAGACCGCACCGGCCGCTTCCAGGATCGCCCTGCGCGTCCTGATGGCGCGCTCCTGCTTCGCCACAAGAACCCCTCCACTGCGCCGAGTCGGCCGGGCACCGCCCGTGCGCCGGACCGGTCGCGCACAGGCCCGGTCCACCCGATCTCATTGAAAACAAACCGGTCGCCTCGTATTCTAGCGCTCACCGGCGCGGGCAACTCGCCGTCCGCCAAGGCTTTCAGGGGACCCAGGAGGGGACATGCCTCAACTGCGGCAGCTCGCCGAGTTCCCGGCGGCGGCCACCGATCCGGGGGCCGTCCTGACGGCGACCGTACCCCGCCAGCTCGTGCACCGCGCGGCGTTGGCCGAGACCTTCCTCACCGGATGGGCCAGGAACGGCGACGACCACTTCACCGTCACCGCGCAGTGGCCGCGGGCCCACCAGTTACACGTGTCGCCGGACCGGACCGCCTACGAGCCGCTGCTCGTCGTCGAAACCGTCCGCCAGAGCGGGACGTTGCTCGCCCACACCGAGTACGACGTGCCGCTGAACCACCAGTTCGTGCTCCAGGAGCTGCGCGTCACCACGTACCCGGGGCGGCTCGCCGTCGGTCCCCTGCCCGCAGAAACCGACCTGGACGTCCGCTTCTCCCGCTCCGGCACCCGGCGTTCCGCCTCCCTGACCTACGAGGTGGACGTGCGCCGCGACGGGGAACGGGTGGCGACCGCGCACGTCGCCTTCACCAGCGTCGGGGAGTCCGCCTACCGCCGGCTGCGCGGCGGGCGCACCGCCGACGGCGTGACCGCCCCGCCCGTCCCTCCCGGCGTCCCGGCCGCCGACGTGCACCGCGCGCTGCCCGCCGACGTCGTCCTGGCGCCGACGCGTGAGGAGGACCGCTGGCAATTGCGGGTGGATACCGCGCATCCCGTTTTCTTCGACCATCCACTCGACCACGTTCCGGGCATGCTCCTGTTGGAGGGCGCCCGCCAGGCCGCCCGTCTGCGCATGCCCGCCGACCGGTCGCCGGCCGCCTTCCACGCCACCTTCCACCGGTACGCCGAACTGGACCTGCCCACGTGGATCGAGGCGGAGACCACGAGCGGCGGCGGGATACGCGTCGCCGGAATCCAGGAGGAGTCGACCGTCTTCACCTGCGTGGTGAACGCCGCGGGCGGGTGAGCTATCGTGTACGGGGAGTCAGAAACAAACGGCATGTCCCGTTCTTTGCAAGCCCCGGGAGTGTTCTGTCGATGCCGAGGCAGTTACGCGCCGAGCAGACCCGCGCGACGATCATCACGGCGGCCGCCGACCTCTTCGACCTGCACGGCTACGAGCGGACCAGCCTCAGCGACATCGTGGCGCACGCGCGGGTCACCAAGGGCGCGTTGTACTTCCACTTCGCGGCCAAGGAGGATCTGGCCCACGCCATCATGGAGTTGCAGTCCCGGGCCTCGCGCCGGGTGACGAGCGAGGTGGACGAGCGGGGCTGCTCCTCGCTGGAGGCGCTGATCCGCATCACCTTCGCGCTGACCCGGCTCACCGTCGAGGGCCCGGTCACCCGGGCCGGTCTGCGGCTGGCGACCGGCGGGGTCGAGGTGCGGCCGCCGCTGCGGCATCCCTTCACCGAGTGGCTGGAGATCGCCACCCGCAAACTCCTCGGCGCGGTCCGGGAGTCCGACCTCCACCCGGACGTCGACGTACACGCCGTCGCGCACTCGCTGGTCTGCTTCTTCGTCGGCACCCGGATCGCGGGCCGGCCGCTGGAACCGGTGGCGCGGCTGCCGCGCCGGACCGCCGAGATGTGGCACGTCCTGATCCGCGGCCTGGTTCCGGTGCACCGGCGCCCGCGCTACCTCACCCTCGCCACCCAGCTGGAGCGGGAGATCGCCGCCGTCTGACCGGCCGGCCGGAGTGGAGACTGCCGCCGAGTGCCGACGACTCCGACGGGCCGCGACGGCTTCGGGGTGGGCAAGCCGCGGATGCGGCGGGCGGTGACGACCCCGGCGGGCGGCGACGACCCCGGCGAGCCCCGGGGAGCGGAAGATCGGGACGCGGACACCGGCGGGGTACGGTGAGGCGTATGCCCGACATCCCGTCCGCACCCGTGCTGCTCGGCAACGAGCCCGGCTCGTTCCCGCACAGCGTGCTGGCCGAGCGGCACCCCGCCATCATCCGGCAGGTGCGGGACGCCTTCCCCTACGGCCCCGAGCAGCACCGCGCCCTCGACGCGCTGCTGGAGAGCTGCGCGGAAGGCGTCGTCGAACCGCTCCCCGCCGACGCGCACGACCGCGACCGCTGGCGGGACTGGGGACTGGACTCGTACGCGGGCCGGCCCTGGTTCGACGTGCCGTGGCTGTGGTCCGAGAGCTACTTCTACCGCCGGCTCCTCGACGCCGTCGGCTACTTCGGCCCCGGCCCCTGGCAGGGCATCGACCCCTTCCGGCCCTCCAAGCTCGCCGAACTCGACGCCGGGGAGACGGACGAGGAACTCGCCGCGCTCGACGCACTGGAGGGCGAACCGGCCGAGGAGCGGGCGCGGGCGCTGCTGCACGGCTCCCTCTGGGGCAACCGCGCCGACCTCGGCTTCCGGCTGTCGGAGTCCGGCGCCGGGGCGGACCGGCCCGCCCCCGGACTGGTCGCCGACGACAGCGACGCCCTCTGGCCGCTGCTGCCGCCCTCCGGCACGGGCACGCTCTGCCTGATCGCCGACAACGCGGGCCGTGAACTCGTCCCCGACCTCCTCCTCGTCGCCCACCTCCTGGACCACGGCCGGGTCGGGCGGGCGGTCGTGCACGTCAAGCCGTACCCGTACTACGTCTCCGACGCCACCACCGCCGATGTCGTCGACGCCGTGCGCCGGCTGCTGGCGGCGCCGGGGGCGGCCGCCGGCTACGGCCGGTGCCTGTGGTCGGCGATGGCCGACGGCCGCCTGACGGTGCGGGCCCACCCCTTCTCCTGCGCCCCGCTGCCGTACGCGGACATGCCCGGCGACCTGCGCGGGGAGTTCGCCGCGGCCGCACTGACCGTGCTGAAGGGCGACCTGAACTACCGGCGCCTGGTGGGGGACCGGCTCTGGCCCCCGACCACCCCCTTCGCCGACCTCGCGACCCCCTTCCCCGGCCCGGTGGCCGCCCTGCGCACCTTGAAGTCCGACGTGATCTGCGGTCTCGACGCGGACACCGAGACCGCGTTGGACGCCGCCGAGGGCGGGCGCTGGCGCGTCGGCGGCACCCACGCGCTGATCCAGGTCAGGACGTGATCGGGCTCGGCGGACCGCGGCGGGCGACCGCGGTCCGCGCGTGCGCCGGTCTCAGGCGACCCGCAGCGGCAGGGACTTCAGCCCGTTGATGAAGTTCGACACCAGCCGCCGGGGCGGTCCGGCGAGCTCCGGCGGCGCGGGCAGCACCCGCAGCGCCTCGGCATACAGCAGCCGCAGTTGCAGCCGGGCGAAGTGCGCGCCCGGACAGACGTGCGGGCCGTCCCCGAAGGAGACGTGCGGATTGCGCCCACGAGCGAGGTCGAGCCGGTCCGGTGCGGAGAAGACCCTCTCGTCCCGGTTGGCCGAGCCGTGGAAGACGACCACCTTGTCGCCGGCGCGGATCCGGCGGCCGGCCAGCTCGGTGTCGCGCGCCGCGGTGCGGCGGAAGGTGAGCACCGGCGGATGCCAGCGCAGCAACTCCTCGACCGCCGAGCCGAGTTCCAGCTCGCCCGCGCGGAGCCGCCGGTACGCCTCCGGGTGCTCGGCCAGCGTCAGCAGCCCGCCGGGGGCGGCGCTGCGCACGGTGTCGTTGCCCGCGACCGTGAGCAGGAAGAAGAACATCTCCAGTTCGGCGCCCGCGAGTTCGGGCTCGTGGGCGAGCGTGGTGAGCACGTCGTCCGCCGGGTGCCGCCGCTTGAACGCGGCCAGTTCCCGGGCGTAGGCGAACATGTCGCCCAGCATCGCCGGAGACCGCGGGTTGACCGGCCTGCCCGCCGCGTCCCGCACCGGGGCGACGGCCTCGTCCGGGTCCTGGTAGCCGATGACCCGCCGGGTCCAGTGCAGCAGCAGCTCCCGGTCCCGCTCCGGCACCCCGAGCAGGTCCGCGAGATTGAGCAGGGCGTAGTCGTCCGTGACGGCGGTGACCAGGTCGACGGTGCCGTCCGCCGCCCGCGCCGTCTCCAGGGCCCGCGCGAACAGGGCGCGCGCCCGTTCCTCCACGACCGCCGCGAACCGCTCGACACGGCCCGGGGTGAACGCCCGGCTGACCAGGCGCCTGAGCCGTCCGTGCCCGGGCGGGTCCTGATTGAGCATCATGCGCCGGATGAACGGCAGGTCCCCGGGGTCGGGATCACGGATCTGCGTGGCGCCCAGACACGACGAGTACGTCGCCGCGTCCTTCAGTACGCGCACCACGTCGGCGTGCCGGGTCACCGCCCAGAACCCGGGGCCCGCCGGCCAGCCCAGCACCTCCGGTTCCTCCTGCCAGGCCACCGGATGGTGGTCGCGCAGGACCCGGTAGGCGGCGTACGGCACCGCGACGCCGTACCGGCGCGGGTCGAACACGTCCGGAACCGGTGGGGCCGCGTGCGTCGTCACGCCCCCTCGCCGTCGTCGGCGCGCAGGAAGTCCTCCACCACACGGACCAGTTCCAGCGGGGTCTCGTCCATGGCGTAGTGCCCGGCCGAGGCCAACTCGTGGAGTTCGGCCCGCGGGTACCAGCTCATCCAGGTCTGCCGGAGCAGCGCGGCGGACAGCGCCGGGTCGAGGGCCCCGGCGACCGCGAGCGCCGGTACGCCGGCCCCGCTCACCCCGTCGTGGAAGTCCTCCCCGGCCCAGGAGTCAAGCCAGGCGCGGAACGCCTTGGAGTCGCTGCGCTCCAGCGACCGGGCGACCATGCGGTCGAGCCAGGCGGCGGGCCGGCTGCCGCCGGTGGTGAAGTCGATGATGGCGCGCCGGTTCTCCGGCCGGTCCGCCGCGTCCGCGAACAGCTCCCACTGGCCGGGCGGCAGGTCGAGGCCGCAGGCGGGCACGGGGGAGACCCCGGCGATCCGCCGCAGCCGGTCCGGCGCCGCCGAGAGCAGCCGCTGCGCGACCGCGCCGCCCATCGAGTGCCCCACCACCGAGAAGCGGTCCCAGCCGAGCCGGTCGGCCAGGTCCACCAGGTCCCGGGCCGCCTCGGAGGTCGTGTACGCCCCGGAGGCGTCCCTGGCCTCGCCGTAGCCGCGCAGATCCACCAGCGCGTAGGTGAGGTGCTCGCGGTCCAGATCGGGCAGCACGGCCGCGTACGCGGACCGGTCGGCGAACCAGCCGTGCACGGCGAACACCTTGTGGGCGCCGTCGCCGTGCACTTCATGGGGAAGCACGAAGGTCGTCATACGACCACCGTGGACCGGGAAGCATGGGGCGGCAAGAGTCCGGACGGAGGACGCGGGGGTGAATGTCCCCTGTTCACCGGCCGGTTCACGCGATGGTGTGATCACGTCCGGGCGGGTGGATGCCGCCGGAGCGCCACGGGTAGGGCCCGGCCATGACGCACCAGCCCTTCGAACTCCCGCGCTTCTACCTGCCGTATCCCGCGCGCCTGAACCCGCACGTCGACGAGGCCCGGGCCCACTCGACGCGATGGGCACGCGGGATGGGCATGCTGGAGGGGTCCGGGATCTGGGAGCAGGCCGACCTCGACGCGCACGACTACGGACTGCTCTGCGCCTACACCCACCCCGACTGCGACGGACCCGCGCTCTCGCTCGTCACCGACTGGTACGTGTGGGTCTTCTTCTTCGACGACCACTTCCTGGAGACCTTCAAGCGCAGCCAGGACCGTGCGGGCGGCAAGGCGCACCTGGACCGGCTGCCGCTGTTCATGCCGCCGGACCCCTCGGCCCCCGTCCCCGAGCCGCGCAACCCGGTCGAGGCGGGACTCGCGGACCTGTGGGCGCGCACGGTGCCGGCCATGTCGGCCGACTGGCGGCGGCGGTTCGCGCTCGCCACCGAGCACCTGCTGAACGAGTCCCTGTGGGAGCTGTCCAACATCAACGAGGGCCGGATCGCCAACCCGGTCGAGTACATCGAGATGCGCCGCAAGGTCGGCGGAGCCCCCTGGTCGGCCGGGCTCGTGGAGTACGCGACCGCCGAAGTGCCGGTGTCCGTCGCGGGTTCGAGGCCGCTCAGGGTGCTGATGGAGACCTTCTCCGACGCCGTGCACCTGCGCAACGACCTGTTCTCCTACCAGCGGGAGGTCGAGGACGAGGGCGAGTTGAGCAACGGCGTGCTCGTCCTGGAGACCTTCTTCGGCTGCACCACCCAGGAGGCCGCGGACACCGTCAACGACGTCCTCACCTCGCGCCTGCACCAGTTCGAGCACACCGCGCTCACCGAAGTGCCCGCCCTGGCCGCCGAGCAGGGGCTCACCCCCGGCGAGGTCGCGGCGGTGGCGGCGTACACCAAGGGCCTGCAGGACTGGCAGTCCGGCGGCCACGAGTGGCACACGCGCTCCAGCCGCTACATGAACGAGCGGGCGCGGCCGGCCACCCCCCGGCACCACCCCACGGGCCCCGGCACCTCGGCCGCCGACGTCGGCGCGCTGCTCGCCGCGGCCGGCGCCGGGAGGCTGCGCGCCTACACCCACGTCCCCCACAAGCGGGTCGGACCCGCCCGCATCCCCGACCTGTACATGCCCTATCCGGTGGAGCTCAGCGGACATCTGGACGGCGCCCGGCGCCGGCTCGTCGAGTGGAGCCACCGCACGGGCATCCTCCAGGAGGGCGTGTGGGACGAGGACAAGCTCGCCGCCTACGACCTCGCGCTGTGCTCGGCGGGCCTCGACCCGGACGCCACGCCCGAGGCCCTCGACCTCAGCGCGCAGTGGCTCGCCTTCGGCACCTACGGCGACGACTACTACCCGCTGGTCTTCGGGCACCGGCGCGACCTGGCCGCCGCCAGGCTGACCACGGCCCGGTTGTCGGCGTGCATGCAGGTGGAGGGGGAGCCGGCGCCCGTCCCGGTGAACGCGATGGAGCGCGCCCTGGGCGACCTGTGGGCGCGCACGACGGCGGAGATGACCCCGGACCAGCGGCGCACCTTCCGGCACGCGATCGACGTGATGACCGAGAGCTGGGTGTGGGAGCTGTCCAACCAGCTCCAGAACCGCATCCCCGACCCGGTCGACTACCTGGAGATGCGGCGCGCCACCTTCGGCGCCGACCTCACCCTGAGCCTGTGCCGGATGGGCCACGGCCCGGCGATCCCGCCCGAGGTCTACCGCAGCGGCCCGGTCCGCTCGCTGGAGAACGCGGCGGTCGACTACGCCTGCCTCCTCAACGACGTGTTCTCCTACCAGAAGGAGATCGAGTTCGAGGGTGAGATCCACAACGCCGTGCTCGTGGTGCAGAACTTCTTCGGCGTCGACTACCCGGCCGCACTTGCCGTGGTCCATGACCTGATGACCCAGCGGATGCGGCAGTTCGAGCATGTGGTCGCCCACGAACTGCCCGTCGTGTACGACGACTTCGAGCTGTCGGAAGAGGCGCGCGAGGTCATGCGGGGCTATGTGGCCGATCTGCAGAACTGGATGGCGGGCATCCTCAACTGGCACCGGAGCGTGGACCGCTACAAGGAGGCGTGGCTGTCCCGGCGCACCCACCGCTTCCTGCCGGACCGCGCTCCCGTCCTGCCGGTCGGCTGACCCCGCGAGGCGCGCCCGGCCGGGCCCGTCCGTCCCGTGCCCCGGGCCCGGGACTCCTGGGCCGGGGCACGGGACGGGGGCGCCCGGACGGGTGTCTTCCGGGCCGGGTCTTCCGGTCAGTCTCACTCTTTCGTGGCTCGTGGTGCCCGGGTGCCCCGGGTAGCTCACCAGCCGGAGGCGATCCATGGAACAGACTGCGTTGCGTCCCAAGCCGATGCCCGGCCGGGATCCCGCCGGCACCGCGCGCGGCTCCGACCGCCACCCGCACGCCGCGCGCCGGCGCGGCCGCCGGGTCGCGACCCTGCTGCTCGGCCTGTGCGCCGGTCTGCTCCTGGTGCTGTCCGGGGTCGGCATCGGCACGGTCGGCGCCGCGGTGATCGGCATGAACAAGATGTCCGCGCACGCGCGTCAGGGGGCCGGGCCCGGCGCGGCCCCGGCGCCCTCGGCCCGGTCCACGCCCGGACCCGGCCCGGCGCCGGTGAGCATGACCCTGGGCGTGGAGGCGGTGGACGACGACCGGCCGGGCGCGCGAGTCGTCGGCGTCCACGTCCCCGGGCCGGGCTACTCGGCGGGCCTCGTCCGCGGCGACGTGCTCCTGGTGTTCGGCGGAGCCCGGATCGGCTCGGCGGCGGACCTCGCCCACGCGGTCGCCCGGGCCCGCCCGGGCCGCACGGTGACCCTGACGGTCCGGCACCGCAGCGGCGGCTACCAGCAGCTCACGGCGACCTTGGGGATCGTCACCTGACCCCCTTGCCTGACCGGGCCGGCGCGCTCGGGACCGGGCTCGGCGCCGGGCGCACGTCGGAGGGGACGCGCCCGGCCTGCCCGCGCCCCGGCCGCCGGGGTCGGCCCGCCCGCCGGCCGGGGGTCGGCCCGCGCTCCGGCCGACGGGTCGGTCCGCGCTCCCGACGTCGAGGCCGGGCCGCCCACGCCGCAGAGGCGGAACAAGTGGCGATCGGCTCGCGCGGCCTCGTCCGGGCGGGCAGGATGCTGCCCGTAGCTTTCATCGACCCTTGAGCCGCACACGGAGGACCGGATGACCGGCAGCGCTGCCGCGCCCTTCACCGCCGACGACTACAGGGCCCGGATGGAACGCGCCGCGCGGGCCGCCGCCGACGCCGGACTCGCCGGGCTGCTGGTCGCGCCCGGTCCGGATCTGGTCTGGCTCACCGGCTACGAGCCCCCCGCCGCCACCGAGCGGCTCACGCTCCTCGTCCTGGCCGCCGGACACGACCCCGTCCTCGTCGTCCCCACCCTGGAGGCGCCGGACGCCTGGAAGGCGGCGGGCGCGTCCGCCCTGACCCTGCGCGACTGGACGGACGGCAAGGACCCCTACGCCCTCACCGCCGGCCTCCTCGACGGCAGCGGCCGGTACGGCATCAGCGACAACGCCTGGGCCATGCACCTGCTCGGCCTGCAGCGGACCCTGCCCGGCACCGCCTACGCCTCCCTCACCCAGGCCCTGCCGATGCTGCGCGCCGTGAAGGACGCGGCCGAACTGGAGCTGCTGGCGGCCGCGGGCGCGGCCGCGGACCAAACCTTCGAGGAGATCCGGAACGTGCCCTTCGCCGGGCGCCACGAGACCGACGTGGCCGCCGACCTCGCCGGTCTGCTGCGCCGGTTCGGGCACTCCCAGGTCGACTTCACCATCGTCGCCTCCGGCCCCAACGGCGCCAACCCGCACCACGAGGTCGGCGACCGCGTGATCGAGCGCGGCGACATGGTCGTCCTCGACTTCGGTGGGCTGAAGCAGGGCTACGGCTCCGACACCTCCCGCACCGTCCACGTCGGCGAGCCCACCGACGAGGAGCGCCGGGTGCACGACCTGGTGCGCGAGGCCCAGGAGGCGGGCTTCCGGGCGGTGCGTCCCGGAGTCGCCTGCCAGGAGGTCGACCGGGCCGCGCGCGCGGTCATCGCCGACGCCGGGTACGGCGAGTACTTCATCCACCGCACCGGCCACGGCATCGGCGTCACCACGCACGAGCCCCCGTACATGATCGAGGGGGAGGAGCAGCCCCTCGTGCCCGGCATGTGCTTCTCCGTGGAGCCCGGCGTGTACCTGCCCGGCCGCTTCGGGGTACGCATCGAGGACATCGTCACGGTGACCGAGGACGGCGGCCGCCGCCTCAACGACACGACCCGCGAGATGGTGATAGTGGACTGACCGGAGACCAGCGGCCCCCTGCACGCAACCCGGACGACACGGCGCGACCATGACCCAGGCACCGACACCCACCGCGGACACCGTCCGCCGGCTGGTCCGCACCCTGCTCAAGGAGGACGCGGGCCCCGCCGGCGGGCCCGAGATCCGGCCCGTCGCCGAGGGCGGCGGGCACTCCACGTGGTGGGTCGGCGCCCGCCATGTGCTGCGGCTGGCCCCCGACCGCGAGGCCGCCGCGCGCCAGCGCCGCGAACTGCGCCTGCGCGACCTGGTCCGCCCGCACCTGCCCTTCGCCGTACCGGCGAGCGTCGCGCACGGCGAGTGGGCGCCGGGGCTGACGTACACGCTGGACACCAGGGTCGCCGGCGGCACGGCCGGGGGCCACGAGGTGTCCGCCGTCGGCGAGGACGACCTGGCCGGGCTGTTCACGGGGCTGCGCGAGGTTCCCCCGCGCCAGGCGGAGACGCTCGGCGTCCCCCGGGTCGCGCCGCGCTCCCTGGAGGCGCTGCGCCGGATGGCGGTGCACGCCGCCGAGCGCCTCGGCGCCGCCGACGAGTTCGACCCCGCGCGGATGACGCAGCTCCCCCCGACCGCCGCGGCCCAACTGGCCGCCCAGCCGGGCACCGCGGTCCTCATCCACCACGACCTCGGCGGCGATCACCTCGTGGTGAGCGCGGACGGCCGGGTGCGCGGCGTCCTGGACTGGACGGGGGCGGTCGTCGGGGACCCGGCCGAGGACATCGCGGGCCTCGCCCGCGCCGTCGGTTCCCCCGCCGCGGTACGCGCCGCCACCCTGGCCGGGTACGGCGCCCGGCCGTGCCTGCGCGGCCTGTGGCTCGCCCGCTGCGACACCGTGATCCGCCTCGCCGACCGCCTGGAGGGCCGCGACGGCACCCCACTGGCGCTGCTCAGGTCCCAGCTCCGCCACGCCTGGGAGGCGATCCTGCTCGAACGCGTGACGGAACTGCGGGAGGACGGCGGGAGCGAGCACTCCTGACCGCGCGGGTGGCCGCGGGGACGCGGGCGCCCCGGTGCGCGACTGGGGGAGCGGCCGAGGGCCGCGGGAGGGCTCCACGGTGCCGCGAAGACAGCGCGGCACCGTGGCCCTCCGTGCCCGTGCCCCCGGCCCGGTCGGCCCCGCGGCCCCGCGGGAGGGCCGCAGGGCCGGGAGGAGGCGCGAGGCCCCTCCGTCCGACCCGCCGGTCAGCTCTGCAGCAGCACCACGCACGACTCCCCGGGCACGTGCAGCATCCCGGCCGCGTCGGGTGCCTCCACCGGGTCCCAGGCGGCCAGCACGCGGGCCGGGTGGGTGCCCAGCGGGATCGCGGCCGGCTCCTTGCCCAGGTTGACCGCCACCCGCACGTCACCGCGCCGGAAGGCGAGCCAGCGGGCCTCCTCGTCGTGGGCCACCTTGGTGTCCGCGAGGTCGGGATCGGTCAGGTCCGGCTGCTCGTGCCGCAGGGCGATCAGCCGCCGGTACCAGGCCAGCACGCGCGCGTGCGGCTCGCGGTCCGGCTCGGACCAGTCCAGGCAGGACCGGTCCCGGGTCGCCGGGTCCTGCGGGTCCGGCACGTCCTCCTCCGCCCAGCCGTGCGCGGCGAACTCCCGCCGCCGGCCCCGGCGCACCGCCTCCGCCAGCTCCGGATCGGTGTGGTCCGTGAAGAACTGCCACGGCGTCCCGGCCGCCCACTCCTCGCCCATGAACAGCATCGGCGTGAACGGGGCGGTCAGGGTGAGCGCGGCCGCGCAGGCCAGCAGCCCGGGGGAGCCGGACAGGAGCGTGGACAGGCGGTCTCCCTGGGCGCGGTTGCCGACCTGGTCGTGGGTCTGGCCGTACCCGAGCAGCCGGTGGGCCGCCACCCGCGTACGGTCCAGCGGGCGGCCGTGGTGGCGGCCCCGGAAACTGGAGTACGTCCCGTCGTGGAAGTAGCCGCCGGTGAGCGTCTTGGCCAGCGCGGCGAACGGGGCGCGCCCGAAGTCGGCGTAGTAGCCCTGTGTCTCGCCGGTCAGCGCGGTGTGCACGGCGTGGTGGAAGTCGTCGTTCCACTGGGCGTGGAGGCCGAGGCCGCCCTCCGCGCGGGGGGTGACCAGCCGCGGATCGTTGAGGTCCGACTCGGCGATCAGGAAGAGGGGGCGGCCGAGGTCGGCGGAGAGCGCGTCCACCGCCGTCGACAGCTCCTCCAGGAAGTGGCACGCGCGCGTGTCCACCAGCGCGTGCACCGCGTCCAGCCGCAGCCCGTCCATCCGGTACTCGCGCAGCCAGGCCAGCGCGCTGCCGAGCAGGAACGCGCGTACCTCGTCCGAGCCGGGCGCGTCCAGGTTGACCGCCGAGCCCCACGGGGTGTGGTGCGTGTCGGTGAAGTACGGCCCGAACTCGGGCAGGTAGTTGCCCGACGGGCCCAGGTGGTTGTGCACCACGTCCAGGACCACGCCCAGACCCATCTCGTGCGCCCGGTCGACGAAGCGCTTCAGTCCCTCGGGACCGCCGTACGGCTCGTGCACCGCCCACAGCGACACCCCCTCGTACCCCCAGCCGTGCCGGCCGGGGAACGGGCACACGGGCATCAACTCGACGTGCGTCACCCCCAGTTCGGCCAGGTGCTCCAGCCGGGCGGCGGCCGCGTCGAAGGTCCCCTCGGGGGTGTACGTGCCGACGTGCAGCTCGTACAGGACGGCACCCGGCAGCGGGCGCCCGGACCAGCCCGCGGCCCGCCACGCGTACCGCTCGTGGTCGACGACCGCGCTCAGCCCGTCCGGGCCGTCCGGCTGCCGCCGGGAGCGCGGATCGGGCAGCACGGGACCGTCGTCCACCGCGAACCCGTAGCGCGAGCCGTCGCGCGCGTCGGCCTCCCCGATCCACCAGCCCGGCCGTTCCGGATCGTGCTCCAACGCGTCTGCGACGCCGTCGCAATGGAGTGTCACTCGGCCGGCCTGCGGTGCCCACACCTCGAACTGCACGGACGGTTCCCCTTCGTCTGCTCACCGTGATGTAGCCCCGTCCATGGTGCTTGAAACGACATCAGTCCGCCTGCGCATCCTCGCTTTTGCGGCGGGTGTCGTCGAATCCCCACACCGGGGGCGGTCTCCGCGTGTGCTGGACACCCGGGACGCGCCGGCGGACAATCGCCGGCGTGACGTCGTCCTCCGAGTTCTCCACGTACCCCGCGCGGTTGTCGGACGCGGAGCGCGACAAGGCGCTGCGGGTGCTCCGTGACGGCGTCGCCATGGGCAGGCTGTCGCACGACACGTTCGTCCGGCGTCTCGAGCTGGCCCTGGCCGCCCGCCGGTCCGACGAGCTCGCCGTGCTCACCTCGGACCTGCGCGCCGAGGGCCGCGTCTCCCGCCTGGTGTTCGGCACCGTCGAGGCCGTCTCCGGCTTCACCGTACGGCTGCGCAGGTCCTGGCAGGCCGAGCGGCTGCCCAAGCTGCTGCTGCCGCACCCCGGTACGGGCCACCCGCTGCGCATAGGCCGCGACCCGGCCAGCGGCCTGCGGCTGAACCACGACACGGTCTCGCGCGTGCACGCCGAACTGCGCCACCAGGGCGGGATGTGGGTCCTGCGGGACCTGGGCTCGACCAACGGCACGACCGTCAACGGGCGGCGCGTGATCGGCGCGGCCGTCGTCCGCGCCGGCGACCAGGTCGGCTTCGGGCGGGTCGCCTTCCGTCTCGCCGCCCCATGAGCCCCGCCCCGTGAGTCCCACCACTCCCCGAGCCATGCCGCCCCCTGAGCGCCGCCGGCCCCCGAAGCCCGCAGCCCGCTGAGCTGTGCCGCCCCCGCGGCCCCGCCGCTCCCGCGCCCGCCACCGACCGCGCCGCCACCTCACCTCTGGCCCGTGCATCACCCAGCGCGGTCGGTCAAGTCCCTTTTCGGACGGCACTGTTGACGTACCCGACAAGTCGTGACTGACTGTGCGTACTCCTTGCACACCAGGTGAACCCGACGGCGCCACATTGTGGAGGTTGCCCTGCCGCCGCTCCTCCGCTATCCGTCCGTCGACGAGCTGGGCGCCCGCGCGGCGGCACTCGTCGCACGCCGCCCCGAGAAGGCCCGGCTGCGCCGTGTGGGCACCTCCCGTGCGGGCACGCCGATGTGGCTGCTCTCCGTCGGGCACGGCGACCGGCAGGCCCTCGTCGTCGCCGGCCCCCACGCCAACGAACCCGTGGGCGGAGCCACCGTCCTCCGGCTGGCCGAACGGGTGCTCGCCGAACCCGGCACCGGCGGGGACGGCGACGTCACCTGGAACCTGCTGCTCTGCCTGGACCCCGACGGCTCCCGCCGCAACGAGGGCTGGCTCACCGGCCCGTACAGCCTCGGCCGTTACTTCCGGAACTTCTTCCGCCCGGGGTTCCTGGAGCAGCCCGAGTGGCTGCCCGACGGCGCCGGGGCCGCCGCGCTGCCGGAGACCCGCGCCCTGCTCGACCTCCAGGACGAGCTGCGTCCCTTCCTGCAGTGCTCGCTGCACGGCGTGGACGTGGGCGGCGGCTTCGTCGAGCTGACCCGCGACCTGCCGGGCCTGCCGCAGCGCGTCGCGCACACCGCGGCCCGCCTCGGCATCCCGCTCGAACTCGGCGCCTACGACGCCCTGTACTGGCCGGGCCTGGGGCCCGCCGTCTACCGGATCCCGCCGCCGCGCCGGGGCGACCTGGCCGCCGCCATCACGGAGGCCGCCGTGGAGTCGACGTGGTTCCACCCGGTCCGGCACGGCACGGTGACCGCGGTGGTGGAGGCCCCCATGTGGGGCGTGGCCTCGGTGGCCGACGCCGCCCCGCACCCGGACCCGGACGCGGTGCTGCGCACGGTGAGCCGCGGCCTGCGCCACGAGACCCGGCTCCTGGAGCGGCTGCTGGCGCGGGTCCGGCCGCACCTGGCCGACACGCCGGACGCGGCCCGGCTGCTCGCTCCCGTGGACGACTATTTACTGGTCTGCCCCGGACTCGCCGACGCCTGGGACCCCGACACCCTGGGCGTGGAGCGCCCGCTGCCGCCGCTGACCACCGCCCACCTGGCCGCCCTGCGCATCGCCGGGCGGCGGCTCGCCCTGCGTACCGCCGGGCTGCTCCACCGGCTCGTGCGCGGCGCCGGGCGCGATCCGGCAGGCGCCCTGCCGGAGCTGGAGCGGCTCATCGAGGAGTGGTGCGCCGACTACCGCGACGGCTTCGGGGCCCGCTGGATACCGGTCGCCCGGCAGGCCGAGTACCAGACCCGGGTGGTGCTCGCCGCCGCCCGGGTGGCCGGGCGGTTCCCGCACCCCCGCTCCCGTTCGGGTGAGCCGGACTGGGGTCCGCAGGCCGCCGTGCCGATACACCGGGAATGACACTCTTCACCAAGGCGGCCGCGAAGCGGCTGCGGCGCGTCCTGCCGGCCGCGGCCGCCCTGCTCCTCGCCTGCCCGGCCCCTGCCCAGGCGGCGCACCGGCACACCGCGGGAGCCGACTGGCTCTACGTCACGGTCACCCGCGGTGACGCCCGCGCCGGCGACACGCGCCGCGCCCTGCTGCTGTGCGACCCGCCCCGGGGCCACGTCCACGCGGCCGAGGCCTGCGCCCAGCTCCGCTCGGCGCGCGGCGACATCCGCGGCATCCCGCGCCGGGAGGTGTTCTGCGCGATGGTCTACGCACCCGTGACCGTCCATGCGAAGGGCCGCTGGCAGGGGCGGGCGGTCACCTACACGCAGACCTTCGCCAACACCTGCGAGATGAAGGCGCGCACGGGCGAGGTGTTCGCGCTGGACCGCTGACCGCTGACCCGCGGGCGGCCGCCGGACCCGTGCGTGCGACGGCCGCCACCGGGCCCGCGCGCAATCAGTCGCCTGTGGGGCCCGCGCGCGTCACAGTCGCCGCCGGGCCGCCCCGTCGCGCGCCCGCGCCCGGCGGTCGCCGTCAGGCCGTCCGGTCGCGGGCGTGCCGTGCGGTGGCGAGGACCGTACGGCACTGGTGCTCGACCTGGTGCTCCAGCGGCACCCAGCGGGCCCGGAAGCGCTCCGCGAACTCCTCGCTCCAGCAGGTCACCAGCCGCTCCATGCGCGGCGCGCCGGGGTCGCCGGTCTCCCTGAGCACCCGCCGCAGCATCGCCGCGGTGCGCAGGGGCAGCCGGCGGCCGAAGGCGTCCACGCTGCCGACGTACGCCCGCGTCGTGTCGGCCGGCGGGGTGCGGACCCAGTCCGAGGCCAGGCCCGGCATCAGGCTCAGCACCCATGTGGCGGCCCGGAGCAGCGGCCCGTCGACCCCGTCCAGCCGGGGCAGCGCGTCGGCGAGCACCAGCTCGACCTCCCGCGCGTCCCGCAGCAGCCGGTGCGCCAGCCGCCGGATCGCCACCGCCGGAGCGGGATGCGGGGCGGGGTCGTCCACCAGGTCGCTCGCCCACATCGGCACCTCCACCACCGCGGTCAGGCCGCCGTAGCGGTGCACGTGGTACCAGGTGCTGTGCCGCGCGTCGTCCGGCAGGCTCGGGTAGGCCGGATCCGAGCCGGGCTCCGGCATCACCCGCACCCCGGGCCCGGAGGCGGGCCAGCCCGCGGCGTCCGAGGCGCCCGTCTCCACCGGGATGCGCAGCTCCGCCGCCGACTTGGCGAACGGCTCCGCGAGTCCGGGCACGTCCCTCGTCAACTGCACCCAGCTGCCGCCCAGATCGGTGCCGTGCAGGGTGACCTGGAGGTAGGGCCGCAGCGTGTCGATGACCCCCGTCAGCGCGCGCGTCTCGGGCGGCAGCCGGTCGGGGGGCAGCACGGAGGGCGACCACTCCGGCTGCTCGGGCCCGGCCGGCCGGAAGAAGCCGAGGTGGTAGTCGAGCAGGCTGCGCGGGGCGGGCGTCACGTGCAGGCTCGCCCCGTCCGGGTCGGCGCACAGCAGGAAGTGCCAGGAGGTGTCGGCCCGCAACGGCCACTCGTCCAGGACGCGGTGGGCGAGTGCGAGCAGGGTGGAGCCGCCCGTGGGCTCGTTGGCGTGCGCCCCGGCGACCACCAGCACGGAGCGGCGGGCGTGGCCCACGGACAGCAGGTGCAGCGGCCGGCCCGCGCGGGAGAGGCCCACCTGCTCCAGGGAGCACAGGCCCGGCCGCTGTGCGGCCAACGCGCGTGCGGCGGAGACCAGTTCGGGAACGGTGGGGTAGCGCAGCTCCGGCAGGAGACTCACCCCCGATGTGTCCGACCGGCTTCGCATCCGCAGTACCCCACGGACTCGGTGAACTGTCAAGCACGCCCAGGGGAGCCGCCCGGGGGCGCCCGGTGGCACACCCACCGGAACCCGATCTTCAGCCCCCGGACACGGCCCTCCGGACACGACCGCCGGACAGGCCTCAGGACCCGGCGGTCGCGGTCCCGCCCCCTTCGGCCCGCTCCAGCAGGGCCACCGGCAGGTGGGCGAAGAGCTCCGCCAGGGGGACCTCGCCCTCGAACCGGCGTTCCGGTGCCAGGACGTCGGTCCATCGGCCCGGGGGGAGGGGCATCCGGGTGTCGCGCCAGCCGCCCGCCTCCGCCAGCCGGAGCGACAGCCGGGTCACCGCCGTGATCGCCTCGCCGGACCGCGCGAACGCCAGGCAGTGGTCCGCGGCCGGACCCTCGGCGGGCAGGGGCGTGTACGTCGCCGACTCGCCGAAGACCTCCGGCCGCCGGGCGCGCAGCCCCAGCGCCGCCGCGGTCACCGTGCCCTTCTCCCCGGGGTCAACCGGCGGGAACCGCACCGGCCGCCGGTTGTCCGGGTCCACCAGGGCCCGGTACTCGGCCTCCGTGCCCTGGTAGAGGTCCGGCACGCCCGGCATCGTCAGATGCACCAGCGCCGTCCCCAGCACGTTCGCCCGGATGTGCGGCTCCAGCGAGTCCCGGAAGTCCGCGACCCGCCCGCCCGGCGCCCCGCAGGGTCCCTCCGCGACGAACCGCGCCACCGCCTCCTCGTACGACGGCTCCTGCTCCGTCCAGCTGGTGTGGAGCCCGGCCTCGCGCGCGTGCTTCAGCAGGGCGGGCCCCACCCGCTCCGCGTCCGCCGGGCCGAGCCCGAAGACCGTCTGCCAGGCCGCCCACGCGAGCTGCCCGTCCGGCACGTCCTCCTCGTCGCGCGTCACCTCGGCGAGCAGCTCCGCCCAGCGCCCGGGGCACTCCGTCAGCACGGCCAGCGCCGCCCGGACGTCGGCGCTGCGCTTGGTGTCGTGAGTGGTCACCACGGTCCCGGTGGCGGGCCAGTCCCGCTGCACCCGCGCGCAGTACGCGTGGAAGTCCTCGGCGGACACCCCGGGGCGCCCGGGATCGCCGCCGACCTCGTTGGCCGCCAGCAGCGGCACATAGCGGTAGAACGCCGTGTCCTCCAGGGACTTCGCGCGCAGCGCGGACGAGGCCTGGGCGAACCGCGTCCGCAGCTCCGTCGCCTCCGCCCCCGAGCCGGCCCGCCCGAGCAGGACCCCGCGCACCACGTCGACCGCCCCGCCCTCCTCCGGCACGGTGAACGCGAGCCGGGCCTCCCGCGCCGCGTCCGCGGTGACCACCCGGGCCGCGTCGACCGAGTCGTAGGGGCGGTACACCTCCATCCGGACGAGCAGCTCGCGCAGCGCGGTGCTCAGTGCCCAGGGCGCGCGGTCGCGCAGCGCCGGGTCGGGCGAGCCGGTGCACAGCCGGCTCGCCACCCGGGTCAGCCGGTCCGTCTCGGCGGCCAGCTCGTGCGTGATCACCTCGTAGGCCGCCCGCCGCGCCGTCGCCTCCCAGTCGCCGCCGCGGTCCGCCCCCGGGGCCGCGAACCGCCGGTACACCCCCGTGAGTTCCCCCGCGCCCGCCGGGTCGGTGAACAGGCCGTCGACGTGCCGGAGGGCGTCGTAGCCCGTGGTGCCCGCCACCGGCCAGGACACCGGCAGGTGCTCGTGGTCCGCGAGGATCTTCTCCACGACCGTCCAGCGGCCGCCGCTCGCCGCGTGCAGCCGGGCGAGATAGGTGTCGGGGTCGGCGAGGCCGTCCGGGTGATCGACGCGCAGTCCGTCGACGACGCCCTCGTGCAGCAGCTCCAGGATCTTGGCGTGGGTGGCCTCGAACACCTCCGGATCCTCCACCCGCACCCCGATCAGGTCGGAGATGCTGAAGAACCTCCGGTAGTTCAGCTCGGTGCGGGCCAGCCGCCACCACACGGGGCGGTACCACTGCGCGTCGAGCAACTGCGGCAGCGGCAGCCCGCCGGTGCCCTCGCGCAGCGGGAAGACATGGTCGTAGTAGCGCAGGACGTCGCCGTCGGCCTTCAGCTCGCCGATCTCCTCGCCGACCGGGCCGCCGAGCACCGGCAGCAGCACCTGGCCGCCCTGGGCCTCCCAGTCGATGTCGAACCACCGGGCGTACGGCGACGAGGGGCCCTCCCGCAGCACCTCCCACAGCGCCCGGTTGTGCCGCGGCGCCATGGCCATGTGGTTCGGCACGATGTCCACCACCAGGCCGAGGCCGTGCTCCCGCGCGGTGCGTGCCAGCGCGCGCAGCCCCTCCTCGCCGCCGAGCTCGCCGCGCACCCGGGCGTGGTCGACGACGTCGTAGCCGTGCGGGGAGCCGGGGACGGCCTCCAGGACGGGGGACAGGTGCAGGTGCGAGACGCCGAGCGAGGCCAGGTACGGCACGGCGGCGGCCGCGGCCGCGAACGGGAAGTCGGGCTGGAGCTGGAGCCGGTAGGTGGCGGTGGGCACGAGGGGGGCGGGGCGCTCCTGTGTCATGGAAGGTTACGTACCCGCCCCGCCGGCTTTCCTGTCACCCGGGAACCCGCCCGAGCACGGGAGCCCGCCCGCGGGCACGGGAGCCCGCCCACGGACGCGGGAACCCGCCCCGCGGACGCCGGAACCCGCCCGGCGCGGCCTCTCGGCCTGCCCGGGCGGGCGCGGGCGTCGCTAGTTCGGCCGCTGGAGCACGGTCAGGCTGCGGTCCCTCAGGGTGATCCGCTCCCCGGCCTGCACCTTCGACCCGGTGCCCGGCGGGACCGGGTCCGTGCGGGCGGTGTCGACCACCACCTGCCACTCGTGCCCGTGATGGATCGGCACGAGGAACTCCAGCGGCTCCGGCGCCGCGTTGAACATCAGCAGGAAGGAGTCGTCGCTGATCCGCTCCCCGCGCTGTCCCGGCTCCGAGATCGCGTTGCCGTTGAGGAACACCGTCAGCGCCGACGCCTGCGCCGAGTCCCAGTCCCGCTGGGTCATCTCGGCCCCCTCGGGGGTGAACCAGGCGATGTCGGACAGGTCGTCGTGGGTGCCCTCCACCGGCCGCCCGTGGAAGAACCGGCGCCGGCGGAAGACCGGGTGCTCCTTGCGCAGCTCGGCCATCGCCCGGACGAAGTCCAGCAGCTCGTCGCCGTTCTTGTCGGGGTCCGGCCACCGCACCCAGGACAGTTCGTTGTCCTGGCAGTAGGCGTTGTTGTTGCCGCGCTGGGTGCGGGCGAACTCGTCGCCGTGGCTGATCATGGGCACGCCCTGGGAGAGCATGAGCGTGGCGAAGAAGTTGCGCATCTGGCGGGCGCGCAGCTCCAGGACCTCCTCGTCGCCGGTCTCGCCCTCGGCCCCGCAGTTCCAGGACCGGTTGTGGCTCTCACCGTCCCGGTTGTCCTCGCCGTTGGCCTCGTTGTGCTTGTCGTTGAAGGCCACCAGGTCGTGCAGGGTGAAGCCGTCGTGGCAGGTCACGAAGTTGATCGAGGCCAGCGGCCGCCGGCCGTCGTCCTGGTAGAGGTCGGAGGAGCCGGTGAGCCGTGAGGCGAACTCCGCCAGCGCCCGCGGCTCGCCCCGCCACAGGTCCCGGACGGTGTCGCGGTACTTGCCGTTCCACTCCGTCCACAGCGGCGGGAAGTTCCCCACCTGGTAGCCGCCCTCGCCCACGTCCCACGGCTCGGCGATCAGCTTGACCTGCGAGACCACCGGGTCCTGCTGCACCAGGTCGAAGAACGACGAGAGCCGGTCCACCTCGTGGAACTGCCGGGCCAGGGTCGCCGCCAGGTCGAAGCGGAAGCCGTCGACGTGCATCTCCGTGACCCAGTACCGCAGCGAGTCCATGATCAGCTGCAGCACGTGCGGGGACCGCATGAGCAGGGAGTTCCCGGTGCCGGTGGTGTCCATGTAGTACCGGGGGTCGTCCGTGAGCCGGTAGTACTGGGGGTTGTCGAGGCCCTTGAAGGACAGCGTCGGACCCAGGTGGTTGCCCTCGGCGGTGTGGTTGTAGACCACGTCGAGGATGACCTCGATCCCGGCCTCGTGCAGCGCCCGGACCGCCGACTTGAACTCCAGGACCTGCTGACCGCGGTCGCCCCAGGAGGCGTACGCGTTGTGCGGGGCGAAGAAGCCGATCGTGTTGTAGCCCCAGTAGTTGTTCAGGCCCATGTCGACCAGGCGGTGGTCGTTGACGAACTGGTGCACCGGCATCAGCTCCAGCGCCGTGACCCCGAGCTCCGTCAGATGCTCGATGATCGCCGGGTGGGCCAGGGCCGCGTAGGTGCCGCGCAGCTCCTCGGGCAGCCCCGGGTGCCGCATGGTGAGGCCCTTGACGTGCGCCTCGTAGATCACCGTCTCGTGGTACCCGCGGCGCGGCGGACGGTCGTCGCCCCAGTCGAAGTACGGGTTGACCACCACCGACGTCATCGTGTGCGGCGCCGAGTCCAGGTCGTTGCGCCGGTCGGGGTCGTCGAAGTGGTAGCCGTACACCTCCTCGCCCCACTGGACCGAGCCGCTGATCGCACGCGCGTACGGGTCGAGCAGCAGTTTCGAGGAGTTGCAGCGCAGACCGCGCTCGGGAGCGTACGGACCGTGCACCCGGAACCCGTACCGCTGCCCCGGCATGATGCCGGGCACGTACGCGTGCCGTACGAACGCGTCGCTCTCGCGCAGTTCCACCGCCGTTTCCGAGCCGTCGTCGTGCAGCAGACACAGCTCTACTCGGTCCGCGGCTTCGGTGAAGACCGCGAAGTTGGTACCGGCGCCGTCGTACGTGGCGCCGAGCGGATACGCCTCTCCAGGCCAGACCTGCATGGATCACGACTCTTTCAGGTGTGCGGCACCGCCGGTGGCGCCTTGCCTCCGAGTCTCCCCGAAAGCGAGGGAACCACCCATGACTTATGTCCCTCTTACCCGTCGACCAGTGCATACGCGGTATGACGCCCTCTTGTCGAGCGACCGGCGCGTACACCCGTATGCCGAACCAGTGGGGCAATCGAGTACTCCCGTGACCGAAGGGAGCAGGGGGAAGAGGTGCGCGGAGCGGTGCACCGGCATCCGGGCGAGACGGTGGCCGGGACGGCCGTCGCGGTGGCGGGGGCCGCCGCGGCGGTGGCGGCCGCTCTGCCCGGCACGGGCGCCGAGCTCGCCGCACCCGGGCCGGACGGGCGGGACGACCGGCACCCGCCCCGGCGCGCCGACGTGACCGTCGAGCCGGTCGGCCACCCGTTGCGCGCCCCCGCCCCTTCTGCGGCTACCGGAACGACACCCTCGTCACCCGGACGGTGGACCCGGCCGTCGGGCGGGTCGTGCACACCGGCACCCGGCACGGCGTCCAGCCGCCGAGCCGGGAGGAGAGCACCTCGGCCGCCCGCCTTCTGACCGCCGGCCCGCCGGCCGCGGGCCTGCAGGGGACCCGCAAACGGCTGAACGTCAAGGGTCCGTGCACCACCTCCCGTGCACCACGTCCACCGGCAGGGCTTCTCCTCGTCGCGCGCGACGTCACCGCTATGAATCCGCTCACGCAGCCCCAGCCGGCCGATCGGAACGGGTGGATGCGAGAAGGTAGTTGAGAAACGAGCTGTCCATCCGGCTGCACCGCGGACCGGTCCCGGAGTACCCTTCCTTGATCGTTGGGACGGGGAGAGCTCGGGGGAGCGGAAGGCGGTGCACGGGTGGGCTCGGGAGGCCTGGAGCTGCCCTCTGGTGACGAAGGTCACGAGGGGAACTCCGCAGACGTCCCGCCCGGCGCGGTGTCCCTGGCGCGGCCGATGGACGCGGGTGCCATCGGACCGGAGCTGGACTGGGACGCCGACGCCTGGCGCGAGGTGCGCACGCGCGCCCAGCGGGCCGGCCGGGCCTACATCTGGCTGAATCTCGTCGAACAGCGGCTGCGCGCCGTCGTCTCCGCCGTGCTGCGGCCCGTCTACGAACCCGTCCACGGCGACGAGTGGGTGGTCGCCGCCGCCGGACCGGCCGGCCAGGAGTGGGTGCAGCGCGCCGTCGCGGTCCGCGAAGTCAGCCGCCGCAAGGGCTACTTGCTCGACCCGGCCGACGACAACGTGATCAGCTTCCTCACGCTGCCGCAGCTGCGCGAGCTGATGGTGCAGCACTGGCCCTGCTTCGAGCCGTACCTCGACGAGCGCCGGGACGTCGAACTCGCCCTGGACGAACTGGAGGTCACCCGCAACGTCGTCTCCCGCAACCGGGCCCTGTCGGAGGCGGTGCTGAACCAGGCCGAGCGCGCCTCGGCGCGGCTCCTGGAGATCCTCGGGACGGGTGGCGACGTGCCCTCCGCGCGGCGGCTGCCGGTCGACGCGGTGGAGGACCTGGTCGGCGACCGCTATGCGGACGTGGTCGCGGTGCACCCGGACCGGGTGCGGCTGCTGCGCCAGTTCCCCGCCGAGGACATCTTCGGCGGCGCCCGCCGCCTCGACGCCATCGGCATCGGCCTGAACCTGCTGGTGCAGAACTTCTCCGGGCGACGCCTGGTGCGCCTGGGCGAGGCCGGCGGCCGGGTGCGGCTGCTGTTCCTGAACCCGGCCTCCAGCGCCGTCAAGCGGCGCGAGCGCGAACTCGGCCTCAAGCGCGGCGAGCTGAGCCGGTCCGTGGAGATGAACATCCTGCACATGCGCCGGGTGCGCTCCCGGCTGCGCGACCCGGGCGCCTTCGAGATCCAGGTCTACGACGAGACGCCGCGCGCCACGGCCTACCTGGTCGACGGCGACGGCTCCGACGGCATCGCGGTCGTGCAGTCCTATCTGCGGCACAGCCGGGGCATGGAGGCGCCGGTGCTCGTGCTGCGCAACGGCAACCGGGTCGTCAAGTCGGACCACGTGGACGAAGGCGGTCTCTTCTCCACCTATCGCGAGGAGTTCGAGCTGATGTGGGCGGATTCGCGCCCGGTGTCCTGACACCACCCCGGCCGCGGTGAGCGGAACACGGTCCCCGGATTGTCAGTGGCGCATGCGAGGGTGGAGATCACTGGGGGAGAGCACCACCGAGGAGGGGGGCCGCCATGGGCTGGCACCGGGAGCTGCTGATCGGCTTCGACCTGGAGACCACCGGGACGGATCCGCGCGAGGCGCGCATCGTCACGGGCGCCGTGATCGAGGTCAGGGCAGGGGAGCCGCTCGGGCACCGCGAGTGGCTCGCGGATCCGGGGGTCGACATCCCGGCCGACGCGGTCGCGGTGCACGGCATCAGCAACGAGCGGGCGGCCGCCGAGGGCCGCCCGGCCGACCAGGTGGCGGACGCCATCGCGGACGTCCTGGCGGGATACTGGAAGACGGGCGTGCCGGTCGTGGCGTACAACGCGGCCTTCGACCTGACCCTGCTCTCCGCCGAACTGCGGCGCCACGGGCTGCCGTCGCTGCGCGACCGGCTCGGCGGCGCCGAGCCGGGACCCGTCGTCGACCCGTACACCATCGACCGCTGGGCCGACCGCTACCGCCGCGGCAAACGCACCCTCGAAGCGGTCTGCACGGAGTACGGCGTCGTCCTCGACGCGGCCCACGACGCCTCGGCCGACGCCCTCGCCGCGGCCCGCCTGGCCCGCGCGATAGCCCTGCGCCACCCCAAGGTCGCCGCCCTCGGCCCGGCGGAGCTGCACCGCCGCCAGATCGAGTGGTACGCGCGGTGGGCGGCCGACCTCCAGGACTTCCTCCGCCGCAAGGGCGACCCGGGCGCGGTGGTCGACGGCACCTGGCCGCTGCGGGAACCGGCGGGCGAGACGGTCTGAACCGCGCCCGGCCCCCGCGCCCGGCCCCCGCGCCCGGCCACCCTCCGGCGAGCCGCCGGCGAGCCGCCGGGGGGCCGCGCGCCGCGGACGGTCGCTCAGAACGGGTACCAGCGCACCGTCTCGTCCCCGTCCCGCAGGGAGGCCACCCGGCGTTCGAACTCGGCCAGTGCCGCGGGGCCGGCCGGGGCGTGCTGGGCGACCCAGGCGCAGCTCGCCGTCTCGCGGGCGCCGCGCAGCACCGAGCAGCCCTCCCAGGCGCGCACGTCCCAGCCGTAGGCCGCGGTGAAGGCGTCGTACGCCTCGGCGGGCAGGCCGTAGCGGTCGCGGGAGAGGGCCATGACCACCAGGTCGTGCTCGCGCAGGTCGGCGGAGAAGGTCTCCAGGTCGACCAGGACCGGGCCGTCCGGACCGACGTGGACGTTGCGGGGCAGCGCGTCGCCGTGGATCGGGCCCGGCCGCAGGTGCGGGGTGAGCGCGGCCGCGGCGGCCGCGAAGCCGTCGCGGCGCTCGCGCAGGTACGCCGCGTCCGCCGGGTCGATCGCGTCGCCCGCCAGCCGAAGCCAGCGTTCCACACCGCCCAGCAGGTCCCGGGGCGGCAGGTCGAAGGGAGGCAGGGGCAGGGCGTGGACGACGCGCAACAGGCCGGCCAGGTCATGGGGTTCGGCGGGACGCACCGGATCGGCCAGCCGGTGCCAGACGGTCACCGGGTGCCCGTCGACGAGCAGCGCCTCGTCGACGGCCGCCCGCACCGCCGGGACCCCCGCCTCCGCCAGCCACACGGCGGTCCTCAGCTCGCGCCGCGCCCGGTCCAGCAGTTCGGCGTCGCGGCCCACCTTGACCACCAGGTCACCGCCGGCGAACACCGCGTTCTCGCCGAGCGCGAGGAGGCGCGCGTCCCGCACCGGGCCGGGCAGCACCCCCGCCGCGGCCAGTACGTCCCGCGCCCGTGCCTCGTCCATCGTCCGCCTCCGTGTCCGCGCCGGCCGGCGGCCGTTCGCTGTCGCGTGCGTCGCCCTGTGCGCGTCGCGCTGCGCGGGTCGCCGGGATCCGTTCGTTCGAACGGCCAGTGTCCCATCCGGCGAGGTCGCGGCCCGCGCGCGGTGCCCCGAGGGCGGGGACGCCCTCCGGGCCGGGCGAGGACGGGTCCGTGGGGCGAGTGCGGCGCCGCGCCGACCGCGGGGAGTGCGGGCGAGGGCCCGCCGGCTCCCCGAAGCCGACGGGCCCTCCGTCCGCGGAGCCGGGCCCCGTGTCGCGGGGCCGGCCCTGGTCGTCCCGGTGGGGAGGCCGGGGTCAGACCCCCAGCCGCTCGCCCTCGGTGCGCGCGGGGGAGGCGGCGGCGACCGCCTCCGGCGCCTCGTCGTGCGTGAGGTCGGGCAGCCGGTGCAGCCACTTCGGCAGGTACCAGTTGCGCTCCCCGAGCAGCGCCATCACGGCGGGCAGCAGCACGCCGCGGATGACCGTCGCGTCGATGAGCACCGCGGCCGCCAGGCCCACGCCCATCTGCTTCATGGACTGCATGGACAGCGTCCCGAAGATCGCGAACACGGCGACCATGATGACCGCGGCGCTCGTGACGACCCCCGCCGTGGTGACCACGCCGTGCTGGATGGCGTCCTTCGTGGACCGGCCGCGCAGCCGCGCCTCGCGGATCCGGGAGACCACGAACACGTGGTAGTCCATCGACAGGCCGAAGAGGATCACGAAGAGGAACAGCGGCAGCCAGGTGACGATGGCGCCGACGCCCTCCGCGCCCACCAGGGACGCGCCCCAGCCGTGCTGGAAGACGGCGACCAGGATGCCGTACGCCGCGCCCACCGACAGCAGGTTCAGCACGATCGACGTGATCGCCACGGTCAGCGAGCGGAACGACACCAGCATCAGCAGGAAGGCGAAGACCACCACGAAGGCGAAGACCGGGACGACCGAGCCGACGAGCTGCTCGTTGAAGTCGTGCGAACCGGCGACCTGCCCGGTGATCGGCGCACTCACCCCGTCGACCGTGCCGAGCGTCGCGGGCCGCACCTCGTCCCGCAGCTTCTCCAGGCTCGCGCCCGCCTTGTCGAAGTCGGACCCGCCGACCAGCGGGACGTACACGAAGGCGACGTTCCGCGCCGCATACGTCCTGATGTCCACCGGGCCGCGCGAGGCGCCCGAGGAGACCGCCCGCTCCTTGAAGCGCGCCAGCGCCTGCTGGACCTCCGGCGCCTCGATGTCCCCGGCCTTCACGACCACCTGGGCCGGCTCGGAGCCGCCGGGGAAGGCGTCGTTGACCCGGTTGTACGTCTGCACGATGGGCAGCGAGTCGCCGAACTCCTGGTCCAGCGTGAGCTGCGAGGTCTTCATGCCCAGCGCCGGCGCCGCGACGGCGAGCAGCGCACCGACGGCCACGACGACGGAGACCACGGGCCGGGCCAGCACACCGCGCAGCACGGTGGTCCAGAACCGGCTCTCGCCGCCGCCCCGGCGCCGCCGCCGCAGGAACGGGACACGGCCCTTCTCGACCCGCTCGCCCAGCAGCGACAGCAGCGCGGGCAGCACGGTGACCGAGCCGACCATCGCGACCGCCACCACCATCAGCGAGGCCAGACCCATCGCCTCGAACTCGGCGAGCCCGGTGAACAGCATCCCCGCCATCGCCACGCACACCGTGACACCGGAGACGACGATCGCCCGGCCGCTGGTCGCGGCGGCGATCCGCAGCGCCGTCCCCGCGTCCCGACCGGCGTCCCGCTCCTCCCGCTCCCGGCGCAGGTAGAACAGGCAGTAGTCGACGCCGACGGCCATGCCGACCAGCAGCATCACGGAGTTCGCGGTGTCGCTCATCGGCTGGAGATGGCTCACGATGCCCATCAGGCCCATCGTCGCCATGATCGCCGTGACGGCGAGGGCCACCGGCAGCAGCGCGGCCACCAGCGCGCCGAAGGCGATCAGCAGAATGCCGAGGGCGACCGGCACCGCGGAGTACTCGGCCTGCTGGAAGTCGTCCCCGAAGGCGTCGGAGTACTGCTTCCTCATGCTGGCGCCGCCGATCTCCTCGATCCGCAGCGAGCGGTGGTCCTTCTGGACACCCGCGACGGCCTTCAGCACCGGCTCGACACGCTCGCCGGCGGTGTCCGCCGCGCCCCGCATGTCGAACTGCACCAGCGCGCTGCGGCCGTCCTTCGAGATCGTCCTGGTGTCGTACGGCGACGTCACGTCCGTGACCCGCCCGGTGGCGCCGACCGCCGCGACGACGTCGGTGACGGCGGCCCGGAACTCCGGGTCGGTGGCCTTCGTCGTGCCGTTCCGGGCCTGGACCAGGACGCTCTCGCTCGCCGGCTGCTCGATCCCCGCGTCCTCGATGATCTTCGCCGCGGTGTGCGTCTCGCCCTTGAGCTGGTCGCTGTCCTTGACGTCCACCCGGCCCGCCGCCGAACCGAGTCCCATCGCCAGGACGACGAACACCACCCAGATGCCGACCGCCGCCCATCGGTGCCGTGCGCTCCAGCCGCCGGCCCGCGCGGCGAGGCCACGCACCCGCGCTTCCTGGTTCCCCATGACGGCCTGCCCCCTCGTGCGCGGTGACGGCCCCCTGCCGCCACCTTCCGCCTCGACGGTAGGGGCGGCAGGGGGTACGTCTCGTCGTGCTGCCCGGTGAAGTGCCGCGACCGCGGCTACTCCTCCCGGACCCCGGCTCCTCCGCACGGGGGAGGACGGCGGCCCCTTACAACTACCGTGTGTTCTAGGGGGTGATGCTCAGGGTGTCCGTTCCGCGGGGAGGGCTCGGCGTGGGGAAGCGGAAACCTTGTTGAACACATCACAGCCGCGTGTAGGAGTTGATCCACACGCCGGGATCCGCAAGGGTTTCTTTCGTCCGGCCCCACGGCCGGTGGCCGTCGTGCCCGCCCCCACGGGGCACGACGGCCGCTCTATGGTGGGGGCATGACGAGGTATGCGGCGCTGCTGCGCGGGGTCAACGTCGGCGGCAGCAGGAAGCTCCCGATGGCCGAGCTGCGCGCCCTCATGGACGGGCTCGGCTACGGCGGGGTCGGCACCTATCTCCAGAGCGGCCAGGCCGTCTTCGCCACCGGGCACGGCGACGAGGAGTCGCTCGCCGCGGAGCTGGCGTCGGAGGTCGAGAAGCGGTTCGGTTTCCCGGTGGACGTGATCGTGCGCGATCACGCCTATCTGCGGGCCGTCGCCGAGGCGTGCCCGTTCCCGGCCGCCGGGCTGGAGGGGAAGCAGCTGCACGTCACGTACTTCTCCCAGGCCGTCGAGGCGGCCCGCTTCGCGGAGATCGACCCCGGCAGCCACCTCCCCGAGGAGTTCCGCCTCGGCGACCGGGCCCTGTACCTCTACGCCCCCGACGGCCTCGGCCGTTCCAAGCTCGCCGAGCAGCTGTCGCGGCCCCGGCTCACCAAGGGGCTGATCGCCACCACGCGGAACTGGAACACCGTGCTCAAGCTGATCGAGCTGACCGCCGGGGAATGACCGCGGGCGCCCTTCGAGGAGCGGCCCCGCCCAGACCGCGGCCGACCGGGGGTCAGGAGAAGCCCGCTGATTGGACCAGGGAAAAGCCCGCTGATTGGGCCGGGAGGGTATGCGAGTGCGCCGTTAGCCTCGCGGACATGACGAGCGCCTCACCCACCCGTGTCGACTTCTACTTCGACCCCGCCTGCCCCTTCGCCTGGATCACCTCCCGCTGGCTGCTCGAGGTCGAGCGCGAGCGCCCGCTCGACCTCCGCTTCCACGCGATGAGCCTCTACCTGCACAACGTCGGCAACGAACTACCCGACTGGTACCGGACATTGGTCGACAAGTCCCTCGGACCGGTGCGGGTCGCCGTGGCCGCCGCCGCACAGCACGGCGAGAAGGTGCTGCGCGACCTCTACACGGCGTTCGGCACCCGCATCCACGAGGGCGGGGTGGAGGACTTCGACGCGGTGGTCGCCGAGTCCCTCGCCGAACTCGGACTCCCGGCCGAACTCGCCCGCGCCGCCCACGACCCGTCGTACGACGAAGCCGTACGCCGCAGTCACGAGGCCGGTGCCGAGCGCGACTCGGGCGGCTACGTGGGCACGCCCACCCTCCATGTCGACGGGACGGTGTGGTTCGGGCCTGTGCTGGGCGCCGTCCCGCGGGGTGCCCGCGCGGCCGAACTCTTCGACAGCTTCCGGGTGCTGGCGGGCTGCCCCGACCTCTTCGAACTCAAGCGCACCCGCACCGGCGCCCTGCGGTTCGACTGACGGCCGAAAATCGACCCCGACGAACGCTCCGCGGTGACACATGCGCCCGTCGTGACGCTGAAGCAGAAGCCGACCACGGCACGCCGGCCTTCCGGCGGGCGGTGGCCGGGCCGTCCGCGGACCGGCACCACGGGGGAGTGCCGGGCCGCGGACACCTCGGTGTGTCGGGGCCGCGACAGTCGCCCGGTCCCGTCCGAGCCGGCCCTCCCGGAACCGGGCCGTCCTCAGGCGCCCAGCGCCGTCAGGGCCGGCCTGCGCGCCGCGTCGTAGCGCTCCAGCAGTACCCGCGCCACCTCCGGGGCGGGGCCCAGCACCTCGGCCAGGACGTCGGCCCGCGCCTCGGCCGCGCCCCGCGCGATGCGATCCGGCAGGAAGCCCGGCGCGAGGACGTACGGCGCGACCGCGACCCGCGCGCAGCCGAGTGCCCGCAGTTCCCGCACCACGTCCTCGGTGCGGGGCAGGGCCGCGGAGGCGAACGCGGGCCGCACGGCGCACCAACCGGTGTGCCGCCACTCCCGCGCGATGTCTGCGATCACCGCGCTCGCCTCCGGGTCGGTGGACCCCGCCGAGGCCAGCACGACCCCGGTCGAGGACTTCTCGGCGGGGTCCAGCCCCGCCTCGTACAGGCGCCGCTCCAGGGCGCCGATCAGCAGCGGCGACGGGCCGAGGACCTCCGCCTGCCGGATCCGCAGCCGCGGGGGCGCCTCCCGCAGCACCGCCGGGATGTCCGCCTTCGCGTGGAAGGCGCGGGTCAGCAGCAGCGGCAGGGCCACGACGTCCCGCACCCCCTCCGCCGCCAGCGACTCCAGCACCGCCGGCACGGACGGGACGTTGAAGTCCAGGAACCCGGTCTCCACGCGCAGCCCGGGCCGCATCCGGCGCACCCTCTCGACGAGGGCGTGCACGGTCGCGGCATGGCGCGCGTCGCGGCTGCCGTGGGCGACGACCACGAGGACGGGGGACGGGTGGCGCATGGGGGTTCAGCCCTTGACGAGGAGTCCGCGGCTGCGCAGCACCCACCGCTCCAGCGGACTGAAGATCAGCAGGTCGATGGCGATGCCGACGACCAGGATGAGCAGGATGGCCTCGAAGACCATGGCCATGTCGCTGGCGTTGCGGCCGTTCTCCAGCAACTGGCCGAGGCCCACGCCGAGGTCCGGGAAGGAGGCGATGATCTCCGCCGCCATCAGGGAGCGCCAGGCGAACGCCCAGCCCTGCTTCAGACCGGCGACGTAGCCGGGCAGGGCGGCGGGCAGCGTGATGTGCCAGGTGCCCCGCAGGCCGGACGCGCCCATGGTGCGGCCCGCCCGCAGGAACAGCGGCGGCACCTGGTCGACGCCGGAGACCAGGCCGTTGGCGATCGAGGGGACCGCGCCGAGCAGGATCACCGCGTACATCATCGAGTTGTCCAGGCCGAGCCAGATCACGGCCGGGGGCACCCACGCCACCGACGGCAGCGACTGCAGACCGGACAGGACCGGTCCGAGGGCCGCGCGCACGAACCTCACCCGGGCCACCAGCAGGCCCAGCGGGGTGCCGATGAGCAGGGCGAAGAAGAAGCCCAGCAGGCCTCGCGAGACGCTGGTCCAGATGAAGCCGAGCAGGGTGCCCTGCAGCCACGCCTCCCGGACGGTGTGCCACACCGCCGCCGGCGAGGGCAGCTTGGTCGGGTCCGTGACGATCCTGAGGCTGATCAGGCCCTGCCACACCGCGAGGACCACCACGACGGCGATCACCGGTGGCAGGATCTTGTTCACGAAGGTCTGCCGGAACGGCGGGCGGCCCGTCGTCCTCGCCTCCAGCGCGTCCAGGCCCGCCTCGACGCTCGCCGCGTCCTGGGCCGTCTTCGTCTCAGTGCTGGCCATGGCGCCGGATCTCCCCCCGCAGTACTTCGGTGATCTCGATGGACAGTTCGGCCACCGGGGCGTCCTCGATGCGGCGCGGCTGCGGGATGTCGACCGTCCACTCGCGGGCCACCCGGCCCGGCCGGGAGGACAGCAGCACGACGCGCTGCGCGAGCCGTACCGCCTCGCGCACGTTGTGCGTCACGAACAGGACGGACAGTCCCGTCTCCTGCCAGATCCGGGTCAGCTCGTCGTGCAGCACGTCCCGGGTGATGGCGTCCAGCGCGGCGAACGGCTCGTCCATCAGCAGCAGGCCGCTCTCCTGCGCGAGGGCGCGCGCCATCGCCACGCGCTGGCGCATCCCGCCCGACAGCTCGTGCACCCGCTTGCCGTACGCGCCCTTCAGCCGGACGAGTTCGAGCAGCTCCTCGGCCTTGCCGCCCCGGTCGGACCGGGGAACGCCCCTGAGTTTCAAGGCGAGTTCGATGTTCTTGCCCGCGGTCAGCCACGGGAACAGGGCGTGCTCCTGGAACATCAGCGCCGGGCGCCCGTCCGTCGTGATGGAGCCGGTGGTGGGCCGGTCCAGGCCCGCCACCAGGTTCAGCAGCGTGGACTTGCCGCAGCCCGAGGCCCCCAGGAGGGTGACGAACTCGCCGGGCGCGACATCGAGGCTGATGTCGTCCAGGACGAGCTGCTGCCCACCCGGTCCCGCGAAGGACTTCGAGACATGCTCAAGGCGAGCCGCGTGCGCGACGGACTCGTCGGCCTTGGCGAGGATCGTGGCCATGGTCGTCACCTCCTGGAAGGGTCGGGGTCGTGGGTCAGCTCGTGCCGAGACCGGCGTCGGACACGGTGCTCCGGCCCGCGTCCTCGAGGACCTTGTTGAGGATCGTGAGGTCGTAGATCCCCTTCAGGTCGGGCTCGGCCAGCAGACCGGCCCTGGCCGCGTGCTCCGCCTCGGTGCCGAGGGTCGAGGCCAGCGGGTCGTCGGTGATCTGGATCGACTTCCACGCGGGGTCCAGGACGTTCGCGGGCAGCGCCTTGCCGGAGTCCGCCTCCAGCTGCCTGTTCGCGGCGGCCTTCGCCCGGTCCGGGTCGGCGGCGATCCACTTGTTGGTCGCGACGGAGGCCCTCAGCACCGCCTCGACGGCCTTCGGATGCCGCGCGAGGAACTTCTGCGACACGATGATGTTCGTGATCACGAACTTCTTGCCGGGCCACAGCGAGGACTCGTCGAGCAGCACCCTGCCGCCCTCGGCGACCAGCTTGGACGCGGTGGGTTCGGGCACCCAGGCGCCGTCGATCGAGCCGGTCCTGAAGGCGTCCGGGGTCACCTTGTTGTCGCTGCGGACGACGGTGACGTCGCCCCTGCCGCTCTGGGGGTCCACCTTCCAGCCCCGGCCGGCCGCCCAGTTGAGGAACGCGACGTCCTGCGTGTTGCCGAGCTGGGGCGTGGCGATCCGCTTGCCCTCGACGTCCTTCAGGGACGTGATCTTCTTCGGGTTCACGACCAGCTTCACACCGCCGGACGCCGAACCCCCGATGATCTTCAGGTTCTTGCCGCCCGACTTGGTGTAGCCGTTGATCGCGGGGGAGGGGCCGATCCAGCCGATGTCGATGGAGCCGGCGTTGAGGGCCTCGATCTCGGAGGGGCCCGCGTTGAAGGTGGCGTACCGGGCCTTGGTGGCGCCGAGTTCCTTCTGGAAGATGCCCTGCTCGCGTCCGACGAGTGCGGTCGCGTGGGTCAGGTTGCCGAAGTAGCCGATCTTCACGGAGTCGAGGCCGTCGACCTTCTTCGCCCCGGCCGCCACCTGCTGGCGGGAGGAGTCGTCCTTGGCCTCGGAACCGTAGCCGCAGGCGGCCAGGGTGAGCAGCGGCAGCGCGGCGATCACCGCGAGGGTACGGCGGAGCGAGGGTGTGGCAGGCACGGGAGGGTGTCCTCTCGGAGGCCCGGCGGTCACGGTCTCTCAGGTCGTGGCCGGGAGGTCGGCACAGGGTTTTCGTCGCTTCCTGTGGGGGGACGGGGCGCGCAGGCGGTGCGCGTACGTCATCGCGCACATCGCGCCACTCCGCCCTGCCCGCTTCCCAGGGCGCCGCTGCCGACCCGGCCGCCCTCCTTCGCGAACGTCGTGTAGAAACCGGTGGAGTTCATCTCAGAAGTCCCACCCGTCGTCCTCGGCCTCGTCCCGGACCGGCTCCGGCGCGGCGAACGACTCGCCCACCATGCCCGCGGTCAGCGTGGTGCCGTCGCTCGGGTCGATCAGGATGAACGAGCCGGTGCGGCGCGAGTCGGCGTAGGAGTCGACCGGCAGCGGCTCGGCGGTGCGGATCTTCACCCGGCCGATGTCGTTGGCCGCGAGGTGTCCCGGGTGCGGGTGCAGGGACAGGTCGTCGAGGGTGAGGCGGGAGGGGATGTCCTTGACGATCGCCTTGACCGTGCGGGTGCCGTGCTTGAGCAGCACCCGGTGGCCGACGGTCAGCGGCTGGTCGGCGACGTGGCAGACGGTCGCCTCCACGTCCTGCGTGGTCGCGGGCGCGTCCTTGCTCGGCACGATCAGGTCGCCGCGCGAGACGTCGACGTCGTCCTCCAGCCGGACGGTCACCGACTGCGTCGTCCAGGCCACGTCGACCGGCTCGCCGAGCAGGTCGATGCCGCTGATCCGCGAGGTGCGCCCCGAGGGCAGGACCGTGACCCGCTCGCCGACCCGGAAGCTGCCGGCGGCGATCTGGCCCGCGTAGCCCCGGTAGTCCGGCAGTTCGGCGGTCTGCGGGCGGATCACGTACTGCACGGGCAGACGCGCGTGGCAGTGCGCCAGGTCGTGGCTGACCGGCACGGTCTCCAGGTGTTCCAGGACGGTGGGGCCGCCGTACCAGTCCATGGTCGCGGACGCCTCCACCACGTTGTCCCCGGCGAGCGCGGAGATCGGGATCGCGGTGACCTCCGGGACGCCCAGTTCGGTCGCGTACGCCGTGAACTCCTCGGCGATCTGGGCGAACACGGACTCCCGGTAGCCGACCAGGTCCATCTTGTTCACGGCGAGGACGACGTGCGGGACGCGCAGCAGGGCGGCGATCGCGGCGTGCCGGCGGGTCTGCTCGACCACGCCGTTGCGGGCGTCGACCAGGATCACCGTCAGCTCGGCCGTCGACGCGCCGGTGACCATGTTCCGGGTGTACTGCACATGGCCCGGGGTGTCGGCGAGGATGAACCGGCGGCGCGCGGTGGCGAAGTAGCGGTACGCCACGTCGATGGTGATGCCCTGCTCCCGCTCGGCGCGCAGGCCGTCCGTGAGGAGCGCGAGGTCCGGCCCCTGCTGCCCGCGGCCGGCCGAGGCGCGCTCCACGGCCTCCAGCTGGTCGGCCAGGACCGACTTGGAGTCGTGCAGCAGACGGCCGACCAGGGTCGACTTGCCGTCGTCGACGGACCCCGCGGTGGCGAACCGCAGCAGGGTGGTCTCCGACAGCTGCTCGACCGACAGCGGCTCGGTGGGTTCGGTGGTGCTGGTCATGGCTAGAAGTACCCCTCGCGCTTGCGGTCTTCCATCGCGGCCTCGGAGAGCTTGTCGTCGGCGCGGGTCGCCCCGCGCTCGGTCAGCCGGGACGCGGCGATCTCGGCGATGACCGCCTCCAGCGTCACCGCGTCGGAGTCGACCGCGCCCGTGCACGACATGTCGCCGACGGTCCGGTAGCGCACCCGGCGCTTCTCCACGGTCTCGCCGTCCTTCGGGCCGCCCCACTCGCCCGCCGTCAGCCACATCCCGGACCGCCGGAACACCTCCCGCTCGTGCGCGAAGTAGATCTCCGGCAGCTCGATGCCCTCCCGGGCGATGTACTGCCAGACGTCCAGCTCGGTCCAGTTGGACAGCGGGAACACCCGCACGTGCTCTCCGGGCGCGTGCCGCCCGTTGTAGAGGTTCCACAGCTCGGGGCGCTGGCGCCGGGGATCCCACTGGGAGAACTCGTCGCGCAGCGAGAACACCCGCTCCTTGGCGCGCGCCTTCTCCTCGTCGCGGCGGCCGCCGCCGAAGACCGCGTCGAACCGCTCGCTCTGGATCTTCTCCGTCAGCGGCAGCGTCTGCAGCGGGTTGCGGGTGCCGTCGGGGCGCTCCTTGAGCACACCGCGGTCGATGTAGTCCTGCACGGAGGCCACGTGCAGCCGCAGGCCGTGCCGGGCCACCGCGCGGTCGCGGTAGTCGATGACCTCGGGGAAGTTGTGCCCGGTGTCGACGTGCAGCAGCGCGAACGGCACCGGCGCGGGCGTGAAGGCCTTCAGCGCCAGGTGCAGCATGAGGATGGAGTCCTTGCCGCCGGAGAAGAGGATCACCGGGTTCTCGAACTCCCCCGCGACCTCGCGGAAGATGTGCACCGCCTCGGACTCCAGGGCGTCCAGGTGGGAGAGCGCGTACGGGCTCCGGGTGCCGTCCTGGAGCTCGGTGGCGGTCGTCATGCCAGTCCCCTTTCACTGAGCAGGGCGTACACCGACGCCGCGGACTCCTGCACGCTCTGGTGCTGCGAATCGATCCGCAGATCGGGCGACTCGGGCTCCTGGTACGGGTCGTCGACCCCGGTCAGGCCGGTCAGGTCGCCCGCCGCCTGCCGGGCGTACAGGCCCTTCACATCGCGCACGGAGCACACCTCCACCGGGGTCGCCACGTGCACCTCCAGGTAGGCCGTCCCGTTGGTCTCGTGCCGCTTGCGCACCGCGTCGCGGCTGTCCGCGTACGGCGCGATCACCGGGACCAGCGCGGTCACGCCGTTGCGGGCGAGGAGTTCGGCGACGAAGCCGATGCGCTGCACGTTGGTGTGCCGGTCCTCACGGCCGAAGCCGAGGCCCGCGGAGAGGAACTCGCGGATCTCGTCGCCGTCGAGCACCTCGACGCGGTGGCCCTCCGCACGCAGCCGGCCGGCCAGCTCGTGCGCGATGGTGGTCTTGCCGGCACTCGGCAGACCCGTGAGCCAGACGGTGGCTCCGGTGGTCACGTGGGACTCCTGATTCGTAGAGAGCTCGGTCATGGTCAGCCGTGCAGCCCGCACTCGGTCTTGGCGCGTCCCGCCCAGCGGCCGGCGCGCGCGTCCTCGCCCTCCAGCACCCGCCGGGTGCAGGGGGCGCAGCCGACGGAGGCGTACCCGTCCATCAGCAACGGGTTGGTGAGCACGCCGTGTTCGGCGACGTAGGCGTCCACGTCGGCCTGGCTCCAGCGGGCGATGGGCGAGATCTTGACCTTGCGCCGCCGGTCGTCCCAGCCCACGACCGGGGTGCCCGCCCGGGTCGGGGACTCGTCGCGGCGCAGCCCGGTCGCCCAGGCCCGGTAGCCCGCGAGCCCCTCCTCCAGCGGCCGCACCTTGCGCAGCCGGCAGCACAGGTCGGGGTCGCGGTCGTGCAGCTTCGGGCCGTACTCGGCGTCCTGCTCGGCGACCGTCTGCCGCGGGGTGAGCGTGATGACGTTGACGTCCATCACGGCCTTCACCGCGTCACGGGTGCCGATGGTCTCCGGGAAGTGGTAGCCGGTGTCCAGGAACACCACGTCCACGCCCGGCAGGGCACGGGAGGCGAGATGGGCGACCACCGCGTCCTCCATGGACGAGGTGACGCAGAACCGCCTGCCGAAGGTCCGCGCCGCCCACTGGAGGATCTCCGGCGCGGAGGCGTCCTCCAGGTCCCGGCCCGCCTGCTCGGCCAGCGCCTTCAGGTCCTGGTCGGTGGGTTCTTCCTGCGTGGTCGTCATATCCGCTCGTCCCCTCGGTCGTCGGCCCGCCTCAGCCCCCGCGCCAGCAGCCCCAGGAACTTCAGCCGGAAGGCCCGGTTGCACGCCCCGCATTCCCACGCGCCGTGGCCCTCCTCGCTCGGCCGCAGGTCCTCCTCGCCGCAGTAGGGGCAGTGGAAGGGCACCGCACGCTCGCTCACGACAGCGCCTCCTCGGAGGCGCGGGCGGCCCAGGCGGCGAAGCGCTCGCCGTCCTCGCGCTCCGCCTGGTAGCGCCTGAGGACGCGCTCGACGTAGTCGGGCAGCTCCTCCGAAGTGACCTTCAGGCCGCGGACCTTGCGGCCGAACCCGGCCTCCAGGCCCAGCGCGCCGCCCAGGTGCACCTGGAAGCCCTCGACCTGCTCGCCCTTGTCGTCGACGACGAGCTGGCCCTTGAGACCGATGTCCGCGACCTGGATACGGGCGCAGGCGTTCGGGCAGCCGTTGAGGTTGATGGTGATCGGCTCGTCGAAGTCCGGCAGGCGGCGCTCCAGTTCGTCGATCAGGTGGGAGCCGCGGGCCTTGGTCTCGACGATCGCAAGCTTGCAGAACTCGATACCGGTGCAGGCCATGGTGCCGCGCCGGAACGAGGACGGCCGGGCGGTCAGGTCCAGCGCCTCCAGGCCGTCGACCAGGGAGTCGACCTGCTCCTCCGCGACGTCGAGGACGATCATCTTCTGCTCGACGGTGGTGCGGATCCGTCCCGAGCCGTGCGACTCGGCCAGGTCGGCGATCTTCGTCAGGGTCGCGCCGTCGACGCGGCCGACCCGCGGGGCGAAACCGACGTAGAACCGGCCGTCGCGCTGGCGGTGCACGCCGATGTGGTCGCGCCACCGCTGCACGGGCTGCTCGGGGGCGGGACCGTCGGTCAGCTTCCGCCCCAGGTACTCGTCCTCCAGCACCTGGCGGAACTTCTCTGCGCCCCAGTCGGCGACGAGGAACTTCAGCCGGGCCCGGTTGCGCAGCCGGCGGTAGCCGTGGTCGCGGAAGATCGACAGCACGCCCTCGTAGACGTCCGGGACCTCGTCCAGCGGCACCCAGGCGCCCAGCCGCACGCCCAGCTTGGGGTTGGTGGACAGGCCGCCGCCGACCCACAGGTCGAAGCCCGGCCCGTGCTCGGGGTGGCGGACGCCGACGAACGCGACGTCGTTGATCTCGTGGACCACGTCCAGCACGGGCGAACCCGAGATGGCCGTCTTGAACTTCCGCGGGAGGTTCGAGTACGCCGGGTTGCCGAGCACCCGGCGCTTCATCTCCTCCAGCGCGGGGGTGCCGTCGATGATCTCGTCCTCGGCGATGCCGGCGACCGGGGAGCCGATCATCACGCGGGGCGTGTCGCCGCAGGCGGTCACCGTGGACAGCCCCACGGCCTCCAGCCGGTTCCAGATCTCGGGCACGTCCTCGATGCGGATCCAGTGGTACTGCACGTTCTGCCGGTCGGTGATGTCGGCGGTGCCGCGCGCGAACTCCTGCGAGATCTCGCCGATCACGCGCAGCTGCCGCGTCGTCAGCGCGCCGCCGTCGACACGGACCCGCAGCATGAAGTAGCGGTCGTCCAGCTCCTCCGGCTCCAGGACCGCGGTCTTGCCGCCGTCGATCCCGGGCTTGCGCTGGGTGTAGAGGCCCCACCAGCGCATCCGGCCGCGCAGGTCGCTGGGGTCGATCGAGTCGAAGCCACGCTTGGAGTAGATCGTCTCAATACGTGTCCGCACATTGAGACCGTCGTCGTCCTTCTTGACCTGCTCGTTGCCGTTGAGCGGGGTGAAGTGGCCCGCGGCCCACTGACCTTCGCCACGGTGACGGCTCACCTTGCGGCGGGGAGTCGCGGCGGCGGGCTTCTGCGGGGTGGCGGCCATGGCTGATACGTCCTTCGGGACTTCGGAACAGGCAGGAAACGGCCCTGACCTGCACGGATGTACGCAGGGGGCACCCGCGTGCGTCAGTGCGCGGCAGGTGGCGAAAGCGGGGAAGCGGCGTTGCTGGACCCGGGGCGACAGGCCTCAGGGGTCGGATCAGCTCGCCGGACAGATGGCGCTGGACATGCGGCCGAGGTCGACGTGCCGTCGACTCACCAAGGCGATTCCAGCTCCAGACATGACGGCAGCGTGGCACGGAGATCTGGAATCAGTCCAGCTTTATCCATCATGCGGACACCCTTGTCCCGGAATGCGGGACAAGGGTGTCGCCGGTCACAGGCCGCGGCCACGGCCCGGTCCCTGCAGGTCAGGCCGGGTACGCCCCGGGCCAGGGGCCCGGAGTGGCCACCTCCGGTTCCTCCTCGACCTGGGTGTCGAACAGCTTGAACCCGCGCCGCTCGTAGTTGTCCATCGCGTGCTCGCCGTCCTTGCTGCACGTGTGCACCCAGACCCGCTTGGTCGGCGCGAGCCCCGGCCACCGGTCGGCGAGGTCCCAGGCGCGGGCGGCGCCGTACGACAGCAGGTGCCCACCGATCCGGCGGCCCCGGAAGGCGGGGATCAGCCCGAAGTAGACGATCTCCACCACCCCGTCGTCCTGCGCCTCCAGCTCGATGTAGCCGGCCGGCGTCCCCCGGTCGTACGCCACCCAGGTCTCGACACCCGGCCGCTCCAGGTGCTCCCGCCACCGCGCGTACGACCAGCCGAGCCGGTCGGTCCAGCGGATGTCCCCGCCCACGGACGCGTACAGGAACCGGCTGAACTCGGGTGAGGGCACCTCGGAGCGGACGATCCGTACGTCTCCCTCGGGCGCGGCGGCGGGAAGGAGGTCGGTCGGGGCGGTCTGCTCCAGGGACCAGGTGGTCACGGCGATGTTCGTCATGCCGGTCAGGGAATCACCCGCCCCCGTCGGCTGTCGATCGAAGGTGACCACGGTCGCAGCGCGCTCCACGGGGGACGGCTATCGGAGCGCGCGCTCCAGGGAGGACAGCGGCACGGCGAACAGCGTCCGCCCCGACAGCGACCAGACCTCGCCGGTGCCCGGCCAGTAGGACAGCGACCCGGTGCCGTCGCCCCAGCAGCGGTGGGTGTCCTCGGAGCCGCACGTGGCCGCCTGCGCGCCCCGCGCGTCCTGCCGCCACAGCGTGCCGTGCCCGCCCCCGGAGCCGGGGACCCGGCCCAGGTACCAGCCGGGACGCGCGGACGGGCCCGTCCGGTACGACAGCACGCCCCGCACCCCGTCCGCCTTCGACTCGAACGCCTCGTCCGCGGTCACCGTCCCGGTGGAGCCCGCGGCCAGCAGGCCGGAGCGGGCCGGGTCCCGGCTGAAGGAGTACCGCCACAGGCGCGTGGGCCGGTCGCTGCCCCGGGGCCCCGCCTCGCTCGCGACCAGGCTGTCCGGAGCGGAGCCGCGGTCCAGCGACAGGCTGTCGGGACAGGGGGCGCCCGGCGCCGCCCGGTCGCATCCCGCGCCGACCGGGCGGTACGAGGCGACGGCGGGCAGCACCCAGCGGTAGCCGTGCGCCGACCAGCCGCCGGGCACCTTGCCGACCGCGTCCCCGGCGACGGTGGCGCGCTGGATGCGGTGGAGGTCGAAGACGTAGAGCGCGTTCCGCTCGGCGCCTGAGGCGGTGACCAGGAGCTTGTCCTGGTACCAGACCATGCCGGACACCCGCGAGACGAGCCCGCGGTAGTCGCGCCCGCCGTCGACCGGGACGGCGAGCAGGGCCCAGGTGTAGCTGAGGCGGGCCGGGTCGTTCGCGTCGACGAAGGCCACCCGGGCCAGCCCGCGGTCCGCGTCCGGGCCGCCACGGTGGGTCCAGCCGGAGAGGATCACCCGGTTCGTCCCCCACACGCCGTCGTCGTCGGCGTCGCCCGAGGTGGTCACCGACTCCGGCTGCCACAGACTCGTGGCCGCGTCGGCGGGGTCCCAGCAGTACGAGCGGGTGGGCTCGGGCGCGACCGGCAGCGCCTTGCGCTCCTCGCGGGTGCAGTCTGCCGCGCCGCGCAGCGTGCGGTCGGCGGCGCCCAGCACCGCGCCGACGCCGACCGGCCGTCCCATCGCCGCGGCCAGCCGGTCCAGGGACCGCTGCGGCACGCGCTGCTCGGTCAGCCGCAGCCGGCCGAGGTCGGCGGGGGAGGTGAGCGCCTTCAGGGCCCCGGGGCTGTCCTCGACCGTGGCCTGCGAGGCGCTGATCAGCGTGGCGGCGGCGGTGAGGGCGAGGGCCGTCCCGGACAGGACGGCACGCAGTGCCCTGCCCCGCCGGCGCCGGCGGTGTCGGCCGCGATGTTTCATGGACAACCTCCCGAGGCGGGCCAACTGCGCCGCAAGGTCCGTGCGTTGACCAAGGAGCAGGTGGGGCGACCCAGAGGCGATGCTACGGCAGTCCGGGGCGCCGCAGGTCTAAGACCCTGCAAATATGCGGAAGATGTCACCTAAAGGCCATCCGTACTCCCTCACGCGAACCTCTCACGGCACCCGGCCCCCCTCACGCCCGTTCCGCACCGTCCGTGCCGTCGAGTGCGGCAGCAGGTCGCGCGGGTCCTTTGGCAGCGCCATCTCGACCTCCGCGTCCTGGCCGAACCGGTACGGCCGGTGCTCCAGGAACGCCCCGAGATAGCGCCGTACCCGGGACATCTCGGCGCGCACGGTCACCCGGCGGGCCGGATCCCCGAAGACGTCCTCGGCCAGCTCCGCCGCGCTGCGGCCGGCCCGGTGCACGGCGAGCAGATACAGCAACTCCGCGTGGCGGGGACTCAATTCGTGGCTCCAGGAGCCCGCACCGCCGCAGACCGCCACCGACCAGCGGCGCGGCCCCGCCAGATCCAGCACGATCCGGGCCGCGCCCTGCCCGGCCGGCTCCTCGCCGGCCCGCACCAGCCAGCCGCCCGCCAGCGGCTCCAGACGGCACAGGCCGATCGCGGGCAGCCACCGGCGGCCCGCCGACGGCGACTTGGGCAGCACGATCCGCGGGGTGTACGGCATCCCCGCCACCGCCGCCGTCCAGCCGTCCCGGTCCACCACCGCCGCCCGGCCGCCCAGCCGGGCCAGCACCGGCGCCGCCACCGCGCGCAGCCGCTCCAGCGAGGCCAGATGCCGCTCCCGCAGCCTCGCCTCGGCCAGCTTGGCCACCGAGTCGACCCAGGCCAGCGTCGCCGGGTGCATGGTCTCCAGCGGGCCGCTGACGTCCACCACACCGAGCAGGCGCCCGTCCCGGGGGTCCGTGATCGGGGCGCCGGCGCAGGTCCAGGCCGCGTGCGAGCGGACGAAGTGCTCGGAGGCGAAGACCTGCACGGGTCCGCGCACCACCGCCGGGGTGCCCACGCCGTTGGTGCCGACGACGTCCTCCCGCCAGTCCGCGCCCAGTTCGAAACCCAGCCCGTCGGCCCGGCGCAGCACCGACGGGCTGCCCTCCCGCCACAGCACCCGGCCGTCCGCGTCGGCGACCACCATGATGTGGTGGGCGACGTCCGCCACCGACAGCAGACCCTGACGCAGCACCGGCAGCACCGGCCTGAGCGGCGAGGTCTCCCGGCGCCGCTCCACCTCCTCGCGGGGCAGCAGCCCGGCGCGGACGTCGCGGTCGGGATCGACCCCGCCGCGCAGCATGCGCTCCCAGGACTGCCCGATCACCGGCCGCGGAGGCATCCGCGTGCGCCGCCCGGCGAGCGCCGCGGAGCGCACCTCGCTGAGCACCCGTGCCGCCAGCGCCGTATCGGTGGCGGCGAGCTGCGTCACGTCCCTCGGCGCTTTCCCCACTGGGTCCTCCCGGAGACGGGGCCACGGGCAGCCGGTGACGGCGGCCCGTTTCGGCCAGGAACCGGCGCCCTCCCGGCTGTCCGGTTCATAGTGCCGCCCTGCGGTGACGGAAGGGCACAGTCCGGTCACGGCGTCAGGAAGTTGCAACCCCTTGCAACCCTGGTGGACGGACCCGTGCTGTTTGAAACTTGTGCGATGTCGCCCCGTGCGGCGTCCATGGCCTCGAACGGGCCGGGTCAGCGGGGGTGGTGCCGTGTCGGCGCAGCACCACCCCCGCGTCCCCTCCGGGCACCGCGGGAAGACCGGTCGGCCGGTCCCTTTCAGGACACCGGCCGCGCCCGCTCCACCACCGAGGCCAGGTCCAGGGTGTGCGGCAGGGTCCCGAAGGCCGACCCCCAGTCGCCGCCCAGACGCGAGGCGCAGAAGGCGTCCGCCACCGCCGACGGCGCGTACCGCACGAGCAGGGCACCCTGGAGCACCAGCGCCAGCCGCTCCACCAGGCGCCGGGCCCGCCCCTCGACGCCGTCCAGGTCGGCCAGTTCGGTGAGCAGGTTCTTGATCGCCCCGTCCAGGCGGTGGTCGGCGCCGCGCGCCAGGCCGACCTCCCGCAGATAGGCGTCGAGCGCCGCCGGCTCGCGCCGCAACGCCCGCAGCACGTCCAGCGCCTGGATGTTGCCGGCCCCCTCCCAGACGGAGTTGAGCGGCGACTCCCGCACCAGCCGGGCCATGCCCCACTCCTCGACGTACCCGTTGCCGCCCAGGCACTCGGAGGCCTCCACCGCGACCGGCGCGCACCGCTTGGTCACCCAGTACTTGGCCGCCGGGACCGCCAGCCGCAGGAAGGCCCGCGCCTGCTCGCCCCCGTCGTCGTAGGCGGCGGCCAGCCGCAGCGCCAGCGTCGTCGCGGCCTCCGACTCCAGCGCCAGGTCGGCCAGCACGTTGCGCATCAGCGGCTTGTCCACCAGCGGGCCGCCGAAGGCACTGCGGTGGGTGCAGTGGTGGACCGCCTGCGCGACGGCCTGCCGCATCAGCCCCGCCGAGCCGAGCGCGCAGTCGAGGCGGGTCGCCGCCACCATCTCGATGATGGTGCGCACCCCGCGCCCCTCCTCGCCGACCCGGCGCGCCCAGGTGCCGTCGAACTCGACCTCGGCGGACGCGTTGGAGCGGTTGCCCAGCTTGTCCTTGAGCCGCTGGATCAGGAACACGTTCCGCGTGCCGTCCTCCAGCACCCGCGGGACCAGGAAGCACGTCAGCCCGCCCGGGGCCTGCGCCAGCACCAGGAAGGCGTCCGACATCGGCGCCGAGCAGAACCACTTGTGCCCCGTCAGCTCGTACGCGCCGTCCTCGGCGAGCGGCCGCGCGGCGGTGGCGTTGGCCCGCACGTCGCTGCCGCCCTGCTTCTCGGTCATGCCCATCCCGAACAGGACGCCGGCCTTGTGCCGGGCGGGCCGCAGCTCCCGGTCGTAGACCACCGACGTCAGCCGCGGCTCCCACTCGGCGGCCAGCTCCGGGTCGGTGCGCAGCGCGGGCACCGCCGCGTGCGTCATCGACAGCGGACAGCCGTTGCCCGCCTCGACCTGCGTCCAGACCACGAAGGCCGCCGCCCGCCGAACATGCCCGGCCGGCTGCGCCCAGGCCGCCGTGAGGCCCGCCGAGACGCCCTTGCCGAGCAGCCGGTGCCAGGCCGGGTGGAACTCGACCTCGTCGACCCGGCGGCCGTGGCGGTCGTGGGTGCGCAGGCGCGGCGGGTTCTCGTTGGCCTGCGTCCCCCACTCCTGCAGCTGGGCCGAGCCCGCCGCCCGGCCGAGCGCCGACAGCTCGCCGCGCACCTCGTCCAGCAGGTCCGCCCCGACATGCCGCCCGACGGCCTCGGCCAGGGCACGGTCGGTGGCGAATACGTCGTGGCCCGAAAGGGGCGGCGCCTGGTTGGTCACGGTATGAGTGCTGGCTGCCATGGAACGGAACCTACCCCGAGGTACGGCGCCGGTCACCAGACGGCCGCCGCGGGCGGCCCGCCCCCGGTGTCCTGCCTGGTCGACGCCCCCCCCGGGGGGTGGGTGCAGCCGGACGGGACGGAGATACCTTTGGGTCGTGCAGCCAGCAAGCGAAACCCCCGACGGTCCCTCCGGCCGACTCCACCGGGCACGGGCCCTCTACCGGAACGTGTCCAAACGCAGGACCGCCTGGCTGCTGCTGAAGGACACCGTCAACTCGTGCATGGAGTACCGGATCCTCGGCCTCGCCGCCGAGGCGGCCTTCTTCTCCCTGCTCTCCGTGCCGCCGCTGCTGCTCAGCCTGATCGCCCTGCTCTTCTACGTCGACGCCTGGACCGGCGCGAACACCATCGGCAGCCTGGAGCGCAACATCCTCGACGCCTCCCGCACGGTCCTGTCCGACCAGGGCGTCAAGGAGATCACCCAGCCGATCCTGCGCGACGTCATGAAGGGCGGCCGGCCCGACGTGATCTCGATCGGCTTCCTGCTCGCCCTGTGGTCGGGCTCCCGCGCGGTGAACGTCTTCATCGACACCATCACCGTGATGTACGGCCTCGACGGCGTCCGGGGCATCGTGAAGACCCGGATGCTGTCCTTCGGGCTGTTCGTCGTGGCCCTGCTGGTCGGCTCGATCGCGCTGCCGCTGATGGTGGCGGGCCCGGACGCGGTGGTGCGGATCGTGCCGTGGTCGACGACCCTCGTGCAGATCCTGTACTGGCCCGTCGTGATCGTCCTGTCCATCGCCTTCCTGACCACGCTCTACCACGTCTCCGTCCCGGTGCGCTCCCCGTGGATCGAGGACGTGCCCGGCGCCCTGGTCGCCCTGGCCATGTGGGTGGTGTGCAGCTTCCTGCTGCGCATCTACCTCACCAGCACCGTCGAGGGCCCCACCATCTACGGCTCGCTGGCCGCGCCGGTCGCCGTGCTGCTGTGGATCGGGGTGTCCGCGTTCGCCGTGCTCGTCGGGGCGGCGGTGAACGCCGCCATCGACCGGGTCTGGCCGGCCGCCGCCACGGCCGCCGCCCGCGCCGCCAACGAGCGGGTCCGCGAGGCGCAGATCACCGAGTACGTCGCCCGTGCCGCCGCGGCCCGCGAGGCCGACCCCGACGACCCCGACATGCCGTCCGAGTTCCCGGAGCGCTGGTCCCGCTTCCTGCCCCCGGAGGACCTGTCGGCGCGGCTGCGCACCCATGTGAAGAGCACCCATGTGAAGAGTGCGCACAAGGACGACCCGGACGGGTCCGCGCACGGGAAGTGACGGGCGGGGGCGCCCGAGGGACGGGGTTCGCCGACGGCGGGGGTTCGCCGACGGCGGGGGTTCGCCGAGGGACCGGGTCCCCCGGCGGCGGCGCCCGGCGCCGATCAAACCGCCGCGGCCCCGCCCGGCTCGGGCAGGCCGGATGCCGCACGGCCGCCCCGCGGCGCTGCGGGCGCCGACGGACGTCCGCCCCCGGGCGTAGCCTGGCGTGCGTGGCGGCGGAGATCCTCGGGCAGGCGTCCGGATACGCGGAACGGCCGTCCCGGCTGCCCGGTGCCGTGGTGTGGACGAACGTTCCCGCCGCCGGGGCGCGGCCGGTGCTGCCCGACGGGTGCATGGACCTGCTGTGGACCGAGGGGCGGCTGCTCGTCGCCGGGCCGGACACGCGCGCCCACGTCCCCGGGGGCACCGCCGCGCGCTGGGCCGGCGTGCGGTTCCTCCCCGGCACGGCGCCCGCCCTCCTCGGCGTGCCCGCCCACGAACTGCGCGACCGGCGCGTCGAGCTGGCCGACCTCTGGCCCGCCGCGGTCGTACGGCGGCTGCGCGGACGGATCGACGCGGCGCCCGACCCCGCGGCCGCCCTCGAAGAGGTGGCCCTGTGGCGCGCCGCCGAGGCGGACCCGCCCGACCCGCTGACGGCACGGATCGTCGCCGCCCTGGACGCGGGCCGCCCGGTCGCCGCGACCGCCGACGAACTCGGCCTCGGCGTACGCCAGTTGCACCGCCGCTCGCGCGACGCCTTCGGCTACGGCCCCAAGACGCTGGCCCGCGTGCTGCGGCTGCAGCGGGCCCTGGCGTGGGCCCGGGCCGGCGTGCCCCTCGCGGAGACGGCGCTCCGGGCCGGCTTCGCGGACCAGGCCCATCTGGCCCGCGACGTCAGGGAGCTGGCGGGGATGCCGCTCGGGCGGCTACTGGGCGGCCGCGGGTAGCGGGGCGAACAGGTCGACGCCGTTGCCGTCCGGGTCGTGCACCACCGCGTAGCGCATCCCCCAGAAGGCGTCCCACGGCTTCAGCTCCCCGTGGTACCCGGCGCCGACCAGGTCCTCGTACACGGCGTCCACGCCGGCGGGCGTGTCGCACCGGAACGCCAGGGAGATCCGCCCGCCCCCGGCCGGCGGCCGCCAGGCCGGGTAGAAGGAGCGGACGGTGTCCTCGGTGTCCAGCGCGAGCGTCGCGCCGCCGGGCAGCGCGGCCTCGACGTGCGGCTCTTCCTCGGCGCCCTCGGGGAAGACGAGTCCGAGCCTGCGGTAGAAGGCCAGGGAGGCCGCCAGGTCGGAGGCGACCAGGCCGATCACGGCGAATCGTGGAGTCATGGCGCCACCGTAGGCACCCGCGCCGCCGCCGGTCTTGAAGGAATCGGACACGGACCCTCAGCCGAAGGTCACCGGCCCCCGCGGCGTGTCCACCGTGAAGGAGAACCCCGCCGGGCCCTTCGCGAGCCGCAGCTCGGCGTCCACGGCGGACAGCAGCGGGCGCAGCTCGTCCGGGTCGGGGGCGGTGGCGGACAGCTCGAGCAGCGGAGTGGCGGGCAGTCCCGAGGCGGTCGGATGGGTGGAGGACCCCCAGTCGATGAGGAAGGGCACCAGGCCGGAGGGATGCCCGGTGCCGTCGGTCAGCCGCCATCGCAGCAGAACGCCGTCGGGGCGGCGCCGGCTCATCTCCCGGACCTCGCCCGGGTCGTAGCCGCGGCTCCGGGCGCGCGCGACCGCGGCGTCCAGGTCGGGCGGGCTGATCGCCCAGGTGATCGTCCGCGCCGAGTCGACCCCGTCCACCCCGAAGGGGCGCGGCCCCGGCGGCACGGGCTGCCCGGGGTCCGGGCCCAGGATCTCCAGATAGCGGGAACCGCCCAGGCCCACCAGGTGGTTGCGGGTGCCGAGCCCGACGTGGACGCCGCCGGCCGCGGGGGTCACACCGGTGCGCCGGGTGAACTCGGCGACGGTGGCCGCCAGATCGGGGGTCGCGAGGACCAGGTGGTCCAGCGTCGCGGGAACGGCGTTCATCCCGGCTCAGGCTACGCGGCCCCGGCCCGTCCGGCGCGGGGAACGGCGGCACCGGCGCAGGGCGACCGGGGCCGCGACGGCCGGGAAGTGTCCGGCCGTCGCGACGTACCGCGTTTCCGCCCGGGCCGGGCTCAGGCGATCCGGGCCAGATCCGCGCGCCGCACCTCGCGGGCCGGAGGCAGGCCCGCGGCCAGGCGTTCCAGCTCCTCGGTGACGGCCCGCCCGAGACGCTCCAGCTCGTTGCCGAGCGACCCGGCGATGTGCGGGGTGAGGAAGACGTTCGGCAGGGTGTGCAGCGGGGAGTCCGCGGGCAGCGGCTCGGGCTCGGTGACGTCCAGGATCGCCCGCAGGCGGCCGGAGACCAGCTCGTCGGTGAGGGCGTCGTGGTCGACGAGCGCGCCCCGGCCCGTGTTGACCAGGACGCCGCCGTCCGGGATCAGCGCGAGCCGCGCCCGGTCGAGCAGCCGGCGGGTCCCGGGCAGGTCGGGCGCGTGCAGGCTGACGATGTCGCTGCGGCGCAGCAGGTCCTCCAGCGGCAGCGGCTCGGCGCCCAGCGCGGCGGACTCCGCGGCGTCCACCCAGGGGTCGTGGAGCAGCACCTCGAAGTCGTGCGGCCGCAGCAGCTCCAGCAGGCGGCGGCCCACCCGCGAGGCGCCGACGATCCCGATCCGGCGGCCGGCGTTGCCGAGGCCGGCCGTCTCGGCGGCCGAGGGGTGCGCGTGGGTCGCGCGGTAGCGCTCGCGCAGGGCGAAGGCGTCCTTCCCGGCGAGCAGGATCATCGCGAGCGTGTACTCCGCGACCGGCACCGCGTTGGCCCCCGCGGCACTGGAGACGGCGATCCCGCGCTCCCACACGGCCTCGCCGATCAGCGGACGGACGGAGCCCGCGGCATGGAGGACCGCCCGCAGCCGGGGCGCCGCGGCCAGCGCGTCCGGGCCGATACGCGGGCAGCCCCAGCCGGTGATCAGCACCTCGGCGCACGCGAGCGCCGGCGCGGCGGCGGGATCGGCGAAGTCCCGCACGACGAGCGCGGGATCGAGCCGCGCCGAACGCCGCAACCGGGCCATGAGAGGGGGCGGGAAGAGCCTGGGGAGGTGCACCGGATCCATGGCGAGGACGGCGTTGAGCGGACGGTCCTTCGGCGGCCGATCGCCGACCGGCCGGCGTCCGGCCGCCCAGGTGGCGGCCGTCTGGTCGCCGGCCGTCCGGTCTTCGTCCGTCAGGTCGCCGGCCGTCCGGTCGCTGGGTGCCCGGTCTCCGGGCGCTTGGTCTCGGGGCATGACTCTCCTGAGGCCGCGGGGGCTGGGCGGAGCCGTCGGGAAGCGCTTTCCGGCGGCGCCAGTCGACCGTAGGGGCCGCCGTCGGGGAGGGGCAACGGTCCGGTGGCCCTTCCGTGGCCCCCGTACTCCGAACGGCGGTGCCGCTGACGTCGCGGACGGGAACAGCGGGGGACGATGGAGTGCTCCGACGGTACGGGGCGCGGCGAGCGCGGCGCGGCGAAGGGCTGGTGGGGCGTATGACGGCAGGCCGGACGGATCCCGTGGTCAGGACGCCGTACGGGGCGGTGCGCGGCAGGTACGAGCGCGACGTGGCGGTGTTCCGGGGCATCCCGTACGCCGCGCCGCCGGTCGGGCCCCGCCGGTTCCGGCCGCCCGTGCCGCCCGAGCCCTGGGACGGTGTGCGCGACGCCGGCTCCTTCGGCCCGACCGCACCGAAACCGCCGTACTCGGCCGCCTTCGCCCCGTACCTGTCCGACCCGGACATCCCCGGTGACGACTGCCTCAACCTCAACGTCTGGACGCCCCGGCCGGATCCGGGCGCGCGGCTGCCCGTCATGGTGTGGCTGCACGGCGGAGCGCTGACCCGCGGCTCCTCGGCCGTACCCGTGTACGACGGGCACGCCTTCGCCCGGGACGGCGTGGTCCTGGTCTCGGTCAACTACCGCTTGGGCGTGGAGGGTTTCGGTCTCTTCCCGGACGCGCCCGCCAACCCGGGCCTGCGCGACCAGCTCGCCGCGCTCGTCTGGGTGCACGAGTCGATCGAGGCCTTCGGCGGCGACCCCGGCCGGGTCACCCTCTTCGGCCAGTCCGCCGGGGCGATCAGCATCGGCGCGCTGATCGCCGCCCCGCAGGCGCGGGGCCTCGTCCGGCGGGCCGTCCTGCAGAGCGGGCCGCCGGAGGCCTCCGACCGCGACAAGGTGCGGCGGATGGTGCGCCGCATGGCGGCCCGGCTGAAGGTCCCCGCCACGGCCGAGGCCTTCGCCGCCGTCGACCGCGACCTGCTGCTGCGCACCCAGGGCGAGGTCGGCCGGCTGAGCAGCCCCGTGCTCGGCGGGCCCGCGTTCGGCGTGGTCACCGACGGCGACCTCGTCCCCGGCGACCCGCTGACCGCGCTGACGGAGGGCGGGGCGGCGAGCGGCGTCGAGCTGGTCCTGGGGTGGACCCGGGACGAGTACCGGCTGTGGCTGGTGCCGGGCGGCCTGCTGGAGCGCGTCGACCGGCTCGGCGCGGTCGCCCTGGCCGGGGCCATGGCCCGCTGCCACTGCGGGCACGAGGTGGTCCGCGGCTACCGCGCCCTGCGACCGGGGGCGGGCACCGCCGAGATCGTCGGCCAGATGGTCACCGACCACCTGCTGCGCCGCCCGCTGCACCGCCTGGCCGACGCCCGCCCCGGCTCCTGCCACGTGTACGAGTTCGCCTGGCCCTCGCTGCGGCCCGGTCTGGGAGCCTGCCACGCCCTGGAGCTCGGCTTCGTCTTCGACACCGGCCACGTCCCGGAGTCCCGCAAGCTCGCCGGCGAGGGCGCCCCGCAGGAACTGGCCGACGCGATGCACGCCGCCTGGGTGCGGTTCGCCGCCGAGGGGGACCCGGGCTGGGAGGCGTGGGATGCGGCCCACCCGGTACGGATCTTCGGCGACGGCCCGCCGTACACGGCCCTGGGCCCCCGCGACGCGGAACTCGCCCTGTGGACGGCGCGCGCCCCGGCCGGTGACACCCCACCCGCCCCGCCCCCACCGGCCACCGCCCCGGCCCGAACGGCGGAACTCCGCGCGGTCGTACGACGCCTCAGACGCTCGGGCGGCGTCGGCAAACCCTGAGCCGCCCTCGCGGCCCGGCTCTCCGCCGAGCCGGCGCCTCGGCCGGGCGCGCGGCCCCGCGCTGTGCCTTGCCGGCCTCGCGGCCTCGGCCCCGCGTCAGGCCGCTCTCCCGGCTGCGGCCGGGACCCGTGGGCCTGGTCCTGCGCCGGGCCAGTGTTCCGACTGCGGCCGGGACTCGCCGGCCTGGTCCTGCGCCGGGCCCGTGTCCCGGCTCGAGTCGGGACTGTCAGGCCTGATCCCGCGCCGGCCGGACCGGTGCCCGCTCCCCCCGGCGCGTGCCCCGCCCCTCTGCCAGGTCCGGGGTTCCTTCGCCGGGTCCCGGGCCAGACCCGTGCCGAGGACTGCGGCCGCTTCTGGTCTCCGGGCGGAGGCGGGCCCCGGGCGGGTCCTGTGGGCCGGGCCGACGGCCCGGGCGAGCGGGCTCCCCCCGCCGGGGCCGGAGTCCCGCTCCCCGCGTCGGGGCCGGAGTCCCGTGCCCCTGCCAGGCGCGAGCCCACACCACCGGCCCCGCGGTCACCCCTCCGCCAAGGTCCGGGCCACCTCGCGGATCGCCTCGGGACCCACTCGGCAGCAGCCGCCGATCAGGCGGGCGCCGGACGCGCGCCAGGCCCGTACCCGTTCGGGGGTGAAGGTGGCGCGCCCCTGCCAGGCTCGGGCCTCGGCGTTCCAGGTCTCGCCGCTGTTGGGGTAGACGACGACCGGCTTGCCGGTGACGCGGGCGGCCGTCGCCACCGCGGCGTCCGCGTCGTGCGGGGCGCAGCAGTTCACGCCGACCGCGATCACCTCGTCCCGCTCGGCGGCCAGGGCGAACGCCTCGCGCAGCGGCTGCCCGGCGCGGGTGCGGTCGCCCGCGACGGTGTACGACAGCCAGACCGGCACCCCCAGCCCGCGCACCGCCCGCAGCAGCGCCTCGGCCTCGTCGGTGTCCGGGACCGTCTCCAGGGCGAGCACGTCGGGCCGGGTGGCGGCCAGCACCTCCAGCCGGGGCCGGTGGAAGAGCTCCAGCTCCGCGACCGTGAGCCCGTAGCGGCCCCGGTACTCCGAGCCGTCCGCGAGCATCGCCCCGTACGGTCCGGCCGACGCCGCCGTCCACAGCGGCCGGCGCACGCCCCGCGCCCGGGCCCGTCGCGCGGCCTCCCGCGCCGACTCCACGCTCAGTGCCATGAGTTCGGCGGCCCGCTCACGGCCGATCCCGCGCCTGGCGAACCCTTCGAACGTGGCCTGGTAGCCGGCCGTGATCGCCACGTCCGCGCCCGCCTCGAAGTAGGCGAGGTGCGCCTCGGTGACGGCCTCCGGCCGCTCGTCGAGCAGCCGTGCCGACCACAGCTCGTCGCCCAGGTCGTGCCCGGCCGCCTCCAGCTGGTTCGACAGGCCGCCGTCGAGTACGACGGTCCCGGCCGCGAGCGCCTCGGCGAGGGTGGGGGAGGTGTCGCTGGTCATGTCACGACGCTAACCGACGGGCCGGCGCGGGACCGGGCGCGCGGAGCCGGGCCCCCGGAGCCCCGTGCCCCGGGGGCGGCCACGCGGCACGTCGCGTCCGCCGTAGGCCACCCGGTCCCTTCACGGCCCGGGTACGTCCGGTGCCCCGGCCCGCTCGGCGCTCAGACGCCCAGCACCTGTTCGAGCCGCAGTGCGAACGCCTCCGGATGCTCGGCCGCTCCCAGGTGCCCTCCGGGGAACTCGGCGAAGGTCCCCCCGGTCCGCTCGGCGAGACGCGCGGCGGTGCGGTGCAGCAGCAGCCCACGCGAGCCGGCCCCGGCGGCCGACGTCAGCCGTGCGCCCACCGGGTCCGCGGACGGAACGTACGACGTGAACGGGACGAGCACATGGGCCAGGAAGACCGCCATCGGCGAGGACAGCTCCTCGGCCCGGGACAGCGGCTGCCCCGCCCCGGCCTCCACCGCCCCGGGCTCCCGTCCCCCGAGCACGTCGGTGAGCCGCGCCCCGGCGGCCCGCGGCCCCGCCGCGCGGTAGGCGGCGTACACCTGCCGGAACCGTTCGCCCTGCCGGGCCCCGTCCGGCAGGACGGCCACGCACGGCGCCTCGTGGGCGACGACGTGCCGCAGCCGGCCGGGATGCCGTGCCAGCAGGTCGAGGGCCGCGATGCCGCCCGAGCTGGTGCCGAGCACGAAGGCGCGCTCGCCCCGCGGCAGCACCGCGTCCAGCACCCGCCGCGCCCCCTCGCTCCACCGCTCGACCCGCTGGTCCGCGACGGGATGCCCGAGGCGCCCGTGGGCGAGGCCGAGCGGGTCGTACGTGACCACGGTGAACCGCCGGGCCAGGCGCTCCGTCAGGCCGTCCAGCCCCATCGGGTGGCCGGCCCCGCCCGGCAGGACGAGCAGCACGGGGCCGGTGCCCCGGACGTCGTAGAAGAGGCCGGTCACCGGGTCTTCTCCTCGCGGGGCCAGTGCGTCAGGGCCGTGTGCAGCGCGTCGACCGCCTTCGCCCAGGACGCCGCCACGTCCCGGGGGGCGCCGAAGCCGCCGGCCGCCTCCAGCAGGCAGTAGCCGTGGAAGGTGCTGCGCAACAGCCGTACCGCGTCGGTGAGATCGGGCTCGTGCAGGCCGTAGCCGCGCAGCATGCCGTAGGTGATCTCGGCGGTGCGCTCGAACTCGGGCGACGTGGCGACCAGGGACTGGTCGACGCGGATCTGCGTGGCCGCGTACCGCCCGGGATGTTCGCGCGCGTACGCCCGGTAGGCGTCGGCGAAGGCGCCCAGCGCGTCCCGGCCGGCCCGCCCGGCCACGGCGGCGGCGATCCGGTCGATCAGCTCGCCGCCGGCCAGCAGCGCGACCCGGGTCCGCAGCTCCCGCAGGCTCCTGACGTGCGAGTACAGACTGGCGTCCTTGACACCGAACCGTCGCGCCAGCGCCGAGACGGTGACGTTCTCGAAGCCCGCCTCGTCGGCGAGATCGGCCGCCGCCGCGACGAGACGTCCGACGGTGAGTCCGGCACGGACCACGGCTCGCCCCCTGTTCAGCCGTCCAGCACTCACCTAGAGCCCCTAGGGAGGAGCCTAGCAGCCCTAGCTCGAGGTGACCTCGGTCCTTTACGCGTCAACTGTCGCTAATTGAACGGTTGTTGAAGGGAACCGTTCAATTAGCGGGGCCGCGGGGCCGTGCCCGCCGGATGGCCGTACGGCTCTGTTCGCGCGGCGCGCGGGGGGTGTCGATGTGTGGTTTTTGTGATGGTCCACAATTCCCATGCGACGCACGCCCGTTGGGCATATGCGACTGATAAGATCGTTCCACTTTTCGGTAGGCTGACGGCGTGTCATGAACGCGTACGGGGGACAGTCTCGAAGGCCCCATCGCTAAGGAGTGGTTTCTGGTCCGCCTGTAGGTCCGCGGCCGTTCGGGGCCTGGCTCCGCCGTCCGCACCGTTGGGCTGCCCGCTCCCGGCGCGATGCGACTTGAAGAGAGTCTCATGACGTCATTGATCCAGGATCCACTGCTGTGGATCTTGCTTGTGGTGCTTGCCGCTGCGGTCGTCGCAGTGCTGCGCGCCCGGAGAACCAACATGGCGCTCCGAAGAACGAAGAACGACCTGGAGACCGGACTGGGCCGCGCCCACGCCGAACTCGGCCAGGCGCGGACGCACATGGCCGCGCTCGGCACCCAGCACGAGCTCGACCTCGCGGACGTCCGGGCCGACGCGGAGTCGTCGACCAAGGCGGTGCTGAAGTCCGCCATGGGCACCCTGCAGTCCCTCGCCGAGGAACAGCAGGTCCTTCTGGACAACCTGCTCAAGAAGTACGGCGACGACACCGAGGTCCTGGCCGACCTGATGTCGGTCGACCACACCGGCAGCCAGTTCGGCCGCCGGGCCAAGGGCATCTCCGTGCTGTGCGGCGGCTGGCTGGGCCGGCGCGACGGCGCCGCCACCGTCTACGACGTCGCCCGCAGCGCCCAGGGCCGGATCAAGGACTTCGACCGGGTCGGCGTCCACTCGCAGGTCAACGTCTCCATCACCAGCAAGGCCGTGGAACCGGTCGCGGTCGTCCTCGCCGAACTGCTGGACAACGCCACGAACTACAGCGCCCCCGGAACCCCGGTCGAGGTCAACATCCAGGCCGTCCCCACGGGCGTGTGCTTCATCGTGGACGACGCCGGCCTCGGCATGGACCAGGAGACCAAGGACCGGGCGCAGGTCCTGCTGTCCGCCGACGGACCGGTCGACATCACCGGTCTCGGCGACCCGCCCCGCTTCGGCTTCGCCGTGTGCGGGATGCTCGCCGCCCGGTACGGCTTCGCCGTCTCCGTCGGCTCGGTGTCCCCGTACGGGGGCGTGCGTGCCGTGATCCGCGTGCCCGAAACTCTCCTCGCCGCCGGAGGTCCCGCGCCCGTGGCCGAAGCCCAGGAACCCGCCGGCCAGGAGCCCGCGCCGCAGCGGCTGGCGCCGGTCCCGGTGGGCCCCTCCCACGTGGTGGGCACCACCTCCGGCGGTCTGCCCAAGCGCCGGCGCCGCCAGGGACCCATCTCGGTGGTGCCCACGCCCGTCGCCGCGGCCTCCGCCGACGACCCGGCGGACGAGCCGGACAGCGAGGTGACGGCCTCGCGGCTCGGCGCCTTCGCGCGCGGGACACAGCTCGGGCGGACCTCGAACACCACGGAAGGACCTGACCACCAGTGAACACCGACCTGTCGTGGGTGCTGAACGACGTGCTCGAGGTACGCGGAGCCCGCCACGCGGTCCTCGTCTCGGGCGACGGCCTGCTGCTGCAGCGCTCGGACGACATCACGCGCGACGACGCGGAGACGAACGCCGCGGCGATGAGCTCCATGCAGTCGCTCAGCCGCGCCGTCGCCGGGTTCGTCGGTGCCGGGCACGGCGTGTGGAAGCAGACGCTGCTGGAGTACGACGGCGGCTGGATCTTCCTGATCGCCGCGGGCCAGGGCGCCTACCTGGCCGTCTCGACCGCTCTTGACGTCGACATGGAGGCGGTGTCCTTCCGGATGCAGAAGACGGTGGCCGCCCTCAGCAAGGCGATGAGTGTGGCGCCCCGCTCGGACAACGGTGCCGGCGCATGACGACACCCGGCGAGGAAGCGCCCGTCACCAGCGACTTCGTTCGCTCCTACGTCATCACCGGCGGCCGGAGCCTGCCGGCCTCCGATGACCTTGCCCTGCACACCCTGGTCACCCTGGCTCCCGAGCGGACCCTTCCGCTGGGGGCCGGCCCCGAGGTGCGGGCGATCTGGGACCTGTGCGCGGGCGGCTACCTGTCGGTCGCCGAAGTGGCCGGGCACCTCGGCCTTCCGGTAGGGGTGGCACGGCTGCTGCTGACCGATTTATTCGAGCAGGGGCACCTCCTGCGCCGAGCCGAGCCGCCCCGGGCCCAGAACGTTGACAGAGCGATCCTCGAGAAGGTTCTCCATGGACTCCACTCCTTCATCGGCTGAGACGGCCGCTGGATCCATCTACGTCTCCAGTGCGGTGACCAACGCCGCCAAGATCCTGGTCGTAGGGCATTTCGCCGTGGGCAAGACGACCTTCATCGGCTCGCTGTCGGAGATCACCCCGCTGCGCACCGAGGAGAAGATGACGCAGGCGTCCGTCCACGTGGACGACCTGCGCGGCGTCACGGACAAGAAGACCACCACCGTCGCCCTGGACTTCGGCCGGCTGACGCTCAGCGACGAACTGGTCCTGTACCTGTTCGGCACGCCGGGACAGCAGCGCTTCATGCAGCTGTGGGAGGACATGGCCCGCGGGGCGCTGGGAGCGCTGCTCCTGGTGGACCCCGCCCGGCTGGAGGAGACCTTCCCCGTCATCGACCTCGTCGAGGGCTACGGGCTCGAGTACGCCATCGCCGTCAACACCTTCGACCCGGACAAGGTGTACGAGGAGGCGGAGGTGCGCGAGGCGCTCGACCTGCTCCCCGACACCCCCGTCGTCTACTGCGACGCCCGCGACCGGAAGTCCTCCGGAGGGGCGCTGATCGCGCTGGTCCGCCACCTGCTCGCTCGCGCAGCCTGACACGCTCACTCCCCGCCGGGGCCCTCGGGTCCCGGTGCCAGCAAAGGAATCCCATGGACCGTCAGACAGTGTCCGCCCCCGCGGGCGGCGGATGCCCCATGCACGACGCCGCGTTCGCTGCCGACCCGCAGGCGGTCTACGACCGACTGCGCGCCCAGGCCCCGGCCGGCCCGGTCGAACTCGCCCCGGGCGTGGACGCCACCCTGGTCGTCGGCCACGAGACGGCGCTGCGCGTCCTGCAGAACTCCACGCTCTTCGCCCGGGACGCCCGCCGCTGGAAGGCCCTCAACGAGGGGCGCGTCAGCCTGGAGAGCCCGGTACTGCCGATGATGGCCTACCGGCCCAACTGCCTGTTCACGGACGGGGCGGTGCACCTCAGGCTGCGCAAGGCCGTCACCGACAGCCTCGCCAGGCTCAACATCACCCGCATCCGCCGGGACGTCGAGCCGATCGCCGACTACCTCATCGACCAGTTCAGCGAGCGGGGCCGCGCGGACCTCCTCAACGACTACGCCAAGCTGCTGCCGCTGCTGCTCTTCAACAAGATCTTCGGCTGTCCGGCGGACATCGGCGACACCCTGACCAGCTCCATATCGGCGCTGTTCGACCTCAAGGACGTCATGCGCGCCAACGAGGAGCTCACCGCCTGCCTCATGGAGCTGATCGCGCTCAAGCGCCGCCAGCCGGGCGACGACGTCACCTCCTGGCTCATCCAGCACCCGGCCGGGCTCACCGACGAGGAACTCAAGGACCAGCTCGTCATGCTGATGGGCGCCGGCGTCGAACCCGAGCGCAACCTGATCGGCAACGCCCTGCTCCTGCTCCTGGCGCCGCGCACGGCGGGCCGCGACAGCGGCATGCTGATCGAGGAGGCGCTCGACCACGTGCTGTGGAACCAGACGCCGATCGCCAACTACGCCACCCACTACCCGGTGCAGGACGTCGACCTGGGCGGCCACGTCGCGGAGGCCAACACCCCGGTCGTCATCAGCTTCGCCGCCGCCAACAGCGACCCGGCGCTGGCCGAGGCCCGCCGCACCCACAGCAAGGGCGCCCACCTGGCCTGGGGCGCCGGCCCGCACGCCTGCCCGGCCAAGGACCCCGCGCGCGTCATCGCGACCACCGCGGTCGAAAGACTCCTCAACGCCCTGCCCGACATGATGCTGGCCGTGCCCGAGGAGCAACTCCAGTGGCGTCCGGGCCCGTTCCACCGGGCCCTGGTCGCGCTGCCGGTCGCCTTCAGCCCGGCGCCGGCCACCCGGATGGCGTCCGCGCTGCGCAACCGCACGGCGTCCGCGGCGGAGCAGCCGCTGCCCACCGCCCCCACCCCGACGGCCCGTCAGGAGCCCGCACGGCGCAAGGGCTTCTGGAGCAACTTCCTGGATATTTTCCGGGTTTGATGCACGGCATGTGACGGGAGCAACACACAGTGGCGCATGACGGGGGAGAGGGGAAGGGTAGGTTCCGGCGGTAACGGTAGCGTCCAGCCGAAGGAGCCATGCGTGACCGCCGTTGGCGAGATACGCGGTACCACCATCGACCGCCGATCCGTCATTTCCCTCCTCCGTCGGCTGCGTTCCGACGAGGGGCAGGCCAACCCCCTCCCGCTCTGGGCCGAATTGCGTGCCCTGGGTGACGTCGTGCCCGCCCCCTGGGGCGGTTATCTGGTGACCGGATTCGAGGCGTGCAGCCAGGTCCTGCGCGGCCGGAACTGGCTGGTGCCGGACTTCGCCTGGCAGGAACGCCACCCGGGCAACCAGCGCTGGCAGGCGGTGGCCACGCGCGAGATGACACGGACGCTGCCCCGCCTCAACGGGACCGCTCACACGTGTCAACGGCGAGCGCTGGGCAACCCCTTCGACCGCCGGACCCTCGAAGCCCTCGGGCCCCTGATCGCCGCCCAGGCCTGGCCGCTCCTGGACGACCTGGAGGACCGGCTGCGTACCCACGGCGAGGCCGACTTCGTCCGCACGGTCAGCGAGTGGCTGCCGGTGCGCACCACCGGTCAGTGGCTGGACATCCCGGCCGAGCACCACGCGTACATGCTCGACTTCACCCACCGTCAGGTGTACGCGCAGGAGTTGCTGCCCACCAAGAGCGAGCTGGCGATCTCGGCCGAGGCCACCCTGGAGATGCGGTCCTTCTTCACCGCACTCGTCCGGCAGCGTCGCGCGCACCCCGGCGAGGACGCCCTCACCGGCTGGATCCACTACTTCGACGCCCTCTACCCCGGCGACCGCGCGACAGCGGACCGGGAGCTCTACGACCTGACCATGTTCGTCGCCATGGCCTCCCTGGAGACCACCGCGACCCTGCTGACGAGCGCCGTGTGGCTCATCACCCAGGACCCGGCCACGCTGGACCGGCTGCGCCGCCACCCCGAGCACATCGACGACGCCGTCGAGGAGGTGATGCGCTACGACCCGCCCGTGCACCTCAACACCCGTGTCGCCGCCGACGACACGGTCCTCGCCGGGGTCCCCGTCGCCCGGGACACCATGGTCCACGTCCTGTACGGCGCCGCGAACCACGACCCGCGCCGCAACGAGGACCCGCACGTCTTCGACGTCCTGCGCAACGGCAGTCACCTGACCTTCGGCGGCGGCGCGCACTACTGCCTCGGAGCGGCTCTCGCCCGCCTGGAGGTCAAGGTGCTGCTCACCCTGCTGCTGGAACGCTTCCCCACCCTCCGGCCCACCGCGCCGCCCACCTACGCGGCCGGCCGTATGGTCTTCCGACGGATCACCTCCCTGAAAGTGACGACATGACCCCCCGGCCCCTCGGCACGCTCCCGGCACTCCCGGAAGAGCGCGTACTCAAGACCCTGCGCACCTACCGGCAGGGTCCCGTCCTCACCGTCGAACTCCACGTCCCCGAGCAGGGTAACGTCGTCACCGACGCCATGCTGGACGACCTCCTGGAGGTCCTCCACGAGCAGGACCCGGCGGTGCGGGTGGTCGTCCTCGCCGGCGCCGGCGACGACTTCAGCCTCGGCGGGGACCGAGGCGAGTTCGCCCGGCACCTCACCCACGACTCCGGCGCCGGCGGTGTCCGGGTGTCCGGCGCCAAGGCCCGCCGCGTGTGCGACGCGCTCGGCGAGAACCCCGCCGTCACCATCGCCCGTCTGCACGGCAAGGTCGTGGGAGCGGGGCTCGCCCTGGCGCTCGCCTGCGACCTGCGGGTCGCGGCCGACGACGCGACCTTCCGGCTGCCCGAGCTCGCCCTGGGGCTGCCCTCCGCGTGGGGCGGTGTGCTGCCCCGCCTGGTCAGCGAGGCCGGTGCCGCCCGCGCGCGTGAACTGGTCCTCACCGGGCGTTCGTTCACCGCTCAGGAGGCCGTGCACCTGTCGGTGCTGCAGAAGGCCGTCCCGGCCCATGAGCTGGACGCGGCGGTCGCGGCCTGGGCCGGACCCGTCGCCCGGCGCCCGGCCGCGGCCCTGCGCGTCACCAAGACGCTGTTCCACTCGCTGTCCGCGGCGACCCGCATGGCCGACGTCTCCGCCCTGGACGCGGAGCTGATGGCGGCGGTGGTGTCGGAGCTGCACCACGCCCGCGCGGGCGGCTGACCGCCGCCCTCCCGGGGCCGGGGCCGCCCGCCGCCCGGCCCCTCGGGGGAGGGCGGGGCGGCGGACGGCCTCAGTCGCCGAGCAGGTCCCGTACGAAGGCGTTGGAGAAGGTGCCGGACGGGTCGAGGTCCCGGACCAGCCGCCGGAAGTCGTCCAGCCGCGGATAGCGGGTCCGGAGCACCTCCGGGGCGACGGTGAACACCTTGCCCCAGTGCGGCCGCGCGCCGAAGCCGTCCAGCGCCTCCTCGACCCGCGGCACCACCGGCAGCACCGCCTCGGTGTCCGCCACCCAGGTGAAGTGCAGCGCCACCGTGTCCCGCCCGTAGGAGGGGCTCAGCCACTGTTCGTCGGCGGCGACGGTCCGCACCTCGCAGGTCTGCAGCACACCGGCGACCGTCTCCCGGATCCCATCGAGCGCGTGCAGCGCCTCGACCGCGTGCCCGCGCGGCAGCAGGTACTCCGACTGGAGCTCGGCGCCGCTGCTCGGGGTGAACTCCGCCCGGAAGTGCGGCAGCCGCTCGTGCCACGGACCCGGCACGCCGAACTGCCGGGTGCAGTGCTCAGCGGGCATCCCGGGCACCGGATGAGGCGGCCCCGGCGGGCACGGCCCACGGGAAGGGGGACAGCGGCTCGTCGGTGCGCCGCTTCAGCCAGACCTGCCGGAAGCCCGGACCGCGCCAGTCGGTGAACAGGCTCACGCTGTAAGCCGAACCCGCCACCGCCTCGAAGTCGATCCCCTTCAAGGGAAGCTCGGTGAAGAGGTGCTGCTCCACCTCGTACGACGGCTCCAGGTCCAGGGTGAGAGCGGTGACCACGCCGAGCGCCCCGAGGGAGGTGACCGCACCGCCGAACCGGGCGTCGCCGCGCCCGACGCTGACCGTCGCGCCGTCCGCCGTGACCAGCTCGACCTCGCGCACGGCCGAGGCGAGCGGCCCGTTGCCGACGCCGGAGCCGTGGGTGCCGGTCGCCACCGACCCGGCGACCGAGATGTGCGGCAGCGAGGCCATGTTGGGCAGGGCGAGCCCCCGCCCGTGCACCAGGCGGGCCAGCTCCGCGTACCGCACCCCGCCGGCGACCCGGACCGTGCGTGCCGCTGTGTCCACCTCCACCTCGGCCGGCAGCGCGGCCGCCGAGACCAGCACGCCCCCGGCCCCGGGGTCGGCGATCCCGTTGAAGGAGTGCCCGCTGCCGAGGACGCGCACCCTCCCGCTCGCCGCGACCAGCGCCCGCAGCGCGTCGAGCGTGCGCGGCCGGTGCACCTCCTGGGCGGTGTACGTGACGTTCCCCGCCCAGTTGGTCACGGTCCCGGTCATCGTGTCGTCCCTCCCCGTGGCGTCGAGGCCCGCGTCCCCGGAAACCTACCCGACGGCCGGCGCCCCACCCCGGGGTCCGCCAGGCGGTGCGGGGCCGGCGGGGCGGTCCGGGGCCGGTCGGGCCGGTGCGGGGCCGGCGGTCCGGGGGGGACCCGGCAGGCCCGACGCTCCGGCGGGGGCATACCGTGAGGAGTCGTACGTCCGAGCCAGGAGGAGAGACGGGATGGGCAGCCGCACCGCGCTGGTCGAGGATCTGATGGAGCGCTTCCCGCACGTACCGCGGGAGGCCGTGTTCAAGGAGGACCTGCTCAGGGGCGGTGTGGCCTTCGACCCGTCCGCCCTGAGCGACAACGACGACGGGGACGTCAAGCCGAAGTCGTACTTCATCTTCTCCTTCGACCACGGCACCCTGCCCGAGCTGGGCGAGGCCGCGCTGCGCCGCCCGCCGGAGGAGATCATCCTCACCGGCGGCCCCTACGACCTGCGGCGCACCGTCGTCTCCGTGCGGGTGAATCCGGCCTCCCCGTACCGGGTGGCCGCCGACGGCGAGGGCCTGCTCGGGCTCTACCTCGACGGCAAGCGGATCGCCGATGTCGGCGTCCCGCCCATGCCCGAGTACTACCGGCACACCCTGTCCAACGGGAAGTCCGTGATGGAGGTCGCCCCGACCATCCAGTGGGGGTACCTGATCTACCTCACCGTCTTCCGGGTCTGCCAGTACTTCGGCGCCAAGGAGGAGTGCCAGTACTGCGACATCAACCACAACTGGCGCCAGCACAAGGCCGCCGGACGCCCCTACACCGGCGTCAAGGACGTGGACGAGGTCCTGGAGGCGCTGGAGATCATCGACCGGTACGACACCCAGAAGGCGTCCACCGCCTACACCCTGACCGGCGGTGCGATCACCAAGACGGTCGGCGGCCGCGACGAGGCCGACTTCTACGGCCGGTACGCCAAGGCCATCGAGGAGCGCTTCCCCGGCCGCTGGATCGGCAAGGTCGTCGCCCAGGCGCTGCCCAAGGACGACGTGCAGCGGTTCAAGGACTACGGCGTGCAGATCTACCACCCCAACTACGAGGTGTGGGACCGCCGCCTGTTCGAGCTGTACTGCCCCGGCAAGGAGCGCTACGTCGGCCGGGACGAGTGGCACCGCCGCATCCTGGACTCCGCCGAGGTGTTCGGCGCGCGCAATGTCATCCCCAACTTCGTCGCGGGCGTGGAGATGGCCGAGCCCTTCGGCTTCACGAGCGTCGACGAGGCCATCGCCTCCACCACCGAGGGCCTGCGGTTCTTCATGTCGCACGGCATCACGCCCCGGTTCACCACCTGGTGCCCGGAGCCGACGACCCCGCTGGGCAAGGCCAACCCGCACGGCGCGCCGCTGGAGTACCACATCCGGCTGCTGGAGGCCTACCGCGCCACGATGGACGACTTCGGCCTGTCCTCGCCCCCCGGCTACGGCCCGCCCGGACCCGGCCGCGCGGTGTTCTCCGTCAGCTCCTTCATGGACAGTCTCCCGGCGCGGGAGCCGACGGAGGTGTAGGTTTCCCGCCACCGTGAGACGGGCGCGCCGTTCGTCCGTACTACGGAGCGGAGTTGAGGGGGCACCGTCCGCGTCATGCACATCTGAATACGCCGCTTGTCAGTCGCGCCGCCGGCGTGAAAGGCTCGGGCCCTTCCGCAAGGCTCCCCAACTCCGTTGTGCACAGTGCGAGTTGGCTTCGACCGTGGATGCAGGAGACCCATGCCCGACCTGCCGAGCACCAAGGACGCCACCGAGGCCGCCCTGTTCGCCGAATGCTGGGACGCGGTGCTCTCCTACGCGGACCTGTGCACGGCCGCCCCCGCCGCGGCGCGGCAACTGGCCGCCGAGGCCTTCGCGCTGGGCCTGCGCGAGTTCCGCGCCGCCGACGCCGGACCCTCCCGGGTGCCCAGGCTGCCCGCGACGCCGCTGCTGCTGACCGCGGTGCGCGTCACGGCCGCGTCGTGGGAGTCCGGCGGCCTCGGCCACAAGCTCGACCCCGACCTGCGGCTGTGGCTCAACTCCGGCAAGGCCGCCCGCCACACCGGCCCGCCGCTGCACCGCCCGCTCGCGCTGCGCGGCCTGCGCGACCTGCAGGAGCCGGACGCGGCGCTGCTGTGGCTCGCCGAGGTGGAGGCCCTGCCGCTGCCCGTCGTGGCCCGCCGGCTCGGCCTCGACCCGCGGACCGCGGCCGACGAACTCGACCAGGTCCGGTCCCTGTTCCGGGACCGCTGCCACCGTGCCCATCTCGACACCCCGATGGACGCGCAGTGCCGCAGCTACGCCCGGCTGCTGGACGCGGTCACGCGCTCGCCCGCCGCCGAGGCGCCCGGCGACCTCTCACGGCACCTCGCCACCTGCGTCGAGTGCGCCGAGGCCGCCGCCTGCCTCCGGGTGCACGGCGGCGGGCTGCCCGCGGCCCTCGCCGGCGGGGTGATCGGCTGGGGCGGCCTCGCCTACCTCGAACGCCGCCGGGCCGCCGAGACGCCGGGCGCCCGGACCCCCGCGCCCCGGGACACCGGGACCGGGGAGCCGCAGGAGGCCGCGGCCCGGGCCAAGGTGGTGCGGGGCGGCCTGCTCGCCGCGGCGGTGCTGCTCTCGGCGCTGGCGCTGGCCGTGTCGATGATGCCGTTCGGCGGCTCCGCGCCCGACACCGCGCGCGGCGACGACGACCGCCGGCCGGTCGCCGACCCCGGCCTCTCGCTGCCCTCCCCGAGTCCCACGCCGCCCGCCTCCGCCTCCCCCTCCCACGGTCCGTCGGCGAGCCGCACGGGGACCAGGTCCGGCCCGGGGAACCCCGACCCGGAGCCCCAGGGCACGACCGCCTCCACCGCGGGCGGCGGCCCCTCCGGCCCGGCGCCGGGCGAGCCGGCCGGCTGCCGCGTCCACTACGACGTCGTCAACCAGTGGCCCGACGGCTTCGAGGCCGCCGTCACCGTCACCACCGCCCGCGCCCTCGACGCCTGGCGCGTGGCCTGGACCTACCGCGACGGCCAGCGCGTCAGCCAGATGTGGGACGCGACCGCCGCCCAGGACGGCTCCCGCGTCACCGCCACCGCCGCCGACTACAACCGGTCCGTCCCCGCGCACGGCCGGCTCTCCTTCGGCTTCATCGCCTCCTGGCAGGACGAGAACTCCCCACCGGACGACTTCACGCTCAACGGGCACGCCTGCGCGGTCGCCTGAGCCCCGGAAGCCCCGGCCGCCTCGCCCTGCTCCGCCTCGCCCCCTGAGGCGGGGGCGAGGCATGGGCGGACGCGTTCGCCCCGGCCCGGACCGCCCGGCCGGGCAGCGGGGCTCCGGCGGTGGGCCCGGCCGGGGCGGAACCCCGGCGCCGACGCTACGCCGCGCCCCGCTTTCCGTTCTTGGCGCCCGGGGTCCGGCCGTGAGCCGATCCACCGCCCGAGGGGCGGCGTCCGCCCCGGCGGTCGGCGGCGGCGGCGCCGCCCACGGCTCCGCCGGACGCCGCTCCTCGGCGGGATCCGCGGCCGTTCTTGCCGGAGGCGGCGCCGTTCGCGGCGCCGTTCGCCGCACCGGCCGCGGCCCGGCGGCCGGAACCGCGGCCGTCCGCGCCGGCGGCGCCCGTGGCCCCGGCGGCTCCCGCCCGCCGGGCGGAACCGCGCCCGCCGGCCGTGGACGTGCCGCCTGCCGCTGCCGCCCCGCCCGTGGCCCGGCGGTCCGCACCCCGGCCACCCGTCCCGGTGGCAGCGGCTGCCGCCGCTCCGGCTCCGCCGCCGGTGCGGCGCCCTCGGCCGGACCGCCCGCCGCGCTCGGAGCCGGCCTTCCGGTCCGGGCGGGACGCCGTCGGTGCCGCCGGCTGGGGGACCTCGATGGTGACGGGCACACCGGACGGTTCGCGGGCGCCCGTGATGGTGGCCAGTTCCGCGTCGCTCGACTTGACGCGGGCCGTCCGGGGGCGGATGCCCGCGTCCGACATGAGCCGGGTGACGTCCCGCTTCTGCTCGGGCAGGACCAGCGTGACCACGCTGCCGGAGCCGCCGGCGCGGGCCGTGCGTCCGCCCCGGTGGAGGTAGTCCTTGTGGTCGGTGGGCGGATCGACGTTCACGACGAGGTCGAGGTCGTCGACGTGTATGCCCCGGGCGGCCACGTTCGTCGCCACCAGCGCGGTGACCTGGCCGTTCTTGAACTGGTCCAGCGTACGGTTGCGCTGCGGCTGGGAGCGGCCCCCGTGCAGCGCCGCCGCGCGGACGCCGACGGCCAGGAGCCGCTTGGTGAGCCGGTCGGCGGACCTCTTGGTGTCGAGGAAGAGGATGACCCGGCCGTCACGGGCCGCGATGCGCGTGGTGACGGCCTTCTTGTCGGTCTCGTCCTGGATGTGGAGCACGTGGTGCTCCATGGTGGTCACCGCCCCCGCCGCGGGGTCCACCGAGTGCACCACGGGGTCGGTCAGGAACCGCTGCACCAAGCGGTCGATGTTGCGGTCCAGGGTGGCCGAGAAGAGCATCCGCTGCCCGTCGGGACGCACCTGCTGGATCAGCTTGGTGATCTGCGGCAGGAAGCCCATGTCGGTCATCTGGTCGGCTTCGTCCAGCACCGTGATGCGTACGCTGCCGAGCACGCAGTCCCCGCGTTCCACGAGGTCGTTGAGCCGGCCGGGCGTCGCCACCAGCACCTCGGCGCCGCGCCGGAGCGCACCGGCCTGCTTGGTGATGGACAGCCCGCCGACCACGGTGGCCAGCCGCAGGTTCACCGCCGTCGCGTACGGGGTCAGCGCGTCCGTCACCTGCTGGGCGAGTTCACGGGTGGGCACCAGCACGAGGGCGAGGGGCGCCTTGGGCTCCGCGCGCAGTCCGGCCGTGCGGGCCAGGAGCGCGAGCCCGAACGCCAGCGTCTTGCCGGAGCCGGTGCGTCCCCGTCCCAGCAGGTCACGGCCGGCGAGCGAGTTGGGGAGCGTGGCGGCCTGGATGGGGAAGGGGGCCGTGACGCCCTGCGCGGTGAGGGTCTTCAGCAGCCCCGCGGGCATGTCCAGACCGGCGAAGTCCTCGACGGCGGGAAGCGCGGGTGTCGTGCTTTCCGGCAGCCGGAACTCCCGGGGCGGCGACACGGACGGTGGGGGTGACGAGGCGCGCCGGTTCGGCTTCTGGGGCCTGCGGGACATGCGGTTGTCTGCCTTCCTGAAAACAGCGCAAACCGGGGTCCGCACCATGGCGGTGCGGACCCCGGCTAGCGGATACGCGTCCGGCGATCAGGCGGGGACGATGTTCTCCGCCTGCGGGCCCTTCTGGCCCTGCGTGACGTCGAAGGAGACCCGCTGGCCCTCCTGGAGCTCACGGAAGCCCTGGGTGGCGATGTTCGAGTAGTGGGCGAACACGTCGGGGCCGCCGCCGTCCTGCTGGATGAAGCCGAAACCCTTTTCGGCGTTGAACCACTTCACGGTTCCCTGTGCCATGACCTTCTCCGTTCTGTAGGCAGAGGCCCCATCCGGAGATGCCGGGAAAAACTAATGCGCCTGAAGGAGAAACATTCCCGTCAGGCGCACATGAGTTCATGGGTACCACAACTGCAACTCGAAAACCGTAGCACAGCTCGGCGTCCCGTGGCGGATCCTGGGGGCGCCGCCGGGTGGCCTCACCGTGCGGGACCCGCGAAAGAGCCGGAACCCGCGAAAAAAGCGGTGGCACCCGGGGGGAGCGCCCCTCTAGGCTGTGGACCGCTTCTCGCGGCGGCCGTCGGCTGCCGCTGCCGGCCGTGCGAGGAAGAGGGGGTGTGACCGATGACTGTCTCCGTGACGGGCGCTGCCCGCGACCAGCAGTTCACTCACTCCACCTCCGTGGCCTCCGGCTGACCTTTCCCATCGCGCGGACTCGCGCGGCGCCGGGGCCGCCCTTGTGAAGGGTTCCCGTTGCATCTCTCCTCTCCTTCGGCTTCCTCTGTTCCGTCGCACCCTCTCGCCGTCTACGGCTGGGACGCGGGCTGGGAAGCGGAGTTCGCCGCCCATGCCGAGCAGGGCCTGCTGCCCGGCCGTGTCGTACGGGTCGACCGTGGCCTCTGCGACGTCGTCACCCCGGCCGGTGAAGTCCGCGCCGACACCGAGTTCGTCGTCCCCCGCGACCCGATGAAGGTCGTGTGCACGGGGGACTGGGTCGCCCTCGACCCCGAGGGCGGCGACCCGCGGTACGTACGGACGGTGCTGCCGCGCCGTACCGCCTTCGTGCGCTCCACCTCCTCCAAGCGGTCCGAGGGGCAGATCCTCGCCGCCAACGTCGACCACGCGCTCGTCGCCGTGTCGCTGGCCGTCGACCTCGACCTCGGCCGCGTCGAACGCTTCCTCGCCCTGGCCTGGGAGTCCGGGGCGCAGCCGCTGGTCGTGCTGACCAAGGCCGATCTCGTGCCCGACGCGGTGGGGCTGGCGTACCTCGTCCAGGACGTGGAGACCGCGGCGCCGGGCGTGCCGGTGCTGCCGGTCAGCGCCACGACCGGGACCGGGCTCGACGCCGTGGCCGCCGTCGTCTCCGGTGGCACGTCGGTGCTGCTCGGGCAGTCCGGCACGGGCAAGTCGACCCTCGCCAACGTGCTGCTCGGCGAGGACGTCATGCGCGTCCACGCCGCGCGGGACGTCGACGGCAAGGGCCGGCACACGACCACCACCCGCAACCTGCTCGCCCTGCCGGGCGGCGGCGTGCTGATCGACACCCCCGGACTGCGGGGCGTGGGCCTGTGGGACGCCGAGAGCGGAGTGGGCCAGGTCTTCTCCGAGATCGAGGAGCTGGCCGAGCGGTGCCGCTTCCACGACTGCGCGCACGCCGGGGAGCCCGGCTGCGCCGTGCTGGCCGCCATCGACGCCGGGGACCTGCCGGAACGGCGGCTGGCGAGCTACCGCAAGCTCATGCGGGAGAACCAGCGGATCGTCGCCAAGACCGACGCCCGGCTGCGCGCCGAGATCCGGCGCGACTTCAAGCGCCGGGGCGCCGAGGGCCGCGCGGCGATGGACGCGAAGCGGGGGAGGTGGCGCGCCTGACCCGCCCTGGTACGCGTCCACCCTGGTACGTCTTCGTCAGCGCCATGTCCGATATCCGCCAGCGCGACCCCGCTCCGGGGGCGGACACTGGACCCTGTGAGAGACGAGGACACCAGGTACGAGGCGGTGCGCAGCCGGGACGGCAGGTTCGACGGCGAGTTCTTCTTCGCCGTCGCGACGACCGGGATCTACTGCCGTCCCAGCTGCCCGGCCGTCACGCCGCGGCGGCCCAACGTGCGCTTCTTCGCCACGGCGGCCGCCGCGCAGGCCGCGGGCTTCCGCGCCTGCCGGCGGTGCCGCCCGGACGCGGTCCCCGGCTCCGCCGCGTGGAACGTGCGGGCCGACGCCGTGGGCCGGGCGATGCGGCTGATCGGCGACGGCGTGATCGACCGGGAGGGCGTCGCCGGGCTCGCCGCACGGCTGGGCTACAGCGCCCGGCAGGTCCAGCGACAGCTCACCGCCGAGCTCGGCGCCGGTCCCGTCGCGCTCGCCCGCGCCCAGCGGGCGCACACCGCGCGCGTCCTGCTGCAGACCACCGACCTGCCGGTCACCCGGATCGCCTTCGCCGCCGGGTTCGCCAGCGTGCGCCAGTTCAACGACACCGTCCGGGCCGTCTACGCGGCCACCCCCAGCGAGCTGCGCGCCGCCGCGCCCCGCACCAGGGACCGGCGCACCGCCGCCCCCACCACCGGGATCCCGCTGCGCCTCGCCCACCGCGGGCCCTACCGGTCCGGCCCCGTCTTCGACCTCCTGGAGCGGGAGGCCGTGGCCGGGGTCGAGGAGGTGAGCGGCGTCACGGGCGCACGGACGTACCGGCGCACCCTCCGCCTGCCGTACGGCACCGGGATCGCCGCCGTCGACGAGCGGCCCGGCACCCCGCGGGCCGCCGGCGGCGCCCGTCCGGGCGGCTGGCTGGAGGCCAGGCTGCACCTGACCGACCCGCGCGACCTGACGACCGCCGTACAGCGGCTGCGCCGGCTGTTCGACCTCGACGCCGACCCGTACGCCGTCGACGAGCGGCTCGCCGCCGACCCGCGGCTGGCCCCGCTGGTCGCCGCCCGGCCGGGCCTGCGGTCGCCCGGCGCCGTCGATCCGGAGGAGAGCGCGGTACGGGCGCTGGTGGGTCCGGCCGAGGCCGCGGAGCTGGTCCGGCGCTGCGGCAAAGCCCTGGACGCTCCCAGCGGCACCCTCACCCACCTCTTCCCCGAGCCGGGCGCCCTCGCCGAGGCCGAGCCGGAGGGCACCCTGGGTGCCCTGGCGGCCGCCCTCGCCGACGGGACCGTACGCCTGGACGCGGGCGCCGATCGGGACGAGGCGCACCGGGCCCTGCTCGCCGTGCCGGGCCTGGACGCCGCCGCGGCCGCGGCCGTCCGCACCCGCGCCCTCGGCGACCCCGACGTGGCCCCGCCCGGCGTGACCGCCCCCGAAAGCTGGCGCCCCTGGCGCTCCTACGCCGTACGACACCTGTGTGAGGCAGGGGAGTTGGAGATCCGATGAGCACGCCCCCGAACCCGACGGGCAGCCACATGACCCCGAACCCGACGAGCAGCCACATGAACCCGAACCTGACGAGCAGTGACATCACCTACTGGACGCGGACCGACAGCCCCCTCGGGCCGCTGCTCCTCACCGCCGACCCGAGCGGGGCCCTGACCTCGCTGTCCGTGCCCGGCCAGAAGGGCGGCCGCGAGGTCGCGGACACCTGGCGGCACGACCCCGGCCCCTTCCGCGCGGCCGTGGAACAGCTCGCGGCCTACTTCGCCGGTGAACTCAAGGAGTTCCGGCTGCCGTTGCGCACCCACGGCACCGCGTTCCGGGAGCGGGTCTGGGCCGCCCTCGACACCGTCCCCTACGGCGCCACCACGACGTACGGCGAGATCGCCGCCCGCATCGGGGCCTCCCGCGCGGCCGTGCGGGCCGTGGGCGGAGCCATCGGCGCCAACCCCCTCCTCGTGCTGCGCCCCTGCCACCGGGTGATCGGCGCGGACGGCACCCTGACCGGCTACGCGGGCGGCCTGGAGCGGAAGGTGCGGCTGCTCGCCCTGGAGGAGGCGCTGCCCGCCGGCCCCTCACGACCGCTCTGACCGGCCGAGGCCGACTCGTCGACGACGGTGCGGCCTCGGCCCTGGACGCGCCGGACCCTCGGCGCCCCCGTTCCCGGATTAGTCCTCCAGCCCCCAGCTGTGGATCCGGCGTGGATGCAGGCGGATCACCTCCTCGCTGAAGTGCGGGCCCAACTCGTGGGGTCCGACCAGGAGTTCGGCATCGCCGCGGATGTCGACGCCGCGGACCCGCCACGGGTCGAGGCCGGCGATGTCGTCCACCACCAGGGCGGCCTTCGGGTTGTGCCGCAGGTTGCGCCACTTCTTGGTACGGCCCATCGCGTGGCCGCCGATCAGGATGGTCCCGTCGTCCTGCGGGAAGAAGCCGACGGGGTTCGCCTGCGGCTGCCCCTGCGGGTCCACGGTGGCCAGACGCCCCAGCCGCTGCGTCCTCAGGTACGCCCGCTCTGCCTCGGTGAAGTCGGTCATGACACCAGCGAAGCACTTCCACGTCCCTCGGCGCATCGGAACGTCGGCCCGGGGCCGCGGAGCCGGCGGGGGAGGGCTGGGCCGGGCGGGTGGTTCCCGAGCCGGGGTCAGCCCCAGACGACGGCGCCCAGCCAGGCCGCCGCGATCAGCAGGCAGGTGAACAGCTCCACCAGTACGCCGGTCCCGCCCGAGCGCATCACCGTCCCCAGGGACGCCATCGCCTCCCGGTGCCGGCCCAGCCGCAGCCGCTCGTGCAGGTAGACGCCGCCCAGGAATCCGGGGATCGCGCCGAGCACGGGGACGAGGACGAAGCCGGCGAGGGCCCCGGCACCGGCGTACACGGCCATGCGCGGGGTGGCGCCGCTCTCCCGCAGCCGGCGGGGCGGCAGGGCCCAGCGCACCACCTGGGAGAGGAGGAGCGCTCCGGTGGCGCCCACCAGGACTCCCCAGGCCACCGGTTGAGGGTCCGTCAGCGCCCACCACAGGACCGCGGCCCACACCAGCCACGACCCCGGCGCCCCGGGCACCAGCACTCCGCACAGGCCGGCCAGGAGAACCAGGCCGACCAGCAGGAGCTCCCACACTCCCATCTGCCCAGAGTGCCGGAGCACCCGAATCCTCGCAGGCCAACCCGGCCCCGGCCCGAGTTTGCGCCGCCCCCCGGCCGATCCTGGGCCGGCGGGGGCCCGTGGCGATCAGCCCTGGCGTTCCCGGGCCACCCAGCCGCGCTCGTACGCGTGCCAGCCCAGTTGCAGACGGGTGGTCACCCCCGTCAGCTCCATCAGCCGCTTCACCCGGCGCTGCACGGTCCGCAGGCCCAGGTCGAGCTGCTTCGCGACACTCGCGTCGGTGAGGCCGGCCAGGAGCAGGGAGAGCACCTCCAGATCGGTGCCGTCGGGTCCGTCCGGGCCCTGCTCGGTGACGCCGGACGCCCCGAGGCTCAGCGGCAGCGCCCCGCGCCACACCGACTCGAACAGCCCGTACAGGAGCTCCAGCAGCCCACTCGCGTGCACGACGAGCGCCGCGGGCTCGGCGGCGTGCGAGGTGAGCGGCACCATCGCCAGCGTGCGGTCGGCGACCACCAGCTTCGTCGGCACCTCGTCCCTCACCCGCACCCGCTCGTCGCGGCTGAGCGCCGCGGTCAGCTCGGCGATGCCGCCCGGACGGTCCAGTACGGCCCGTTCCACCACGACCCGGTAGCGGACCCCGCGCGCCGCGGCCTGCTTCTCGGCCTCGTTCTCCGATCCGGAGACGACGACCGGATTGCCGGTGACCAGGGCGCACACCTCCTCGGTGGCGCCCAGCTGGAGCTGGAGGAAGCGCTGCGCGACGGCGGAGGCGCCGGTGACCACCTCGACCAGGTCGTGCACGGCGGGTTCCGCGGCGCCCGCCCGGTACTCCTCGGCCAGCAGCGCGGCCGCCAGTTCGGCCTTCTCCAGCTCGTGCCGCTGCTGGGTGAGCAGCGCGCCCAGCGCCACGCCGGGCGGTGCCGCGACCCAGCGTCCGGGGCGGGCCGAGGACTGGGCGGCGAGTCCGTGCCGTTCCAGGCGGCGCAGCGCGCGTTCGGTGTCGTGCTCGCCGAGCATCAGGCGCCGCGCGAGATCGGGCACCTCGGCGGCGCCCATGGACACCAGGGCCCGGTACGCCGACTCGTGCGTCTCGTCCAGGCCTATCGCAGCCAGCATCAGCTCTCGTTCCTCCCCTTCCGGCCACCGGGGTTCGGCCCCCCGGGGCGGCGTGGCGGGCCTGGTGGCCGTGGTGGCGGAAAACAGCCACGGCGCAAACCCGCCTCGGCCCATCATCGCCGTAGCACCCGTCCCTCTGACAAGGTGGCGCCACCGAAGCGTCGACGGCACCCGACCTGTCCAGCCGAAAGCGTGTGGCCTGCGCGGATGTCGGCCACACGCGGAATCCGGACCGACCGCGAACCCGGCCCGCAGAGCGGGTTCCCGGTGGGGCGGGCCCCACTCGGCGGGTGACCCGGACGACGGTGTTTCGGCCGTCCGCCCGCCCAGCGGCGCGGACGGTACCCAGAGCGTGATCCGGGCCCGGGGGTGCGACGGCACCCGAAAAAGCCGGACCGGGTCACTCCGGCGTCGCCGGGCGGTCCTCCCGTGGGGGGTGGGACCGCCCGGCGGCCCTGTTTCGTACGGCAGTTCGACGCATGGCCCGACACGCCGTTCGAAAGGCGGGCGCCCACCGGATTTTCCGGATGCGCCGTTTTCATGCGGCCCGTGCGGTGGAAAATTGGGGCATGAGCCAGCAGGGGGGAAGGCCCACCGGTCCGGGGGACGACTGGTGGGAGCAGCTGTACGAGGACGACTGCGCGGAGGACACCGGGCCCACGGCCGCGGGGGACTCCCTGGACGACCGGTACGCCTCGGCGGCGGGCACGCTGGACGTGCCGCCGCGCGCCGCGCACACCGGGGAAGCGGCCCCGGAGGACGCGGCCCCGCCCGCCTCCCGGCCCGCCGGCGCCCCCGGGACGTACAGCTCGACGGACCGCGGTCCCTCCGGCCCGGACGCCCCTGGGGACGCACCGTCGGGCCCCGGCCCGGACTGGTGGCAGCGCGCCCCCGGGGAGGTGCGTCGGGCCGCGCCGCCCGTACCGGCCGCCTTCCCGGACGCGCCACAGCAGCCGGAGGCCGTCGGCCGCGACTCCGGGCGACCCGACGTGGGACGCCCGCCCGCCGAGCCGCCCCGCCCCGCCGACCGCGCCTCCCGCCGACCGGGCGAGACGCGTCCGCCCGCCGGTTCCTCCGGCCCCACCGACCGAGCTCCCGGCAGCCCCACGGTGTCCGGGACAGGCGCGCATACGCCCTCCGGCCCCACCGACCGAGCTCCCGGCAGCCCCACGGTGTCCGGGACAGGCGCGCACACGCCCTCGGACCCCGCCGCGCCGACGCCCCCCGCTGCCGCTCCGCCCCCACCGTCCACGCGCTCCTCCGGGGTCCCGCAACCCCCTGCCGCACCGCCTCCGCCCCCAGGGGTTCCTCCGTCCCCCGCGGGCGCCGCTTCTCCTCCCTCGGACCCCCGAACGCCCTCCGCGCCCGCTCCCTCGTCCCAGGCCGCCCCCGCGCAGCCCTCCACGCCCCCGCAGCCGCCCGCACCCGCGCAGCCCCCGGCACCCCCGCTACCCTCCGCGCCCCCGCCGCCTCCCGTGCCGCCGCGCCCCGGCGCCGGGCCCGGCGCGTCCGCCGACGACCGCGGCGCCTCCGCCCCGCCGAGCCCGCCGCCGCCCCGTCCCGACGTACCGCCCGCCACTGCGGCCGACGAGGCCGTGCCCGCCCCCGGACGGAGCCGCGAGGACGCCTCACCCGCCGCCGTGCCCAGCCGCCCCGAAGCCCCGTCGATCTCCCACCCCGCCTCACCGGACGCCCCCTCCGCCCCCGTCGAGCAGGCGCACCCCGCCGACTTCGTCCTCCCCGCCGACTACGCCACCCCCGTCGACTACGTCGGCACCCGCCCGCCCACCTACGACGCCGAGCCGACCGCGCTCCCGCTCGCCGACCCCGACGCGCTCGACGATCTGGTGCCGGACACCGTGCTGGACGGGGCGCGCTACGGGGCCTGCACCGTGCGGGCGGTCTCCGTCCGGGGGGACTCCGCGCGCTACCGGGGCGAACCGCGCCGGGACGCCCTGCTCACCGCGCGGTTCGGCGCTGGCGAGCAGGCGCTGGTGCTGGTGGCGATGGCGACGGGCGCCCGCGCGACCCCGGGAGCGCACCGCGCCGCCACCGAGGCGTGCCAGTGGATCGCGCAGGCCGTGGGCCGCAGCCACGGCCGGCTCGCCGAGGACATCCGGGCCGCCCGCCGCGGCGACCTGAAGTCCGGGCTGCACCGCCTCACCGACCGCAGCCTCGGCAGACTCCGGGCCGGCGCCGTCGAACAGGGCATCGATCCGGAGGAGTACACGGCCACGCTGCGCTGCCTGCTCCTGCCCGCCGACCCGCACTGCCGTACGCGCGTCTTCTTCGGCGTCGGCGCGGGCGGGCTGTTCCGGCTGCGGGACGGGGAGTGGCAGGACATCGAGCCGCGGGTGTCCGAGACGGCCGGCGACGCCGTGGCCGGCTTCGGGGCGCGGCCGGCCGAGACGCCGGACGGCGACCGGCTCACCATGGACTTCGGCGTCAGCACCCCGCCGAGCCCGTACGAACCGGACCCGCAGCCGCCCCGCGACCCCTTCCGCTTCCGCGCCTCCGTAGCCCGGCCGGGTGACACGTTCCTGATGTGCACCGGCGGTCTGGCCGAGCCGCTGCGCGGCGAGCCGGAACTGTCCGCGTACCTGAAGCGCCGGTGGTCCGGCCCTCATCCGCCCGGCCTCGCCTCCTTCCTGGCGGACGCCCAGGTCCGGGTCAAGGGCTACGCGGACGACCGTACGGCCGCCGCCGTGTGGGAGGCGTGAGCGCGGCGGCTGTGGATTCATGGACCCAGAGGGATCCGCAGAAACCGAAGGGGAACCGGGAACCATGGCCAAGCAGAACGTCGCGGAGCAGTTCGTGGACATCCTCGTCCGCGCCGGCGTGAAGCGCCTCTACGGAGTCGTCGGCGACAGCCTCAACCCCGTGGTCGACGCGGTCCGCCGCAACGCCGCCATCGACTGGATCCATGTCCGCCACGAGGAGACGGCCGCGTTCGCGGCGGGCGCGGAGGCACAGATCACCGGGAAGCTGACGGCCTGCGCCGGCTCCTGCGGCCCCGGCAACCTGCACCTCATCAACGGGCTCTACGACGCCCACCGTTCGATGGCGCCGGTGATCGCCCTCGCCTCGCACATCCCCTCCAGCGAGATCGGCCTCGGCTACTTCCAGGAGACCCACCCGGACCGCCTGTTCAGCGAGTGCAGCAACTACAGCGAGCTGATCTCCAACCCGCGGCAGATGCCGCGGCTGCTGCAGACCGCCATCCAGCACGCGGTCGGGCGCCGCGGGGTCAGCGTGGTGTCCCTGCCCGGCGACATCGCCGACCAGCCCGCGCCGGAGAAGGCCGCCCAGACCGCGATCGTCACCTCCCGGCCGAGCGTCCGCCCCGGTGACGCGGAGATCGACAAGCTGGTCGAGATGATCGACGAGGCCGACCGGGTCACCCTGTTCTGCGGCAGCGGCACGGCGGGCGCGCACGCCGAGGTGATGGAGCTCGCCGGGAAGATCAAGTCCCCGGTCGGGCACGCGCTGCGCGGCAAGGAGTGGATCCAGTACGACAACCCCTACGACGTCGGCATGAGCGGCCTGCTCGGCTACGGCGCCGCCTACGAGGCGACCCACGAGTGCGACCTGCTGATCCTGATCGGCACCGACTTCCCGTACAACGCCTTCCTGCCGGACGACGTGCAGATCGCCCAGATCGACGTCCGGCCGGAGAACCTCGGCCGCCGCTCCAAGCTCGACCTCGCCGTGTGGGGCGACGCGAAGGAGACCCTGCGCTGTCTCATCCCGCGGGTGCGGACCAAGGAGAACCGGCGCTTCCTCGACAAGATGCTCAGGAAGCACGCGGACGCGCTCGAGGGCGTGGTGAAGGCCTACACACGGAAGGTGGAGAAGCACCTCCCCGTCCACCCCGAGTACGTGGCCTCCGTGCTGGACGAAGTCGCCGACGACGACGCGGTGTTCACCGTCGACACCGGTATGTGCAACGTCTGGGCGGCCCGCTACCTCTCGCCCAACGGCCGCCGCCGCATCATCGGTTCGTTCTCCCACGGCTCGATGGCGAACGCCCTGCCGATGGCGATCGGTGCCCAGTTCACCGACCGGGACCGCCAGGTGATCTCCCTGTCCGGCGACGGCGGTTTCTCCATGCTGATGGGCGACTTCCTGACCCTGGTGCAGTACGGACTGCCGGTGAAGGTGGTGGTGTTCGACAACTCCTCCCTCGGCATGGTCGAACTGGAGATGATGGTCGCGGGCCTGCCCGCCTACGGCACGACGAACCGCAACCCGGACTTCGCCGCCGTCGCCCGCGCCTGCGGCGCCCACGGGATCCGGGTGGAGAAGCCCAAGCAGCTCGCCGGAGCCCTGAAGGACGCCTTCGGACACAAGGGCCCGGCACTCGTCGACGTCGTCACCGACCCCAACGCCCTGTCCATCCCGCCGAAGATCCGCCGCGAGATGGTGACCGGCTTCGCGCTGTCGGCCTCCAAGGTCGTGCTGGAGGGCGGCGTCGGCCGGATGGTGCAGATGGCCCGGTCCAACCTGCGCAATGTGCCGCGTCCGTGATCCCCGCGCGTCCGCCGGACCGACGGGTCCGGCGCCTCCGCACCGGCTCACGACCGTCGTACTTCGGCCAACTTCCCCGTCGGCGAGCCGGGTTGCGCGAGCGGCCGCGCCGTGCCCGGACTCGCGTCACCGGCCGGCCGGGGCGTCCGCGCCGGGCGGTCGGCCCCCGTCGGCTACGGCGGAATCGGCAGACGCCGGTCGGTAGTTGGGCCCATGTCGTCCGGTCGTCCACCCCCGGGAGCTGTAGCCGTGGGGACCGGGGCGGGGAATCCAGGGCCTCGGCCGGCCGGTCGGCGTCTTTGCCCCGGCGGCCCGCGGCGTGTCGCGGTGGTGGCCGAACACCTGGGCGTCGACGCGGCGGGATGACTCGGCGTGTGTGCCCCGGGGCATGCATCCGGCGTGAACGTGTTCGAGCTGGGGGAACCGACATCGGCGCGCGGGCGGGGGTCATGAAGAGGCAGGCACGAGGGGGCGGTCCCGGGACGATCGGGGCCTCCTCGGCTCAGACGGTGGAGGAAGTGGCGGAGGACCAGGACGACGGCGCCACGGATCGGGCCGCGGCACCCCAGCTGAGGCGGAGACTGGGGCGGGCCGACCTGGGGGCGGTCCCCGAGGCGCGCCGGGAACTGCGCGCACTGCTGCGGCACTGGGGGAAGCCGGGCACCACGGCGGTCGCGGAACTGCTCACCAGCGAGCTCGTCACCAACGCGCTCGTCCACACCGACGACGACGCGATCCTGACGGCCACCGTGTCACCGCGCGGACTGCGCGTGGAGGTCAGGGACTTCGTGTCCCGCAGGCCGCGGCTCCGTCTGCCGGGCGCCGACGAGGACACGCACGGCCGGGGCCTGGTGCTGGTGCAGTCCCTCGCCGACGCCTGGGGAGTCTGTACGCACCGGGTCGGCAAGTCCGTATGGTTCGAACTGGGCGCGGAAGCGGCCTGATGCGAGCCTCGGCCGGTCCTTGACCGGTCCTCGGCCGGTTCCCGGCGGGCGACCGGTGAGGTGCTCGGGGGACGGCCGCGATCGGTGTGCGGGGACAGCGAAGGGGCGCGTCCCGCGCGGGACGCGCCCCTTCGCTCCGTGGCCGTGCGCCGGACCCGGCGGGCCGTGCGGCAGCCGTGGCCGTGGCCCGGCCTCAGCCGAACTGCTGCTCCAGATCCTTGAGTTTGCGCTCCAGCGAGTCCAGACGCGGCAGGGCCATCGTGTCGTCCTCCGCGGTGAGGTCGACGGTGATCGGGTCAGAGGCCTTGCGGACGGGCTGCAGGGAGGGACGCGCGCGCACGGGCAGCTGTTCCGTCGCGGATATGGCAGGCTCCGCGGTGACCTGAGAGGAGCCCCGCTCGAGGGCCTGCGTCTCGACCTGCCGGCCGCCGCGCCCGACGAAGCCGCGGTGCCCGCGGCTGATGGCCTTGAGCTGCGCCCGCTCGACACGCTGCTGCTCGCGCCGCAGCCGCCGGTTCTCCTCCTTCTGGCGCTGGTCCTCGCGGACCTCCTCGACCGCCTCGTCGAGGCTGCGCACGCCCTCCAGCAGCATCAGCGACCAGGCCTTGTAGGTCTCGCGGGGCGCCCGCATCCAGCGGACCACACGGATCTGCGGCAGCGGACGCGGCACCAGCCCCTGCTCGCGCAGCGCGGCCCGGCGGGTCTGCTTCAGCGCGCGGTCGAACAGCACCGCCGCGGACAGGGACATGCCGGAGAAGAACTGCGGGGCGCCCGCGTGTCCCAGGCCCCGCGGCGCGTGCACCCAGTTGAACCAGGCCGCGGCGCCCGCGAACGTCCACACGAGTATCCGGGAGCCCAGCGCCGCGTCACCGTGGCTGGCCTCGCGCACCGCGAGCACGGAACAGAACATCGCCGCGCCGTCCAGCCCGAACGGCACCAGGTACTCCCAGCCGTCGGTGAGGCCGAGATTCTGCTGGCCGAAGCCGACCAGGCCGTGGAACGAGAGTGCGGCGGCGACCGCCGCACAGCAGAACAGAAGCACGTAGGAGGCCGTGCCGTAGACGGCCTCCTTCCGCCTGCGGCGCTCCTCGCTGCGCTCCCACGAGTCGTCCGCGCTCGCTTTCTCCCCGGAGGAGCGCTTGCCGCGCGCGAGCACCGCAACCGCCGCCAGCATGCCCAGGAGCAGTACGGCGCCCGGAAGCAGCCAGTTCAGCGATATGTCGGTCAATCTCATCTGGGTCCCTTGCATTGGGATAGGGCGTAACGCCCGCCATAGTGGCCCAATCCCGCCGCGCCTCAGGGGGTTTCGGGGCAAGAGGCCGCCAAGGAAGCGCAAGGGGATGCCCAGGGCAGCGTTTTGCTCGAACTGCCGCTTGAGCGGCGGGAGTTGAGTTCGAATAAGACTACCCGCACGGATGGTTCCGCGGAAAGTTCCCGCGACGGGTGAGGAAGTTGTGAAGTCGCCGTGGCCGTGTCGGTGCCGGCGTGTGCGCGAGCTCACGGCGCGAGCGTGCCCCGCGTGGCCGTCTCGCGGTGGTGCGCGGCGCCCGCCACGGCCGAGCGGAACGGATGTGTGAGCCGCCGATGCGCGTTCGGACGAAGCAAGGCTTGCCTAAGTTGAATCATGTGAAATGTGAACGATCGCTCTCTTGGGCCTAAGGTGCTTGACGGACGAGTAACAACCCGTCGTAATGACCGCAAGCAGCCACAAGCCCGGAGGAGTGACCGTGAAGCAGGGCGCGCAGGACTCCGCCGGGACCGGAGCGCCGGAGGTCCGGCCGGTCGCGGCGCTGGTGCCGCCGCAGCCGCGGGCCGCCGACGGGCGGCGCGAGCGGGACGGAGGAAACGTCCCGGCAGCGGGCGCCCGGGGCGAGCACACGCACGGCGAGCGGCCCCTGCCGGCCCCCCGCCCCGTCGTGCGGCGCTCCTCCGTGCGCGGCCAGATCCTCGACGCCCTCCGCACCGCCCTCGTGGCCGGAGACCTGAGGCCCGGCGAGGTGTACTCGGCGCCCGCGCTCGGCGAGCGCTTCGGCGTCTCGGCGACGCCGGTGCGGGAGGCGATGCAGCAGCTCGCCCAGGAGGGCGCCGTCGAGGTGGTGCCCAACCGCGGCTTCCGGGTGGCCGAGCGCGGCGCCCGTGAGCTGGCCGAGCTGGCCGAGGTGCGGGCCCTGATCGAGGTGCCGGTGCTGCTGCGGCTGGCGCGCACCGTGCCGCCGCAGCGCTGGGCGGAACTCCGGCCGCTCGCGGAGGCGACCGTCCGGGCCGCGTCCTCGGGCTGCCGGGCGACCTACGCCGAGTCCGACCGCGCCTTCCATCGCGCGGTGCTCTCCCTCACCGGCAACGAACAGCTCGTCCGTATCGCCGAGGACCTCCACCGGCGCGCCCAGTGGCCCCTCGTCGGCGGCCCCGCCGGTCCCGCCGTCGCCGACCTGATCGCCGACGCGGCGGAGCACACGGCCCTGCTGGACGCGCTGGTCGCGCGGGACCCGGACGCCGTGCGCTCGCTGGTGCACGAGCACTTCGCCTGCACGGGCTGATCGGCCCGGCCCGGCCTGGAGCTCGTGCGCCGTAGGGGCCGCCGACCCGAAGCGTGCCCGGCCCGACCGTCTTCACGCCGTGCGCGTCGACAGGACCGAAGCGGGCCCGGCCGGAGGCTGCCGCCCCCGGCCGGGCCCGAGTCGCGCGCGGGCGCCGCGCCCCCTGACCGGACGGCGCGGCGCCACGCGGAGCGGTCAGCCCTCGTCGCCGTCGCCCTTGTCTCCGTCGCCCTTGGTCGGCGTCTTCGAGTAGGCGTCGTGCCACGCGGCCTTCGCCCCGGAGTCGCCGATGCGGTAGACGTCGACGGTCGCGCCCGCGGCGACCACCACGGACAGCACGGCCGCGACGATCCGCAGCACCGAACCCGAACGCGCGCCCGAGCCCTCCGCCGGAGTGCGGCGGGCGATCCACCAGACACCGGCCGCCAGCACGAACAGGCCGACCACCCACGGAAGCAGCCCGTCGCCCAGCTCGGCGTGGTTGCGGACCAGCGGGTCGCTGTCCACGTGCCGCTCCAGCCACTCACCGGCGTCGGTCGTCAGGGGCACGCTCGCCAGGGCGACCAGGGCGAGGATCGGCAGCGCCAGCCCGAGCCGCCGGGCGGCCTGCGGCCAGATCGCGCAGACGACCAGGACCAGCGCGCTCAGCGGCACCAGGACGACGACGATGTGGACCAGCAGAACGTGCGCGGGCAGGCCGTTGATCAGACTCATCAGGCGCTCCTCCAGGGGCGGCCGTGGGGGGTGCAGGCGGGCATGGTGCAACCGCCCGCGTGTTCGGATTCGTCACCCTGTCACGGCAACCTCTCAGGTTCCTCTGAGCAACACCACTCCGCCGGACAGGGTGACATTCCAGACATTTCGGCTGGCAGGAGCGCCCGGAACCGCACCCGGCGGCTCTCAGGCCGTGGCCGCCGCCCCCGCGGCCGGAGGGGGCGTGGCCAGATGGCGGGAGAGCCAGGTGGGGACGCCGCCGAGGAGGCGGTAGAGGCGTCGGGCCTCCTCGCGCAGGCGGGACGCCTCCGGTTCCGCCTCGGCGTCCGCCAGGGACGCCAGGGCCGGGGCCGTGCCGACCAGATAGCCCAACTCCTCGCGGATCCGGAGGGATTCGGCGAAGCCGTGCCGGGCCTCGGCCAACTCGCCGTCGCGCAGGGCGAGTCCGGCCAGGTGCCGCCAGGTGAAGGACAGCAGCAGCGGGTCCGCGTGGGCGGTGGCGCCCGCGTGCGCGCGGCGGTAGGCGGCACGCGCGGCCTGCGGAGACCGGGTGAGGTTCTCGGCGAGCAGACCGCGCCGGAAGTCCAGCAGCGCCCGTCCGGGCGCCCCCGGAGGAATCAGGGCCGCGGCCCGGCCCAGCGCCGCGCGCGCCTCGTCCGCCCGGTCCCGCACCGTGTGCAGCGTGGCCGCGTAGGCGAGTTGCCCCCGTTCACAAGCGGCCGCGCCCCGCTCCTCGTCGCTGTGCGCCAGGGCCTCCGCGGTGCGCAGCGCGTCCTCCGCCTCCTCCCAGCCCTGCTCGGTGTACAGGCACCGTTCCACCAGCAGCCCGGCCCGCTGCAGCGCGGCGGCCGCGGTGACCGGTTGGAGCAGTGATGCGGCGTCGGCCCAGCACGCGCGTGAGCGCAGCCGCCATACCGCGGTCTGGAGTGGATCGTCACCAGCGGTCGTTCCGTTACCAGACATGGCGGTATGCGCCACGTTGCCCTCCCCGAGCACGCCATCGAGCCTTGAGTGGTGGCCGCATCTCAGCACGAATTCCGTGGCCCGGCCAAGAGGGTGGGTGAAGGATTTCACAAAGTCGTCCGACGGCGGGCGCGCGACGCGCCCGGCCGCCGGCCGCCGCCGGGGGCCCGGCCCACCTCAGCTCATGCGCAGCGCCAGGAAGAAGTCCAGCTTGTCCTCCAGGCGCCCCAGGTCACGCCCCGTCAACTGCTCGATCCGCCCGACCCGGTACCGCAGCGTGTTGACGTGCAGGTGGAGCCGGCTCGCGCAGCGCGTCCAGGACCCGTCGCAGTCGAGGAAGGCCTCCAGGGTCGGGATCAGCTCGGCGCGGTGCCGGCGGTCGTAGTCGCGCAGCGGGTCGAGCAGGCGGGCGGTGAAGGCGCGGCGTACGTCGTCCGGCACGAACGGGAGCAGCAGGACGTGCGAGGCGAGCTCCTGGTGCCCCGCCGCGCACACCCGGCCGGGCCGGGCCGCGGCCACCCGCCGCGCGTGCCGTGCCTCCTCCAGCGCCCCGCGCAGCCCCTCCGCCGAGTGCACGGCCGCGCTGACGCCGAGGGTGACCCGCCCGTCGCCGTCGAGACCGGCCGACAGCGGATCGCGTACGGACTCGAGGAGCGCGTCGGCGAGGATGCCCGGCTCGGAGCCGTCGTTCCCGGCCGGGACGGCCGGCAGCGGAACGAGGGCGACCGCCTCGTCGCCCGTGTGGGCCACGGCGATCCGGTCGGCGGACTCGGCGCCGCCGGAGTACGCCTCGCCCGACGGGCCCGCTGTGGGGGCGACCAGGATCTCCTCCAGCAGGGACTGGGCGACCGGACCGCCGTCGATCTCGGCGCCCTCCCACTCCACCCGGGCCACGACCACCTGCCAGTGCGGGGCGGTGCCGAGCCCGGGCAGCAGCACCGGCGCCGCGACCCGCAGCCGCGCGGCGATCTCGGCGGGCGCCGCGCCGGCCTGCACCAGTTCCAGCACCTCCTGCGCCAGCCGCCGCCGCACCGTGCGCGCGGCGTCCCGCCGGTCCCGCTCGACCGCGATCAGCTGGGTGACGCCCTGGAGCAGGTCCAGCCGCTCCGCGGGCCAGTCGCCCGCGTCCGCCTCCACGGCCAGCAGCCAGTCCGACAGCACCGTCTCGCGCACGTCCCGCGCGGCCTGCGCGCCCTGCGCCCCACGGCCGGTGCCGCGGATCGGGAAGAGCGAGTACGTGGTGGTCCCCACGGTCACCCGGTGCGGGCCGCGCCGCCCGGTGCGGGCGGCCGACAGGTGCTCGGCGGCGAGCGTGCCGCACACCTCGGCGGGCAGCGCCGGTCCCGCCCCCTCGGCCCCGGCGATCAGCCGCCCGGCGGGGGAGAGCACCCAGGCCCGCAGGTCCAGGTCGGAGCCGAGCAGGTCCAGGACCACGTCCGGGCCTCCGCCGGCCGGGCCTGACGTCATCATCCGGCGGTGCCGGTCCACCACGGCCGCGAGGTCCCCGGCGCGCTCGCCGGACACCTGCCGTACGACGTGCTCGGTGATCGTCGCGAACGCCACCGACTCGTGCACCGCGAACAGCGGCAGCCGGTGCCGGGCGCAGGCCGTCACCAGGTCCTCCGGCACCTCTCCCAGCTCGGCCTCGCCGGCGGCCAGCGCGGCCACGCCGGCCTGCACGAGGATCCGTACGAACGGCTCGGAGTCGTCGGCGTCGCGCCGCCAGGCCAGACCGGTCAGCACCAGCTCGCCGCCGGAGAGATAGCGGCTGGGGTCGCGCAGGTCGGTGGTCATCACGCCCCGCACGGTGCGCTCCAGCTCCTCCTGGCCGCCGAGCAGTCTCAGGCCCAGCGCATCGGTGTCCAGCAGTGCGCGCAGCCGCATTCTCGTCGCCGCCGTTCCGTGTCTAGAAAACTATGAGGGGTCTTGTGGCGAGCCCGGCCGTGCGGCCGGTGAGCAGGTTCCGCCGAGGTGAGGGCCGTGTCCTCTGTTTCCAGGGGAAAGCCGAGAGGTTACGGACGGCCTCCGTTCATACGAATCTACAAGATGCCCGCACTGGCCAGCCAACTCCTTCATGGTTTCGGTGACTGACCCCTCCGGCGCACAGAGCTGTGTACTGACGGCACTCCGCGTAAACAGCACAGGAAAGAGCCTCGGCCGCCGCACACGGATTGGCTCGATCTGTACGCCCCACGAGACGAAGAAGAGAGCCGGTCATGGACTTCCTTCGCCCCGCCAGCTGGGAGGAGGCGCTCGCCGCGAAGGCGGAGCACCCCACCGCTGTGCCGATTGCGGGTGGCACCGACGTGATGGTCGAGATCAACTTCGACCACCGCCGGCCCGAGTACCTCCTCGACCTGAACCGCGTCGGCGATCTCTACGAGTGGGAGGTCGGCGAGGACAGCGTGCGGCTCGGCGCCTCGGTGCCGTACACCAAGATCATGGAGCACCTGCGAGCCGAGCTGCCGGGCCTGGCGCTCGCCTCGCACACGGTCGCCTCCCCGCAGATCCGCAACCGCGGCGGCGTCGGCGGCAACCTCGGCACCGCCTCCCCGGCCGGCGACGCCCACCCGGCCCTGCTCGCCGCGGGCGCCGAGGTCGAGGCCGAGTCGGTGCGCGGCACCCGCCGCATCCCGATCGACGCGTTCTACACCGGTGTGAAGCGCAACGCGCTCGCCCCCGACGAGCTGATCCGCGCCGTCCACATCAAGAAGGCGGACGGCCCGCAGCAGTACTCCAAGGTCGGCACCCGCAACGCCATGGTCATCGCGGTCTGCGCCTTCGGTCTGGCCCTGCACCCCGAGACCCGTACGGTCCGCACCGGCATCGGCTCGGCGGCTCCTACGCCCGTCCGCGCCCGGGCCGCCGAGGACTTCCTGAACGCCGCGCTCGACGAGGGCGGCTTCTGGGACAACGGAAAGATCATCACCCCGTCGGTCGCCAAGCGGTTCGCCGAGCTGTGCTCCGCCGCCTGCAACCCGATCGACGACGTCCGGGGCACCGCGAGCTACCGCCGCCACGCGGTCGGCGTCATGGCCCGCCGGACGCTGACCTGGACCTGGGAGTCGTACCGCGGCGCCCGCCGCACCTCGGAGGGAGCTGCGTAATGCGCGTCAACTTCACCGTCAACGGCCGCCCGCAGGAGGCCGACGACGTCTGGGAGGGCGAGTCCCTGCTCTACGTCCTGCGCGAGCGCCTCGGCCTTCCGGGCTCCAAGAACGCCTGCGAGCAGGGCGAGTGCGGCTCCTGCACGGTCCGCCTGGACGGCGTGCCCGTCTGCTCCTGCCTGGTCGCCGCCGGCCAGGCCGAGGGCCGCGAGGTCGTCACCGTGGAGGGCCTGGCCGACTTCGCCAGGCAGCGCGCCCGCGGCACGGACGCCCGGGGCACGTCAGCGGACGAGGCCGCGGGACGGCGGGCCGAGGGCACCGACTCCCAGACCGGCGAGGGCGGCGAACTCTCGCCCGTCCAGCAGGCGTTCATCGACGCCGGCGCCGTCCAGTGCGGCTTCTGCACCCCGGGGCTGCTGGTCGCCGCCGACGAGATGCTGGAGCGCAACCCCGACCCGAGCGACGCGGACATCCGCGAGGCACTGTCGGGCAACCTGTGCCGCTGCACGGGCTACGAGAAGATCATGGACGCGGTCCGCCTCGCGGCCGCCCGGCAGTCCGAAGGGGTGTGACCATGCCGTCCCCCAAGCTCTCCACCGCGTTCGGGCAGGGCGGTGCCCCCCTCGGCGCTCCGACGAGGATCACTCAGGGCTCCCAGACCAAGGGCGGCATCGGCGAGTCCACGCTCCGCCCGGACGGCACCCTCAAGGTCACCGGTGAGTTCGCGTACTCCTCCGACATGTGGCACGAGGACATGCTCTGGGGCCAGATCCTGCGCTCCACGGTCGCGCACGCCGAGATCGTCTCGATCGACACGAGCGAGGCCCTCGCCCTGCCCGGTGTGTACGCCGTCATGACCTACGACGACCTGCCGACCGAGGTGAGGCACTACGGCCTGGAGATCCAGGACACCCCGGTCCTCGCCCACGGCAAGGTCCGCCACCACGGCGAGCCCGTCGCGATCGTCGCCGCCGACCACCCGGAGACCGCGCGCCGCGCCGCCGCCAAGATCAAGGTCGAGTACAGGGAACTGCCGGTCATCACCGACGAGGCCTCCGCGACCGCCCCGGACGCGATCCTCGTCCACGAGAACCGCACGGATCACCACGTCGGTCACGTACCGCACCCCAACATCGTGCACCGCCAGCCGATCGTGCGCGGAGACGCGCAGGAGGCCGCGGGCAGGGCGGACTTCGTCGTCAGGGGCGAGTACCACTTCGGCATGCAGGACCAGGCCTTCCTCGGCCCCGAGTCCGGTCTCGCCGTGCCGGAGGAGGACGGCGGCGTCCACCTCTACATCGCCACGCAGTGGCTGCACAGCGACCTGCGGCAGATGGCGCCCGTGCTCGGCCTGCCCGAGGACAAGGTACGGATGACGCTGGCCGGCGTCGGCGGCGCGTTCGGCGGCCGCGAGGACCTGTCCATGCAGATCCACGCCTGCCTGCTCGCGCTGCGCACCGGCAAGCCCGTCAAGATCGTCTACAACCGCTTCGAGTCCTTCTTCGGCCACGTCCACCGCCATCCCGCGAAGCTGACCTACGAGCACGGGGCCACGCGCGAGGGCAAGTTGACCCACGTGAAGTGCCGCATCGTCCTCGACGGCGGCGCGTACGCCTCCGCCTCCCCGGCGGTCGTCGGCAACGCCTCCTCGCTCGGCGTCGGCCCCTACGTCGTCGACGACGTGGACATCGAGGCCATCGCCCTCTACACCAACAACCCGCCCTGCGGCGCCATGCGCGGCTTCGGCGCGGTGCAGGCGTGCTTCGCCTACGAGGCGCAGATGGACAAGCTCGCCGACGCCGTCGGCATGGACCGGGTGGAGTTCCGGCAGCTCAACGCGATGTCGCAGGGCACGCTCATGCCGACCGGGCAGCCGGTCGACTCCCCGGCCCCGGTCGCCGAACTCCTGCGCCGCGTCAAGGCGATGCCGCTGCCGCCCGAGCGCCAGTGGGAGAGCTCCGAGGGCGCGGACGTACGGCAGCTGCCCGGCGGCCTGTCCAACACCACGCACGGCGAGGGCGTCGTACGCGGTGTCGGCTACGCGGTCGGCATCAAGAACGTCGGCTTCTCCGAGGGCTTCGACGACTACTCCACCGCCAGGGTCCGCATGGAGGTCCTCGCCGGTGAGCCGGTCGCCACCGTGCACACCGCCATGGCGGAGGTCGGCCAGGGCGGCGTCACCGTCCACGCGCAGATCGCCCGCACCGAGCTGGGCGTCGCCCAGGTGACCATCCACCCGGCGGACACCCGGGTCGGCTCGGCCGGCTCCACCTCGGCCTCCCGGCAGACGTACGTCACCGGCGGCGCGGTGAGGAACGCGTGCGAGCTCGTCCGCGAGAGGGTCCTGGAGATCGGCCGCCGCAAGTTCGGCTCCCACCACCCGGCCTGGGCCAACGCCGAACTGCTGCTGGAGGGCGGCAAGGTCGTCACCGACGCCGGCGAGGTGCTCGCCGACCTGGCCGAGGTCCTGGAGGACGAGGCCGTCGAGGTCGAGGAGGAGTGGCGGCACCGGCCGACCGAGCCCTTCGACCTGCGCACCGGCCAGGGCAACGGCCATGTGCAGTACTCCTTCGCCGCGCACCGCGCCGTCGTCGAGGTCGACACCGAACTCGGCCTGGTGAAGGTGATCGAGCTGGCCTGCGCCCAGGACGTCGGCAAGGCGCTCAACCCGCTGTCCGTGGTCGGCCAGATCCAGGGCGGCACCACCCAGGGCCTCGGCATCGCGGTCATGGAGGAGATCGTCGTCGACCCGAAGACCGCCAAGGTGCGGAACCCCTCCTTCACGGACTACCTCATCCCCACCATTCTCGACACGCCGACCATCCCCGTCGACGTGCTCGAACTCGCCGACGACCACGCGCCGTACGGGCTGCGCGGCATCGGCGAGGCCCCCACCCTGTCGTCCACCCCGGCCGTCCTCGCGGCGATCCGGAACGCGACCGGGCTGGAGCTCAACCGCACGCCGGTACGGCCGGAGCACCTCACCGGCACGTGATCCCGCGGGAGTTGAGCAGGTGCGTCACCCCGGGGGACCCGTGTCCCCCGGACCCCACCCCTCCATGTTCGTCTCGGGCCGTCCCCCGGGTCGTCCATTCCCAAATCCCGTACGCCCTCGCGGGCGCCGGGTGCCCCTGTGAACCTTGGGAGATGGCCCATGACCCAGCAATCCGTGGAGCCCAGGACCACCGCCGAGGAGGCGGGCGCGGGAACCCGCGTCCCGGCCGGCCGGTCCTGGCTCGACCGCTACTTCCACATATCCCTGCGGGAGTCCTCGATCGCGCGCGAGGTGCGCGGCGGCGTCACCACCTTCATGGCGATGGCGTACATCCTGCTGCTCAACCCCCTGATCCTGTCCGGCAAGGACGCGGCGGGGGACACCCTCGGCCAGAAGGCCGTGATCACCGCGACCGCCTTCGCTGCGGCCTTCACCACCCTGCTGATGGGGTTCTTCGGCAAGGTGCCGCTCGCCCTCGCCGCCGGCCTGTCCGTCTCCGGCGTCCTGTCCTCGCAGGTCGCCCCGCAGATGACCTGGCCGCAGGCCATGGGCATGTGCGTGGTCTACGGCGTGGTCATCATGCTGCTGGTCGTCACCGGCCTGCGTGAGATGATCATGAACGCGATCCCGGTGGCGCTCAAGCACGGGATCACCATGGGCATCGGCCTGTTCATCGCCCTCATCGGCTTCTACAAGTCCGGCTTCGTGCACCAGGGCAAGGCCACCCCGGTCACCCTCGGCCCGGCGGGCGAGCTCGCCGGCTGGCCCGTGCTGCTCTTCGCCGGCACCCTGCTGCTGATCTTCGTGCTCCAGGCCCGGAACATCCCCGGCGCCATCCTCATCGGCATCGTCTCCGGCACCGCCGTCGCGGCCGTCCTCAACGCCGCCGGGGTCGTCAAGGCCGGCGCGTGGGCCGCCGGGGCCCCCGAACTGCACGGCAGCGCGGTCTCGATGCCGGACTTCTCGCTCTTCGGGCACGTGGAGTTCGGCGGCTGGGGCAAGGTCGGCGCGATGACGGTCGGCATGATCGTCTTCACCCTCGTGCTGGCCGGCTTCTTCGACGCGATGGCCACCATCATCGGTGTCGGCACCGAGGCCGGACTCGCCGACGACAAGGGCCGGATGCCGGGCCTGTCCAAGGCGCTGTTCATCGACGGCGCGGGCGGCGCGATCGGCGGCGTGGCGGGCGGCTCCGGCCAGACCGTCTTCATCGAGTCGGCGACCGGCGTGGGCGAGGGCGCCCGCACCGGCCTCGCCTCGGTGGTCACCGGCCTGTTCTTCGCGGCCTGCCTGTTCTTCACCCCGCTCACCGCGATCGTCCCCCAGGAGGTCGCGTCCGCCGCTCTGGTGGTCATCGGCGCCCTGATGCTGACGAACGCCCGGCACGTGGACTGGGCCGACCGCGCCACCGCGATCCCGGTGTTCCTCACCGTGGTCCTGATGCCGTTCACGTACACCATCACCACCGGTGTGGCGGCCGGCGTCGTCTCCTACGCCGCCATCAAGGCCGCCCAGGGCAGGGCGCGGGAGATCGGCGCCTTCATGTGGGGACTGGCGGTGATCTTCCTGGTGTACTTCGCCCTCCACCCGATCGAGGGCTGGCTGGGCGTGCACTGACGTCCCGTCAGCCATACCGCAGGTCGAAGCCGTTGAAGGAGACCGACAGATGCTGGACATCGCCGAGGACCTGAACCGGTGGCTCGGACAGGGCCGCGACTTCGCCGTGGCCACCGTGGTGGCCGTGGGCGGCAGCGCGCCCCGCCGCCCGGGCGCCGCCCTCGCGGTGGACGCCGACGGCACGGCGATCGGCTCGGTCTCCGGCGGCTGTGTGGAAGGCGCGGTGTACGACCTGTGCCGCCAGGCGCTCCAGGACGGCGAAACCGTCCTGGAACGCTTCGGATACAGCGACGAGGACGCCTTCGCCGTGGGCCTGACCTGCGGCGGGATCATCGACGTCCTCGTCACCCCGGTACGGGCCGCCGACCCGGTCCGTACCGTCCTCGCCGCCGCGCTGGCCGCCGCCGGGCGCGGCGAGGCGGCGGCGCTCGCCCGGATCGTCTCCGGCCCGGGCGGACTGAGGGGCCGGGCCCTGCTGGTCCGCCCGGACGGCACCCACGAGGGCGGTTTCGGCGCGCACCCGGAGCTCGACCGCACGGTGGCGGGCGAGGCGGCGGCCCTGCTGGACGCCGGACGCACCGGCACCCTGGAGATCGGTGAGCGGGGCTCCCGCTGCGGGACCCCGCTCACCCTGCTGGTGGAGTCGTCGGTGCCGCCGCCCCGGATGATCGTCTTCGGCGCGATCGACTTCGCGTCGGCGCTGGTGCGCGCCGGCAAGTTCCTGGGCTTCCACGTCACGGTGTGCGACGCCCGTCCGGTCTTCGCCACGCGGACCCGTTTCCCTGACGCCGACGAGATCGTCGTCGAGTGGCCCCACCGGTACCTGGAGCGCACCGAGACGGACGGCCGCACCGTGCTGTGCGTGCTGACGCACGACGCCAAGTTCGACGTGCCCCTGCTGAAGCGGGCGCTGCGCCTTCCGGTGGCGTACGTCGGCGCGATGGGCTCCCGCCGCACCCACCTGGACCGCACCGAGCGGCTGCGCGAAGAGGGCGTCACGGAGCTGGAGCTGGCCCGCCTCCACTCGCCCATCGGCCTCGACCTCGGCGCCCGCACCCCGGAGGAGACGGCCCTGTCCATCGCCGCCGAGATCGTCGCGGACCGGCGCGGCGGCAGCGGGGTCTCCCTGACCGGAGCGCACACACCCATCCACCACGACGAGGCGCCGGCGCCGGCGCGGCGGATGGGGTCGGTGGCCTGAGCCGACGGAGCCGGGCACCCGTCAACCGCGTGGTGTGACAGGCCCGTTCGTGTCTCCTCCGGGCCAGGCGCTCCCACCCGTGCCCGGTGCGGGATTCTCGGCCCGCGTCCACACCGGGCGGAAGGCCAGGATCTCCGCCGTGGCGGAGCCGCTCGTGACGAAGGGGTCCGAGGCGACGGCGGCCTCGATCGCGGAGCGCGGCCCGTCGGCGAGGACGACCCCGCCGGTCCGGGGCTCCAGGGGCCCGGCGAGACGGGCCAGTCCCCGGGCGAACACCCCCTCGGGGTGGGTGTAGTGGGCCTCCCTGAGCGCGTCGATCCGCTCCAGCGGGACGAGGTACCTGAACACGATGACGTACATGCCTCCACCCAACGGCACGGGCGTGCCCGGGACCAGGACCTGTTGCCGAGAGGGCCATAGGCTGGGGCCTATGGGCACGGGTGGGAGCGGGTGGTGAGGACGGTCCGGGCCGGGGACGGCGAAGGGGACGGCGGATGCCGGCCGCAGGAGGGGGCCTTGGGCCCACTGCCGGACCTGGAGCTGCGTCCGCTGCGGTACTTCGCCGCCGTCGCCGAGGCGGGCACCGTCACCGAGGCCGCCCGACGGCTGCGCATCGCCCAGCCCAGCCTCAGCCAGCAGATCGCGCTGCTGGAACGGCGCGTCGGCACGGCCCTGTTCCGGCGCCGGCCGCGGGGCATGGAACTCACCGAGGCCGGACGGCTGCTCCTCGACGGTGTCCACCAGACGCTGAACACGCTGAACTCCGCCGTGGCCGCGGCCCGCTCCACCTGCCGGGCCGCCACCGTCGGCGTGTGCGCGGGCGTGGCACCGGAGGTCCTGGAGCGCACCGAGCGGATCCTGACGCGCCACGGGCCCCTGCGCCTGACGTACGAGCGGACCGACTCCGCGCGCATGGGCGAGCTGCTGCGCGCCGGGACGCTGGCCTACGGCGTCCTGCGCACCCCGCCCGACGACGCGCGGGGCCTGGAGCTGCGCACGGTCGCCGACGAACCCCTGGGCGTCGTGGTGCACCGCCGGCATCCGCTCGCCGGGCGCGCGGAACTCGGGTGGGGCGATCTCACCGGCCGGCGGCTGCTGTGGTTCCCCGCCCGGCGGGCCCCCGGCTACGCGTCCGCCGTCCTGGCCCGGCTCGCGGAACACGGCTGGACGCCCGACACGCTCGTCGAGGACAGCGGCAGCCACACCCTCTTCCGCCACGCGCTGCTCGGCCGGGACGACGTGGTGGCCCTGCGGACACGCTCCGGCTCGGCCGGGGACACCGCCCTCGTCTGGCGGCCGGTCGGCCCGCGTCCGCCGCGCGAACGGCTGGCCCTGGCCGCGGCCCGGCGCTCGGTCTGGTCCCGCCTGCTTCCCCCGGACGACGGCGCGATGGCCGGGTCGAGGGTGCCCACGCCGTCGTGACGGCCCGTGGGACGGCCCGTGGGACGGCCCCGGACGACGCCGCGACGGCACGGACGACAGCGCCCGACGCCGCCTCCGCGCCGGGGTGACGGCACCCCGGCGCGGGGACCGGCGATCCGCGGGTCCCCGCGCGGCGGCGGTCGTCACGGGCGCCGCAGCAGCCCGTTCACCGCCCGGCCGAACACGGTGCGTGCCGTCCGTTCCACCACGGGGTCGAAGAGGCCGGGGAGGTACGCGATCCGCACCTCCTCGCGCCACCGCACCCGGGTGCGGCCGCCGGGGCCCGGCCGTACCTCGATCTCCGCCCAGCCCTTGACGACACGGCCCCGTTTCTCCAGGCGGCACAGGCCGGCCCCGCCGTCGGCGGGCGGGTGCCAGACGGTGACCACCATGGGATCGTCGAAGGCGAGCGGGCCGACCCCCGAACGGGCCACGAAGCGGGTGCCCTCGCCGGTCGGCTCGGGCGTGACCACGGTGATGCGGGTCAGCGGGACCACGTCGGCGTGGCGGGACCACTGGGTGAGCCGGCGCCACGCCTCGTCGACGGACAGCGGGGCGGTGCGTTCGAGGAAGAAGGTGACCACAGGTCGATCGTAGGCAACGCGGCCTGTTTCCCGATGTGTTCGCCCCCAGGTCACACGGTTGGCCGAGCTTGCGGAAGGCGCGGCGGGGCCGGGCGGGGTGCCGCGGCGCACGCCGAGCAATATCGAAAATGTGAACTATTTCTGGGGTTCCTGCCCGGGAGGGCGGTCCGCATGTTGTCGCCCGGGTCCGGCCGGGGTACCCGGCGCGAAGCGGAGGAGAGTCCGCCACGACGCGACCGGGGAGAGGAGACACCCGTGCCGCAGATGGACCCCGACGAGACACGGCGCCGGTTCGCCGCCGCCCGGGTGGCACGGCTGGCCACGGTGGACGCGGCCGGCCGCCCCCACCTGGTGCCGGTGGTGTTCGCCGCCCACGGTGAGGACGGGATCGTCACCGCGGTCGACCACAAGCCCAAGAGCACGTCCGGGCTGAAACGGCTGCACAACGTCGCCGTCACCCCGGCCGTGTGCCTGCTGGCGGACGCCTACGACGAGGACTGGGGGCGGCTGTGGTGGGCCCGGGCCGACGGCGGCGCGCGGATCGTGACGCCCGACGCGGCGTCCCCCGAGGCGCGGCGGGCCTACGAGGACGCGCTCACCCGGCTCCAGCGCAAGTACCCGCAGTACCAGGACGAGCCGCCGGGCGGCCCGGTGATCGCGGTCACCGTCCACCGCTGGACCGGCTGGGAGGCGGGTCCGCCGCCCGCCCCCGGCTGAGCGGCCGGGCCCTCAGAGCCAGTCCCGCCGCTTGAAGACGACGTACAGGGTGACGCACACGACGGCCATCAGGAGGATGGCGAAGGGGTACCCGAACACCCAGCGCAGCTCCGGCATGTGCGCGAAGTTCATGCCGTAGATCGTCCCCACCAGGGTGGGGGCGAACAGGATCGCCGCCCACGAGGAGATCTTCTTGATCTCCTCGTTCTGCTCGAAGCCCGCCTCCGCCAGGGCCCGCATCTCCGCGTTCTGCTCCTGGGTGACCAGCGTGGTGTTCACGGTGAGGATCTCGGTGAGGGCCTGGCGGAAGGCGTCGACCCGCTCGCTGGTGTGGGTGACGTGGTCGGCGACGTCGCGCAGGTACCGCTGGAGCTCCTCGTCCGTGCCGTACTTGGAGAATCCCGCCATCAGGCCGTGCAGCATCCCCACCAGGGGGCGGGTGGCGCGCTGGAACTCGACCATCTCGCGGGAGAGTTCGTAGATGCGGCGGGAGACCGCGGGGTCGCCGCCGAACACCTCGGTCTCGATCTCGTCGATGTCGTTCTGGACGCCGGCCACGACCGGCGCGTAGCCGTCCACCACCGCGTCGAGGATCGCGTACAGCACCGCCTCCGGGCCCAGCTTCAGCAGGTCCGGCGTCTCCTCCATGCGGCGGCGGACCGCGGAGAGGTCGGGCGCGGCGCCGTGGCGCACGGTGATCACGAAGTCCGGGCCCACGAACACGTGCAGTTCGCCGAAGTCGACCTGCTCGGGCGCGTCGAGGTAGCGCGCGGCCCGCAGGACGACGAACAGGGTGTCGCCGTAGCGCTCCAGCTTGGGCCGCTGGTGGGCCTCCATCGCGTCCTCGACCGCGAGCGGATGCAGGTCGAACTCCGACGCCAGGGAGAGCAGTTCGCTCTCCGTGGGACGGGCGAGCCCGATCCACGCCATCCCCTCGGGCTGCTCGCGCAGCTCCCGGAAGGTCTCGGCGAGGGAGGAGGGGGCGGAGACCCGGACCCCGTCGCGGTACAGGGCCGCCTGCACCACGCTCGCCACCTCGGCCGGGTCCGCGTCGGTCGTCCGGGCAGGCGGTGCCGGGGGCCTCTCCCCGGGCCGCGGTGCCGGCGCGGCCGGCGCGCGGCGCCAGACGGACGAGGCGGGACGGCTGCGTCGCTCGGGCATCGGGGACCGCCTCTCGACCGAACCTGCGTCTGCGAGATCACGGTCAGCATACGAGACCACCGGGCCGGAGACGGCGGGCGAACCGTCGCAGCACCCGGGGCGGACCGGGCCGGCCTCCGGGACCGTACTGCCCCGGGGCGCTCGGTTGTCGCGGACCGTACGACCCCCGGGGCGCCCGGCACAGCGGACAGATGCTGTCCGCAAACTGCGTTAGCGTGCGTGCATGACAAAGTCGACGGCCGCCGCGACCGCCCCCGTGCTCGGCGCCCGCGCCCTGAACCGCGCGACCCTCAGCAGGCAGCTCCTGCTGAGCCGTTCGCCGATGTCCGCCGGGGCCGCCGTCGAGCACCTCGTCGGCCTCCAGGCGCAGAACGTCAAACCGCCCTACTACGCGCTCGCGGCCCGCCTCGAAGGCTTCGGCCCCGAGGAGCTGTCCGGCCTCATGGCGAGCCGCGAGGTCGTCCGGATCGTCACGATCCGCTCCACCATCCACACCCACACCGCCGATGACTGCCTCTCCCTGCGCCCGCTCGTCCAGCCCGCCCGCGACCGTGAGATCACGCTGTTCCGCAAGGGGCTCGCCGGTGTCGATCTCGACCGGCTGGCCGCGTTCGCCCGCGAACTCGTCGAGGCCGAGCCATGCACCGTGAGCGGGCTGCGCGAGGCCCTCCTGGCCGAGTGGCCGGACGCCGACCCGCAGGCCCTCGGCGTGGCCGCCCGCTGCCGGCTCCCGCTGGTCCAGGTGCCCCCGCGCGGACTGTGGGGCAGGAGCGGACAGGTCGTCCTCACCACCGCCGAGCACTGGCTCGGCCGCCCCGCCGAACCCGCGCCCGCCCCCGACGCCACCGTCCTGCGCTACCTCGCCGCCTTCGGGCCGGCCTCCGTCAAGGACATGCAGACCTGGGCGGGCCTGACCCGTCTGCGCGAGGTGTTCGAGCGCCTGCGGCCCCGGCTCGTCACCTTCCGGGACGACAGCGGCCTGGAGCTCTTCGACCTGCCGGACGCGCCCCGCCCGGCCCCGGACACCCCGGCCCCGCCCCGGTTCCTGCCCGAGTTCGACAACCTGCTCCTCTCCCACGCCGACCGCACGCGCGTGGTGCCGGAGGAGTACCGGGGGCGCGCGGCGCGGGGCAACCAGGCCCACCGTGTCCTCCTCGTCGACGGATTCCTGGCCGGCGTGTGGAAGCTGGAGGGCGGCGCACTCGTCGTCGAGCCCTTCCGCGAGCCCACCAGGGCCGAGCGGCAGGAGATCACCGCCGAGGGGGAGCGGATGCTCGGGGTGCTCCATCCGGGGAGCTCGTACGACATCCGGTTCGGCACCGTGGTGAGCCGCTGAGCCGTGAGCCGCTGAGCCGCTGAGCCGCAGACCGCAGAACCGCGGAGGCGCGCCCCGCTCCGGGCGCGAACCACCGAGGCCGCGCTCCGGGCGCATGGATAGGGGGCGTTGCGGGCCGCTCGTGGAGGCCCGCAACGCCCCCTGGCACTGACCTGGGGGTCGAACCGTCAGCGGGTCACGAGGTGACCTGCGCGGTGACCAGGCTGGAGAAGGTGGTCAGCCGGGTGTACACACCCGGGTAACCCGCCTCCGCACAGCCGTTGCCCCAGGAAGTGATCCCTGCCAGGACGCCCCCGATGAGCAGGGGACCGCCGCTGTCGCCCTGGCAGGTGTCTACGCCGCCGGAGGAGTATCCGGCGCACACCATGTCGCTCGCGACGAAGTCGGAGCCGTAGGAACCGGCGCAGCTGGAGTCGGACGCGACGGGCACGGTCGCGGTCCGCAGCTGGTTGGAGGAGCCGCCGCTCTCGGACGTGGTGCCCCAGCCGAGGATGCGGGCCGTGGTGCCGGCCGCGTACACGTCGCCGTCGGCGGAGGACACGTACGGGGCCGCGGTGTACGGCATCGAGGTCGACAGGGTCAGCACCGCCACGTCGTCGCCGTTGGTGGCGTTCGTGTAGTCCGGGTCGATCCAGATCCGGCCGACCTTGCTCACGGTGCCGTCGGTGCCGTTCAGGTAGGTGCGGCCCCCCACGACGCGCACACCGGTGGGGGTCTCGCCGGCCATGCAGTGGGCGGCGGTGACCACCTTCGTGGGGGCGACCAGGGTGCCGCCGCAGAACTGGTTGCCGGAAGCGTCCGTGATCTGCATGACGAACGGGTACGCGCCGGTCGTGGTCGTGGTGCCGCCGACGACGGGCTGGGGACGGGCGGCGGCGGAGGGGGCGGTGAGCAGCGCGGTCGCGGCGACGGCAGCGGTGGCCGCGCCGAGCGCGGCCGTCTGTCTGGCGCGGGTGAGGCCGAACATGCGTCTCCTCGTGGGCTGGCCGGTGGGGGGCGCCGGGCGGTTGAGCACGGGGGTCTCGGGACAGACCCCCGTATGCCCGGGCGAGCGGCACGGCTCTTACGCTAGGGCTCGGTACAACCCGCCCCAATGAGGGAAGCCCCTAGGGGAGTTGGGCAGGGAAAACCCTCGGTCCTGCTCGGTGCGCCGACAGCGGCGTCCCGCACCGGGCCCACGTCAGGCAGTTAACCCGGGCTGCCCTCACTTCGCTCGCCGGGCCGCCGCCAAACGGACGATGTCCACCCGGGAACGGATCCCCAGCTTGCGGTAGACGCGGGTCAGGGTCGCCTCGACCGTCTTGACGCTGACGTACAGCCGCGCGGCGATCTCCCGGTTGGTCGCGCCCTCCATGACCAGCGCGGCCACTTGGCGCTCCATGGCGGCCAGCCCGTCCAGCGCCGCGGGCGTGACCTCCGGCTGGGCCGGACGGGCGACGGCGGCCGCGTCCACCCGGCCCAGCCAGGGCAGCGCGCGGCAGCGCCGGAACAGGCGCGCCGCCTCGTCGTACGCCGTCGGTCCCGGCACGGGGTTCCCCCCTGCACGGGCGGAGCCGGGAGCCCGGGGGAGGGTGCGCAGCTGGGCCAGCGCGAACGCCGCCCGGGCCTCCTCCAGCCCGTGCCCCAGCTTCGCCAGCCGGTCCTGCGCGGAGGTCAGCTGGACCACGGCCCCCTCCTGGTCGCCGCGGGCCGCCCGGACCAGCGCCTCGGACCGGTCGAGCACGGCCAGCACGCTCTCCCGGTCCAGCCGCAGCGCGTGCTCGCGCGCCACGTCGATCACGTCCTGCGCCTCGGCAGGCTCCCCGGCCTGCACCAGCGCCTCCGCGAGGTCGCCGTGCCAGCGGCCGCGCGCCGGGTCGGTGATGCCGAGCGCCGACTCCAGCTCCCGCACGCGGCGCAGCGAGGCGACCGCGGCGGGCGCGTCCCCGGCGACGAGCTGGGCGTAGCCCAGCGCGGCCAGCGCGCGCGACAGGTACATCGGGTCGCCGTCCTCCTCGGCGTGGCCCACCGCCTCCCGGGCCAGGGTCTGGGCGCGCTCCGCGTCCCCGCCGGAGGCCTCGGCCATGGCGGCCAGCATGGCGGAGGCGCTCTCGCCGATCCCGGTGTCCCGGGCCATCCGCAGGCTCTCCCGGGCCAGGTCGAGCGCGCGCCCGCAGTGCCCGCAGCGCAGCTCGGTCTCGGCCAGCATGCGCACGAAGTGCACCTCGCTCTCGACCATGCCGCGCCGCCGCACCTCGCGCAGCAGCGTGGTGATGGTCGTCCGGGCCTCCGCGAGCTGGTCGCTCATCAGCAGCCAGCGGAACCGGGCCGAGCCGACGCCGTTGTGGTGGCACGCCACGTACGGGTCCTGAGGCTCCCTCAGCGCCTGCTTGATGGTCGCGGGGGCGTCGGGGTGCCCCATCAACGTCTCGGTCGACGACTGGAAGGCGAGCGCCATGAGCTCGGTCCTGCGGTCCCGGCCGCGCGCGGCCAGCTGCGCCGCGTGCGCGGCCTCCCGCCGGGCCACCTCGAAGTCGCCCTCCACGACCAGCCCGCGCCAGGCCAGCTGGTAGTGGACCAGGGCCAGCAGCCGCGGGTCGTCGCCCGCGTCGGCCAGCGCCTGCGGGAACACCGCGTCCACGTCCCCGAGGGCCTGCCCGGCGGCCTCGATCACCACCATCCAGGCCCGCACCCGGTCCGCGGGCACCGTCGCCCGGGTGAGCACCTCGCGCGCGATGTCCCGGGCGAGGTCCACCTCCCCGGCGGTGATGGCGTCCTCGGCGGCCTGCAGACGCCGGTCGTCCGGGCCCGGCACGCTGTCCGGCGGGGTGTGGCGGGCCGCCAGCAGCCCGAGCGAGGCGGCCACCGACGGCGCCCCGCGGTCCCGGGCCAGGGCGGCCGTCCCGGCGAGCCGGGCGGCCACCTCCGGGTCGGTGCCGGTGGTGGCCAGCGCCAGGTGCCGGGCCCGCTCGATCGGGTCGGAGGCGGCGGTGGACAGCGCGGCGTGCGCGGCGCGCCGCTCCTGCGCGGGCGCCTCCGCGTACAGCGCCGCCGAGATCAGCGGGTGCGCGAACCGTACGGCCGGGCCCTCCGGGTCCGTCGTCAGCAGCCCCAGCTCGGCCGCCTGGGCGCACTCCGCCTCGGCGTTCTCCCGGCCGGCCGCGCGCAGCAGGGCGGGCGTGGGGCGGGCGCCAGCGCTCGCCACGAGCAGGGTCCGGCGCGCCTCGCCGGAGAGCATCTCCAGGCGGCTCAGTACCAGCGCGCGCAGCGAGGTCGGCACCGGCAGCGGCTCGCCCGGACGGGGCGCGGTCGGGCTCTCGGCCATGGCCCGGCCCAGCTCCAGCGCGAACAGGGGGTTGCCGCCGCTGGTGCGGTGGATGTCGCGGACCGTGGAGCGGGGCAGGCCGGTGTAGCCGCGGACGTCGAGCAGCGAGGACACCTGGGTGCGGGAGAGCGGGCCCAGCCGCACGGCCAGGGTGTCGGGCGGGCAGGCCCGCAGATGGCGGTCGTACTCCTGGCCCTCGGTGCGCACCGCGCACAGCATCTGCACGGGCGTCTCGCCCAGGCGGCGGGCGGCGAAGCCGAGCAGTTCGGCGCTTGCCGGGTCCAGCCACTGCAGGTCGTCGGCGACGATCAGGACCGGGCCCTCGGCGGCGAGCGCGCGCAGCGCCGACAGGACGGCCAGGCGCAGCGCGAGGCCGTCGCGCTGGAGGGTGGACTCGCCGCGGCCGGTGAGCGCCGCCTCCAGGGCGGTGCGCTGGGCGGCGGGCAGCCTGCCGGACACCTCGTCCAGGACCAGGCCGAGCAGGTCGGCCAGCGCCAGGAAGGGCAGGTGCGATTCGGACTCGGTCGCGGAGCAGCGCAACACGGTCCGGGCCGCCGGGGCATATTCCGCCGCCATTGCCCGCAGCACGGTCGACTTTCCTATTCCGGCGGGGCCGTGGAGCAGCACGCTGCCGCCGCGGGCGAGCTGTTCGCGCGCCGCGGCCGACGGCTCCGCCCGGCCGATGACCTGGTCGGAGCGGCAGCTCGCAGGGTCCTTGAAGTCCCGTCGCACGGTCACCGCTCCCCTCGTGTGTCGTGTCCGGGGCAAATTCTAGGCAACGCGTCCCGGAAATTCGGACCCGCCCGATGGTGAGGGAAATAACAGCGGCGCGGCCGCGGTGAATTCCCCGCACCGCCGAATGAATACGAACCGCGCACCGACAACCCCGCCGCCGCCACTCCCACGCCCCGCCCCACCGTACTCCGAGCACGACGTCCGGCGGGGCGGCACCGGGGTACCGCGGGCGCCCGGTCCTACGGCAGCACCCCGGCCCGGCGGGCCGCCGCCACCGCCTCTCCGCGGGTGTGGGCGCCCAGCTTGCGCATCGCCGAGCGGAGGTAGCCCTTGACGGTCTCCGGGCTCAGCCCGAGGCGGGCGGCGGCCGTCGCGTTCGTCGCCCCGGCGGCCACACAGGCCAGGACGTCCAGCTCACGGGGCGCCAGACCCACCCCGCACGCCGGGGCGACCCCCGTCAGCAGGGCGCACGCGTCCAGCAGTTCGGCCCGCAGCGCCGGGTCCGTGATCCGCGGGGCCAGCGCGCGCAGTGCCGCGTGGGCCTCGCGGACCTGTTCCCGGACGGCACCGGCGGCGTGGGGGTCCGGGGCCGGCCGCACCGCCGCCAGCAGCCCCCGGGCCTCCTCCCGCACCACCAGTGCCTGCTCCACGTCCCGCGCCGCCTCCACGGCCGCGCTCAGCGTGCGGTCGCCGAGCGGCTGGGCCGTGCGCAGCGCGCCGTACAGCACCCCACGCACCCGGCGCCGCACCACGACCGGCACCGCCAGCACCGAGCGCAGCCCCTCGGCGGCGACCGGGAGGTCGTACTCGTGGCTGATCTGCCGGGAGGAGGAGTAGTCCGTCACCGCGCACGGGCGGGCGAGGGCCACCGCCTTGCCGCCGAGTCCGTTGCCCGAGGTCACCGCGAGGGCGCTGAGCGCGAGCGTCGTCGTGCCGCTGAGCTCGCTGATCCGCACCCGCGGCCGGCCGGACTCCACCACCCCGCCGAAGGCGACCGGCAGCCCCGTCGTCCGGCGCAGCCGCAGCAGCGCGCCCCGAATGTCCACCGCTGCGGACGCGTCCGATGTCACCTGCTCGCCCCTTCGTCGCGGCCCCTGTGCGAGCCCACACCCCCGTTCGGGGGTAGTGAGACCTCCATCACGGATTACACGATGGCAGAGAGCCGCCCGGCAATGGTCCGGCACCACGGGAGCGAGGAGGACGGATGACGACGGCGACCGAGGTCTTCCGCAGGGCGCGGGACTTCCTGCTGGAACACCGCGAGGACTACGCCACGGCCTACGCGGGCTTCGAGTGGCCCCGCCCCGAGCACTTCAACTGGGCGCTGGACTGGTTCGACGTCGTCGCCGAGGGGAACGACCGCACCGCCCTGCACATCGTCGAGGAGGACGGCACCGAGACCCGGATCTCCTTCGCCGAGATGGCCGAGCGCTCCAACCGGGTCGCCAACTGGCTCCACGCGCGGGGCGTCGCCGCCGAGGACCGCGTCCTCGTCATGCTCGGCAACCAGGCCGAGCTCTGGGAGACGGCGCTGGCCGCGATGAAGCTGCGCGCGGTGGTCATCCCGGCCACCCCGCTGCTCGGGCCCGCCGACCTGCGCGACCGGGTCGAGCGCGGCCACGTCAAGCACGTGATCGTGCGCGCCGAGGACACCGGCAAGTTCGCCGACGTCCCCGGCGCCTACACCCGCATCTGCGTCGGCGGCCTGCCCGAGGAGGGCTGGGAGCCCTACGAGGACGCCCGTGCGGCGCCCGCCGACTTCGTGCCGGACGGCCCGACCCTCGCCGACGATCCGCTGATGCTGTACTTCACCTCGGGCACCACCGCCCGCCCCAAGCTGGTCGAGCACACCCACACCTCGTACCCGATCGGCCACCTGGCGACCATGTACTGGATCGGCCTGAGGCCCGGGGACGTGCACCTCAACATCTCCTCGCCGGGGTGGGCCAAGCACGCCTGGTCGAACCTGTTCGCGCCGTGGAACGCGGAGGCGACGGTCTTCATCCACAACTACACCCGCTTCGACGCGGCCCGGCTGATGGCCGAGATCGAGCGCGCCGGGGTCACCACCTTCTGCGCCCCGCCGACCGTGTGGCGCATGCTCATCCAGGCCGACCTGAGCCAACTGCGCACCCCGCCCCGCGAGGTCGTGGCCGCCGGTGAGCCGCTGAACCCGGAGGTCATCGAGCAGGTGCGGCGCGCCTGGGGGGTGACCATCCGGGACGGCTTCGGGCAGACCGAGACGGCCGTGCAGGTCTCCAACAGCCCCGGCCAGCCCCTGAAGACCGGGTCCATGGGACGGCCCAGCCCGGGCTACCGCGTCGAGCTGCTCGACCCGGTCTCGGACGCGCCGGGCGCCGACGAGGGCGAGATCGCGCTCGACCTGTCCGAGCGGCCGGCCGGGCTGATGACCGGTTACCACGGCGACGCGGACCGCACGGCCGAGGCGATGGCGGGCGGCTACTACCGCACCGGGGACATCGGCTCCCGGGACGAGGACGGGTACATCACCTACGTCGGCCGCGCCGACGACGTCTTCAAGGCCTCGGACTACAAGATCTCCCCCTTCGAGCTGGAGAGCGCCCTGCTGGAGCACGAGGCGGTGGCCGAGGCGGCCGTCGTGCCCGCCCCGGACCCGCTGCGCCTGGCCGTGCCGAAGGCGTACGTCGTGCTGGCGGAGGGCTGGGAGCCCGGCCCGGACACCGCCAAGGTGCTCTTCGAGCACTCCCGCCAGGTCCTCGCCCCCTACAAGCGCGTCCGCCGCCTGGAGTTCGGCGCGCTGCCCAAGACCGTCTCCGGCAAGATCCGCCGGATCGAGCTGCGCGAGGCCACGGCCGCCGGCTCGGAGCAGGAGTACCGCGAGGAGGACTTCCGGTGAGCGAGCCGTCGTACAGCCACGGGACCGGCACCACGCCGCTGCTCGGCGACACCGTCGCCGCCAACCTGGACCGGGCGGTCGCCGCGTATCCCGACCGCGAGGCGCTCGTCGACGTGCCCTCCGGACGCCGCTGGACCTACGCCGAGTTCGGTGCGGCGGTCGACGAGGTGGCCCTCGGGCTGCTCGCCAAGGGAGTGGCCAAGGGCGACCGGGTGGGGATCTGGGCGGTCAACTGCCCCGAGTGGGTGCTGGTCCAGTACGCCACCGCCCGCATCGGCGCGATCATGGTGAACATCAACCCCGCCTATCGCGCCCACGAGCTGGAGTACGTCCTGAAGCAGGCGGGGATCTCGGTCCTGATCGCCTCCGTGGCCCACAAGAGCAGCGACTACCGGGCTCTGGTCGACCAAGTGCGCGGCAAGTGCCCGGAGTTGCGGGAGACCGTCTACATAGGCGATCCGTCGTGGGATGCGCTGACGGCCGGTGCCGCCTCGGTGGAGCCGGACCGCCTGGCCGCCGCCGCGGCCGAGCTGAGCTGCGACGACCCGGTCAACATCCAGTACACGTCGGGCACCACCGGCTTCCCCAAGGGCGCCACGCTCTCCCACCACAACATCCTCAACAACGGCTACTGGGTGGGCCGTACGGTCGGCTACACCGAGCAGGACCGGGTCTGCCTGCCCGTTCCCTTCTACCACTGCTTCGGCATGGTGATGGGCAACCTCGCGGCGACCTCGCACGGCGCCTGCATCGTCATCCCGGCGCCGTCGTTCGAGCCGAAGGCCACGCTGGAGGCCGTGCGACAGGAGCGCTGCACCTCGCTGTACGGCGTCCCGACCATGTTCATCGCGGAGCTGAACCTCCCGGACTTCGCCGACTACGACCTGTCCTCGCTGCGCACCGGGATCATGGCGGGCTCGCCCTGCCCGGTGGAGGTGATGAAGCGGGTGGTCGCCGAGATGCACATGGCGGAGGTCTCCATCTGCTACGGCATGACCGAGACCTCCCCGGTCTCCCTCCAGACGCGGAGGGACGACGACCTCGACCACCGCACCGGCACGGTCGGCCGGGTGCTGCCGCACATCGAGGTGAAGATCGTCGACCCGGTGACCGGCGTGACCCAGCCGCGCGGCACCGCGGGCGAGTTGTGCACCCGCGGCTACAGCGTGATGCTCGGCTACTGGAACGAGCCGGAGAAGACCGCCGAGGCCGTCGACCCGGCCCGCTGGATGCACACCGGGGATCTCGCGGTGATGCGCGAGAACGGGTACGTCGAGATCGTCGGCCGGATCAAGGACATGATCATCCGGGGCGGGGAGAACATCTACCCGCGCGAGATCGAGGAGTTCCTCTACGGCCACCCGAAGATCCGCGACGTGCAGGTCGTCGGCGTGCCGCACGAGCGGTACGGCGAGGAGGTGCTCGCCTGCGTCATCCCGCTCGACCCGGCCGACCCGCTGACGCTGGAGGACGTCCGGGCCTTCTGCGAGGGGCAGTTGGCGCACTACAAGGTCCCGACCCGGCTGAGCGTCCTGGACGCCTTCCCGATGACGGTGTCGGGAAAGGTGCGCAAGGTCGAGCTGCGGGAGAAGTACGGGGTGTGAACCGCATCCGGCGGAGCATGAGACACATGCTCGACGGCGGGCCCCGGTCGCGTGCGCAGTCGGTGGCGCACAAGGCCGCCGGGGCCCCGCCCATGCCGGTGCCGTGGCCGCTCAGGCGCCCGTGGAGTGCAGCGCGTGGGCCGGTTCGTTCACCGGCTGCGGCGTGCCCGTGAGGTCGAGGACGAAGAGCGGGACGCCCAGCGCGCCGGCGCTGCCGCGGGCTTCGTCGGTGTAACCGGCCAGGGAGAAGTAGGCGCAGCCCGCGGACTCCGCCATCGCCGTCAGCCACAGGCACTCCACGTCCCGCGGCGAGGCCGGCCACACCGCCGGGTCGACCTGGGCGAGCAGGCCCCGGGCGGCGAGGCCGACGCCGGCCGGGGGCCGCTGGTCGCACCGGCGGATGTCCTCGTAGCCGAGCCATCGCAGATAGAGCGCGGCGGCGGTGACCACGTCACGTGCGGTACGGATCGTGACGGGCCGTAAGGCGGGACGCGGCGGGGGAGCGGGGGCGGCCGGGACGCTCTCGGCCCGTGCGGACTCCGCCGCCGGTGCCGCCTCCCTCAGCGGGATCCACAGGAACGTCCCGCACGCACAGCCCAGTTCCGGGCGGGGCCACTGGTCGCGGCGGCCGCACGACCCGCAGCGGACGGTGATCCAGTCCTCGTCCCAGACACGATGGGCGACCGGGGCGGGCGCGGCGCGCCGGTCCAGCGACGGGGCGACCGGCGCCCCGCACGCGCAGGGATAGGACGGGGCGGTGCAGACGTGCTCTCGCCGGCAGGCCGGGCAGCGCACCGGCACGCTCTCGGGCATGGGCCCACTCCAGGACGTCGGATCGGGGGAGCGGTCCCATCGTGCTCCAGCCGCCCCCGGCCTGTCCGCCGCTTCGCGCACGTCCGCCCACCCCCTGTCGGCGCTGTTCTTCGCGGACATCTGCCGCCAGGCGGACGGCCGCCGTCTCTTGACGCCCTTCGCCCGCCCCGCCTACATTACTTTCAGATCGTAGAAAGTAATTTCCACTATACGGAAGAAGCTTCCGCGGGGCGCGACGGAGGGCGAATCCGACAGCCGGAGCAGGAGTACTCGATGGCTCGAATGACCGCTGCCCGCGCGGCAGTTGAGATCCTCAAGCGCGAGGGCGTCACCGACGCCTTCGGGGTGCCGGGCGCGGCGATCAATCCCTTCTACGCGGCGCTCAAGGCCTCCGGCGGCATCCACCACACCCTCGCCCGGCACGTCGAGGGCGCCTCGCACATGGCCGAGGGCTACACCCGTACGCGTCCCGGCAACATCGGCGTCTGCATCGGCACCTCGGGCCCGGCCGGCACCGACATGATCACCGGCCTGTACTCGGCCACCGGCGACTCCGTCCCGATCCTGTGCGTCACCGGCCAGGCGCCGACCGCCGTGATCCACAAGGAGGACTTCCAGGCCGTCGACATCGCCTCCATCGCCACGCCGGTGACCAAGATGGCGGTGACCGTCCTGGAGGCGGCGCAGGTCCCCGGCGTCTTCCAGCAGGCGTTCCATCTGATGCGCTCCGGCCGCCCGGGTCCCGTCCTGATCGACCTGCCCGTCGACGTCCAGCAGACCGAGATCGAGTTCGACCCGGAGACCTACGAGCCGCTCCCGGTCTACAAGCCCGCCGCGACCCGCGCGCAGATCGAGAAGGCGCTGGGGATGCTGAACGCCGCCGAGCGGCCGCTGATCGTCGCCGGGGGCGGTGTCGTCAACGCCGACGCCTGCGAACTCCTGGTGGAGTTCGCCGAGCTGACGGGCACTCCGGTCGTCCCCACCCTGATGGGCTGGGGCGCCATCCCCGACGACCACGAGCTGAACGCGGGCATGGTCGGCCTGCAGACCTCCCACCGCTACGGCAACGCGACCTTCCTGGAGTCCGACTTCGTCCTCGGCATCGGCAACCGCTGGGCCAACCGCCACACCGGCCGCATCGACGTCTACACGGCCGGCCGCACCTTCGTGCACGTCGACATCGAGCCCACCCAGATCGGCAGGATCTTCGCCCCCGACTACGGCATCGCCTCCGACGCGAGGGCCGCGCTGGAGCTCTTCGTCGACGTGGCGAAGGAGGTGAAGGCGCGGGGCGGGCTGCCCGACCGGTCCGCCTGGGCGGCGTCCACGCAGGAGAAGAGGGCGAGGCTCCAGCGCCGTACCCACTTCGACGACATCCCGATCAAGCCGCAGCGCGTCTACGAGGAGATGAACAAGGCCTTCGGACCGGAGACGCGGTACGTGTCCACCATCGGCCTCTCGCAGATCGCCGGCGCCCAGATGCTGCACGTCTACCGTCCCCGGCACTGGATCAACTGCGGCCAGGCGGGGCCGCTCGGCTGGACCGTCCCGGCCGCGCTCGGGGTGGCGAAGGCCGACCCGGAGGCGCAGGTCGTCGCTCTCTCCGGCGACTACGACTTCCAGTTCATGATCGAGGAGCTGGCCGTCGGCGCCCAGCACCGGATCCCGTACATCCACGTCCTGGTGAACAACTCCTACCTCGGCCTGATCCGTCAGGCGCAGCGGGCGTTCGACATGGACTTCCAGGTCAGGCTGGAGTTCGAGAACATCAACTCGCCCGAGCTGGGCGTCTACGGCGTCGACCACGTCAAGGTCGCCGAGGGCCTCGGCTGCAAGGCGATCCGGGTCACCGACCCCGGCGAGCTCGGCGCGGCCTTCGAGCAGGCCAAGAAGATCGCCGCCGAGTACCGGGTGCCGGTCGTCGTGGAGGCCGTCCTGGAGCGGGTCACCAACATCTCGATGTCGACGACCAACGACATCGGCGACGTGGTCGAGTTCGAGGAGGTCGCGACCGAGCCGGGCCACGCGCCGACCTCCATCAGGACGCTGAAGCCGTAGAACTGGTGGTGCGTCAGCCGGGCGCGGCACAGGACGGCTCACCCTGTACGGGGGGCCGTCCTTCCGCGTCGACGCCGCCCGCCGTCCCGGCTCCGGCTCCGATTCCGGCCCGGTTCCGGCCCCGGCTCACGCCGTGCCGCAGCCGGAGCCGACCCCGTCCCCGCCCCCGCCGCTCCAGGACTCCGGCAACGCGTGCTCGGTGGTGCCGCCGCGCCCGACGAGCCCGGCCTCCCGTGTGAAGCGCGGTACGAGCGAGGTCAGGGCCCGGTCGCCGTACAGGGCGACCGCGAGCAGCACGGCGTCCGGGGACAGACCGGCGCGGGCCGCGGGCAGCGGATGGTCTTCGCGCAGGGCGCGGAGCGCGCGCCGGCCGCGGGCCGTGCGGCCGGGCGGGACGGCGCGCAGCAGCCCTGAGGCCCGGAGGTCGCCCCGCAGGGCGGCGAGGGCCTGGACCACGCCATGCCGTTGCAGCAACTGCCCCATTCCCGCGGGCCGGTACAGCGCCGCGTGCACCGCCTTCGTCAGCGGCGGAAGGACGGGTAGCTCCCTTGCCGCGCCCGGGGGCCGTGCCGTGACCCGCATCGTGCCGCCGCGTCCGGCGCCGACGGCGCCGTACAGATGGAGGGCGAGGACGCAGACCTGGACGGCGGCGCGGGAGCCGCCGCGCAGCAACGCGATCTCGTGTGGCCCGAGTTGGTGCGCCGGTACGCCGTCCATGAGACCCCCCCACGTGGCGCGGGGCCCGCCGCCCCCGTGCCGGCGGGCCCCGTGTGAGGTGAATGTTCCCTGCGCGGGGAGTGTTCGAAGCGTCGTCCGCCGGGTTCAGAGGTTGATTTGAGCATGCCGTAGCCGGGATACGTACACCGCCGTACGCGGCGCCGGGGCACCCGCGCACCGCCGTACGGGGCCGGGGCGGGGCCCCCGTCCTGGGTACGGGGTTCAGAGGCCGTCGTGCTCCGTCAGGCCCGGCCAGTCGTCCGGGCCGCCGCCCTGCCACTCGATGAGATCGCTCTCCTCCACCTCCACGCGGTCCAGGTCCGCCAGCCGGAGGATCTCGACGACGTCGTCCAGATGGGACGCGAGCCCGAGGGTCACCTCGCCCTCGGTGACCCGCCGGGAGCCGTCCAGGGCCGGGGCGTGGACCACGATGTGCGGATGCTGCGCGGGGCTGTCCATGCCTTCAGGCTGCTGCCGGCGGCCCGGATCCGCACCCCGGAGGACGCCGGGAAGCGCCGGACGCGGACTGTCCTGCGCGTCCGGCGCTCGCGGCTGGTGAGGGTGGCCGGTTCTGGCCGTCCGACGGCGCGAGGCCGGGCGCGACAGGACAGTCGCGCCGCCGGACGGGGTCGGGGGCCTCGCACCTGGCGTACGAGGCGTGCGGGGAGTACCAGGCGTGCGTGACGCACCTGGCGTACGTGGTGCGCGTGGTGCACGGCGGAGGGGACGGAAAGGGCTGGGACCGCGGCGGACGCGACGGCTCCGGGGGCCGTCCTCCCTCTGGTCGAGAGGACGGTCCGGGGCCTTCACCACCGCACTGGCTCGCACACCGCCGCGGTCCTCGCCCCGCCCGCGCGGCCACCGCCCGGCCACCCCTCGTCCGGGTCGCCGGCGGACCGCGTGGGCTGCGCGGGGAGTCACGACCTCCGTCGGACTCCGCGCGCGGTCTCGGGGACTTCAGTCCTCGCTCTGTCGTCCCGGTCGGTCGCGGATGGTTCCGGGTGGCGCCGCCGCCTGGGCGCGACAGGACAGGTGTCGGCGGCGGCGCCACCCGGAGTTCTGGGGGCCGCGGGTCAGATCCGGGCGCCGGAGAGGCGCTCCACGGCCCGCAGCAGGGCGGAGTGGTCCAGGCCGCCGTCGCCCTGGGCCCGCAGGGAGGCGACCAGTTGGGCCACCACGGCGCCGACCGGCAGGGCTGCGCCCACGGCTCGGGCGGCGTCCGTGACGATGCCCATGTCCTTGTGGTGCAGGTCGATACGGAAGCCGGGCTTGAAGTCCCGGTCGAGGAAGTTGTCCTTCTTGCGGGTCAGCACGGTCGAGCCGGCCAGCCCGCCGTTGAGGACGTCCAGGGCCGCACTCAGGTCCACGCCCGACTTCTCCAGGAACACCACGGCCTCGGCGCACGCCTGGATGTTCACCGCCACGATCAGCTGGTTCGCGGCCTTCACCGTCTGGCCCGAGCCGTGCGGACCGCACAGCACGACGGTCCTGCCCAGCGCCTCGAAGATCGGCTTCGCCGCGTCGAAGTCGGCCCGCTCACCGCCGACCATGATCGACAGTACGGCCTCGACCGCGCCGGCCTCACCGCCCGACACCGGGGCGTCCAGGACGCGGATGCCCTTCTCCCCGGCGGCGGCGGCCAGGTCGACCGAGGTCTGCGGGGTGATCGAGGACATGTCGATCAGCAGGGCGCCCGGACGCGCGTTGCCGAGGATGCCGTCCGGGCCGTAGGCGATGGCCTCGACCTGCGGGGACGCGGGCACCATGGTGATGATCACGTCGGCGTCCCGGACGGCCTCGGCGACCGAGCCGGCCGCGGTGCCGCCGGCGGCGGCCAGACGGTCCAGCTTCTCCCGCTCCAGCGTGAAACCGGTGACGTCGTAACCCGCCTTGACCAGGTTCTCGGACATGGGGGAGCCCATGATGCCGAGGCCGATCCAGGCGATCTTGGGAAGGGTGGTCATAGGGGTGCCTCTCTGACTGGTCTGCTGTGTCGTGGGATCGGCGCTCAGCGGGCGGCGCGGGCCTCGGCCGGCAGCCAGGCGAAGGACTCGGCGCTCGGCCGGTCGCCCGGCTTGTACTCCAGGCCCACCCAGCCGTCGTATCCGGCCTTCCGCAGCCGGTCGAGCAGGTCCTCCAGCGGAAGCGAACCCGTGCCCGGGGCGCCGCGGCCGGGGTTGTCGGCGATCTGCACGTGCCCGGTCCTCGCGGCGAACCTCTCGATCACCGCCGGCAGGTCCTCGCCGTTCATCGACAGGTGGTACAGGTCCATCAGGAACGTCGCGTTCCCGAGGCCGGTCGCCGCGTTGACCCGGTCGGCCACCTCCACCGCGGCCGGCGCCGACACCAGCGGGTACAGCGGCGACTCGGGCCGGTTCAGGGCCTCGATCAGCAGGATCGCGCCGATCCGGTCCGCGGCCCGGGCCGCGAGGGCCAGGTTCTCCAGCGCGAGCGCGTCCTGTTCGGCCGGGTCCACGCCGTCGACGCGGTTGCCGTAGAGCGCGTTGAGCGCCCCGCACCCCAGCGACTCGGCGAGGCCGGCGGCCACCTCGATGTTGGCGCGGAACCTCTCCGACTCCTCGCCGGGGACCGACAGGGCGCCGCGGTCCGGGCCCGGCAGCCGTCCGGCGTAGAAGTTCAGGCCGGTCAGCCGCACGCCCGCGGTCTCGATCGCCTTCCTCAGCGCGTCGAGTTCGGACCGCCCGGGGGTGGGGGTGTCGATCCACGGCCACCACAGTTCGACGGCGTTGAAGCCGGCCGCGGCGGCGGCCGCCGGGCGCTCCAGGAGCGGGAGTTCCGTGAAGAGGATCGACAGGTTGACGTTGAAGCGCTGGTCTGCGAATCCCATCGGGGCACCGCTCCTCTTCCGTATTGCGGAATTAACATTCTGCCTAATGGAAATCCTGCCGTCGGGCCGGGAAGGCTGTCAAGAGCGCGCACGCAGAAGTGCCCCCGCGCGAGCCGCGCGGGGGCACCAGAGGAGGGAGGGAGTCCGGCTCCCGGTTCAGAGCGCGTCCACGGCGCTCACCTTCCAGCCCGACGGGGTGCGGGCCAGCGTCATCCGCACCCGGTTGAGGTCCAGCCGGGAACCGTCCACCTGGGTGCTCCGGGTGACCTGGTTGACGAAGAGCAGGACGACGACCCGGTCCGGCGTGGCCGACACGACGGAGGCCGCCGGGTCGCCGCCGTCCGAGGGCGCCGCCACCGTCGCCTTCACCACGCCGTGGTACTTCTTCGCCGTCGGGCCCACCACCGTCCGCGTGGTCTTGAGGTACTGATCGCGGAAGCCGCCGGTGAGGAGGTCGCGGGCACGGGCGAAGTCCCGGTCCAGGTGCCGGTAGTCGTACGACAGCACGACCGGCGCCGCCTTCCGCGCGGCCGCGGCCGCCTGGGCCCGGGCCGCGTCCGCCCGCCGCCCCTCCCGGTACTGCCATCCGAGCACGGCCACGGCGACCAGGCCCACCACGAGCAGTGCGGCCAGTGCCCCGGTGAGCAGCCGCCGCCCGGGCCGCCGGGCGGGTGCGCCCTCCGGCTCCGCCTCCGTCCCGGCCTCGGCGTGCGGCTCTGTTTCCGCCGCTGCCCCTGACTGTGCGTCTGCTTCTGCCTCTGTGTCCGCCTCCGTCGAGTCGTCCTCGGCGACGACGGGCGTGTCGCGCTCCTCGCTCCCGTCGTGCACAGGGCGCTCCGAGCGCGCCCCGGGCTCCGGGCGCTCCCCCCGCGCGGCACGCTTGGCCGCCGCGCGGGCGGCCGCGGTCATGGTGCGCCGTGCGGGGGCGCCGGCTCCGCGGGTCCGGGTCGTCGGGTTCGCCACGGTCGTTCTCCTCACTGGTGCTGCCTGGTGGTAGGGGACGCGGCGAGGTCAGCCCACGAACTCGACGCCGGAGGTCAGCCAGCGGCCGCCCTGACGCACGAGGTCGAGCTGGAGCCGGTAGGTGCGTGCCTGTCCCTCGGGCACGGCGGTGTTGGTCACCTTGCTGTCCGCGACGACCAGGACGCGGGCCGCGTGGTCGTCGGACCGCACGATGCCCGCTTCGAGGACCTGCCCCTCGGACACCGACTTGTTCCGGGCGACCAGCTTGGTCAACTCGGCGGTCTGCGCGGCGAACTGCTTCTTGAAGTCGCCGGTGGCGTCCTTCAGCACGTTCCCGCTGTCCCGGCCGTAGTGGCGGTAGTCGAGCGAGGTGAAGTTCAGCGCCGACTGGCGGGCCGCGGCCAGGACGTCCTGGCGGCGCTGCTCGTCCGCGCGCCGCTCGGACAGCCGCACGCCCAGCCAGCCCGACAGCACGGCCGTCAGGACGGTCACGCCGACCAGGCCGCCGAGCAGCAGCCCGCGGCGGTTGCGCCGCACGCCCGCGGTGTTCCTGGCCCCGGCCTTCGTGTCCTCGATCTCCGTGCCCCCGGCGTCCGCCCGCTCGGCGTCCGCCCCCTCGGCCTTCGTGTCCTCGGCCTTCGTGCTCTCGATGTCCGTGCCCTCGGTCTCCGTGCGGGCGTCCTTGCCGTCGGCTTTCAGGCCATCGGCCCGACGAGCAGCCATTGCCACGACTCCTTTCCGAACGTGGTCCGTTCGCCGCCCGTCGAGCCGATCTCGACGGGCGTCCCGTCCGGGCCGGTGGCGGTGCCGGTCTCCGGGTCGTACGGGGTGACGTACGCGGACCGGTTCGCCGTACCCGAACCGGCCTGCGCGCCGGGCGCGTTCTGCGCGCCGCGCACCGACGTCGCGCTGCCGCGCGGTTCCGTGCAGCGGGCGCCGGTGTTCGCCGCCCGTGTGCTCGTGTCGGCGGGGTCGCGTCGCCGCGTCCCGTAGCCCCGGGTGCACGCCGGCGGGTCGCCGGCGTTGACGACGAGCCCGAAGTGGGTGGTGCCGTCGCCCGGCAGGACCGTGTAGCTTCCCGCGACCACCACCGGGAAGGTGACCAGGGCCTGTTCGACCCCGGGCAGCCGCGCCAGGGTCACCTGGCCGCCGCTGATGAGGTTGGCCAGCAGTACCGGCAGCTGCGGCCGGGTGGACCTGAGCAGGGAGTCGATCTGTTCGGCGGCGGGCGCCGTGTTGCCGATCAGCCGGCGCAGGTCGCCGTCGCTCGACTTCACCTGCGCGGTCAGTGTCGCCAGGTCGCGGGAGAAGGACTTGATCGCCGAGCCCTGGTCGGCCTGTGTCTTGAGCACCTTGCGCGAGTCCTCGATCAGCGAGACCGTCTGCGGGAGGGAGTCCGACGCCGACTCGACGAGCGCGTTGCCGGAGTCGACCAGGCGGCCGAGCCGGGGCCCGGTGCCGGAGAAGGCCTTGCCCAGTTCGTCGACGGTGGTGCGCAGATCGTCCTTGCCCACGGAGTTCACCAGCCGGTCCAGGCTGAGCACCAGGTCGGTGACGGGGAGCGGGGTCCGGGTGTGCCCGCGCGGGATGGGGCTGCCGTCCTTCAGGTACGGGCCGCCCAGGTGCCGGGGCTGCAGGTCGACGTACTGCTCGCCCACCGCCGAGCGGTCGGCGACCACGGCCAGGGCGTCGGCCGGGATCCGCGGCTTGCCGTCCTCGATCCGCAGGGCCACCGACACCCCGGAGCGGGTCGGCCGCAGAGCGGACACGCGCCCGACCGGCACGCCGCGGTAGGTGACCTCGGCGCCGGGGAAGACGCCCCCGGACTCGGCGAAGTCGGCCCTCACCGTGTAGCCGCGGCCGAGGACGCGGTCCGCCAGGCCCGTGTACTCGGCACCGACGTACGACACCCCGACGGCGGTGACCGCGGCGAAGGCGAGCAACTGGGCCTTGACCGTACGTGTGATCACGGCTGCATCCCCTTCAGCATGAGTGCGGCGAGAGCGAGGTCGATCCCCGGTGGGAGGCGGCGCGCGTCCCCCGCGGTGCCGTGGCCCGCGGTGTCGTAGTCCGCGGTGCACACCGGTGGGCACAGGGACCCGCCCCCGCCGCCCGCCGGTGGCGGGGAACTCGTCGACGGCGTCGGCACCTTCGGCAGGCCCGGGGTGCTCGGCAGGGGCGCGGGCGTCGGCAGGCCGGGAACGCTCGGCAGGCCCGGCGTGCTGGGGAGGCCCGGGAGCGAGGGCACCGGGCCCGGACTCTTTCCGGAGCCGCCCTTGCCGGGCTTGCCGGTGAGGTTGCCGTAGATGCCCGCCAGGTCGAGGTCGGCGTTGATCCGGAGGTTGACGTAGTCGCCCTTGACGGCGTCGACGACGTTGCGCGGGAACGGGTATGTGGTCAGCAGCTCCAGCGAGTTGGGCAGGTCGTCGCCCGCCCTGTCGAGCTGCCGCAGGATCGGCCGCAGCTGCTCCAGGTCGGCCACGGTGTCGTCCCGCGAGGCCCTGACGACCCTCGTGCCCGTCTTGCCGAGGTCCGACAGCGCGGTGAGCATCTTCGTCAGGTCCCGGCGCTGGTCGGCGAGGACCTTCAGCGCGGGCGGCAGCGTGTCGACGGCCCGGGCGATGGTCTTCCGCTCCTTCTTCAGGCGCTTGGCCAGCCGGTCGATGCCCTTGAGCGCGCGGACGATCTCCCCGCGCTGCTCGTCGAGTCCGCCGATGAACGTGTCGAGCTGCTTCAGCAGGGACCTGACCCGGTTCTCCCGGCCGGCCAGGGCCTTGTTCAGCTCCACCGTGATCGTCTTCAGCTGGGCCACGCCGCCGCCGTTGAGGAGTGCGGACAGGGCGGACAGCACCTCCTCGATCTCCGGGTTGCGGCCGCTGCGCGACAGCGGGATCACGGCGCCGTCGCGGAGCCGTCCGACGGGCGGGGTGCCGGCCGGCGCGGCCAGGGCCACGTACTTCTCGCCCAGCATGCTGGTCTGCCGCAGGCCGGCGACCGCGTTCGCGGGCAGTCTGACCGAGTCGGCGACGCGCAGCCGCACCCTCGCGTGCCAGCCGTCCAGTTCGACCTTCTCCACCGCGCCCACGGTGACGTCGTTCACCTTGACCGCCGACTGCGGCACCAGATCGAGGACGTCCCGGAACTCGACCGTGACGTGGTAGGCGTGGCCGTCCGCGGCGGCCCCGCCGGGGAGCGGGACGTCGTACCAGCCGTTGAACGAGCAGCCCGTCAGCAGCAGCGAGCCGGCCGCCGTCCACGCGGCCGCCCTGGCCCGGTGCGGCGCGCTCATGCGCGGGCCCCCAGGATCCCGCCGAGCGTCCGGTCCACCGTGCCCGTCGCCGCCGGGGCCGGCGGCACCTCGGGCAGGGAGTCGAAGAGCTTGCGCAGCTCCGCGCAGTTCGGGTTCCGGCCGCCCGTGTCCCCGGTCGTCCGCAGCAGGGAGCACAGCAGGGACGCCGGGTCCTGCGGGCCCTGCGCGTTGTTGCGGGTGTCGAGTGTGCCGGCCGCCGGGTTGTAGGCGTTCTGCAGGTTCGACAGTCCGGCGGGGGCGACCGTCAACAGTTCCTCCAGGGCTGCGCGTTGGGTGACGAGGACCTTGGTGAGCTTGCTCAGGCCCTTGACGTCCGAGGTCAGCGACTTCTTGTTGTTCCGCACGAAGTCGGACACCTCCCCGAGCGCGGTGCCCAGGTGCAGCAGCGCCGCCGCGAGGTCCTTGCGCTCACCGGAGAGCTGCTTCGCCACCTCGGCCAGGCTGGTGTCGAAGGACCGTACGCTCTTGTCGTCGGCCGCCAGCGCGGCCGTGAACACCTGAAGGTTGCGCACGGTGCCGAACAGGTCGCCGCGCCCGTCGGACAGCGTGGTGACCGCCTGGGAGAGGTCCTCGACCGTCTGGTTGAGGTTCCTGCCCTGGCCGTCCAGGTTGTCCGCGCCGACCCCGAGCAGGCGCGAGAGGGAGCCGTCCTGGTTGGCGCCCTTCGGGCCGAGCGCGTCGGCGGTGGTGTGCAGGCTGTCGAAGATCCGGTCCAGCTCGACGGGGACGGCCGTGCGCGACTCGGGGATGACGGCGCCGTCCCGCAGCACCGGGCCCTTGCGGTACACGGGCAGCAGCTGCACGTAACGGTCGCTGACCACGGAGGAGTTGATGATGGCGGCCCGCGCGTCGGCGGGGACCTTGCGCCCCTCGTCGAACGACAGCTCCACGCGCACCCGGCCGCCCTCCGGCACGATCTTCTCGACCCGGCCGACGGGGACGCCGAGGACGCGGACGTCCGAGCCGGGGTAGATGCCGACCGTGCGCGGGAAGTACGCGGTGACGCGTACGGGTGTGGAGTGCGGCCACAGCACCACGGCGAGCGCGGCGACCACCGCGAGCGCGGTGAGCAGGGCCAGGGTGCGGCGGGTGGGCAGGCGTGGGGTCATCGCGAGCCTCCCGACCGCGGCACGACCGGGGCGGCGACCATGTTCTGGATGTAGGAGTCGAACCAGCGGCCGTTGCCGAGGGTGTTGGTGAAGAGCCGGATGTAGGGGGCGAGCAGCTCGACGCTGCGGTCGAGGCTCGCCTGGTTGCGTTCGAGCATGGTGACGAAGGTGTTGAGGTTCTTCAGGGCGGGCCCGATCTCCTTGCGGTTGTCCTCGACCAGTCCGGAGAGTTCGATGCCCAGCAGGGCGGAGCTCTTGAGCAGCCGGTGGATCGCCGCGCGCCGCCTGCTGATCTCCTTGAACAGCTTGTCGCCGTCCTGCACCAGCGCGGAGAAGTCCTCGGTGTGCGCGGCCAGTACGCCGGTCACTCCGTGCGCGTGGTCGAGGAGGTCGTGCAGCGCCGCGTCGCGGGAGGCGACGGTACGGGAGATCCTCGACAGTCCCTTGATGGACGCCCGCACCTCCGCGGGCGAGTCCTGGAAGGTGGTGGAGATCGTGTCCAGCGCCTTGGCGAGCCGCCGGGTGTCGACCTCCTCGGTCGTGGTCGTCAGGTCGCTGAACGCCTCGACGACGTCGTACGCGGAGACCGTCCTGCCCAGCGGGATCTCGCTGCCCGGCCGCAGCCGGCCGGGTCCCTTGGGATACAGGGCGAGGTACTTGGCGCCGAGGACCGTCTTGACCCGGATCGCCGCGCCGGTCGTGGCGCCCATCGCCGGGTCGCCCTTGATCTTGAAGGTGACCCGGACATGGTCGCCGTCCAGGTCGACGCCGTCCACCTTGCCGACCTTGACCCCGGCGATCCGCACCTCGTCCCCGGGCTTGAGCCCGCCCGCCTCCGAGAAGGCCGCGCTGTACGACCGCCCGCCGCCGATGAGCGGCAGGCTGTCGGCGTTGAACGCGGCGACCGTCAGCAGCGCGAGGACGGTGAGGCCGACGGCGCCGACGACCACGGGGTTGCGCTCGCGGAACGGCTTCAGCCGCGGCCGGCGCAGCCGGAGGCCGGGCAGCTTCGGCGGCAGGACCTTCACCGTGAACAGCGGTTCGGGGCGGGGACGCCTGCTGCCGACCGAAGGGGCGCCGGGCTCGGCCGGCGCCGTCGTCGGCGTGAGCGTCGGCTGCGGCTTCGGCTTGGGCAGCATCGGCAGCCTCGGCGGCAGGACCTTCACCGTGAACAGGGGCTCGGGGCGGGGCCGTCCGCCGCCGCGCGAAGGGACACGCGTCCTGGGCAGTCTCGGCCTCGGCAGCTTCGGCGGCAGGACCTTCACCGTGAACAGCGGTTCGGGGCGCGGGCGCCGGGGCCCGCCCCGCGGACTGCGCGCGCTCATCCGCCGCACCTCGCCTGCGCCACGTGGAACTCGGGGCTGAGCACCTGCTTCGTCTTCGGCAGCACGATGCGGCCGTCGAAGTCGCAGAGGTAGAAGTTGAACCACGAGCCGTAGGACGCCGTCCCGGTCATCGTGTTGAGCTTGTTCGGCAGCCGCTTCAGCACGCCCTCCACGGTCTTCTCGTTCCTGTTCATGGTTCCGGTGAGCCGGTTCAGCCCGGCGATGTCGTCCTTCAGAGCCGGTCGCGCGTCCGTCAGCAGACCCGCGGTGGCGTCCGTGAGGTCGCCGATGTTCGCCAGGGAGTCTCCGATGGGCTTGCGGTCGGCGGACAGCCCGGAGATCACCCGGCGCAGCTGTGTGAGCAGTCCGGAGAAGCGGGCACCGCGCTTGTCGAGCGTCGCCAGCACCGTGTTGAGGTTGCCGATCACGGAGCCGATGAGCCGGTCGCGGTCCGCGAGCGTCGTGGTGAGCGACGCGGTGTGCGCGAGCAGGCTGTTCACCGTGCCGCCCTCGCCCTGCAGGGTCCGGATGATCTCGGTGGCGAGCTGGTTGACGTCGTTGGGGCTGAGCGCGGCGAACAGCGGCTTGAAGCCGTTCAGCAGTGCGTTGAGGTCCAGCGCGGGCTGGGTCCGGGACAGCGGGATGGTGCCGTCCGGCCGCAGCCGGGTGCCGTCGCCCGCGCCCTCGGTCAGCGCCACGTACCGCTGCCCGACCAGGTTGCGGTAGCGGACGACCGCGCGGGTGCTGGTGAGCAGCGGGCGGTTCGCGGCGACGGTGAAGGTGACCTCCGCCAGCGTCCGGTCCTTGATCCCGATGTCCTCGACCTGGCCGACCCGCACTCCGGCGACCCGGATGTCGTCGCCCTTCTCCAGGCCGGTGACGTCGCTGAACACGGCGTGGTACGTGTCCTCGGGGGTGAAGGAGACATTGACGATCGTGGCGGCGAGCAGAGCCGTCGCGACGATCGTGACCAGCGCGAAGAGGCTGAACTTGACCAGCGGCGCGGCGGTTCGCCGGGCCCGGCTCGTCTCCGTACGGCGCCTCGTCCTCATGCGACGCTCACCGCCGTTCCCCGGGCGAGCGGCCCGAACAGCAGGGTCGTGACGGGCGGCACGCGGTCCGCGGGGACCCCCAGGACGGGGGACACCAGCGAGGCGACGGCGCGCTGTTCGGCCGCGGTCGAGGACACGGGGGAACCTCCGGGCGGTGAGCCGTCCGAACCACCGGACGACGTACCGTCGTCGAGTCTGGGCTTGGGCCCGGGCACCTGCGGATGGGGCATGCCCCGGCAGTTGGGCCCCGACCGCTCGCCGTACCGCGGCTCCTCGCCGGGCCGGTACGCGCCCTGCGGGCGGACGACTTCGAGGGTGATCCGCATCTCGCCCCCGCGGAACGCGTCCTCCGACACCTGCTCCTGCCGGACCAGGCCGTTCAGCAGACAGGGGTACTCGGGGGAGTAGCGGGCGAAGAGCTCCAGCGTGGGACGGGAGACCCGGCCGAGGGTGATCAGCCGGTCGCCGTTGGTGTCGAAGAAGTCCCGCGCGGTGCCCGCGACCGTCGCGGTGCCGCGCAGCGCGGCGGCCAGCCGATCCTTCTTCTCCACGATGGTCCGGCTGGTGGTGACGGTGTTGCGCAGGATGTCCATCAGGTCGGGCGCGGCGTCGCCGTACACCCGAGCCACGTCCGCGAGGCGCGAGATGTCCTCCTTCAGGGACGGCAGATGCGGGTTCAGGCGGCGCAGGTAGGCGTCGACGCGGGTCAGGTTGCCGCCGATCCGGTCCCCGCGTCCCTCCAGCGCGGTCGCGAACGCCGAGAGGGTGGCGTTGAGTTCACCCGGCCGGACGGTCCGCAGCAGGGGCAGCAGGTCGTTCATCAGCTGCTGCACCTCGATGCCGGCCCTGGTGCGGTCCTGCGTGATGACGTCCCCGGCGCGCACGGACCGGGCCGTGGAGCCGGCGGGGGCCACGAGGTCGACGTACTTCTCGCCGAACAGCGTCTTGGGCAGCAGCCGGGCGTGCACGTCCGCCGGGATGTACCGGACGTACTCCGGCTGGAGCGCGAGGTCGAGCGTGGCCTTCGCGCCGTCCGCGTGCACCGCCCGCACCTCGCCGACCAGCAGCCCGCGCAGCTTGACGTCGGCCCGCGGATCGAGCTGGTTGCCGAGAGTGTCGGCCTCCAGCGTGATGCGCACGACCGGGGTGAACGCCTGCCGGTAGACGGCCACGGCGAGCGACAGCAGCAGCGCCAGCACGGCGAGGAAGACGATCCCGTACAGCCTGAGTCTCAGCACTCTCACCCGTGTCACCCCGCGATCCGTACGGTCGTGCTGGCGCCCCAGATCGCCAGGCTCAGGAAGAAGTCCAGGACGTTGACGGCGACGATCGAGGTGCGCACCGCACGCCCCACCGCGACCCCGACCCCGGCCGGCCCGCCGCTCGCGTGGTAGCCGTAGTAGCAGTGCACCAGGATGATCAGGACCGCGAAGACGATCACCTTGCCGAAGGACCACAGCACGTCGACCGGCGGCAGGTACTGGTGGAAGTAGTGGTCGTAGGTGCCGGTCGACTGCCCGTAGTAGCCGGTGGTGATGGTGCGGGCGGCCAGGTACGAGGACAGCAGCCCGACCACGTACAGCGGGATCACGGCGACGAACCCGGCGATCATCCGGGTCGTCACCAGGAACGGCAGGGAGGGGACGCCCATCACCTCCAGCGCGTCGGTCTCCTCGCTGATGCGCATCGCGCCGAGCTGGGCCGTGAAGCCCGCGCCTACCGTCGCCGACAGGGCGAGCCCGGCCACCAGCGGGGCGATCTCCCGGGTGTTGAAGTACGCCGAGAGGAACGCGACGAAGTTGGAGGTGCCGAGCTGGTTCAGCGCCGCGTAGCCCTGCAGGCCGACCTCGGTGCCGGTGAAGAACGACAGGAAGGCGATCACGCCGACCGTGCCGCCCACGACGGCGAGCGCGCCCCGGCCGAAGCTCACCTCGGCGAGCAGCCGCAGGACCTCCTTCTTGTAGCGGCGCAGCGTACGGCCCGTCCAGGCCAGCGAGCGGCCGTAGAAGGAGAGTTGGGTGCCCAGCTCCTCCAGGGAGCGCAGGGGGCGTTCGAGAAGTGACATCGCTCAGCCCCTCTGCGGGACGACCTGGAAGTACACCGCGGTCATCACGAAGTTGGTCACGAACAGCAGCATGAAGGTGATCACCACCGACTGGTTGACGGCGTCGCCGACCCCCTTGGGACCGCCCTGCGCGGTCAGCCCCTTGTAGGAGGCGACGATCGCGGCGATCGCCCCGAACACCAGCGCCTTGAACTCCGCCGCCCACAGGTCCGACAGCTGGGCGAGGGTGGTGAACGACGCCAGATAGGCGCCGGGCGTGCCGTTCTGCAGGACGACGTTGAAGAAGTAGCCGCCCGCCACGCCCACGACCGACACCAGGCCGTTCAGCAGCACGGCCACCACCATCGAGGCCAGCACGCGGGGGACGACGAGCCGGTGGATCGGGTCGATGCCGAGCACCTGCATCGCGTCGATCTCGTCGCGGATCCTGCGCGCCCCGAGGTCCGCGCAGATCGCCGTGCCGCCCGCGCCCGCGATCAGCAGCGCGGTGACGATGGGCGAGGCCTCGCGCAGGACGGCCAGCACCGAGGCGGCCCCGGAGAAGGACTGGGCGCCCAGCTGCCGGGTCAGGCTGCCGATCTGCAGGGCGATGACCGCGCCGAAGGGGATGGACACCAGGGCCGTCGGCAGGATGGTGACGCTCGCCACGAACCACGCCTGCTGGATGAACTCCCGTGCCTGGAAGGGTCGTCGGGGCAGGGCCCGGACGACGTCGAGCGCCATCGCGAACAGGTTGCCCGATTGCCGCAGCGCTCCGGTCGGGGACAGGCTCACGCGCTCCTCACCTCCTTCCGCTGCAGCTCGTCCTCCCGTCTCGCGATCGCCTCCCATCGCGGCGGCCGGGCGATGCCCGGGCCCGGCAGCAGACGGGGAGTCATCGCCTCGCTGCCGGGAGTCTTCGCGGGGGCGTCCAGCTCGGCGAGTTCCTGCTCGACCTGGGCCGCGTCCTTCTCCTCCGCCATGCCGATCGGGCCCTGCATCCGTCCGTTCAGGAACTGGCGCACGACCGGCTCGTCACTGGTCAGCAACTGCTCGCGGGGACCGAACATCACCAGCTCGCGCCGGAACAGCAGCCCGATGTTGTCGGGCACCTGGCGGGCCGAGGCGATGTCGTGCGTGACGATCAGGAAGGTCGCGTCGATCTGCGCGTTGAGGTCGACGATCAGCTGGTTCAGGTACGCCACGCGCACCGGGTCGAGGCCGGAGTCCGGCTCGTCGAAGAGGATGATCTCCGGGTCGAGCACCAGCGCCCGGGCGAGCCCGGCGCGTTTGCGCATCCCGCCGGAGATCTCGCCCGGCAGCTTCCCCTCGGAGCCGAGCAGCCCGACCATGTCCATCTTCTCCAGCACGATCCGCCGGATCTCGCTCTCGGACTTGCGGGTGTGCTCGCGCAGGGGGAAGGCGATGTTGTCGTACAGGTTCATCGAGCCGAACAGCGCGCCGTCCTGGAACAGCACGCCGAACAGCTTCCGCACCTCGTACAGGTCGCGCTCACGCAGCCTGGTGATGTCGCGGCCCGCGATCCGGACCGATCCGCGGTCCGGCTTGAGCAGCCCGACGAGCGTCTTGAGGAACACCGACTTGCCCGTGCCCGAGGGGCCGAGCATGACCGAGACCTCCCCGGCGGGCAGTGTCAGCGAGACGTCCTGCCAGATGACCTGGTGACCGAAGGACTTGGTCAGCCCTTCCACACAGATCTCGACACCCATCCGGTACACCCTTCGCCCGCGGGAGCAGCTCGTACACCTGCTCTACGGGGAGGGGCGGGGCGTCCGTCGCGAGGCCCGCGAAATTTTTTTCCTGGGCTGGTTTGACGGGGCGTTCGGCGGGCCAGGGCCCTTCTTCGTGCCCCGGCAGGATCCGAAGGAGAGGCCCTACGGCAGCGCTCCGGTGGGCGCGCCCGGTGCGGGGGCGGAGAGCGAGGGGGACGGCACGGCGGATGTGTCCGGCTTCGCCTGGGGCGACGTGAGGGCCCCGGCGGACCCGAGTGACGGAGGCGGCGGGAGCGACGGAAGGGCGGAGGAGCCCGGCAGGTCCGGAACCTTCGGAACCGCGGGCACCTGGGGCACCTCCGGGGTCGGCAACCCCGCGAGCGGGGACGGCGGGACCTCGGGCAGCGACGGCACGGACAGCGGCAGGAACGTTCCGCCGGTCGCCGGAGCCGTCGCGCCGCCGTGCGGGGCCGCGGACGCCGTGGGCAAGGGCCGCCGCACCGCCGGGGCGGGCACCTGACCGGAGTCGTCGGTCCGGAACGCCGGTGCGCCGCTGGACACGGGCGCCCGCCACGACGGTGTGTCCGTGCCGCCCCCGCCTCCGTCGGAGTGGAGCGTGAACGGCAGCACCAGCCCCGCGACCACCAGGGTCGCCGCCGTCGAGGTGACCGCCGCGGCCTGCGCCTTGCCGCCCGCGCGCGGCCGGCCGTGCCCGATGAGGAACAGCGCGACCCCGAGCGTCCCGGCCAGCGAGGCGCGCAGCGTGCGCCGCGCCCGCGCCAGCAGCGACTCGACGGTCCGGTAGCTCAGGCCCATCCGCACGGCGACCTGGCCGACGTCCAGGTCCTGCGACCTCAGCCGCAGGGCCTCCGCCTGACGGGCGGGCAGCTCACCGCTGCGCACCGCCACCCACTTCGCCTCGGCGCGGTCGCACACCGCCTCCTCGACGGGCACCGGGACCGGCGCCGCGAGGGTGGGGCTGCTGCGTACCTCGGCCTCCCGGTTGACCTGCCGGTACCGGTCGACGCACAGCCGCATCGTCACGGTGGTCAGCCAGGCGGCGAGGCGGTCGTCGTCGAGGTCCGGGCGCTCGGCGGCGCGCAGCATGGCCTCGTGCACGGCGTCCTCGGCGTCCTCCGGGCTCATCGACCGGCGCCGGGCCACCTTGAGCAGGTGCTCACGGTGACTCCACATGCGCTGCCAGCGGTCGTGGGCCGCCTGTATGCCGGCCGCCGTGTCCCCGGACGTCTCCGCGGGCGTGTCCGTCGCCATGAGGGCCCCTTCGCGCTCACCCGCCGGACCCGTTCCGTCCGGCGGGTGGCGACATTACCGCCGGGTAGCGGCGGTTGGGGAGGGGGCGGCGCCGATCGGATTCCCGCCGTCGCTGGTCAGCAGGCCGTCAGTGGGCAGTGCGGTGCTCGTGGGCAGTGTGAGGCTCGGGGTGGGGACCGGAAGCGCCGGCGCGTCCGTCTCCCGCCCTGCCGCCGCCGTGCCGGACGGGGTGGGGGAGGGCGTGGACGGCGCCGCGGACGGCGCGGAGGACGCCGGGGCGCCCGCCGGCCCGGGCCGATGGGCCCGCGGCCGCGGGGAGGGCTTCGGCCGCCCCGGCCTTGACGGCTCCGGCCGTCCCGGGGACCCGGCCGGCAGGTCGGGCACGACCCGGTGGCCGTCCAGGAAGTACGCGTACCAGGCCCTGACCGTGCGCAGATAGACCTCCGAGTGGTTGTAGCCGAGGATCGCCCGGTCCAGTTCGGCCGGGTCGGACAGGTCCCGCCCGCCCGCGCACAGGTAGCGCCCGGCGGCGAGGGCCGCGTCGAAGACGTTGTCCGGGTCCGCCCGTCCGTCGCCGTTGCCGTCCACGCCCCAGCGGGCCCAGGTCGACGGGATGAACTGCATCGGGCCGACCGCGCGGTCGAACTCCGCGTCCCCGTCGTAGGCGCCGCCGTCGGTGTCGCGGACGACCGCGAAGGCGCCGCCGGCCAGCCTCGGGCCGAGGATCGGCGGCACGGCCGTACCGTCCGGAGCCACCCGGCCGCCCCGCGCCTGCCCCGACTCCACCTGCCCGATCGCCGCGAGCAGTTGCCAGCGCAGCCGGCACCCCGGCGCGCTGCGCGCCAGCTCCGCCTCGGCGCGCCGGTAGGCCGCGAAGACGCTCGCCGGCAGGGCGCCGCCCGTGGCCTCCGGCCCGACGTCCTCCTTCGGCTTCCCGGTCGTCCCGGTCGTCCCGGTCCGCAGCGGCGGCAGCACGGTGCGGTACGGCGTGTCACCGGAGACGCTGGGGCCGTGATCGGCCGGCGCCGCCCGCGGCGCCGGCTCCGAGGCCCCGGCCGGAAACGCGCCCGGCGCCTGGGACGCGGTCAGCGCCGCCATGGCCGCCGCCGCGAGCGCCGTGCCCCTCGCCCCCCGAAGTGCGCCCTTGCCTGTCCGTGCCACGGTGCCGTCCCCTCCCTGTGCGGATGCGCGTCATCTGCTCTACGCGGCCGGGCGGCGCGTCCGTCGCGCGGGGCGGTGGATTTCCGCGGCCGGGTCCGCACACGCGTCCGTTAAGGTCTCACCAAGCGGCCGAGGTGGTCCGGCCCCGACCGCGGACCTGGCGGAACGCGCGGGTCGGAGCGGATGCCATGGGGGCACAGTGCGACTGAGAGTGGAGTTCACGACCGAGCCCTTCGACCTCGACGAGGCACCGGCGCACGCGCTGGCGGCCCGCGAGGTGATAGAGGCCGCCGAGCTGGACGCGGTCGACGTAGGCCCGTTCGGCAACACGGCCGAGGGCGGCGCCGACGCCGTGCTCACCGCCGTGGACACCCTGCTGCGCAGGAGCCTTCAGGCCGGTGCCACCCGGATCTCGCTGCAGGTCAACGTCCTCGGGGAGGGCCGGTGACCGGTGCGGGGGACGAGACCTTCATCGCGGCCGTGAAACCGCTGGTCGACGCGATCGGCGGCGAGATGCTCCCGCCGGACGAGGCCGGCCCCGACGACGTGGTGCTCTCCTGGCAGGGCGCCGACGCGGTCGCTGTACGCCTGCCGCAGCTGGCCGACTCCCTGGACCACATCCTGGCCGCCATGGAGCGCAAGCGGGGCAAGCCGCTGGCCGAGCTGGACCGCAAGACCAAGCAGGAGGTCGTACGGGTCCTGGAGGCGCGCGGCGCCTTCTCGGTGCGGCACGGTGTGGAGACCGTGGCGAGCGCGCTCGGCGTGAGCCGCTTCACCGTCTACAACTACCTCAACCGCGAGAAGGGGGCCTGACCCGGATCGGGATCCCTGAACCCCGAGTTTTCAACAAAGTGTTGACGCCGACTTTCGGAGGGCGTTAGCTGAACGCAGCCCGTTCAGCACGACGGCCGAAACGGCCACGGAGGCACCCGTGACTTCGACTGCCACGCCCCCGGGCCTCGCCCGTCTCAACGCCCTGGAGGAGCCCGCGGCCCGCGCCGCGCTCCACGAGGTGTGCGCCTCCACGGCATGGGGCGGCCGGCTGCTCGCCGCCCGCCCGTACTCCACCACCGAAGACCTCTACGCCACCAGTGACGCCGCCACGGCGGAGCTGACCGTCGAGGACCTCCGGGAGGCGATGGCCGGCCACCCGCCGATCGGCCGTCCCAAGCCGGGCGACCCGGCCTCGGCCCGCGAGCAGCGGGGCATGGCCTGCGCCTCCGACGAGCTCAGGGCGGAGATGCTGGAACTCAACCTGGCCTACCAGGAGAGATTCGGCCACGTCTTCCTCATCTGCGCCACCGGCCGGACCGGCGAGCAGATGCGGGACGCGGTCAAGGAGCGGCTCGGCAACGCGCCGGAGCGGGAGCGGGAGATCGTCCGCACCGAACTGGGAAAGATCAACCGCATCCGGCTGGCCCGACTCCTCGAAGAGGGAACCGCATGAGCACCGAGACCACCGCCTCCGTGTCCACGCACATCCTGGACACCAGTGTCGGCCGCCCCGCCGCGGGCGTCGCCGTCCACCTCCTCGCCCGCGGCGGCCGGGACGCGGACTGGCAGGCGCTCGGCGGCTCCGCGACCGACGCGGACGGGCGGTGCAGGGACCTGCCGGCCCTGCCGGAGGGAACCACCCACGTACGGCTGGACTTCGCCGTCGAGCCGTACTTCGAGAAGAAGCGAGCCGAGGCGCAGCAGGACGCCCCCGCGAATCGGGACAGCGGTGCCGGCGCGGTGTTCTTCCCCGAGGTGGCGATCACCTTCGCCGTCGTGCCGGGCGAGCACTACCACGTACCGCTGCTGCTCAACCCGTTCGGCTACTCCGTTTACCGAGGGAGCTAGCAGACACATGGCAGTTCTGGGACAGAACCAGTACGGCAAGGCCGAGAACCGGGTCGTCAGGATCACGCGCGACGGCACCACCCACCACATCAAGGACCTGAACGTCTCCGTCGCCCTCTCCGGCGACATGGAGGAGGTCCACTACTCCGGCTCCAACGCCAACGTCCTGCCGACCGACACCACCAAGAACACCGTGTTCGCGTTCGCCAAGGAGCACGGCATCGAGTCCGCCGAGCAGTTCGGCGTCCACCTCGCCCGCCACTTCGTCACCAGCCAGCGGGCGATCCACCGGGCCCGCATCCGGGTCGAGGAGTACGCCTGGGACCGGATCGAGCACGCCGGGAAGGGCGCCCACTCCTTCGTCCGCAAGGGCCAGGAGACGCGCCTGACGCAGATCACCTACGACGGCTCCTCGTGGGAGGTGGTCTCCGGCCTCAAGGACCTCGTCGTGATGAACTCGACCGACTCCGAGTTCTGGGGCTACGTCAAGGACAAGTACACGACGCTCCCGGAGGCGTACGACCGCATCCTGGCCACCCGGGTGTCCGCCCGCTGGCGGTTCAACTGGACCGACGACGCGCAGAAGATGCCCGACTGGGAGAAGTCCTACGAGCAGACGCGGAAACACATGCTCCAGGCCTTCGCCGACACGTACTCCCTCTCCCTGCAGCAGACGCTGTACCAGATGGGTTCGCGGATCATCGACCACCGCGGCGAGATCGACGAGGTCCGCTTCTCGATGCCCAACCAGCACCACTTCCTCGTCGACCTGGAGCCCTTCGGGCTGAAGAACGACAACGAGGTGTACCTCGCCGCCGACCGGCCCTACGGCCTGATCGAGGCCACCGTCCTGCGGGACGGCTGCGAGGCGCGGATCCCCGCGGACCTCACCAACCTCTGACCTTCGGCTGAACCCGCATTCTCGGCACCCGTGGCCGGGAGCCCGCCTCCCGGCCACGGCACTCAAATCCCCCGGGGTCCTGCCGTGCCCTCTCCACATCAGCGCAAAGGACGAACCATGGCAGCAGACCGGCGCATCGTCATCGAGAACTGCTCGATCGCGACCGTGGACGCCGACGACACCGAGTACGAGAGCGGTCACCTCGTCATCGCGGGCAACCGCATCGAGTCGCTCGGCGCGGGCAGGGCCCCCGACGGCCTGGAGAACGTCGACCGCCGCATCGACGCCACCGGGCACCTGGCCACGCCCGGACTGGTCAACACCCACCACCACTTCTACCAGTGGATCACCCGGGGCCTGGCCACCGACCACAACCTGTTCGACTGGCTGGTAGCGCTGTACCCGACCTGGGCGCGCATCGACGAGCCGATGGTGCACGCGGCCGCCCAGGGCTCGCTCGCGATGATGGCCCGCGGCGGCGTCACCACCGCGATGGACCACCACTACGTCTTCCCGCGCGGCTGCGGCGACCTGTCCGGCACGATCATCCGCGCCGCCCGCGAGATGGGCGTCCGCTTCACCCTGGCCCGCGGCTCCATGGACCGCGGCGAGTCGGACGGCGGGCTGCCGCCGGACTTCGCCGTCGAGAGCCTCGAGGACGCGCTGGCCGCCACCGAGGCCACCGTCGACGAGCACCACGACGCCTCCTTCGACGCCATGACCCAGGTGGCCGTCGCCCCCTGCTCGCCCTTCTCCGTCACCACCGACCTGCTGAGGCAGGGCGCCGAACTGGCCCGCCGCAAGGGCGTACGGCTGCACACCCACGGCTCGGAGACGGTGGAGGAGGAGAAGTTCTGCCACGAGCTGTTCGGCATGGGCCCCACCGACTACTTCGAGTCCACCGGCTGGCTCGGCCCGGACGTGTGGATGGCGCACTGCGTCCACATGAACGACTCCGACATCGCCGCCTTCGCCCGGACCGGGACCGGCGTCGCCCACTGCCCCTCCTCCAACGCCCGCCTCGCCGCCGGCATCGCCCGCGTCCCCGACATGCTCGCCGCCGGTGTCCCGGTCGGCCTCGGCGTCGACGGCACCGCCTCCAACGAGTCCGGCGAACTCCACACCGAACTGCGCAACGCCCTGCTGATCAACCGTCTCGGCCCGCACCGCGAGGCCGCCCTGAGCGCCCGTCGGGCACTGCGCCTCGGCACCTACGGAGGCGCCCAGGTCCTCGGCCGCGCCGACCAGATCGGCTCCCTGGAGCCGGGCAAGCTGGCCGACCTCGTGCTGTGGAACCTCGGCACCCTGGCCCACTCCTCCATCGCCGACCCGGTGACCGCCCTCGTCTTCGGCGCGGCCGCCCCGGTGACGGCCTCCTTCGCCGACGGGCGCCAGATCGTCGAGCACGGGCGGCTGCTGCACGCAGACGAGGACGCCATCGCCCGCTCCACGCGGGACGAGGCCCGCCGCCTGGCGCGGATCGCCGCGCGGGGCTGAGCAGTTCCAGGGACTCCGGCCGGGAGGGACGGCTCCCGGCCGGCAGCCGCGGACCCGAGCGGGGTTCGCGGCGGGCCGCCTCCGGGGCGCGCGTGGACGCGCGCGCCCCGGACGGTCACCGTCCCCTCCAGGGGCCCTGCCAGGGCCCCGCCCCCGGTCCCTCCCCCAAGCTCTCGGCTTCGCTCGAGCAGGGAGGTACCCCCATGACCGTCGCACCACCTCCCTGAAACCCGCGTCGGAGCCGACGCGTAACCGACCGGAGGAGAGCCGCCGTGTCCGCCCACCCTGTTGACGAGACCCCCGTGGTCGACGGGATCCACCCCGTCGACGAGAAACTCGCCGCCCTGAAGATGGCGACCAGCGGTCTGCAGCACGTGGCCGCCATGTACGCGGGAGTCGTCGCCCCGCCCCTGATCGTCGGCGCGGCCATAGGCCTGTCCGGCACCGAACTGACCTTCCTCACCGGCGCCTGCCTGTTCACCGCCGGCCTCGCGACCTTCCTGCAGACCCTGGGCATCTGGAAGATCGGCGCCCGGCTGCCCTTCGTCAACGGCGTCACCTTCGCCGGTGTCGCCCCCATGACCGCGATCGTCGCCTCCACCGGGGACAAGTCCGACGCCCTCCCCGTCATCTTCGGCGCGGTGATCGTGGCGGGCCTCCTCGGCTTCCTCGCCGCCCCCGTCTTCTGCAAGGCGGTCCGCTTCTTCCCGCCCGTCGTCACCGGCACGGTGATCACCCTCATCGGTGTCTCCCTGCTGCCGGTCGCCTTCGGCTGGGCCCAGGGGCCCGACCCAGCCGCGGACGACTACGGTTCGACCACCTACCTCAGCCTGGCGGGCATCACCCTCGTCCTCGTCCTGCTGCTGCGCCGCTTCACCCGTGGTTTCGTCAAGCAGATCGCCGTCCTGCTCGGCCTGGTCGCCGGCACCCTGGTCGCCGTCCCGTTCGGCGTCACGGACTTCGGGCCGGTGGCGGACGCGCGGCTCGTCGGCTTCCCGACGCCCTTCCACTTCGGCGCCCCGCAGTTCCACATCGCCGCCATCCTGTCGATGTGCGTCGTGATGGTCGTCTCCATGACCGAGTCCACGGCCGACATGCTGGCGCTGGGCGAGATCGTGGAACGCCCGGCGGACGAGAGGACGATCGCCGCGGGCCTGCGCGCCGACACCCTCGGCTCCGCGCTCAGCCCGCTGTTCAACGGCTTCATGTGCAGCGCCTTCGCACAGAACATCGGCCTCGTCGCCATGACCCGCGTCCGCAGCCGCTTCGTCGTCGCGTTCGGCGGCGGCTTCCTGGTGCTGATGGGGCTGTGCCCGGCGGCCGCCTCGCTCATCGCCGTCGTACCGCGCCCGGTGCTCGGCGGCGCGGGCGTCGTCCTGTTCGGCTCGGTGGCGGCCAGCGGCATCCAGACCCTCGTACGGGCCGGACTCGACCGGGACAACAACGTCCTGATCGTCGCCGTCTCCCTGGCCGTCGGCATCGTCCCCATCACCGCGCCGGGGTTCTACCACGCCTTCCCCGAGACCGCGCGGATCGTCCTGGACTCGGGCATCTCGACCGGCTGCGTGACCGCGGTCCTGCTCAACCTGGTCTTCAACCACCTGGGCAAGGGCCGGGAGGCCCAGGACGTGACCCATCCGATGGAGGCGGGGGAGGAGATCGCGGCGGTGCACTGAGCGGCGACGACGTCAGCCGGCGTCCGGGGCGGGCCCCGGACCCGGCCACGCCATGAGGTTGGCGAGCAGCTCCGCCTGCTCCACGGCGTCGTCGAGGGCGTGGTGCGTGTGCCTGCGGCGGGAGAGCAGATGGCGCGGCATCGTGCCCTTGGCGACGGCCCGCAACGGCAGGCCCGCCTTCACGGCGTACAGCGTCTTCATGTCCAGGCACCCCGAGTGCCCGAAGGGGCTCGCCCCCGTGAAGCGGATCAGGTACCAGTACAGGAACATCCAGTCGAACGCCGCCGGATAGCCGCACATCACCGGCTGCGCTCCCGCGCTCACCTCGCGCACCCAGTCGGTGAACTCGGTGAGCGCGGCCACCGGCTCGGCCCCCTCCCGGCCGAGCCGCTCCCGGTCCAGGCCGCTCACCGCCAGCGCCTCCGGCACGAACTCCGTGCTGATCGGACGCAGTTCGCGGTAGAAGGTGTGCCGGGTCGGATCGGCGGCCGTGAAGCCTTCCGCGTCCTGCGTCCCCGCGACCGCGGCGCCGAGGCTCAGCATCGAGTACGGACCGGGGATCGGCCCGTCCGCCTCGATGTCGACGGAGATGCAGAGGCTGGGTCTGGTACGTCGTACGGCCATGGACCGGAAGCATCGCAGGCCGCGGGGGCGGAACGCATCCGGTTTCCGCGCGTCCCGCCCCGGGGGTCACTCGCCGGGGGCGAGAGCGCGCGCGAGGACGCGGGCCGCGTCGGCGATCAGTGCGTTGTCCACCGTCGCGTCCCGGGCCGCCTTCGACGACAGCACGGCCAGCACGAGCGGTGTCCTCCTGGTCGTCCAGGCGACGCCGATGTCGTGGGCGCTGGCGTAGGCGCCGGTGCCCGTCTTGTCGCCGACCGTCCAGCCCTCCGGGAGCCCGGCGCGAAACCGTTCGCCGCTGGTGGCGGTGCCCTTCAGCCAGTCCACGAGCTGCTCCCGGTCGGTGTCGGCCAGGGCCCGGCCCAGGGTCAGCCGCTCGAAGCTCCTGCCGAGCGCTTCCGGCGTCGTGGTGTCGCGCGGGTCACCGGGGACGGCGGTGTTCAGGTCGGTCTCCCACCGGTCGAGCCGGCTCACCGGGTCGCCGAGGGAACGGAAGAAGCGGGTCAGCCCGGCCGGCCCGCCGATCTGACGCAGCAGGAGGTTGCCCGCCGCGTTGTCGCTGTACCGGATCGCGGCCGCGCACAGTTCACCCACCGCCAGGCCGGACCCGGCGTGCCGCTCGGTGACCGGCGAGTTCGGCAGGACGTCCGCCGGGGGATACGCGATCACCCGGTCCAGCGGCGCGCAGCGGTCATGGTCGCGCAGGACCGCGGCGGCGGCGAACGCCTTGAACGTCGAGCACATCGCGAACCGCTCCCGCGACCGGTGGGACACGACCCGCCCGGTGCGCGTGTTCCGGGCGTACACGCCCAACCGGGCGGCGTACCGCCGTTCCAGGTCACGCAACTCGGTTTCGGCGTGCCGCAGTTCCGCGGAGCCGGCCGCGGGCGCGGCCGAGGCGGCCGACGCCGCCGAGGCGGGAACGACCACGGCGGTCGAGGCGGCCAGGCCGGCCTTGAACAGGCCGCGTCGCGGCAGAGGGGTGGCGCTGGTCATACGCGGTTCTCCCTTTGGTCCGTCGTCGGTGGGGGGCCGTCTCGGGCCCGGCGCTGTCCTCCATCAGCACCACGAGATCGGTGCGGCGGCCCGCCGAGCCTTCGGGGCCCTGCGGAGCCGACGCCGTCACACGTCCGCCCATGACCCGCGGCTACAGCCCGAACAGGCCCGGGTCCGTGGTGAGTTCCTTGAAGTGCTCTCGCGGGTCGGGCACCAGCTTCCTGGCCTTCAGATCCAGCAGGCCGCCGACCGCCGTGATCTCGGCGGCCACCGTGCCGTCGGACTTGCGGATCGTCTGCTCGATCCGGAAGGTCTTTCCGCCGCCCCACTCGAAGGCGCACGTCACGTCCACCTCGTCGCCGGCGAGGAGTTCCCGCCGGTAGCGGATGGTCGTCTCCAGGGCCACCGGGCCGATGCCCCGGGCGACGAGACCGGCCTGGCTGATGCCGGCCGCCCGCAGCAGCGACCAGCGGGCGTGTTCCGCGTAGTTGAGGTACACCGCCTGGTTGAGATGCCCCTGCGTGTCGGTCTCGTACCCGCGGACGGTCACCCGGACGGAAAACGGCTCGCTCACTGCTGGACCTTCTCCCCTGTGCGGTTCGGTGGGCTCTGGCCCCGATCTTGGCATGTCCGCCGTGGCCATGGCCGTCACACCCTGCGCGGCGAGGCCAGCAGATAACGCCGTCTCGTCCGCGGCTCGGTGTACTCGCCGGACTGCCACCCCGCCCGCTCCAGCGTGGCCGCGCAGGCCCGCAGCGCCGCGGGGTCCGGCTCGTACACCGCGACCGCCTCCGGCTGCGGGGTCGCCCGCACCCGGTACCCGTCGCCGTCCGGGCCCGCCGGGCGGTGCCCGCCCGCCTCCAGGGCCAGCGCGGCAGCCTGCACCAGATGCGCGCGCTCCCAGCCGCAGGGCCGGTCCGTGGCGCCGTGCGGATCGGTCATCCGGCGCAGTTCGAGCAGTCCCTCCCACGCGCTGCGCACCTCCCGGTCCCGGGCGGGCCCGGCGCCGTCCGGCTCCTCCTCACCTCCGACGCGTGCGGAGAACACGCCGGTGGGCGCGGGTGCCTCCACGGGCGCCGGGGCCTGCGGCTCCGCCTCGCGCACCCGATGTCCCGCCGGGGTCAGGAAGTGGTCGTGCGGCGGGCGCGGGTGCCGGAAGGCGAGGCCCCGTCGCACCAGGGCCGCGAGCTGCGCCTGCGTGCCGCTGAGCCGTCCGGTCGCCGGGTCGGCGGCGTCGATGACCCGGCGCTGGGCGGCGGTCGGCGGTCGTGTCACGGCGTCCTCTCCTCCCCCGTCCGGCCGGCGCACGGCGTTGTCGACGGCCTGACGGCGCCCCCGGTCGGGCACGCGGCCGGCCACTCGGAAGACTACGACGGGGGTACGACAGTCGAGCGGGCGCCGGGCGTCCGCCCGCTCACGCGGGGACGCCGGGCCGGATGTTCCAGCCCGCGATCACCGGCCGCCCGTGCTCCGTGCCCAGCCGGCACACCGTGCCCGTGGCCAGCTGGAACAGCGCGCCCGCCGCGGGTTCCAGGCCGAGCCGCCGGGCGGTGAGCACCCGCAGGAAGTGCCCGTGCGCCACCAGCAGGACGATGCCCTCGGTGTTGGCGAGCGCGGCGTCCACCTTGGCGAGCATCCGGTCGGCCCGCTCCCCGACCTGCTCGGGCGTCTCCCCGGGGTGCTCCGGCGGCCCCGGGGCGACGCCGTCGGTGAACAGGAACCAGCCGGGCCGGGTGCGCTGGATGTCGGGGGTCGTCACGCCCTCGTAGCCGCCGTAGTCCCACTCCCGCAGGTCCGCGTCGACGCGGGCGTCCTGGACCCCGATCAGCTGGGCCGTCTCCCGGGCCCGCTGCGACGGGCTGACGAACGCGGCACCGATCCGGTGGGAGCGGACCAGCGGCACCAGCCGGCGCGCCTCCTCCCGGCCGTGCTCGGTCAGCGGGACGTCCGTCCGGCCGGTGTGCCGCCCGGAACGGGACCACTCGGTCTCCCCGTGCCGGACGAGAAAGAGATCACCCACGTCGCGCCCTTCCTCCCGTGCCCGTCGGCACGGTGACCCATTGTCGCCGTCCCGCCGGACCGGCGCATCCGGTCCCGCGGGCCGCTGCTGCCGGACCGGCGCGTGCGGGACGGCCGTCCGTCACTGCCGGTACCCGCCGAGGAAGCGGCCGATGCGGCCGATCGCCGCCTCCAGGTCGTCGGTGTGCGGCAGGGTGAGGATGCGGAAGTGGTCCGGTGCCGGCCAGTTGAAGCCCGTGCCCTGGACGACCTGGATCTTCTCGCGCAGCAGCAGGTCCAGGACGAACTTCTCGTCGTCGTGGATCCGGTGCACCTTGGGGTCCAGTCGGGGGAAGGCGTACAGCGCGCCCTTGGGCTTCACGCACGAGACGCCGGGGATCTCGTTGAGCTTCTCCCAGGCCACGTCGCGCTGTTCGCGCAGCCTCCCGCCCGGCGCGGTGAGGTCGTGGACGGACTGGCGGCCCCCGAGCGCGGCCTGGATGGCGTACTGGGCGGGCGCGTTGGCGCACAGGCGCATGGAGGCCAGCATGGTCAGGCCCTCCAGGTAGTCCTTCGCGTGCTGCCTCGGGCCGGTGACGACCAGCCAGCCCGAGCGGAAGCCCGCCACCCGGTACGTCTTCGACAGGCCGCAGAAGGTGAGGACCACCAGGTCGGGGGCGAGGGCGGCGGTCGAGTGGTGCACCGCGTCGTCGTAGAGGATCTGGTCGTAGATCTCGTCGGCGAACACCATGAGGCCGTGGCGGCGGGCGAGGTCGAGGATGCCCTCCAGGATCTCCTTGGGGTAGACCGCGCCGGTCGGGTTGTTCGGGTTGATGATCACGACGGCCCTGGTGCGGTCGGTGACCTTCGAGGCCATGTCGTCGAGGTCGGGGTACCAGTCGGCCCGCTCGTCGCACAGGTAGTGGACCGCCTTGCCGCCGGCCAGGGTGGTCACGGCCGTCCAGAGCGGGAAGTCCGGTGCCGGGACGAGGATCTCGTCGCCGTCCTCGACCAGCGCCTGTACCGCCATCGACACCAGCTCGGAGACGCCGTTGCCCAGGAAGACGTCGTCGACGTCCACCTCCAGGCCGAGGGTCTGGTAGCGCTGGGCGACCGCCCGGCGGGCGGAGAGCACACCGCGCGAGTCGGTGTAGCCGTGCGCCTGCGGCAGCATCCGGATCATGTCCTGGAGGATCTCCTCCGGCGCCTCGAAGCCGAAGAGCGCGGGGTTGCCGGTGTTGAGGCGCAGCACGCTGTGCCCGGCCTCCTCCAGCGCGTTGGCGTGCTCGATGACCGGGCCGCGGATCTCGTAACAGACCTCGCTGAGCTTGCTCGACTGCCGGAACTCCATGCGCCGCTTCCCCTCCGGAGACTGGTGTTGCTTGGTTTTACCAAGCGCGAGCTTGGAAAGTCCAACAACATGGCTAGACTGCGCCGCATGTCACCTCGCCGCAGCTACGACCAGTACTGTTCCGCCGCCCGCGCGCTCGACGTCGTCGGTGACCGCTGGACCCTGCTGATCGTCCGCGAACTCCTGGCCGGCCCGCGCCGCTACACGGACCTGCACGCCGACCTGCCGGGCGTGAGCACCGACATGCTCGCCTCCCGGCTGAAGGACATGGAGCGCGACGGCCTGGCGACCCGCCGCCGGCTGCCGCCCCCGGGCGCCGCCTACGTCTACGAACTCACCGCCCGTGGCCGTGCGTTGCTGCCGGTCCTCCAGGCGCTCGGGACGTGGGGGGAGGCCGCGCTGGGCGAGCGGCGGCCCACCGACGCGGTACGCGCCCACTGGTTCGCGCTGCCCCTGCTGCGCGGGCTGCCGGGGGAGGGGCTCGTCGAGGTCCGGCTGGAGGAGGGGACCTTCCACCTCCACGCCGGTGCCGAGGACGGCCCGGTCTACGGGGACGGGCCCGCGCCGACGGAACCGGACGCCCGGCTGGTGCTCGACTCCGCCACCTGCGCGGCCATCGGCCGCGGGGAGACGAACCTGCCGGAGGCGGTCCGGGCCGGACGCGTGGCGGTGACCGGGGACGGCGCGGCGGCCAAGGCGCTGCGCGAGGCGTGAACGTGCTCCGTGAGGCGGGAGGCGTGAGGCCTGGGACGGGGGCGCGGTACGCGGTGCGTGAGCCTGGGGCGCGAAGCGGGGTGCGCGTGGGTCGGCAGGCGCGGCCGAGGGGCGGCGCGACCGGAGGGCAGGCCGCGGCGGGGTGGCGGAGAAGGCCCGCCGGGGGGCGGCGGGCCTTCCGTGGGCCAGGGGGTCAGGCGCCCGGGGGCACCCGGGAGGGCCGTCCCGACCCGCGGGTCAGCGCGTAGCCGCCGACTCCGGCGAGCGCGGCCAGCGCCCCGCCGATCGCCGTCCACACCCACCGGTCGGACCACCAGCCGGAGGACCAGCCGTCGTCCGGCTTCACGGCGGACAGCACCGCCGACTTCGCCGAACCGTCCTCCTCGGCGGCGGACTTGACCGCGATCCCGGGGACGAGCGGCTTCGCCAGGGAGCCGTCCACCGCGGCCGCCCCGCCGATGTCCGCGGAGTCGGCCCGCACCTCGGCGCGGACCGGCAGGCCCAGGTCGGAGGACCGCAGCCCCACCACCGTCAGCCGCACGTAGTACGTGCCCGGCAGCGGGTCGTTCGCCCACGGTTCCGACCAGGCGCGCACCGTGCGCAGCACGCAGGCCAGCTCCACGGAGGCCGCGCCCGGGGCGGCGGCGCGGGTCTGGGCGCCGTACTGGCAGGACTGGCGGCGGCGCAGACCGTCGTACACGTCGATCTGCCAGGTCTGCGCGGTGTGCGTGTCCGGCAGCTCGACCGTGGCCTTCACCGTGGGGCGCTGCCCGGCGTCCGCGGGAAACGACCAGTACAGGTAGTCACCGGTGGAACCGGTCGCGGTGGCCTGCTGCCCCTGCTCGATCTCGGTCGCCGTACGGAACGACGTGCCCGCCTCGGTCGGCGCGCTGCCGTCGCCGGAGGGGCTCGCCGAGGGGGAGGAGTCGGCCACGGCGGGGCCCGCGGCCAGCCCGAGGGCCAGCAGGGCGGTGCTCAACACACGGGTGATACGCATCAGTTCGTCCTCCAGACCGCGACCCGCCAGCGCGAGAGCCAGCCCCACAGCAGACCCGCGACGAAGCCGGCCAGTACCAGTACGCCGATCAGCCACCAGCCGCGGCCGAGGCCGAAGGCGGCCACGTCGCCCGCCGGGTCCGGGCCGTCCACCACGTCGACGGTCAGCTCCAGCGGCAGACCCGGTGCGGTCTTCACCCCGGCGCCGGGCGAGAAGGAGTTGGTCACCTGCAGACACACGGTCTCGGCGGGGGCGTTGTCGTCGTCGCTCTCCCGCTTCGGATAGCGCAGCCCCGTGGAGATCACATCGGTACGGCCGTTGCCCGCGCTCTCGCCGCGCACGATCTCCCGGCCGTGCACGGTCACCGCCCGCAGCAGCACCCCGTAGTCCGGGTTCACCGCCCGGTCGGCCGCCACGCTCACCGAAGTACGCAGCTCCTGGCCCGGGTTCACGTCCACCCGGTACCAGCGCTGCTGCCCGAACTCCTCGCGGTCGGTGTAGAGGCCGGACTTCAGCGAGGGGGCGTTCGCGCACGCGTCGGCCCCCTCGGTGGCGACCGGCGTCACCACCGGATCGGCCGCCCGGTCCACCAACTGACCGACCCGGTCGGAGAGTTCCTCCTTGTGCCGCACGGAGGTGTAGGTGCCGCCGGTCGCGTCCGCGATGCAGCTGAGCTGGTCGCGGGTCTTCGCGTCCGGCACCAGGCCGAGGGTGTCGATGGTCAGGCCGATGCCCTTGGCGGCGATCTCGCGGGCCACCTCGCACGGGTCCAGCGGCTGGCAGGTGTCCTCGCCGTCGCTGATCAGGACGATGCGGCGGGTGCCGTCCCCGCCGTCGAGGTCCGTGGCCGCCTTCAGCAGCGCGGGCCCGATCGGCGTCCAGCCGGTCGGCGCCAGCGTCGCGACCGCCGTCTTCGCCTCGGTGCGGTCGAGCGGACCGACCGGGTAGAGCTGCGCGGTGTCCTTGCAGCCCGTCTTCCGGTCGTTGCCGCGGTAGTTGGCGCCGAGGGTGCGTATGCCGAGCTGGACCTCCTCGGGCGTGGCGTCGAGCACCTCGTCGAACGCCTGCTTCGCCGCGGCCATCCGCGACCCGCCGTCGATGTCCCGCGCGCGCATGGAACCGCTGACGTCCAGGACGAGTTCGACCTTCGGGGCGGCCTTGCCGTCCGGTTCGCCGGCCGCCGCCGCCGTGGGAAAGGCCAGCCCGGCCGTCAGGGCGGCGAGCAGAGCACAGACCCCTGCCGCCAGCCGTTGTCTTGTGATCATCGGCGGATCTTATTGACCGGACCTCCCGGGCTCCAAAACGAGCGGGTTGGGCAGCGTCGCCCACAGGTCGCCGGGCATCCCGGGGGACAGCCGCATCAGCGTCAACGCCTTGGCGGGCAGCGGCCGTTCGCACAGCGCCACCAGATCCGGGGTGCGCGGCAGACCCCGTACGCCTGCCTCCAGGGCCGCCCGCAGGGCCGGTCCGGAGCCCGCCGTGCCCGCCAGCGCCCCCGCCACCAGCGACCCGAACAGCTTGCGCCGCAGGGCGGTCGGATCGTCGGTGAGGATCCGGCCGGGCAGCCCGGACACCCCGATGCCGTGCCGGGCCAGCCGGGCGGGAGAGACGCGGATGTCGGCGAGGTCGCGGTAGACCAGCCGCAGCGGCGCGCCCGAGGAGGACAGCACCACCAGGAGGTTCTGGCCGTGTGCCTCCAGGGCCACGCCCAGCTCCAGCAGCCGCAGGCCGACGGTCAGCACCAGGTGCGTGAAGTCGGCCAGCCAGAGGGGGGACTGGGGCAGGCCGGTGGTCGCCAGCGCCGCCACCGGCAGCACGTGCTCCCCGGCAGCCGCGTACCGCCGGGGCGACTCGCGCCACTGCGCCGCCAGGTCGGGGGAGTGGGCGGTGGCCGCGGCGAGCGTGCGGGTGACGTGCAGCAGGCCGCCGCCGCGCGCCGCCAGTTCCTCGCCGAAGGCCGACAGGGCGGCCGAGGCGGCGACCGAGGCGACGGACATGTCCCGCACCGACGACGTCAGCCGGGCGGTCAGCGCGGTCTTGACGTGCGGGCCGCCGGGAACCGCCAGGGTGCGCAGCGACATCAGCGGGTGCGCGGCGAACCCGCCGTCGCCGCGGCCGCCCTCGAGCACGTGCGCCGCCTGCCAGGGATGCACCGGGACCAGCAGCCGCCCGCCGTCCCGCAGGTCCTCCGGCCAGGCGCCGGTCACCAGGCACTCCGCGGCCGGCACGGGCACCAGCCCCAGTTCCACCACCGGCCCGTGCTCCGGCGCGTACGCGAGCTGCTCGGCGACCGAGAAACCCGGCCGGGAGCGGCAGTTGGGGTGGAAGGGATGCCCGTCGACCACCCGCTGCTCCCACTCCCAGTCCTCGACCGGCCACTCCTTCGGGTGAGCCCCGCCCCCTGCCGCGCGCCTGTGCCCGCCCCCGACCTCGTGTCCGGTCCCGTCCCCGAGCTCCCGGCCGGTCCTGCCCTCGACCTCCCGGCCGGTCCCGGCGCCGACGGGCCGGCCGGCCCGGGACAGCGCCAACGACGCGACGCTGTGCCCGAGTTCGGCCGCCAGCGCCGTACCGTGCGGCACCCGCAGGCCCGTCATGAGGCGGGCCGGATCCTCGTACGCCTCCCCGCCCAGGCGTACGGCGGTGACGTAGGCGCCGGTGGCGTAGGGGTCCGCCGCCGGGCCGTGCAGCCTGCGGCCGTCGGACAACCACAGGACCAGCCCGTCCCGCGCGGGCTCGCGCCGGGTGATCCACGGCAGCGGCTCGTGGGCCAGTGCGCGCCACAGCCGGGACAGCACGGCGGCCCGGGCGCCGGGCAGCTCCGCCGCGTACCGTGGCAGGAGACCGGGGCGGGCGGCGGCCAGCTCCTCGGCGACCTCGTCCTCGGCGGTGGGAAAGCGGTGCACGGTCGGGCTCCTCGGGTCCGGATCGGGCGTCACGGTAGCGGGCTCCGGACAGACATACTGATCACCCTCGCACCCTTTGGACGTATGGAACGAATGGAACGCGTGGAGCTCATGCCCCCCAGCGCCGACGTCGGAGCGCGCGCCGACGCCTACGCGGCCGCGCCTCTGCTGAACTGCCTGATCCGGGAGGTGGCGCAGCCGCGCCCGGACCGGGCGGGACGGCGGGTGTACCGGCTGCCGGGCGGGGGCCGGCTGCTGCGGGTGCGCGGCGGACGGCGGCCCGCCGAGCCCGAGGTGTACACCGAGGGCGCCTGGCACCGCGTCGGCCACACCGAACTGGTGAAGCTGGTGGCCGAGGAGCTGCGCCGGCACACCGGCCTGTCCAACGACGAACTGCCCGCCGAGATGATCGACAGCCGGGACGCGGTGGCGGCGCTGCTCGCCGCCCGCGACCGGACGCCGCCGCCCCGCGACCCGTACCAGCGCTCCGAGCAGGCCCTCGTCACCGGCCATCCGTACCACCCCGCGCCCAAGGCCCGGGGCGGCGGCCCGGTCGTCTCCTGGCTGCCGTACGCGCCCGAGGCGCACGCGAGCTTCCCGCTGGTGCTGCTCGGCGTGCGCGAGGACGCCGTCGTCGAGGAGGGCGACACCTCGGCCCTCGACGCCCTCGGCCAGGCCCCGCCCGGTTACCGGCTGCTGCCCGCGCACCCCTGGCAGCTCGACCTCGTCGGCCGCGAACTCGACGCCGCCTTCGCCGACGGCCGCCTCGTCCGGCTGGGCAGTACCGGGTTCGGCACCTGGCCGACGGCCGCCGTGCGCACGGTGTACGCCCCCGACCTGGACCTCTTCCTGAAGTTCAGCCTCGATGTGCGCATCACCAACGACGTTCGGAGGCTGTGGCGGCACGACCTGGTGAGGCTGCGCCGCACCGACACGGCCGTGACGCGCGCCTTCGCCGCGCTGGACGGCCCGGCGGCCTGGCTGAGCGACCGCGGCCACCGCACGGCCGCCTTCGCCCACGAGGAGTTGGCGGTGCTGGTCCGCGACGGGGTGCGCGGGCACGTCCGGCCCGGCGCGACCCCGCTGCTGGCCGCCGCCCTCGCCGAGGGCTTCGACGGCAGCCCGCTCGACGGCCCGGCGGATCCGGCGCGGTGGTGGGAGGCGTATCTGCGCCAGGTCGTGCCGCCCGTCCTGACGGTGTTCGCCCGCCACGGCGTCGTCCTGGAGGCGCACCTGCAGAACTCGCTGATCGCGGTCGACGGCGGCGGAACACCCGTGCAGGCGCTCTTCCGGGACGCGGAGGGTGTGAAGCTGCTGCCGGAGGTGTCCCGGGAGGCCGGGTGGGAGCGGCTGGTGTACTGCCTGGTCGTCAACCACCTCGCCGAGATCGCCGCCGCCCTCGTCGAACGCCACCGCGGGCTCGACCCGTGGCCCGCCGCCCGCCGCGAGCTGGCCCGGCACGATCTGCCCGAGATCCCCGGTCTGCTGACGTCCCCCACCCTGCCCGGCAAGACGAACCTGCTGCTGCGCTGGACCGGCGCGGACGGCGCCGACGCCCGCTATCTGCCGCTGCCGAACCCGCTGGCCGGCGGGTAGGTCCCGGCCGGGGAGCACGGCGAGACCGCGGGAGCCGCGCGGACGCCGACGGCCGGCGCCGGAGGACGGGACGCGGGGCGGGATCCGTCCGCGGCCCGCCGAGGGCCCCGGCCCGCTGCCCGCCCGGAGCCGGGCGGATGTGCGGACGCACAATCGGGCGGCCCGATCCGGCTTCACCGCTCCATCGACCCCGCCGTGACGGCTCACGCACACTGCCCCGGAAACATCCGGCCGACAGGTGGCAAGGGAGCGCAGGCATGAAGGCATACAGCGGGCACTTCATCGACGGGCAGTGGACGCAGGCGCCGAACCCCGAGGCGATCGAGGTCGTCAACCCCGCGGACGAACAGGTGATCGGCTCGGTCGTGGCCGGTACGCCGGAGGACGTCGACCGGGCGGTGCGCGCCGCCGCCCGGGCGTTCGAGACGTGGTCCCAGGCCTCCCCCCAGGTCCGCGCGGACTATCTGACGCGGATCCACCAGGCGCTCGAGGAGCGCGCGGAGGACATCGCGCGCCTGGTGGCGAGCGAGGTCGGCACCCCCGTCCAGGAGAGCCGTGTCCTGCAGTCGGGACTGCCCGTCTTCACCTTCGGCCACGCCGCCGAGCTGGCGACCGGCTTCGACTTCGGGCCCGAGGAGATCGGCAACACCCACGTCGTCCGCGAGCCCGTCGGGGTGGTCGGCTGCATCACGCCGTGGAACTTCCCTTTGCACCAGGTCTCGTTGAAGGTGGCGCTCGCGCTGGCGGCGGGCTGCACCGTCGTGCTCAAGCCCTCCGAGGTCGCCCCCCTGTCCGCCATGCTCCTGGCGGAGATCGCCGAGTCGGCGGGGCTGCCCGCCGGAGTGCTCAACGTGGTGACCGGCTACGGCCCGGTGGTGGGTGAGGCGCTGGCGGACCACCCCGACGTGTCGATGGTCTCCTTCACCGGATCGACCCGGGCCGGCCGCCGGGTGGCGGAGCTCGCGGCGCGCACGGTCAAGAAGGTGGCGCTCGAACTCGGCGGCAAGTCACCCAACATCATCCTGGACGACGCCGACCTTCAGGCCGCGGTCACCGACGGAGTGGCCAAGTGCTACCTCAATTCCGGCCAGACCTGTATCGCCCTCACCCGCATGCTCGTTCCCCGTGACAAGCTCGAGGAGGCCGGGCGGATCGCTGCCGAGGCGGCGCGCGGCTACCACGTAGGAGACCCCCAGGACGAGGAGACGCGGATCGGTCCCATGGTCTCCGACGTCCAGCTCAAGCGGGTCCGCGACTACATCGCGACCGGGATCGCCGAGGGCGCCACCCTGCTCACCGGCGGCCCCGACGCACCGCACGACGGGCCCGGCTACTTCGTCGCCCCCACCGTCTTCACCGACGTCACCAACGACATGACCATCGCCCGCGAGGAGATCTTCGGACCCGTGCTGTCGATCCTTCCCTACGACACCGAGGAGGAGGCCGTCGCCATCGCCAACGACACGCCCTACGGTCTCGCCGGCGCCGTGTGGTCCGGTGACCCCGAGCGGGCGCGGGCCGTCGCCCGGCGGATCCGGGCCGGAATGGTCGACGTGAACGGCGGCGCCTTCAACCCCCTCGCCCCGTTCGGCGGTTACAAGCAGTCGGGCGTGGGCCGGGAGGCCGGGCGCCTGGGCTTCGAGGAGTTCCTGGAGACCAAGGCCATCCAGCACTGACCGCCCGTCGGCCGCCGGCCCCCGGCGCCGGAGAGGACACCTCATGTACGACTACATCATCGTGGGCGCGGGTTCCGCTGGCTGTGTGCTCGCCGCCCGGCTCAGCGAGGACCCGGACGTACACGTCCTGCTCGTGGAGGCCGGACCGGCCGACGACGCGCAGGAGATCCACGTTCCGGCCGCGTTCGCCAAGCTGTTCCGCAGCAAGTACGACTGGGACTACCTCACCGAGCCCGAACCGGGCCTGGGAGACCGGCGGCGCTATCTGCCGCGCGGCCGGATGCTCGGCGGGTCCTCCTCGATGAACGCCATGATCTACATCCGCGGCAACCGCCGGGACTACGACTCCTGGGCCGCCGGCGGAGCCAAGGGCTGGGGCTGGGACGACGTCCTGCCGTACTTCCTGCGCTCGGAGGACCACCACGGCGGGGCCTCCGAGTGGCACGGCGCCGGCGGCCCGCTCCCGGTCAGCCCCGGACGCTCCCGCAGCCCCCTCGTCGACGCCTTCGTGGCGGCGGCGCGGCAGGCGGGCCACGCGTTCAACCCCGACTTCAACGGGCCCGTGCAGGACGGAGTCGGCTACTACGAGCTGACCCAGCGCGGGGGCCTGCGGTGCAGTACGGCCGCCGCCTACCTGAGACCGGCGCGAGAACGCCCCAACCTGTCCGTGCTCACCGGCGCCCAGTGCACCAGGATCCTCTTCGACGCGGAACGGACCGTCGGCGTCGAGGTGGACCGGGACGGGACGACGCGGGAACTCCGGTGCGAGCGTGAGGTCGTCCTCTCGGCGGGCGCGTACAACTCACCTCAGCTGCTCATGCTCTCCGGGATCGGCGTCGCCGACGAGCTCGCCACCCTCGGCATCGCCCCCAGGGTGGACCTGCCCGTGGGCGAGAACCTCCAGGACCATCCGCACCTGGCCGTCGTCCACCTCACCGACACCGAGTCCCTGCTCACCGCGGAGACACCGGAGAACCTGCGGCTGCTGGAGACCGAGGGCCGCGGGCCCCTCACCTCGAACGCCGGCGAGGGCGGCGGGTTCTTCCGGACCACCGACGGGCTCGACGCCCCGGACGTGCAGATCCACGCCGTACCGGCGATGTTCCACCAGGAGGGGCTGGGAGCCGCCACCGACCACGCCTTCCACATCGGCGCGGTGCTGCTCGCTCCCACCAGCCGGGGGAAGGTCCTGCTGCGTTCGGCGCTGCCCAGCGCGAAACCGCGCATCCTGCACAACTACCTGACCACCGAGGAGGACCGGGCGACGGCGGTCCGCGCGCTGCGGCTGGTGCTGGACATCGTCGGCCGGCCCGCCCTGCGGGCACATCACAGAGCGGACTTCCTGACGCCGGCGTCCGACAGCGACGCCGACCTGCTGGCGTACGCGCGGCGCGAGCTGCAGACCCTCTACCACCCCACGAGCACCTGCCCGATCGGCCCGGTGGTCGACCACGAGCTGCGCGTGCACGGTGTGGCGGGGCTGCGGGTGGTCGACGCCTCCGTCATGCCGACCGTCGTCCGGGGCAACACCAACGCGCCGACGATCATGATCGCGGAGCGGGCGGCCGACCTCATCCGCGGCACGGCGGCCACCGGCGTCTGACGCCGGCGGCCCCTCGCCACCGCCACGTCGCGTGGCTACTCTGCCAGTGGCCCGGCCGGTACCGGGCCACCGGCCCGACGTGGGGGGACCGCCCGGCCGGCGGTCCCGCCCACTTCGCTGCGGAGCTCCCATGACTGCCATCTCCCGGAACAACGGCGTACGCGAGGACGGCGGCGCGCGAAGAGACGACGGCGCGCGAACGGACGACGGGGCGTGCGCGCGAACGGACGACGGCGCGGGAACCGACGACGGCCTGCGCGAGCTGGTCGACGTGCTGCTGCCGGGGATCGACCGGTTCGCCGACCTCCTCACCTGCCGGATCACGCAGGAGGAGGACGCCTACCGCGACCACGGCCATGTGAAGCACGACCAGCTGCGCACCTCCTGCGCGGACAACCTGCACTCCATGGTCACCCAGCTCGGCCGGGACGCCCTCGACCTGCGCGTGCCGCACGACACCGGCCGTTTCAAGGCCGAGCACGGGGTGCCGCTGTCGGCGGTGACGCACGCCTACCGGCTCGCCGGACGGTTCCTGTGGGAGTGCGTCCTGAGCGAGGCGGGAGACACCGTCACCCGGGAGATGCCGTACGTCGCCACGGCCGTCTGGTCGGTCAGTGACGCCTTCACCGACGCGGTGGCGACGGCCTACCGCGAAGCCATGACCGAAAGGGCCCACCACGACCGGCAGGTCAGAAGCCTGCTGCTCGCCGCACTGCTCGACGGCAGGCTGGACGAAAGCACGCACCTGTGGGAGTGCGCCGACGCGCTGCGGCTGCCGCAGCGCGGAGTCTTCGCCGTGGTGAGTGCCGAGGGCGGATCCGGGGGCCGTCCGGCGGACGAGGGTTCGCTGTACGACCTGGAGGGCGCGCTGCGGGGCCTCGGCATCCGGTCGGTCTGGCGACAGGAAGAGGACGCGCAGGTGGGGCTGCTCTCGCTGCGGTCTCCCCGGGGCCTCGCCCAGGCAATGGACCTCATGCGCCGGCGAGGCGCCCGGCGGGTGGGGGTGAGCACCCTCTTCCACGGCCTGGAGCAGGTGCCGGGCGCCTTCCGCCAGGCGCGGCTCGCCTGCGCCTGCGTCGAGCCGGGCACCGGCGAGGTGGTCTCGTACGGCGACTCACCGGTCCGCCTGATGGTGGTGAGCGCCCCCGACTCGGCCCGGCACGCGGTGCGCACCGTACTCAGCCCCGTTCTCGAACTCCCGCCGCACGAAAGGGACGTGCTCCTGGAGACGCTGGGCCGGTGGTTCGCCTCGGGCGGGTCCGCCGCCGAGACGGCCGCCCGGATGTACTGCCACCGCAACACGGTGACCCACCGTCTGCGGCGCGTACAGGAACTCACCGGGCGCTCACCCGCCGACCCGGTGGGAGCGAGCGAGATCCACCTCGCGCTGGAGGCGCACCGCCTGCTGACGGGGCCGTCGTCCGCCGGCACGCCCGGCGTCTGACGCGGGCGCCGTCCCCCCGCCCTGGGCGGGCCGGGGGACGGCGCAGCGGTCACGGCGGCTCAGCGCCCCGGCGGCCTCCCCGTCAGGGGCCGGTCCCGCGGGACGCGCCCGCCCCGGTTCCCAGCAGGACCCGCGCCTCCAGTTCGGCGTACTCCGCGCCGCCCCGTTCCCTCCGGTCGAGGACCGATCCCAGCCAGCCGAACAGGAAGCCGAGCGGGATGGACACCAGCGCCGGGTTGCTGAGCGGGAAGACGGCGAAGTCCCTGTCCGGCAGCAGCGATGCCGGCCCCCCGGACAGGGCGGGGGAGAGCAGCACCAGCAGCACCGAGGAGAGCAGCCCGCCGTACATGCTCCAGAGCGCCCCCCTGGTGGTGAAGCGCCTCCAGTACAGGTGGTACAGCAGCGCCGGCAGGATCGCGGACGCCGCGACGGCGAAGGCCAGGCCCACCAGGAACGAGATGTTCTGGCCCTGGGCGTACAGGGACAGTCCCGTGGCGGTGACCCCGATCAGCAGCACCCCGCCCCTGGCGACCAGGAGTTCGCTCCTCTCCGACGCCCTGCCCGCCCGCAGCGCGACCTGGTAGAGGTCGTGTGCCAGCGCGGTCGACGCGGCCAGCACGATTCCGGCGACCACCGCCAGGATCGTGGTGAAGGCGACGCACGAGATCACGGTGAGCAGGAACGCCCCGCCGAGACGCTCCGTCAGAAGCAGGACGGCGGAGTTGCCGGTGGCGCTGTCGGCGGTGATGGTGCCGCGTCCGAGCACGGCCACCGCGCCGAACCCGAGCACACCGCCCGTCAGGCAGAACACCACCGTCAGCCAGGTCGCCCACGTGACCGATCCGCGTGCCGCACGCGCGGTGGGCACCGCCCCGAGCCGCATGAGCAGGTGCGGCAGCCCCGCGGCTCCCAGCAGCACGGCCAGTTGCAGGCTGAGCGAGTCGAGCCTGCCCACGCTGTCGTCGCCGTAGCGCACGCCCGGCCGCAGGAAGGCGTCCCGCAGCCCGCTGTGGTCCGCCGCCCGGGTCAGCAGGACCGAAGGGTCCCAGCCGTAGCGCGACATGACGAGGACGGCCAGCCATCCGCCGCCGCCGAGCAGCAGCACGGCCTTGACCAGCTGTACGGCGGTCGTCGCCCGCATGCCGCCGATCAGTACGTAGAGCACCATGAGGATCCCGAGCGCCCCGACCATGATCTGCCGCGCGCCGGCGCCGTCCAGACCGAGGATCGGCGCGGCGAGCGCCCCGGCGCCGACCAGTTGGGCGGTCAGGTACACCAGCGAGATGACGAGGACGGAGATGCCCGAGGCCAGGTGCACGGACCGGGGACGCAGACGCCTCCCCAGGCTGTCGCCGATCGTGTAGCGGCCGGTGCTGTGGAACGGCTCGGCGATCAGCAGGAGCATCACCACCCAGGCGACGATCGGGCCCAGCAGGTAGGAGATGCCGTCGTACCCCGCCAGCGCGACCACTCCGGGGGAGCCGAGCAGGGTCGCGGCCGACATGTAGTCGCCGAAGAGCGCGACACCGTTGCGTGCCGGCGTGAGCCGGCCGTCGCTCACGTAGAAGTCGCCCGGAGTGACCCGGTCCGTCGTGACCCACAGGGCCAGGAACAGCGCGCTGGCCACGAAGGCGGCGAAGACCACGAACACCGGGAACGGGCCGGCGGCGGCCAGGGAGGCGGCGGTGGTCATCGCGCGTCCTCCCGCGAGCCGAACCGGTCCCCCGGATGCGGGCCGGGGTCGAAGTGGGTCCTGGCATGGCGGTTGTACCAGCGGACCGCCCAGACGGTGGTGAGGCACTGCACGAGGCTCATGGCCAGGCCCGTGTTCAGCGGCCCGGCGATCCGTACCGCCATCACCCCGCGCGCCTCGCTCGCCAGCAGGGCGTTGAGGAGGTAGAGCGCGACGACCGCGCCGGCCACGGTGAAGACCGGCCGCCGGCGTGCCGCGCGCAGACGCGGCAGGGCCGGATCGTCCTGGGGCGGCTCGGGGGCGTACGGGGCCGCGAACGTCGCGGAGTGGTACGTGGCGGAGTGCGGTGCGCCGTACGCGGCGGGGTGCGGACGGGGCGGGGGCGTCGGCCGCCCGTAGGCGGCGGGACGCTGCCAGGGGCCGGGATCCGTCCATGGCCCCTGTCCCCGCCAGGGGCCGGAGCCCTGACCCGGATCGGAGTTCCGCCACGGACCGGGGCCCTGCCCCTGATGGGGCTCCCGCGACGGTGGCGGGGGGACCGCCGGGCTCATGACGTCCCTCTCGGCGGCTCGGTGCCCGGGCCGCCGGCCGCCCGGTGCGCGAGCCGGTGCTCGGCACCGGCCGGGTCGCGGGCGAGCTCCCGCGCCATGCGGCGGGCCCACCTGTCCCTCGCGCCGCGCCGGAGGCCACCCGCCGCGGCCTCCTCGCGCAGCGTGTCGGCGTACCGGCCGGCGAGCTCCCGCCGTCCGCCGACTCGTTCGACGGTCTCGGCGATGGCTCGGAGCAGCTCCGCGTCGGAATACAGGGACTCGTGGTCGAGCCGGCTCAGATACAGGGCCGACACCGACTGAGGATCCCCTTCGGGGGGCGGGGTCATGCGGCTCATGACAGTTCCTCGGGGAGAAGGGCGGATGGTTTTGGACCGGGGGGCTGCTCACGTGACGACGTCGACGGCCAGCTCCCCGTCCGCGTACTGCTTGCGCAGCGTCTTCTTGTCGAACTAGCCGACGGATGTCCTGGGCACCGCGTCGAGAAGCGCCCAGCGCTCCGGCAGCTGCCAGGCGGCCACCTTGCCGGCGAGGAAGCGCCGCAGTTCGCCGTGGGTGGTGCCGCTCCCGTCCCGGAGCACCACCGTGGCCAGGGGGCGCTCCCCCCATGTGTCGTCCGGGACCGCGACGACGCAGGCCTCGGCCACCGCCGGGTGCGCCATGAGGTGGTTCTCCAGCTCGACGGACGAGATCCACTCCCCGCCCGACTTGATCACGTCCTTGACCCGGTCGGTGAGGGTGAGGAAGCCGTCGGCACTGATCGTTCCGACGTCCCCGGTGCGCAGCCAGCCGTCGTGGAACTTCTCCGGGGCCTCGTCGAGGTGGTAGGAGCCGGTGATCCAGGGACCGCGCACCTCCAACTCGCCGACGCTCAGCCCGTCCCACGGCAGAACGGCCCCGTCCCGGCCGACGAGCCGGGCCTCCACCGGCGCCGGGAAGCGGCCCTGGCTGAGGCGGTACCGCCAGGCGTCCTCTCCCTCGGCGCCCTCGGGGGCGCGGGCCAGGGCGCCCAGCGGCGAGACCTCGGTCATCCCCCAGGCGTGCAGCAGCCGGATGCCCAGCTCGTCCTCGTAGGTCCGCATCAGCGACGGCGGGCAGGAGGAGCCGCCCACGACGGCCTCCTCGAGGCTGGAGATGTCGGCGCCGGGATGCTGCCGGACGTGGTCGGCCAGGCCCTGCCACACCGTCGGCACGCCCGCGCCCTTGGTGGGGCGGGAGGCGGCGATGAACCGGGCGAGCGGCGCGGGAGCCAGGAACCTGTCCGGCATGGCGAGCGAGGCGCCGGTGAGGAAGGCCGCGTACGGCAGGCCCCAGGCCTGCGCGTGGAACTGCGGGACGATCGCGAGCAGGCGGTCCCGGGCGGAGATGTCCATCAGGTCCGGCAGGCTGATGCCCAGCGAGTGCAGGTACAGCGAGCGGTGGCTGTAGACGACGCCCTTGGGGTTGCCCGTGGTCCCGGAGGTGTAGCACATGGCCGCCGCCTGGTTCTCGTCCAGGTCCGGCCAGTCGTACGATCCGGGCCGGCCTTCCAGCAGCCGCCCGTAGTCGTGGACGGTCACCGGGGCGTCGGGCACGAGTGCGGACTCCGCCTCCCCGTTGACGATGACGTGGCGCACCGTGCGCATGCCGGGCAACAGCGCGGCGAAGGCCGCGAGCAGGGGGCCGTCGACGATGACGACCGTGTCCTCGGCGTGATCGGCGATGTAGGTGAGCTGCTCGGGGAAGAGACGGATGTTCAGGGGGTGGATCACGGCGCCCATGGCGGGCACGGCGAGGTACGCCTCCAGGTGCTCCTGGTTGTTCCACATGAAGGTGGCCACCCGGTCGCCGGGCCGGACGCCGAGGCCGGCCAGCGCGTGGGCGAGCGCGGCGGCGTTGCGGCCGACGCGGGCGTAGTCGGCGCTGCGGGTGCCGGTGTCGGTGGCGGTGACGACCTCGCTGCCACCGTGCAGCTTCATGCCGTTCTCCAGCAGTCTGCTCACGAGCAGGGGCACGGCCTGCATGGTGCTGGGAACGGGGTGGCGGCTGGGCATGTGCGTGGTGTCCCTCGGATCTCGATGCCGGTGCGCGGCTCGGCCACCGCACTGGCCGCTGCGGCTCGTGCCGCGATCCTGGGCGCCGCACCGGGGCGCGGGTAGCTCCAGGGGGAGATATGAGTTCGGAGGTCTCCATTCGGAGATGGTCAGGGCACCGGCGGAGGAGGAGGATGTGGGCCCGGAGTGCGCACGTCCACTCCTGGTCCGCCCGCGGGAGACGACCTACCATGACGAACGTGTCAGACGGGAGCCGGGACCGGCCGCCGCCGAGCGCCCTGTTCGAGCTCACCGAGGGATACAGCCAGGTCCTCGCCCTGCTCGACCAGTCCGTCGCCATGCGCCGCATCGTGGACGACGTTCCCGAGCTGAGCGGGGTGGACGTCGCGTGGGTGGGCGAACCGGACGGCGCCGACCGGCTGGTGCTCGGACACGTGGTCCACGCCCGTACGCCCGCCGTGGACGGCCTGGTCGTCTCCGCCGGGTGCGGGCTGGGCGGGCAGGTGATGCTCCGGCGCCGGCCGCTGTGGGTCAGTGACTACCGCCGCTCCGACACCATCACCCACCACTTCAACGCGCAGGCGGAGACCGAGGGGCTCGGCGCGATGATCGCCGTGCCCGTCGTCCACGACGACCGGCTGCTGGGCATCCTCTACGGCGCGAACCGGGAGACCTCCGTGTTCGGCGACCGGACGACCGGGGCCCTGGAACTGGCGGCGAGCCGGGCGGCGGCGGCCGCGGTGGTGGCCGAACGTGCCCGTCACGCGGCGGAGGTCGCCGTGCACGAGGAACGGCGCCGGCTCGCGCTGGACCTGCACGACACCGTGGGGGCCATGCTGTTCACCCTGGGCATGGGCATCCGCACGCTGGCCGAGGAGTTGCCGGCCGGGGACGCCGTGTCGGCACGTCTGGGAGACCTGGAGGAGCAGGCGATCCAGGCGGCCGCCGCGTTGCGCGTGTCGCTGCACGCGCTGCACGCCCCTCCGGAGGAGGTCGCTCTCGGCGTCGCGCTGCGCGGTGACTGCAGGGCCTTCCAGCAGCGCACCGGCGTGATCGCCCGGCTGATCATGGTGACCGAGGTCCCGGCCCTGGCGCGGGGCCGGATCAGGGCGCTGACCGAGGCGGCGCGGGAGGCGCTGCTGAACGTCGAGAAGCACGCGCGCGCCCGGTCCGTCGTGGTGAGCGTGTTCGCCCTGTCCGGGGGTGTCGGGGTGACCGTCGCCGACGACGGTGTGGGCCTGCCCCCGGAGGACGGCTCCTCCCGCGGCATCGGCCTGTCCACCATGTCGGAGCGCCTGGAACGGGTGGGCGGCCGGGTCACCGTCGGCGGCAACGAGGACGGCGGCGTGACCGTCCAGATGTGGGTGCCGGCGTGAACGAGCCGACGGTGCGCGTGCTGGTCGTGGACGACCATCCCATCGTCCGCGACGGCGTCGCCCTGGCGCTCGGCAACGCCTCCTGGATCAACGTGTCCGGATACGCCAGTTCGGGGCGGGAGGCGATCGGCGAGGCCGAGCGGCTGGTGCCGGACGTGGTCCTGCTGGACCTCCGCCTGCCCGACATGCTCGCCCCCGAGGTCGTCCGGGAGCTGCGGACCCGCGTTCCCGGGGTGAAAGTGGTGATCTTCACCGCCTATCCCGAGCACGCCGCCCTGGAGGAGGCGCTCGACGCCGGGGCGCACGCCGTGGTCGTCAAGGACGCGGAGCGGTCGGACCTGGTGGACATCGTCCGCCGGGTCGACGCCGGGGAGAGAGTGGTCCGCACCAGCCCGGACCACCTGCTCAGCGTGCTGCTGAACCGAAGGCTCAAGGAGAGCGGCCTGACCCGCCGCGAGTACGAGATCCTGCGCAGGGTGGCGATGGGCGAGACCAACCCGGAGATCGCCGACGTGCTCGGCCTGAGCCGGAACACGGTCAAGACCTACCTCCAGCGGACGCTGGAGAAGCTGGGCGCCCGCAACCGCGTGGAGGCCCTGGCGCGCGCGAGCGAGCGCGGGATCCTCTAGCGCCCCGCCCCGCCCCGGGCGCACTACCATGGACGGTCTGCCGGCGTCATGAGATGCAGGGCGAGCGATCTTTGGGGCCTGGGAAGATGCTGAGAGAGGTCACCGCGACCCGCTACGTCGCACCCCTGCACTCCGGCGGCTCCGTGCCCGGTGTCGTGGAGGCCGACGACCTCGGCACCTACGTCGTGAAGTTCACCGGCTCCGCGCAGGGCCGCAAGGCGCTGGTCGCCGAGGTCGTCGTGGGCGAGCTCGCGCGCGCTCTCGGGCTGCGCTTCCCCGAGCTGGTCCTGGTGCACTTCGACCCGGCGATCGCCGAGCACGAACCCCACCAGGAGGTGCGCGACCTGCACGCCGCCAGCGGGGGTCTCAACCTCGGCATGGACCACCTGCCGGGGGCGCGGGACTTCACCCCCGAGGTCGCGAGGAGCTTCCCCGTGGACCCGCTGGAGGCGGGGCGGATCGTCTGGCTGGACGCGCTGACCGTGAACGTCGACCGCACCGTGCACAGCTCGAACCTGATGGTCTGGCCCACGCTCGGCATCGCGCCGCCGCGCCTGTGGCTCATCGACCACGGCGCCGCCCTCGTCTTCCACCACCGCTGGGACACGTCGTCGCCGGAGAAGGCGTACGACTTCCGCCACCACGCCCTCGGCCACTACGCCCCGGACGTGCGGGCGGCCGACGCCGAGCTGGCCCCCAGGGTGACCGAGGACCTGCTGCGGGAGATCGTCGCGGAGGTCCCGGACGCCTGGCTCGACGGTGAGCCGGGCTTCGCGACGCCGGACGAGGTCCGCGCGGCGTACGTCGGGCATCTGCACGCGCGGGCCCGGGCCTCGGCGGCCTGGCTGCCGACCGACTTCCCCAGCCGGGAGGAGCTCGCCGCCGAGGAGGCCCGGCGCGCGGAGCGGACCGAGCGGGGACGGCCGGACTGGCTCAAGCGGGTCCCCGACCTGCACGGCAAGCCGGCCGCGGAACAGGACTGGTCGGCGCACCTGGGCTGACCGGCCGCCCCGGTGGCCGGCCGACGACTTGACGGCCGACCGTGCCTGGGCCGTCGCCTCCCGGTTCAGCCCCGGAGCTGCTCGTACGCCGGGAGCGTCAGGAAGTCGGCGTAGTCCTCGTCGAGGGAGACCTTCAGCAGCAGGTCGTGGGCCTGCTGCCAGTGGCCCGAGGCGAAGGCGTCGGCGCCGATCTCGGCGCGGATGTTCTCCAGCTCCTCGGCGGCGACCCGGCGCGCGAGCTCGGGCGTGGCCTTCTCGCCGTTCTCGAACTCCACCCCCGCGTTGATCCACTGCCAGATCTGCGACCGGGAGATCTCGGCGGTGGCCGCGTCCTCCATGAGGTTGAAGATGGCGACCGCGCCGAGGCCGCGCAGCCAGGCCTCGATGTAGCGGATGCCGACCTGGACGGCGTTGACCAGACCCGCGTAGGTGGGCCGGGCGTCGAGGGAGTCGATCGCGATGAGGTCGGCGGCCTCGACGTGGACGTCCTCGCGCAGCCGGTCCTTCTGATTCGGCCTGTCGCCGAGGACCTTGTCGAAGGACTCCATGGCGATCGGCACCAGGTCCGGGTGGGCGACCCACGAGCCGTCGAAACCGTCGTTCGCCTCGCGGTCCTTGTCGGCGCGGACCTTCTCGAAGGCGACCTTGTTGACCTCCGCGTCCCGGCGGGAGGGGATGAACGCCGCCATGCCGCCGATCGCGTGCGCGCCGCGCTTGTGGCAGGTGCGGACGAGGAGTTCGGTGTACGCCCGCATGAACGGGGCGGTCATCGTGACCGCGTTGCGGTCCGGCAGGACGAACTTGGCCCCGCCGTCACGGAAGTTCTTCACGATGGAGAACAGGTAGTCCCAGCGGCCGGCGTTCAACCCGGAGGCGTGGTCGCGCAGTTCGTACAGGATCTCCTCCATCTCGTACGCCGCCGTGATCGTCTCGATCAGGACGGTGGCGCGGACGGTGCCCTGCGGCACGCCGAGGTGGTTCTGCGCGAAGACGAAGACGTCGTTCCAGAGGCGGGCCTCCAGGTGCGACTCCGTCTTCGGCAGGTAGAAGTACGGGCCCTTGCCGAGGTCGAGCAGGCGCCGGGCGTTGTGGAAGAAGTACAGGCCGAAGTCGACGAGGGCGCCGGGCACCGCGGTGCCGCGCTCGTCGACGAGGTGACGCTCGTTCAGGTGCCAGCCGCGCGGGCGCATGACGACCGTGGCGAGCTCCTCGTCCGGCCGCAGGGTGTAGGACTTGCCGGACGCCGCGTCGGTGAAGTCGATGTTCCGGGTGTAGGCGTCGATCAGGTTGAGCTGGCCGAGGACGACGTTCTCCCAGGTCGGGGCGGAGGCGTCCTCGAAGTCGGCGAGCCAGACCCGCGCACCCGAATTGAGCGCGTTGATGGTCATCTTGCGGTCGGTGGGGCCGGTGATCTCGACCCGGCGGTCCTCCAGCGCGGCCGGGGCCGGGGCCACCTTCCAGGAGTCGTCCGCGCGGATCGCGGCCGTCTCGGGGAGGAAGTCGAGGGTGGAGGTCCGGGCGATCTCGGCGCGGCGCTCCGCGCGGCGGGCGAGGAGGTCGTCGCGGCGCGGGGTGAACCGCCGGTGCAGTTCGGCCACGAAGGCGAGCGCCGCGTCGGAGAGGACCTCCTCCTGCCGGGGCAGGGGCTCGGCGTCGACGATGGCCAGCGGGGACGGCGCTGGTGCGGACATGAGCTGTCACTTCCTTCGGGGAGCTGCTTCAGCGGACCACATGCCTGGCCACCCTGCCGTGGCACGGGATGCCAAGCGGTACGAAAGGGGCAAAGGTTGCCCATGGAGCGGGCGGGGGCTTCTGATCAGTGGATACTAGTTTCCTCATGGTGGAAGTTCAATGGTTTGTTGATGTCGAGAATCTCCGGGTCGAGGCAAGGTGGCGCTCGGTGCCACCCCGCTCACTCCAGGTACCCTCTTCCCCGCATCACTCCAGATGCCGCAAGTCCGCCTCGGTGTCGATGTCGTGGGGCCGGGCCACGTCCCCGCACTCGACCAGGGTGATCTCCTCCTCGTGCGCTTTCAGATAGGCGCGCGCCCCCCGGTCGCCGGTCGCGGCCGCCGCGACGCCCGCCCAGTGGGCCGCGCCGAGCAGGACGGGGTGGCCGCGCACACCGTCGTACGCCGCCGACGCCAGCGACCGCTCGTCCCGGTGCGCGGCGCGCACCCGGGCCACCGCCTCGGCCCCGATGCCGGGCTGGTCGACGAGCAGCACCAGCGCCGACCGGGCGTCCGTGCCGGCCAGGGACTCCAGCCCGGCCCGCAGCGAGAAGCCCATGCCCCGCTCCCAGTCCGGGTTCTCCACCACCACACAGCCCGACAGCTCCGCCCGCTCCCGTACGGCTCCGGCCCGTGCCCCGAGGACCACGTGGACGCGGGTGCAGCCGGCCGCCCGCAGCACCCCGACCGCGTGTTCCACCAGTGGCCGCCCCCGGTGTTCGAGCAGCGCCTTGGGCCGCCCCCCGAGCCTGCGCCCGCCTCCGGCGGCCAGCACCAGCCCGGCCACCTCGTCGTCTGTGCGTGTCATGGTTCCTGCATACCTGACAGCCCGTCGATGTCTGCGCGTGTCATGGTTCCTGCATACCTGACCGCCCGTCGATCGCGCGTTTGAGCGAGGACTGAATTTCGGTCCTCACGGTGGCGCATCCGTTTCGGGTGGCGTTTACTGACCCGCGTCCCCCGGCGCCGCGCTCACTCCACAGGGGTGTGCGCCGGGAGCACTGCGAACTGCGCACGACGGGGTGCGACGGGGAGGGCTGTGTTGCGGAGCTTGGAGCAGAGGCCGGTGACCGGCAGCGGCGAGGACCAGAGGGTGGCGGAGCTGCGCACCGCCGTGTCCCGATTGCGCCGCCAACTCGCAGCTCACCCGGTGGAGTTCCCCGATCGCGCCATAGCGGAGGACGAACTCGCCGCGCTGGCCGCGATGACGGCCCACGGCATACCCGAGATGCCCCGGCTGCGCCGCTCCCTGCTGTTGATCGCCGGCTCGATCGGCTCGGTCAGCGCCCTGGCCCGCGGGCTGTCGGAGGTCCGGGCCGCGGTGGACCTGTTCGGGGAGCCGCCCCGGCGCCGCTGACGGGCCGTCGGCTACGGTCAGGGGCGCAGGCGCCGGATGACCCCGCGTTCGGTGGCCGCCGCCACCGCCGCCGTGCGCGAATCCACGCCCAACTTGGCGTAGACGTGCACCAGATGGGACTTCACCGTGGCCTGGCTCAGGAACAGGCGCTTGCTGATCTGCAGGTTGGACAGGCCGTCCCGGACCAGTTCCAGCACCTCCAGTTCGCGGCGGCTGAGCGCGGCGGCGGGCGTGCGCATCCGGTCCATCAGACGGTGGGCGACGGCGGGTGCGAGGGCCGAGCGGCCGGAGGCGGCGGTGCGGACCGCCGCGGCCAGTTCCTGCGGCGGGGCGTCCTTCAGCAGGTAGCCCGCCGCGTCGGCCTCCACCGCGGCGAGGATGTCGGCGTCGGTGTCGTACGTCGTCAGTACCAGCACGCGTGGCGCGCCGGGACGGGCGGTGATCGCCGCGGTCGCCTCGGCGCCGTGTGCGCCGGTACCGAACTGCAGGTCCATCAGCACCACGTCCACCCCGCCCGCGGCGGCCAGTTCGACGGCGCGCTCCGCGGTCGGCGCCTCCCCGGCGATCTCGAAGTCGGGCTCGGCGGACAGCACGGCCCGCAGCCCCGCACGGACCACCGGATGATCGTCCGCCAGCAGCAGCCGGATCGTCACGCGCGGCTCCTGGAGAGAGGGAGGGGGAGGGGCTCCGAGGGGGCCGCCTTCGTGGCGGCCCGGTGCCGACCGGTCTCCGCCGCCGGGGGGTAGGGGAGGGTGACCGCCACCGCCGTGCCCTGACCGGGGGCCGACTCCACGGTGAGGGAGCCGCCCAGCGAGCGGGCGCGCGAGCGCATCGCGGGCAGCCCGAAACCGCCGTCCGCCGCGTCCCGCGGCGCGCTGTCCGCCGCGCTCGCCGTCGCGCCGTCCGCCGTGCTCCGCGGCCCGGCTTCCGTCCCGGCGCCGGGCGCACCGGGGTTACCGGGGTTACCGGGGTTACCGGGAGTGAACCCGATCCCGTCGTCGACGACGTCCAGCGCCACCGCCGTGTCCATGAAGCTGAGCGTGATCTCGGCGCGGCCGGCGCGGGCGTGCCGCAGGGTGTTGCCGAGCGCGGACTGGGCGATCCGCAGCAGCGCCACCTCGTACGGGGTGGGCAGCTCGGCCGGGGTGCCGCTCAGCGAGAAGCGGACCGCGGTCGTTCCCGCCGCATTCGCGCAGAGCCGCTCCAGCGCCCCGGCGAGCGACCCGCGTTCCAGGTCGGGCGGGGTGAGGGCGCGCACGAAGCGGCGCGCCTCGGCCAGGTTGTCCTGGGCCGTCGCGCGGGCCTGCTCGATGTGCGCGGCGGCCGGTGAACCGGCGGGCAGTTCGCGCTGAGCGGCACGCAGCAGCAGCTGGATGCTGGACAGGCCCTGCGCCAGGGTGTCGTGGATCTCCCGGGCCAGCCGCTCCCGCTCGGCGAGCGTCCCCGCGGCCCGCTCGGCCTCGGCGAGTTCGGCACGGGTGGCGACCAGCTCCTCGATCAGCTCCCGGCGCCGTTCGCTCTCCCGGTACAGGGCCTCGTAGCCGAGGACGGTGGCGACGGCGACCCCGGCGCCGAGCAGCGGGCCGATGAACGCCCCCGGCGACAGCGGCGCCCCGTGCCCGACGAATCCGGCGACGGCCGCCGCCGCGGTCGCGCCCACGACGGGCAGGCTCCAGCGCACCGGCAGCAGGTGCAGCTGGAGGAAGTACAGCGGGAAGGCGGCCCACAGGGCGTCGGGCGACAGCGCGAGCAGCACCAGCCAGGACGCGGTCAGTGCCGCCACCCACCCGGTGGCCGCGCGCCGGGAGCGGCGCACGGCCGGGCTCAGCGCGCCCCAGGCGAGCACCGCCCCCGTGCCGAGCGCCGCCACCACCGTGGCGGGGCCGTCCGCCCGGGCCGCGGCGAACGCCAGCAGCCCCGCGAACAGGGCGTACAGGCACAGGCGCAGGGCGACGACGACGGGGGAGTGCGGGCGGAGGTCCATGGCACCGTCCAGCGTAAGCGGGGCGGAGCCGGTACCGGTCAACCGAAAGGTTGAATCACGGCTGCGCCCTTCGGCCCCGCACAGCTGTCCCGCCGTGCGATGCCCGGCGGGGGCGCACCGGCGCAGGGTGGGGGCATGTTCGTCGCATGGAGAGACCTCCGGTTCGCCAAGGGGCGGTTCGCCCTGATGGGAGCCGTGGTCGTACTGATCACCCTGCTCGTGGGGCTGCTGTCCGGACTCACCGCCGGACTCGCCGGGGAGAACACCTCGGCGGTCCGCGGCCTGCCCGCCGACCACCTCGCCTTCGCCGCCCCGCCCGGCGGCCGGCCGGTGTCGTTCACCGGCTCCGCGCTGCCGCCCACCGCCCTGGACCGGTGGGCCCGGCGGGTCCCGTACGCGGAGCCCGTCGCGATCCGCACCCTCGAGGCGGAGGCCCGGGGCCGTACGGCCGCGGTGTCGGAGTTCGCCGTCCGGCCCGGCTCGGGCATCGCGCCCGCCGGGGTGGCGCCCGGGCGGGCCGTGCTGTCGGTGAAGGCGGCCGCCGCCCTGGGCGTCGCCGCCGACGACCCGGTCCGGCTCGGATCCGCCGAGTGGACCGTCGCGGCCGTCGCCGGCGGCGCCTCGTACAGCCATACGCCCGTGGTGTGGACCGCCTTCGACGGGGGCCCGGCGACGGTGATCGCCCTGCGCACGAACGGCGCGGACGTCCCCGCCGGGGACCGGGCCGCCGGCACGCGGACGCTCGGCAGGGACGACGCGCTCGACGCCATCGGCTCCTACCGGGCGGAGAACGGCTCGCTCCAGTTGATGCGCGGCTTCCTCTTCGTCATCTCCGCGCTGGTCGTCGGGGCCTTCTTCACCGTGTGGACGATCCAGCGGGCGCCCGACATCGCCGTGCTGAAGGCGCTCGGCGCCTCCACCCCGTACCTGCTGCGGGACGCGCTGGGGCAGGCCGTGCTGCTGCTCGTCGCCGGGACGCTGTCCGGCACCGCGCTCGCGGTCGCCGTCGGCGCCCTGGTCCGCGGCGGCGACGTGCCGTTCGCGCTGGACGTGCCGACCGTGCTGGTGCCCGCCGCGGTGACCGTCCTGCTCGGGGTGCTCGGCGCCACGCTGTCCGTACGGCGGATCACCGCCGTCGATCCGCTGACCGCGCTGGGAGGCGTGCGATGAGTCTGGTCCTGGACGACGTCACCCTGACCTACCCGGACGGGGACGGCAGACTGACCGCGCTGGACCGGGTGGCACTGGAGGTGCCCGCGGGCACGGTCACGGCCGTGGTCGGGCCGTCCGGCTCGGGCAAGTCCAGCCTGCTCGCGGTCGCCGCCACACTGATCACACCGGACAGCGGGCGGGTCCGGGTGGACGGGGCCTCGACGGACGAACTGAGCGCCGCCGAGCGGGCCGTGCTGCGGCGGCGGAGCATCGGCATCGTCTTCCAGCAGCCCAACCTGCTGCCGTCGCTGACGGCGCTGGAGCAGCTGGAGGTCATGGCCCGGATGGACGGGCGGCGGGCGGCGGCCGGACGGGCGCGGGAGCTGCTGGCCGCGGTCGGGCTCGCCGACCGGGCGCACCGGCGCCCGCACCAGCTCTCCGGCGGTCAGCGGCAGCGGGTGAACATCGCCCGTGCGCTGATGAACGAGCCCTCCGTGCTCCTCGTCGACGAGCCGACCAGCGCCCTCGACCACGAGCGCGGGGCGGCCGTGCTGGACCTGCTGGCCCGGCTCACCCGCGAGCGCGGCACGGCGACCGTCCTGGTGACACACGACCGCGCCCACCTCCAACAGGCGGACGCGGTACGCGAGATGCGGGACGGGCGGCTGACCGCCCTGGTCGCCTGAGGCCGGGTGGTGCCGCCGGCCTCAGCCCGTCGGGCCCGAGCTGGCCAGGGCCTGTGACAGCTCCACCGCCACCTGCTGGATGACCGGCACGATCTTCTCCGTGGCCGCCTCCGTGACCCGGCCCGCCGGGCCGGAGATGGAGATCGCGGCGGCGGTGGGGGAGTCGGGCACCCGGACCGCGAGGCAGCGGACCCCTATCTCCTGCTCGTTGTCGTCGAGGGCGTAGCCGAGCCGGCGCACGTCCGCCAGCGCCGCCAGGAAGCCCTCGGGCGTGGTGATCGTCTTCTCGGTGGCGGCGGGCATGCCGGTGCGGGCGAGCAGCGCCCGGACCTCGGCGTCCGGGGTGTGCGCGAGCAGCGCCTTGCCCACACCGGTGGAGTGCGGCAGGACCCGCCGGCCGACCTCGGTGAACATGCGCATGGAGTGCTTGGAGGGCACCTGCGCCACGTAGACGACCTCGTCGCCGTCGAGCAGCGCCATGTTCGCCGTCTCGCCGGTCTCCTCGACCAGCCGGGCCAGGTACGGGCGGGCCCAGGTGCCGAGCAGCCGCGAGGCGGACTCGCCGAGGCGGATCAGGCGGGGGCCGAGCGCGTACCGCCGGTTGGGCTGCTGACGGACGTATCCGCAGGCCACGAGGGTGCGCATCAGGCGGTGGATCGTGGGCAGGGGCAGTCCGCTGCTCGCGGAGAGCTCGCTCAGGCCGACTTCGCCGCCCGCGTCCGCCATCCGCTCGAGCAGGTCGAAGGCGCGCTCGAGGGACTGGACCCCACCGCCGGCGGAGGACTTGGCGGAGTCGGTGGTGCTGGCGCTGGACGTCGGCACGGCACGTTCCTTTCAGGGCGGGCAGGAAGGGCCAAAGCCTATCCCGGGGGCCGGTCGACTCCCCGCTTGTGCGGACCTACATCCTGCTCACTGGAATGGTAATTCCGCCTTGTGGAAACGTCTAGAGCGGCCGTCAGGGTGGCTGCAAGAGCGGCCTTTTCGGGGTGACCTCCGGGGCGGCCTCGGGGTGCCGTGCGGCGGGGTGCCCCTTGACGAGGTGCGGGCGGCAGAGAAGACTCCTTCAACAGAACGTTGAAATTTGGTGGGAGAGCGGGAGAGAGGGGTCCGGGTGTCCGACGCTGAACTGGTGCTGCGCTCGACGCGCGTCATCACGCCCGAGGGGACGCGCGCCGCGGCGGTCGCGGTCGCCGGCGGCCGGATCACGGCCGTACTGCCCCACGACGCGGCGACACCCGCCGGGGCCCGTGTGGAGGACCTCGGGGACGACGTCCTGCTGCCCGGCCTCGTCGACACCCACGTGCACGTCAACGACCCGGGCCGTACCGAGTGGGAGGGCTTCTGGACCGCCACCCGCGCGGCGGCGGCCGGCGGCATCACCACCCTGATCGACATGCCGCTCAACTCCCTCCCGCCCACCACGACGGTGGACCATCTGCGGATCAAGCGGGAGGCGGCCCGGGACAAGGCCCACATCGACGTCGGTTTCTGGGGCGGCGCGCTGCCCGACAACGTCAAGGACCTGCGCCCCCTCCACGACGCCGGCGTCTTCGGCTTCAAGGCGTTCCTGTCGCCCTCGGGCGTGGACGAGTTCCCGCACCTGACGCAGGAACGGCTGGCCGCGTCGCTGGCCGAGATCGCCGGGTTCGGCGGCCTGCTGATCGTGCACGCCGAGGACCCGCACCACCTCGCCGCCGCCCCGCAGCACGGCGGCCCCCGGTACGCCGACTTCCTCGCCTCCCGGCCGCGCGACGCCGAGGACACCGCCGTCGCCGGCCTGATCGCCCAGGCGAAGCGGCTCGACGCGCGCGTGCACGTGCTCCACCTGTCGTCCGGCGACGCGCTGCCGCTGATCGCCGCCGCCAGGGCGGAGGGCGTACGCCTGACCGTCGAGACGTGTCCGCACTACCTCACCCTGACCGCCGAGGAAGTCCCGGACGGCGCCAGCGAGTTCAAGTGCTGCCCGCCCATCCGCGAGGCCGCCAACCAGGACCTGCTGTGGCAGGCGCTCGCGGACGGCACGATCGACTGCGTGGTCACCGACCACTCGCCGTCCACGGCCGACCTCAAGACGGACGACTTCGCCACCGCCTGGGGCGGCATCTCCGGTCTGCAGCTGAGCCTGCCGGCGGTGTGGACCGAGGCGCGCAGGCGCGGTCACGGCCTGGAGGACGTGGTCCGCTGGATGTCCGCGCGCACCGCCGCCCTCGTCGGCCTCGACCGCAAGGGCGCCATCGAGGCGGGCCGGGACGCCGACTTCGCCGTCCTCGCACCCGACGAGACGTTCACCGTCGACCCGGCCGCCCTGCAGCACCGCAACCGCGTCACCGCCTACGCGGGCCGCACCCTGTACGGCGTGGTGAGGTCCACCTGGCTGCGCGGCGAACGCATCCTGGCGGACGGCGAGTTCACCGAGCCGAAGGGACGCCTGCTGACCAGAACGCCCTGACCTCCCGCGCCCCCATCCGCACCCGGCAGACCCCGAGAGGAAGACCTGATCACCGTGACGGCGCAGCAGCAAGCCCGTTGGCCCCGCTTCACCGGCGACGCGAACCCCTACGGAGGGGGCGACCCCTACGCGGACTACCGCACCGCCGACTTCCCCTTCACGCACCACGCCGACCTCGCCGACCGGCGGCTCGGCGCCGGAGTCGTCGCCGCCAACGACGAGTTCTTCGCCGAGCGCGAGAACCTGCTGCTGCCCGGGCGCGCCGAGTTCGACCCCGAGCGCTTCGGGCACAAGGGCAAGGTCATGGACGGCTGGGAGACCCGGCGCCGCCGCGGCGCCTCGGCCGAGCACCCCTGGCCCACCGCCGACGACCACGACTGGGCGCTGATCCGCCTCGGCGCGCCCGGCGTGGTCCGCGGCATCGTCGTCGACACCGCCCACTTCCGCGGCAACCACCCGCAGGCCGTCTCCGTCGAGGCCACCTGCGTGCCCGGCTCCCCCTCGCCGGAGGAGCTCCTCGCCGACGACGTGAAGTGGACGACGCTGGTGCCGCGCACCCCGGTCGGCGGCCACGCGGCCAACGGCTTCGCGGTGGACGTCGAACAGCGCGTCACCCACCTGCGGGTCAACCAGCACCCGGACGGCGGCATCGCGCGGCTGCGCGTGTACGGCGAGGTCGTGCCGGACCCGAAGTGGCTGGAAGTGCTCGGCACCTTCGACGTGGTCGCCCTGGAGAACGGCGGGCGGGTCGAGGACGCCTCCGACCGCTTCTACTCGCCGGCCACCAACACCATCCAGCCGGGCCGCTCCCGCAAGATGGACGACGGCTGGGAGACCCGGCGCCGCCGCGACCGGGGCCACGACTGGATCCGCTACCGGCTCGTCGCCCGGTCCCTGATCCGCGCGATCGAGATCGACACGGCCTGTCTCAAGGGAAACAGCGCCGGCTGGGCGTCGGTCTCGGTGCGGGACGGGGAGGACGGCGCGTGGACGGAGGCCCTGCCGCCCACCCGCCTCCAGCCGGACACAGCCCACCGCTTCGTCCTGCCCGCGCCCGCCGTCGGCACCCACGCGCGGGTGGACATCTTCCCGGACGGCGGCATCTCCCGCCTGCGCCTGTTCGGCTCCCTGACGGACGAGGGCGCCGCCCACCTGGCGGCCCGCCACCAGGAACTGGGCGGCTGACCCGGCCCGCGCGACCGGTGAGGCGCGCCGGCCCGGCCCGGGGGTATCCGGCCATCGGCCGATGAGTTGCGGACGGCGGCGGGGTCTGAGCTGATGACAGGGCGGCTGGAGCGTTCCGTACGGCGACGAGGACTTCGGCCGGTTCGTCACCGAGGTCTTCGACCGTGCGGGCGCCTTCCTGCTCGGCCGCCGCACCTACGACATCTTCGCCGGCTACTGGCCGAAAATGACCGACCCCGCCGACCCCATCGCCTCCCGGCTCAACGGCCTGCCGAAGTACGTCGCCTCCTCGACCCTGACCGACCCCGCCTGGCAGGGCACCACGGTGATCGGCGGCGACCTCGCCAAGGAGGTCGGCGCCCTCAAGGAGCGCACCGACGGGGAGCTCCAGGTCCACGGCAGCGGCGCCCTCGCCTGCTCCCTGTTCGCCCAGGACCTCGTGGACACCGTGCACCTGCTGACGTTCCCCGTCGTGCTCGGCGCGGGGCGCCGGCTGTTCGCGGAGGGCGCGGTCCCCACCGCCTTCACCCGCACCGGCGGCCGCGTGACCGCCGCGGGGGTGTCCATCCAGTCGTACGACGTCGCGGGCCGCCCCCGCTACGGCTCCTACGAGCTCCCGGAGGACGCCTGACCGGCGCCCCTCCCGGCGGGACAACCGGACGAGCCGGGAGGTTAACTCCCAGAAAACACATGGGACTTGACGGGAACATCCACAGGACTGTCGTTGACATGCCATGCTCTACGCGCGTCATCATGACGTCATGCGATTCCCCCCACGAATCACCCGCATCGGCGCCGCGGGCGCCCTCCTCTCCGCCCTGCTGGTGGGCGGCACCGTCACGGCCGGCCCGGCGGACGCCGCCGCGGCCTCGGCCGGCAGCGTCTGCTACGGCGACCTGCCCTCACAGGCGCACGACACGCTCGACCTGATCGACAAGGGCGGGCCCTACCCGTCCACGCAGGACGGGACCGTCTTCCAGAACCGGGAAAGCGTCCTGCCGCAGCAGGCGTCCGGCTACTACCACGAGTACACGGTCGTCACACCCGGCTCCCCCACGCGCGGCGCCCGGCGCATCGTCACCGGTGAGCGGACCCAGGAGGACTACTACACCGCCGACCACTACGCGACGTTCGACCTGGTCGACTTCGGCTGCTGAGCGGCTTCCGCGCTCCGCCGCCCCGGGCGCCCGGCGACGGCGAACGGTCCGAACGACTCCGATACCTCTTTCACCTCTTTCACCGCACGACCCTCGCCCCGCGGACCCCCCCACGCACATCGGCCGCGGGGCGAGCCGTGCCCGCCGGAAGCCCCCGTCCGGGCGCGCCGAAACGCCCAACTCGTCGGGGGCGCAGGGGAGTCGGGGCGGGCGGGGCGCGCCGCCCGCCCGCCGCCGGTCACCGCAAGCCGGCTCCCGGGCCGCCGAACCGCCGGGCCGCCGAACCGCCGGGCCGCCGAACCGCCGTGCCACCGAACCGCCGTGCCACCGAACCGCCGTCCCGTCACCGGTACCCGGCGCCCGCTCCCGCCGCGCCTCCCGGGCCCCCAGGGATCTCCGCGAGGGCGACCGGGCGCCGTTCGCGCCGGGACAGCTCGCAGGCCTCGGCGATGCGCAGCGCCTGCAGCGCCTCGCGGCCGTCGCACGGATTGGCCCGTTCGCCGCGCACCACCTCGACGAAGGCGCACAACTCGGCCGCGTACGCGGGCCCGAAGCGTTCCAGGAACCCGGTCCACGGCTTGTCCGCGGCCGGCGGCCCGGTCGGTTCGGTGGACGCGATCGGCGTGCGGTCGTCCAGGCCGACCACGATCTGGTCCAGTTCACCGGCCAGCTCCATGCGGACGTCGTACCCCGCGCCGTTCAGCCGGGTCGCCGTCGCCGTGGCGAGCGTGCCGTCGTCCAGGGTGAGCATCGCCGCGCCCGTGTCGACGTCGCCCGCCTCCCGGAACATCGCCGGCCCGGCGTCGGACCCGGCCGCGTAGACGTCGACGACCTCGCGCCCCGTCACCCAGCGCAGCACGTCGAAGTCGTGGATCAGGGTGTCCCGGAACAGCCCGCCGGACAGCGGCAGGTACGCGGCCGGGGGCGGTTTCTGGTCCGAGGTCATGGCGCGCACGGTGTGCAGGCGCCCGAGCCGCCCCGAGCGCACCGCCTCCCGGGCGCCGGTGTAACCGGCGTCGAAGCGGCGCTGGAAACCCATCTGCAGGACCGTCCCGGCCGCGTCCACCTCTGCGAGCGCCTGCAGCGTTCCCGGCAGGTCCAGCGCGATCGGCTTCTCGCAGAACACCGGAAGGCCCGAGCGTGCTGCCCGACCGATCAGTTCGGCGTGGGCGGACGTCGCCGTGGTGATCACCACGGCGTCCACGCCCCACTTGAAGATCTCGTCCATGCCCGGCGCCGCCGTCTCGCCCAGCCGGTGGGCGAGTTCCTGCGCCCGTGCCGGATCGGTGTCCGTGAGGATCAGCGACCCGACCTCGCGATGGCGACTGAGTGTGTTCGCGTGAACGGTGCCGATGCGGCCCGTCCCGATGACCCCGATGCGCATGGGAACAAAGTGAGGGCCGACCCGGGACACTGTCAATGTGCATGTCCTGACAATCTGACTACACGACTTCCCGTCAACAGGCCACGGGGTTACGCTCGTGGCCGTGCCCAAACCTCAAGTGGACCCGACCGTGGCCCTCGAGCTCCGTGTCGACCGGAGCTCTCCGGTGCCGTTGTACTTCCAGCTGTCCCAGCAGCTGGAAGCCGCGATCGAGCACGGAACGCTCACGCCCGGCAGCCTTCTGGGCAACGAGATCGAGCTGGCCGGGCGCCTCGGCCTGTCCCGGCCCACGGTCCGCCAGGCCATCCAGTCCCTCGTGGACAAGGGCCTCCTGGTGCGCCGCCGCGGTGTCGGTACCCAGGTCGTGCACAGCCAGGTCAAGCGCCCGCTGGAGCTCAGCAGCCTCTACGACGACCTGGAGGCGGCCGGCCAGCGCCCCGCGACCAAGGTCCTGGTCAACACCGTCGTACCCGCGTCCCCCGAGATCGCCGCCGCGCTCGGCGTGCCCGAGGACGGTGATCTGCACCGGGTGGAGCGGCTGCGGCTCGCGCACGGCGAGCCGATGGCGTACCTGATCAACTACCTTCCGCCGGGCCTGCTCGACCTGGACACCGCGCAGCTGGAGGCCACCGGCCTGTACCGCCTGATGCGTTCCGCCGGGATCACCCTGCACAGCGCCCGGCAGTCCATCGGCGCCCGCGCCGCCACCGCCGCCGAGGCCGAGCGGCTCGGGGAGGCGGAGGGCGCCCCGCTGCTCACCATGCAGCGCACCACCTTCGACGACACCGGACGCGCCGTCGAATTCGGCACGCACACCTACCGGCCGTCCCGCTACTCCTTCGAGTTCCAGCTGCTCGTACGTCCCTGAGGGCGCCCCGCCCCGGGCTGTCCCGGACCCGCCCCGACCCGTTCCGGACCCGCCCCGCGGGTGCCGTGGGGCCGCCGAACGGAGGTCGCCGCGACCGCCGCACGGCCGTCGTAATGTTCGGACAATGTGACGGCGCAGCGCTCCCCGCCCGCCCCCGCCGTTAGGCATGTGTTCGATAATGCGACGTTCGGGGCTGATGAGTCTGTCATCGGCCCCTTGCGTACGTTCGAACACGGCAAGAAGGGCACGGCCTCGTGGCACGGTTTCCAACCTGGCTAGGCATCGCGCTCGCGGGGGCTGTCACGCTGTCCCTCGCGGGGTGCAGCAGCACCGGCGGCAAGCGCGCGGAGGACGCCCGCAAGTCCGCGGCGGCCCAGGGCGGGGCGGCGGTGAACACGCCCCGCTGGACCTTCGCGATGATCACCCACTCCGGTGACGGCGACACCTTCTGGGACATCGTGCAGAGCGGCGCCAAGCAGGCCGCCGTCAAGGACAACGTCGACTTCCTGTACTCGCACGACGACGAGGCCCAGCAGCAGGCCCAGCTCGTGGACGCGGCGGTCGACAAGAAGGTCGACGGGATCATCGTCTCGCTCGCCAAGCCCGACGCGCTCAAGGCCGCCGTGGCCCGCGCCGAGAAGGCCGGCATCCCCGTGATCACGGTCAACTCCGGTTCGGCCCGGTCCAAGGCCTTCGGCGCGCTCACCCACGTCGGCCAGGACGAGACCGTGGCCGGCGAGGCGGTGGGCGACGAACTGACCAGGCGCGGGCGCAAGAAGGCGCTGTGCGTCCTGCACGAGCAGGGCAACGTCGGTCACGAGCAGCGCTGCGCCGGTGTCGCGAAGACCTTCGGCGGCACGGTGGAGAACCTCTACGTCAACGGCACCAACATGCCCGACGTGCAGTCCGCGATCGAGGCCAAGCTCCAGGCGGACACGTCCGTCGACGCGGTCGTCACGCTCGGCGCCCCCTACGCGGACACCGCCGTGAAGGCCCGCACGGACGCGGGCAGCAAGGCCGAGATCGACACCTTCGACCTCAACGCCAAGGTCGCCGCCGAGCTGAAGGACGGCACACTCGGCTTCGCCGTCGACCAGCAGCCGTACCTCCAGGGCTACCAGGCCGTGGACCTGCTGTGGCTCTACAAGTACAACGGCGACGTCCTCGGCGGTGGCCGGCCGGTGCTGACCGGCCCGCAGATCGTCACCAAGGACCAGGCGGCCGCGCTGGAGGAGTACACGAAGCGGGGCACCCGATGAGCGCCGCGACGGACGGCACCCCTGCTGACGAAAGGATTCTGCACGCCTCCCCGCTGCGGAAGCTGCTCTCCCGTCCCGAGCTCGGCTCGGTCGTCGGCGCGCTCGCCGTCCTGCTGTTCTTCGCCTTCGCCGCGGACGGCTTTCTGCGCGCCTCCAGCCTGAGCACCGTGCTCTACGCGTCCTCGACGATCGGGATCATGGCGGCCCCGGTCGCGCTGCTGATGATCGGCGGTGAGTTCGACCTGTCGGCAGGCGTGCTGGTGACGTCGTCCGCGCTGGTCTCGTCGATGTTCAGCTACCAGATGACGGCGAACGTCTGGGTGGGCGCGGGCGTGTCCCTGCTGGTCACCCTGGCGATCGGCGCCTTCAACGGCTTCGTGCTGACGCGGACCGGCCTGCCGAGCTTCATCGTCACTCTCGGCACCTTCCTGATGCTGACCGGCATGAACCTCGGCTTCACCAAGCTGATCGACGGCACGGTCTCGACCAAGACGATCGCCGACATGGAGGGCTTCCCCTCCGCGCACGCCGTCTTCGCCTCCACGCTGACCGTCGGCGGCGTCGACTTCAAGATCACCATCGTGTGGTGGCTCGGCCTGGTCGCCCTGGCCTCCTGGATCCTGCTGCGTACCCGCACGGGCAACTGGATCTTCGCGGTCGGCGGCAACAAGGACGCGGCCCGCGCGGTCGGTGTGCCGGTCACCCGGACCCGGATCGGCCTCTACACGGGCGTGGCGCTCGGCGCCTGGATCTCCGGGCAGCACCTGCTCTTCTCCTACGACGCGGTGCAGTCCGGCGAGGGCGTCGGCAACGAGCTGATCTACATCATCGCCGCCGTGATCGGCGGCTGCCTGATCACCGGCGGCTACGGCAGCGCCGTCGGCTCGGCGGTCGGCGCACTCCTGTTCGGTATGACCAGCAAGGGCATCGTCTTCGCCGAGTGGAACCCCGACTGGTTCAAGTTCTTCCTCGGGGCGATGCTGCTCCTCGCGACCCTGCTCAACGCCTGGGTCCGCAAGCGCGCGGAGGCCGCCAAGTGACGCAGACCGACACCGCCGTACCCGCCGTACCGCTCGTGGAGCTGTCCGGTGTCAGCAAGCGCTACGGCACCGTGCGCGCCCTCGAAGGGGTCTCCCTGGAGGTCCACCCCGGGCAGATCACGTGCGTCCTCGGCGACAACGGCGCGGGCAAGTCCACCCTGATCAAGATCATCGCGGGCCTGCACCGGCACGACGACGGCCTGCTGCGCATCGAGGGCGAGGAGACCCGGCTGTCCTCCCCGCGCGAGGCCCTGGACCGCGGTATCGCCACGGTCTACCAGGACCTCGCCGTCGTCCCCCTCATGCCGGTGTGGCGCAACTTCTTCCTCGGCTCCGAGCCGCGCAAGGGCAGCGGTCCCCTCAAGCGCATGGACGTCGACCTCATGCGCCGGACCACCCGCGCCGAACTGCTGCGCATGGGCATCGACCTGCGCGACGTCGACCAGCCCATCGGCACCCTGTCGGGCGGTGAGCGGCAGTGCGTGGCGATCGCACGCGCGGTGTGCTTCGGCGCCAAGGTCCTCGTGCTCGACGAGCCGACCGCGGCGCTCGGCGTCAAGCAGTCGGGCGTGGTGCTGAAGTATGTGGCTGCCGCACGGGACGAGGGCCTGGGCGTCGTGTTGATCACCCACAACCCGCATCACGCGTACCTGGTGGGCGACCGGTTCGTCCTCCTGCGACGCGGGGCCATGGTGGGGCATCACACACGGGAGGAGATCACCGTGGACGAGCTGGCCCGGCAGATGGCGGGCGGGAGCGACCTGGAGGATCTGCGCCATGAGCTGCGCCGCACCTCCTAGCCTGGGCGCGGCCACGGCCACGACGGCGGATACGGGTCTCCGGGGCTGCGGGGGAGGCCGGGGCCGGGGCTGGGCCTGCCGCCGCGGACGCGAGCGCGTGACCTGCTCCGACGCCCCCGCGCCGGTCGGACGAGGGCACCGCCCCCACCCTCCCTGTGCGGCATTCGGCGTGAGCGTGCGGCAGAATCGGCCCCGATGAGCACCTACCGCGACCTCGCCGCCCCCATCGGATCCCGGCGCGCCCCCGTCCTGCGGACGGTCGGCACGCGCGAGCGCCGCTCCCTGCTGACGGCGCCCCGCGTGCCGACGGTCGGGATCGACATCGGGGGAACCAAGGTGATGGCGGGCGTCGTGGACGCCGACGGCAACATCCTGGAGAAGCTCCGCGCGGAGACCCCGGACAAGTCCAAGAGCCCCAAGGTCGTCGAGGACACCATCGCCGAGCTGGTGCTGGACCTGTCCGACCGGCACGACGTGCACGCCGTCGGGATCGGCGCGGCCGGCTGGGTCGACGCCGACCGCAACCGCGTGCTGTTCGCGCCCCATCTGTCCTGGCGCAACGAGCCGCTGCGCGACCGCCTCTCCGAGCGCCTGTCGGTCCCGGTGCTGGTCGACAACGACGCCAACGCCGCCGCCTGGGCCGAGTGGCGCTTCGGCGCCGGCCGGGGCGAGGACCACCTCGTCATGATCACGCTGGGCACCGGCATCGGCGGCGCGATCCTGGAGGACGGGCAGGTCAAGCGCGGCAAGTACGGGGTCGCGGGCGAGTTCGGGCACATGCAGGTGGTGCCCGGCGGACACCGCTGCCCGTGCGGCAACCGCGGCTGCTGGGAGCAGTACAGCTCCGGCAACGCGCTGGTCCGCGAGGCCCGCGAACTGGCCGCCGCCGACTCCCCGGTCGCCTACGGGATCATCGAGCGCGTCAACGGCAACATCTCCGACATCACCGGCCCGCTGATCACCGAGCTGGCCCGCGAGGGCGACGCCATGTGCGTCGAGCTGCTCCAGGACATCGGCCAGTGGCTCGGCGTCGGCATCGCCAACCTGGCCGCCGCCCTCGACCCTTCCTGCTTCGTCATCGGCGGCGGCGTCTCGGCCGCCGACGACCTGCTCATCGGCCCCGCGCGGGACGCCTTCAAGCGCCATCTCACCGGCCGCGGCTACCGCCCCGAGGCCCGTATCGTCCGCGCCCAGCTCGGTCCCGAGGCCGGCATGGTGGGCGCAGCGGACCTGGCCCGGCTGGTCGCCCGCCGCTTCCGGCGCGCCAAGCGCCGCCGGGTCGAGCGGTACGAGCGCTACGAGCGGTACGCGGAGGCCCGGCGCGCGACCCGGGGGGCGCTGTGACCATGTCGCTGCCACGCCAGGCGGCGCCTCCGGACGAGCCCCCGCCCCGCCGGCCCGAGGACCGCCGCCACCGCAACCGCCGCAGGGCCCTCACCCTGCTGATCATCGTGCTGCTCATCGGCGTCCCGGCCGGCTACCTGGTGATCTCCGCCAACCAGAGCCGCAACAGCGGCAAGGACAAGGAGGCCAAGTACTCGGCGACCGGGCTCACCGCCGGCTACCCGTCGAAGGTCCAGCGCCGCCTCTACCAGGTCCCGATCCCGCACCCGGCGGACCGGGTCGCCTACTACGAGACGAACAACTGGAAGACCAGCCGCCTCTACGTCCAGTTCCGGACCACCCAGCCCGGTCTGGAGACGTTCCTCACCGCCATGGGCGTCAACCGGAGCGATCTGAAGAGGGGCGAGATCAGCGTCGGCGCCCGCGACCGGAGGATCACCGGCTGGACCTTCGCGGACCCGGGCCCGTGGTGGGGCCTCCACCACGCCCAGAAGAACCCGGCCCCCACCCAGGACGTGGTCGTGAACATGTCCAACCCGGTCCTCCCCATGGTCTACGTCGTCTCCCGCACCGTCCCCTGACCCCTCGCCGGAGCCGATTGTCAGAGCCCGCCCGTAGAGTCGAAGACGATCGATTCGACCAGGGGGCGGGAGGTGACAGGACGTATGAGCGACGTGGCAGTGGCGGACCCGGCGGCGGACGCCGTGTCCGTGCGGCTCGCCGCCGTCTTCCTGCCCGCACCCCTCCCACGCGACGGCCGCGTCGCCTTCTGGGACCCCGAGGGCGAGGTGTGGAGCGCCGCCCCGCCCGGGCACGCGGAACTGACGGTCGTACGACGGCACGGAGCGGGCGCCCGCCGCAAGCCCGCCCCCGCGCTCGCGCTGACGCTGGATGAGGCGCTGCCGCACCTGGTGCGCGCGCGGCACGACCCGGCCGCCCACCCCGCCACCGCCTGCTGGGGCGCCGCCGCCCTGCACGCGCTGCGGCTCACCGCCCGCGGCCGTCTGCTCCCCGGCCTGACCCCCGCCGGGCAGGACGCCTGGCGCGCGGGCCCCCTGGACCCGGACGACATCGCCCACCTGCGCGCCATCGCCGCCGCCCTGCCGTACGAGGGCCACGCGGTCCCCCTGCCCGGCCCCGGCCCCCTCCATCTGCCGGAACCGGAAGCGCTGGTCCGCGCCTTCCTCGACGCGGTCGCCGACACCCTGCCCCGCACCCCCGCCGCACCGTTCGCCTCGGGCAGGCCCTTCGCGGACCGCCGGCCGCAGCACCTGCCGGACGCCCACGACTGGGCCGCGGAGGTCGCCGCCGGCATGGACGCCGGAGTGCGGATCTCGCTCCGCCTGGACCTCGCCGCCCACGACCTCTTCGACGCCGGCACGGGCACCGGCGGCGGCGCCGCGGCCGGGCCGGCGCGCAACGCGGGCGCGGCGGTCGTCCAGGTGCACAGCCTCGCCGACCCGACCCTCGTGACCGACGCGGCCGCGCTGTGGGCGGGCGAGGCCGACACGGCGTTCGGCCCCCGCGCGCAGGTGGACGCCGCGCTCGCGGTCCGGCGCGCGGCCCGTGTCTGGCCCCCGCTGGACCGGCTCGCCGAGCAGGACGTGCCCGACGTGCTCGCGCTGTCGGAGGAGGAGCTGAGCGACCTGCTCGGGGTGGCCGCGACCCGGCTCGCGGCGGCCGGCGTGGCGGTGCACTGGCCCCGGGACCTCGCGCAGGACCTGACCGCGGCCGCGGTGGTGCGGCCCGCGCCGGGCTCGGCGACCGACGGCACCGGCTTCTTCGAGGGTGAGGAACTGCTGCGCTTCAGCTGGCAGCTTGCCCTCGGCGGCGACGCGCTCACCGACGCCGAGATGGACGCGCTCGCCGAGGCGCACCGCCCCGTCGTGCGCCTGCGGGACCGCTGGGTGCTCGTCGACCCGGCCCTCGTCCGCAAGGCCCGCAAACGCGAGCTGGGCCTGCTCGACCCCGTCGACGCGCTCTCCGTCGCCCTCACCGGCACCGCCGAGGTCGACGGGGAGACCGTCGAGGCGGTCCCGGTGGGCGCGCTGGCGGCGCTGCGCACCCGGCTGACGGCCGGGGTGGCTCCCGCGCAGCCGCCGCCGGGGCTGCACGCCACCCTCCGCGACTACCAACTGCGGGGCCTGGCCTGGCTCGACCTGATGACCTCCCTCGGCCTCGGCGGCTGCCTCGCCGACGACATGGGCCTCGGCAAGACGGTCACCCTCATCGCCCTGCACCTGAAGCGGGCCCGCAGCGAACCGACCCTGGTGGTCTGCCCGGCCTCCCTGCTGGGCAACTGGCAGCGGGAGATCACCCGGTTCGCGCCCGGCGTGCCGGTGCGCCGCTTCCACGGCCCGGACCGCACCCTGGACGACCTCGACGGCGGCTTCGTGCTCACCACGTACGGCACCATGCGGTCCACGGCGGCCCGGCTCGCCGAGCAGCCGTGGGGCATGGTCGTCGCCGACGAGGCACAGCACGTCAAGAACCCCTACTCGGCGACGGCGAAGGCGCTGCGCACCATCCCGTCGCCCGCGCGCGTGGCCCTCACCGGCACCCCCGTCGAGAACAACCTCTCCGAGCTGTGGGCCCTCCTCGACTGGACCACCCCCGGCCTCCTGGGCCCCCTGAAGTCCTTCCGCGCCCGGCACGCGCGCGCGGTGGAGAACGGCGAGGACGAGGAGGCGGTGGAGCGCCTGGCCCGTCTGGTGCGCCCCTTCCTGCTGCGCCGCCGCAAGTCCGATCCCGGCATCGTCCCCGAACTGCCGCCCAAGACGGAGACGGACCACCCGGTCCCGCTCACCCGCGAACAGGCCGCGCTGTACGAGGCGGTGGTGCGCGAGTCGCTGCTGGCCATCGAGACCGCGCGGGGCATCGCCCGCCGGGGCATGGTGCTCAAGCTGCTGACCTCGCTCAAGCAGATCTGCGACCACCCCGCGCTCTACCTCAAGGAGGAGCACCCGCGCGGCGGCGCGGACCGGCTCGCCGCGCGCTCCGGCAAACTCGCCCTGCTGGACGAACTGCTGGACACCCTGCTCGCCGAGGACGGTTCGGCCCTCGTCTTCACCCAGTACGTCGGCATGGCCCGGCTGATCACCTCGCACCTCACCGCCCGCGCGGTCCCCGTGGACCTGCTGCACGGCGGCACCCCGGTGCCGGAGCGCGAGCGTATGGTGGACCGCTTCCAGAGCGGGGCGACCCCCGTCTTGGTGCTGTCGCTGAAGGCGGCCGGCACCGGCCTGAACCTCACCCGCGCGGGCCACGTCGTCCACTTCGACCGGTGGTGGAACCCGGCCGTCGAGGAGCAGGCCACCGACCGCGCCTACCGCATCGGCCAGACCCAGCCGGTGCAGGTGCACCGCCTGATCACCGAGGGCACCGTCGAGGACCGCATCGCGGAGATGCTCGCCGCCAAGCGCGCCCTGGCCGACGCGATCCTCGGCTCCGGGGAGTCGGCCCTCACGGAACTCACCGACCGCGAGCTGTCCGACCTGGTGTCGCTGCGCAGGGAGGCGTGATGACTCCCGAGCGCACCGGCACCGACGTCCCGGGCCCGGGCCCCCAGGAGCCGCGGGCCGGCACCACGGCCCCGGTCCCGCGGCCCACCACGGCGCACCTGGCACCCGGGCATGCGGAGTCCGGGCACGGGGAGCCCGGGCACGGGGAGCCCGGGCATGCGGAGTCCGGCCGTCCCGTGCCGGACCATCAGCCCGCGGACCCGGAGGCCGGTCACGCGGAACCCGGCCACCCGGAACACCGGCCCGCCGACGTGGCCCGCCGCGCCCTGCGGGCCGCTCGCCGACAGCGGTCGGCGACCGGCGACGAGACCGACCGCGAACCGTCCCGGCCGCCCTTGAGCGAATCCGTCGGCCGCCCCCCACGCCCGGCCGACCACCCGCCCCACCCGGCCGACCACCCGCCCCACCCGGCGGACACCGCCCGCCCGGCCGATGCCGCCCGCGCGGCCCTGCGGCGTGCCGTCTCGGCCCGGCGCGCCGACCGCGGTGACGGTGCGGATTCGGCTGTAGGCGGTGCGGGGGAGGATGCCGTCGGCCGTGCTGCCGGTGCGGATACCGCCGACGGCACCGGGATGGGCCCTTCCCGGCGTGATGGTGCGGAGTCCACCGGGCGCGGCCGTACGGAGTCCACCGGGCGCGACGGTGCGGAGTTCACCGGGTGCGACGGTGCGGAGTCCGGCGGGAGGGGTGAGGGCGCGGAGTCCATCCGGTTCGGTGAGCCCGCGGAGCCCACTGACCCGGCCGCCGAGTCGCGGGAATCGGTGTCGGCGGAAACGGGCGGTCCGGCGGCGCGGCCGCCGGCGCACGATCGCCCCGGAGCGGCGGACGACCCGCCCCGAGGGACCGGTGAATCGGGGGACGAGAGGGGCGGGGCGCTGTCGCTGCCCGCGGGCGGCGGGCCGAGTGGGTCGCCGGGGCGACCGGATGAGGACCCCGGTGAACCGGCGGATGCGGCCGGGAGTCCGGTTCGTGGGGGAGAGGCGCGCCCGGGCGGCGCACGTCCCGCCGATGTGGCCCGTGAGGCGCTGCGCGCCGCGCGGGCTCGTGACGCGGCACAGGCGGAGCGGTCCGCGACGGAATCCGTGTCGACCGGTGCGCGCGCGACGGAAGCCGGCCCGGCCGGGGGCCGCCCCCGTCGCCGGACCGAGCCCGCCGTCCACCTGCCGCGGGGCGACGCGTCGGGCCGGAGCGCCGGCACGCGTGCCCAAGAGGTGCGTGACTTGGTGGCGCAGGCGTTCCGCATGCCTTCGACGACGGCGGATCCGGTTCCGGGGGAGGGGGAGACGGGCGGTGGGACGGCAAGCGGGTCGAGGACGGCCCCCGCGGCGACCCCGAGGACTCACGCCCGCGAGTCCGACGGCACGGACGCGACCGATTCCGCCGAGGAGCCGTACCGCACCGCGGGCCGCCCGCGGATCTCCGCCGCCGATCCCGCCCTGCCCTCGGGCGGCGACACCGCCCGCTCCGGCGGCCACGCCCCGCACCAGCCGACGACCGACCTGCACGGGCGGGTGCCCGACGCGCACCGGCCGCCGGACCACCCCCACCGGGACGAGTCCGCGTCCGAGCCCGCCGTCCGCCGTCCGCCGGGCGACGCCCCCGGTGCGCCCGCCCTCCCCACCCGCGCCGCGGACGCCGCATCCGCGCCCTCCGCGACTCCGGCGCCCTCCGCGACTCCCTCGTCCCGCGAACCCGCCGCGATTCCGGTTCCCTTGGCGAGTCCCGCTTCCCCCGCGACTCCCGGGGCCTCCGCGATACCGGCGTCCCCCCTGACTTCGGCGACTTCGGCGCCCTCCGCGACTCCCGCATCCCCTGCGACCGACGCGCCGCCCACGCCCCCCGCGCCCCCGCGGGTCCCCCGCACCATGGCCGTGCCGCGACGCGACGGGGAGCTGAGGCGGACCTTTCCGGCGTTCTCGCCGCGGGCGTCGGACGGTTCCGGGTTCGCGGGGACCTGGTGGGGGAACGCCTGGATCGCCGCGCTGGAGGAGGGCGCCCTGGACGTCGCGCGGCTGGCGCGGGGGCGCGGTTACGCGGAGCAGGGGCATGTCGACGCGATCACCGTGACCCCCGGGCTCGTGCTCGCCTATGTCCAGGGGAGCCGTCCGCGCCCGTACCGGGTGCAGGTGCGGCTGAGGACGCTCGACGGCGCGGCCTGGGACCGTTTCCTGGACGCGGCGGCCGAGCGGCCGGGGCACATCGCCGCCCTGCTCGACAAGGAGATGCCCCCTTCCCTGGCCGACTGCGGGGTCCCCCTGCTGCCCGGCCCCGGCGATCTGGACCCGCACTGCAGCTGCCCCGACCGGGGCCACCCGTGCAAGCACGCCGCAGCGCTCTGCTACCAGACCGCCCGCCTGCTGGACGCCGACCCGTTCGTCCTGCTGCTGCTCCGCGGCCGGGGCGAGCGCGAGCTGCTCGACGCCCTCTCCCGACTGAGCGCCACCCGCGCGGCCCGCGCCGCCCAGGACCGGGCACCGGCGCCGCTGCCGGGCGTCCGTGCCGGTGACGCGCTGGCGCCGCGCGGCCGGCCGCCTCTCCCGGCCCCGCTGCCCCCGCCCCCACACCCGGAGCAGCCCCCGGTGTACCCGGGCGTGCCGGGCGGCCCGGACCCGTTCGCGCTGGACCAGCTGGCCACCGACGCGGCCGCCCGCGCGCACGCCCTGCTGACCACCGGCCGCGACCCGGTCGGCGAGCTGACCCTGTGGGAGGACGCGGTGCGCCTCGCCGCCGCCCGTCCCGGCTCCGGACTGACCGCCGCCACCCGCTCCCTGTACGCGTCGCTGGCCTCCGCCACCGGCCGCACCCCGGCCGACCTGGCCCGCGCGGTCGCCGCCTGGCGGCAGGGCGGCCCGGAGGGGCTGGCGGTTCTGGAGGAGCCGTGGGACCCGCCGGCGGGACGGTTCGACCGCGCCCGCCCGCTCCTCCTCGCGGCCGACCTGCCCGTCTTCCGCCCCTGGCGGAACCACCTCACCCACCCCCACGGCCAGGTGCAGCTGCGGCTGGGCCGGGACGGGCTCTGGTACGCCTACGAGTCCGAACCGGGGCGCGAGGACTGGTGGCCCCGGGGCACCCCGGACCTCGATCCGGTCGGCGCCCTCACCGGTCTGGGAGGCCCGGTCCAGCGGACGTAGCGAACCCTCCGGGGGTATCCGGTGGGCCCCCTCGACAGGACGTCGGACCCTGCCCCGCGCGCCCGTTCGCGCAAACACTGAGATCATGAGCGAAAGAGCGCTGCCCATGGCCTGACGAATCGTGGTGGTGAGCGTCGTGGCTGCACTCGGTGGGAACAACGAGAATCCGGAGCCGGACGTCCCGCGCAGGGACCCGGTGGGCGATCCGTTTCTGCGCACCCGGTTCGCCGTGCCCATCCGGCCGGCCACGTTCATCCGCCGTGAGCGCCTGGTCGAGCACCTCGACCGGGCCCTGGAGACCCCGTTGACGATGATCAACGGAGGCGCGGGCGCCGGCAAGACCCTGCTGGCCGCCGACTGGGCGGAGCACCTGGAACAGCCGGTCGCCTGGCTGACCTGCGACCCGGCCGACCAGGCCCCCGGCGTCTTCTGGGCCTATCTGCTGCAGGCCCTGCGCGCCGGCGGGGTGCAGGTGCGGGCCGTCGACGAGGTCGGCAGCCCCGCCGACCCGAGCCGGGTGGACCACACCCTGCTGGCCAGGCTCGCCGCCGGGCTCAGCGGCCGGGACCGCCCCGCCGTCGTGATCCTCGACGAGTACGACCTCGTGACCACGCCGGAGATCGCGGACCAGCTCGAGTTCGTCCTCCGCCATGCCGGGCAGGGCCTGCGCCTGGTCCTCGTCACCCGCACCGAACCGCTCCTGCCCCTGCACCGCTACCGGGCGCTGGGCACCATCACCGAGATCCGCGACGCGGAGCTGGCCTTCACCCCCGAAGAGGCGGCCACGCTGCTCGACCTGCACGGACTGCGGCTGAGCGGCGACGGGGTGCGCGCGCTGGTGGGGCGGACCCAGGGATGGGCCGCCGGCCTGCGGCTGTGTGCGCTGGCCGCACAGGAGAGCAGCGACCCGGAGACGTACCTGAAGGAGTTCGAGGCCGGACAGAGCGCCGTCGCCGACTTCCTGCTCGCCGAGGTGCTCAAACGGCAGTCCGCCGAGACGCAGGAGCTGCTGCTGCGCGTCAGTGTCCTGGACCGGTTCTGCCCCGAACTGGCGAACGCGGTGACCGGGCAGCGGCACGCCGAGCCCCGGCTCGCCGAGCTGCACCGGGCGAACGCGTTCGTCCACCACCTGGGGCACTCGTGGTACCGCCTCCACCCGCTGTTCGCTGAGATCCTCCGGGCCCATCTGCGGGTCCGCTTCCCGGGACTGGAGAGCGAACTGCACCGTAGGGCGGCCGCCTGGCTGCGGAGGTCGGGACCGCTGCCGGAGACGCTCGCGCACGGCGCCGCCGCGGGCGACTGGGACTTCACCGCCCGGGTCCTCGTCGACGACCTGGCGATCGGCCAGCTCTTCCTCGGCCTGCGCTCCGACGACCTCGGCGAGCTGTTCTCACGGATGGCGCCGGACGCCGACGGCCCCGAGGCGAACCTCGTCCGCGCGGCCCGAGCCCTGTCCGAGGGGGACGTCGAGCGCGGCCTGGCCCACCTCCGGCAGGTCGAGCGGGAGCCGGCCCGCGACCTGCCCGACACGGCGGCCGCCCGGCTCAACTGCGCCCTGCTGGAGACTCTCGCGGCCCGGCTGACCGGCACCCCCGGCCGAGCGGAACGGGCGGCGCTCAAGGCACGGCTGGCCCAGAGGGACCTCCCGTCCGAAGCACTGGAACGGCACCCCGAGCTGCCCGCCCTGCTCCAGACCCACCTGGGCGCGGCCCGGCTGTGGGCGGGACGCTTCGAGGAGGCACGCGCCGCCCTGTCGGCCGTGGTGGCCGGCCACGGCGGCGCCTCGACCGCGCTGCCGCGCGAGGAGTCCCTGTGCCACCTCGCGTTGATCGACTACCTCGAAGGCCGGCCGAGCCGGGCGGAGCGCAAGGCGGGGGCCGCGATCAGCGACGCCGAGCGGTTCAGCGTGCCGCAGCCGTCCGGCTCCGGCATCGGGCAACTGGTCCTGGCGGCCGTGGCCGTCGACCGCGACGAACTGGACGAGGCCCAGGCCCTCCTGGACCAGGCGACCGCCGCCGGGCACGGAGTCCCCGATCCGGTGGCCGCGGCGGCGCGGATCATCGTCACCGGGCGGCTGCTGCTGGCGCGCGGGGACCCCCAGGCCGCCCTCGAAGTCGCCGGGTCCGACGTCACCGCCGCCGTCGCCTCCCCGTGGGCGGAGGAGCACGCGGCCCTGGTCGCCTCGGCCGCGCACCTGGCGGAGGGGCGCCCCGACGCGGCCCTGAAGGTGCTCGACGACGCGGCCCGCCACGGCACGGCCTGCGCCGTGGAGGCCGCCCGGGCCCACCTGGCGGCCGGGCACCCCGACGAGGCACTGCGCGTACTGGACGATGTCCACGCCGCCGAGCCGGACGGCCCGGCGATCACGGTGCGGGCCCTGCTGGTGCGGGCCCGGGCCGCCGACCTGGCGGGGGACGAGGCCACCGCCCGGCGCCTCGTCACCCAGGCGCTCCGGCACGCCCGCCGGGAGCGGCTGCGGCGTCCGTTCCTCGAAGCCGGCTCGTGGATCCGCCCCCTGCTGGCCGCGGACCCGGCGCAGGAACTCGCCGCGGACTGGCTCACCCAGCGCCCCGGGCCGCCGCCCGCCGGCGGGCCGGCGCCGGCGCCGGTCGTCGAGCCGCTGAGCGCCCGCGAACGGGACGTCCTCCAGCGCCTCGCGCAGATGATGTCGACCGAGGAGATCGCCGCCGACCTCTTCGTCTCGGTGAACACGGTGAAGACGCACCTGAAGACCGCGTACCGCAAGCTCGGCGTCAACCGGCGCAGCGACGCGGTGCGCCGGGCCCGCGAGCTTCACCTGATGTGATCGCCCCGCGCACGGCGGCTCGCGTCAGCCGTGCGGGCCGCGGGAGCCGCCCGGCATGCCCTGCGGGCGCCGCCCTCGAACCCGTGACTCCGCGAGCCCCTGAACCCGTAAGCCCGTAAGCGCGCGACCCCGTGAGCCCGCGACCCCGTGAGCCCGTGAGCCCGTGAGCCCGTGAGCCCGTGAGCCCGTGAGCCCGTGATTCCGTGCGTCCGTCCATCCGTCCGCGCCTCCGCGAGAGTCCCCGCGCCTCGCCCGCCCCGGGTGAGGCGGCGGACCGGCGTCTCGGGTGCCATGGGAGCAGCGGCGGGCCCCGTTCCGGTCGCCGCGGCCGGCCGTGGCGGCCGGAACCCGGGCCGAATCGGCGAGGTGGACACCGTGGCGCACTGGCGGGCTCTGATCGTCCTCGGCACGGCCCAGTTCCTGATGGTGCTCGACACCTCCGTCATGAACGTGTCGATCAGCCGGCTGGTCGAGGACTTCGGCACCGAGGTCACCGCCATCCAGGCGGTGATCACGCTCTACGCGCTGGTGATGGCGGCCTTCATGATCCTCGGCGGCAAGCTCGGCGACATCTACGGACGGCGCCGGCTGTTCCTGCTCGGACTTGCCGTCTACGGCGCCGGCTCGGCCCTCACCGCCCTGGCGCCCACCCTCTGGATGCTCACCCTCGGCTGGTCGATCGTCGAGGGACTCGGCGCCGCCATGGTGCTGCCCGCCATGGCGGCGCTCGTCGCCGAGTCCTACCGGGGGCCGGACCGGGCCGTCGCGTACGGCGTGATCGGCGGCCTCGCCGGCGCGGGCATCGCGGTCGGCCCGCTGCTCGGCGGCTGGCTGACCACGTACCTGACCTGGCGGCTGGTGTTCGCCGGGGAGGTCGTGGTCGTACTGATCATGCTGGCGCTCCGGAGCTGGGTCACCGAGGCCGGCCGCATCGGCCCGCGCCCCCGGCTGGACGGCGTGGGCGCCACGCTCTCGGCGGCCGGACTCGCGCTCTGCGTCCTCGGCGTGCTGCAGAGCAGCACCTGGGGGTGGGTCGAGCCGCGGAACGCCCCGTTCACCGTCTTCGGCTTCGCGCCCACCCTCTTCGTGATCACCGCCGGGGTCCTGATCCTGGTCCGGTTCCACGCCTGGGAGCGCGGGCGCGAGGCGCACGGCCGTGACCCGCTCGTCCATCTGGCGCTGCTGCGCAGGCCCGCCCTCCGCTCCGGCCTGACGACGCTGCTGAACCAGAACCTCGTGCTGCTGGGCCTGTTCTTCGCCATCCCGCTGTATCTGCAGGTGGTGCAGGGGTTCGACGCCTTTCAGACGGGCCTGCGGCTGCTGCCGGTGTCCGCCGCCATGCTGCTGGCGTCGGCGGTCGCCTCCCGGGTCGGCCGGGCCGCCGGGCCGCGGCGGGTGGTCCGGCTCGCGCTGACCTGTCTGCTGGTGGCCGTCGTGTGGCTGCTGGCCACGATCAAGCCGGTCATCGACGACGCGCAGTTCGCCGGGGCGATGGCGCTGCTGGGCGTGGGCATGGGACTGCTCGCCTCCCAGTTGGGCAACGTCGTCCAGTCCGGGGCCGGCGAGGAGGAGCGCAGCGAGGTGGGCGGGCTGCAGTTCACGGCCCAGAACCTCGGCTCCTCGCTGGGCACCGCGCTCATCGGCTCCGTGCTGATCGGGGCCCTGGCCCAGGCCTTCACCACGTACGTCGCCGACGATCCGCGCCTGTCGGAGCGGGCCCGCAAGCAGACGAGCATCGCGCTGGAGTCGGGGGTGAGCTTCGTCGCCACCGATCAGGTGCGCGCGGCGGCGAAGCAGGCCGGCCTGCCGCCGTCCCAGGTGGAACGGGTCACGAACGCCTACGCGTCGGCGCAGCTCGCCGGGCTGAAGGCGGCGATCCTGGTCACCGGCGGCATCACCCTGGCGAGCTTCCTGGTCACGGGGGGCCTGCCGGCCGGGCGGCCGGACCGCCGTACCCCGACCAGTCCCGGCACCGCGGCCGGGGCGCCCGGCTGAGCGGCCGAGATGCCCAGACCCCGCACCGCCGAGGCCCGCGCCCGCGTCGCCGAGCGCAGGGCCCACGCCGACTACACCGGCGGCGTCTACGGCTCACTGCTCGCCGCCTCCGTCGTGGTCGGCGCCGGCGCCCTCGGGGCGTACCCGCGCGTCGAGCTGGTCGTCCTGCTGCTGCTCACCGGGGTGGTGTTCTGGGTCGCCCATGTGCACGCCCAGCTGTTCGGCGCGCGGCTGGCGCAGGAGTCGCTGGACCGGCGGACGGTGCTGCACGTCTGCCGGGACGAGTGGCCGATCGTCAAGGCCGCGGTGCCGCCGGCCGTCGCCGTGGCCGTCAGCCCCCTGCTGGGACTGGACGTGCGGGGCGCGATCTGGCTGGCGCTCGCCGTAGCCGTCGCCGGACAGATGGGCTGGTCGGCGGCGGCGGCCCGGCGGGCCGGGGCGTCCTGGGCCCTGGTCGCCGTGACGGCCTCGGTGAACCTGGTGATCGGCCTGCTGATCATCGCGTTCAAACTGACACTCACGCACTGACGGTCAGGCACCGAGGCCGCCCCGACCGGGCTCGTCCGGACCGGACCCGCCCCGACCGGGCTCGTCCGGACCGGCCCCGCCCCGACCGCGGCCGCCCCGGCCGCGCCCGCCGGGCCTCACCTGTGCCGGGTGAGGCCCGGCGGGACGGCCCGACGGAGTATCGCTGGGGAGGGCGCAGTCAGCCCCACGGCCAACCGCGTCCGCGGAAGGGCAGCTCATGCGCTATGAGATCCGCGTCGACGGGCACATCTCGGAGACGCTGGCGGAAGCCTTCCCGGAGCTGGACCACGTGGTGATCTCCGGCCAGACGGTCCTGTTCGGTCCGGTGGTGGACGAGGCCCACCTCTACGGACTGCTCGACCGATGCCAGTCGCTGGGGCTACGGGTCCTGGAGATGCGCCGGCTGCCGGAGTGACGGTCCCTTCACCGAGCCCTTCACCGTGCCGTCACGGAGCCTTTCACCGAACCCTTCACCGCGCCGGTCGCGGAGCCCTTCACCGAGCCGGAGCCGCGCACCGAGCCGCGCACCGAGTCCGTCACTCGGGAGGCGGCTTCCCGCGGGTCTGCTCCAGGCCCGCCTGGACGGCTGCCGCCAGCACCCGCGCGGCGAGGCCGACGAGCAGCAGCCCTCCCAACATCTGGAGCATCGCCATCACACGTCCCACCTGGGTCACGGCGACGATGTCCCCGTAACCGACGGTGGCGAACGTGGTCAGCGCGAAGTACAGGGCGTCCGTCCTGGTCAGCGACTCGCTGAAAGTACCCGGAAGGCCGCGTTCGACCAGGTAGTAGGCGCTGGCGAAGAGCAGCAGGAACATCGACAGCGTGGTGGCGAAGGCCTCCACGGCCCGCAGCCGGGGATGGGGCGAGCGCGCGATCACCCGGACCTCCCAGCCGAACACCAGCGCCACCCCCAGCAGTCCGCCCACCAGCATGGTGGTCGTCCTCAAGGTGCTCTCCTGGTCCATGGGCAGCAGGTAGTACGCGACGACGAACGCCGTGGTGATGCCCGCGCTCCGGGCCAGCGTCGTGAGGGCGGCCCGGTGGCTCGGGCGCGGCCGGGCGTCCCGCTGTCCCGGAGGTCGTTCGGGAGGCTGACCGGGCGGGGCGTCCTGCGGCCCGCCACCAGGAGGTTCGCTCATGTCGCACGGATCGTTCCCCGTGGGCGGGTCCGCCGCGCGGTTCCGGGCCCCGCCTCACTCCTGCGGCGGTGCGGCCGAATCACCCGTCACGGGTGACCCGGCCGTCACGCGGGCGCGGGACCGTGACGGGGTGAGGTCCCCGCACACCGTCCCGTCGGCGGTCCGGCAGCGACCCGGACCATGCGAGGAGGAGCCATGACCGCATCGCGTGGTCCGGCGCCGCGAACCGGACCGGAACACACGCCCGGCGGGACGGTCCCGGACACCGCCGGTGACCCCGAGGCCCTGCTCGCGGAGCTCGGCGGTTCCTGGAGCTGGATGCTGGGCTCGGCGCTGGCCACGCTCGTACCGGGCATCCTGATCCTGGTCTGGCCGGACGAGTCCCTGCACGTGCTGGCCGTCGTGATCGGGCTGTATCTGCTCGCGGCCGGCGTGTTCCGGTTCGTCGCGGCGTTCGCCCGGGAGCCGGGGGAACGGCTGCCCGGGCTGCTCATGGCGGTGCTGTTCGTCCTGGCCGGGGTGCTGTGCCTGCGCAACCCGTTGCAGACCATCGCCGCCCTGTCGCTGATCGTGGGGGTCGTCTGGCTGGTGACCGGGATGCTGACCGGTTACACGGCCGTCGTCGCCAAGGGACTGCCGCACCGCGGCTTCGTCTTCGGCGCCGCGGCCCTGGGCGTCGTCGCGGGGATCGTGGTCCTCGCGCTGCCGGTGGAGTCGGCGGTCGCGCTGACGCGGCTGCTCGGTCTGTGGCTGGTCCTGCTCGGGGTGGTGGAGCTGGGCGTCGCCTTCGCCTGGCGGGCGGCGCTGCGCCGGGCCCGCGGCGGACTCCGGACGGGCCCGGCCGCCCCCGTCTGAGCCCCGGCCCCTTCGCGCGCGCCGGCGGCCTCCGGGACCCGGCACCACTCGCGCACGTCGCGCCCGCGGCCCGCCGTCCCCGCACGGACGCACGCGCGCCCGACGCACGACGCACGGACACACGGCAGCACCGGGCGCTTCCACCGGCCGGCCCGGACGACCGAGGAGGACGCATGGCCTCGACCCCAGCATCCGGACCCTCAGCTTCCGGCGACGACAAGCCCCCCGCCGGCACCCCGGCGCCCGGCGGGGCCTCGACCGGCCCCCCGCCCTCCGCCGGCCCCCCGCCCCCCGCAGGGCCCCCCGGCGAACCCCCCTCCTCGCAGCCCCTGAGCGCCGCCGAGCGCGAGGAGTACGAGCGGTTGCGGCGCGCGGCGCACGTACGGCACCGGCGCACGCGCCGCGCGGGCGCCTCGCTGCTGCTGGTCGTGACGCTCGTGCTCGCCCCCCTCGCAGTGGTCGCCGCGTGGGTGCACTCGCAGGTGTTCGACACCGACCGCTATGTGCAGACCGTGGCGCCGCTGGCCTCGGAACCGGCCGTGCAGAACGCCGTCACCGACAAGCTGACCGCCCGGGTCGTGAGCGAGATCGACGTGCAGGCGATCACCGCGTCCCTCTCCAAGGCGCTCAAGGACGCAGGGGCGCCACCGAAGGTCGTGGACGCCTCCTCCGCGCTGACCGGCCCGCTGCGCAGCGCCGTCACCGACGTCGTGCGCCGCACCATCAGCAAGGTGATCACCAGCGACTTCTTCGAGCAGGTGTGGGTGAACGCCAATCAGCGGGCCCACTCCTCGGTGGTCAACATGCTGACGGGCAACGAGAGCGGCGCCCTGCGCGCCCAGGGCGACACCGTGCAGCTGGACATCGGGGTCGTCGTGGACCAGGTCAAGCAGCGTCTGGTCGACGCGGGCTTCCAGAAGGCGTCCGTCATCCCGGCCCCCGACCGCACGGTCACCCTGTTCAAGACCGACCAGCTCAACAATGCCCAGAGCGCGCTGCGGCTGCTGAACATCGTCGGCACCTGGCTTCCGGTGCTGACCGTCGTCCTCGCCGCCCTCGCCGTCTGGACCGCTCCGGCGCACCGCTTCATGCTCATGGTCACGGCCACGGGCGTCGGGGTGATGATGGTGGTGCTCCTCGTTGCCCTGGCCGTCGTACGGCAGGTGTACCTGAACAGCGTGCCCCCGGCCACCCTGCCGCCCGACGCCGCCGCGGCGATCTTCGACACCTTCCTCCGCTTCCTGCGCGACAGCGCGCGCACCCTGCTGGTCGTCGCCGTGATCATCGCGCTGGCCGCGTTCCTGTACGGTCCCGCACGCGCGGCCCGCACCGTGCGGTCGCTCACGGGACGGGGCACCGCGACCACCGGCCGGGCCCTCGTGCGCGGCGGGATGCGGACCGGGGCCACGGGCCGCTGGCTGGACACCCATCGCGGGTGGACCACCGGGATCGTCATCGCGGCGGGCGCCCTCACCCTCGTGCTCTGGAACTACCCGACGGCGGCCGTGGTGGCCCTGGTCCTGCTCGTCGTGCTCGTCGTCCTGTTCGTCCTGGCGGTCCTCGCCGGCGCGACCGGCGACGACACCGCCCGGACGGGCACTAGAGGCGAACCGGGCCGTGCGGTCCCCTGAGCACCGCGCGCCCACGGGCGGCCCTCGGCCGTCGCCGGGTGCGCGCGCGGATCACCGGCCCCACTCTCACCCGTCCCGGGTGAGGACGCGGCGTTCTTGCCGTGCGCACGCTGAATACGGCACCGAGCCGCAGCCGGGCCGGGGCCCGGAAACGGAGGAGAGACATGAACGCGCAGACGTACCTGGCGTACGACTATCCGCTGCTGGGCGCCTTCTGGACCATGCTCTGGTTCTTCCTGTGGATCATGTGGTTCGTCCTGCTCTTCCGCGTCATCGTCGACATCTTCCGCGACGACTCCATGAGCGGATGGGGCAAGGCGGGCTGGCTGGTCTTCGTGATCGTGCTGCCGTTCCTCGGCGTCCTCGTCTACGTCATCGCGCGCGGCAGGGACATGGGCAGCCGTGAGGTCGCGCAGGCCCGCGCGCAGCAGCAGGCGTTCGACACCTACGTCCGCGAGACCGCGGCCGGCGGCCGGACCAGCGGCGTGGACGACCTCGCCCGGCTCTCCGAGATGCGCGCCCGCGGCGACATCACCGACGCGGAGTTCGCCCGGGCCAAGGAACAACTCCTGAGCGGCGGCGCACCCGCCGGCAGTTCCACCTCCGTCCCCTCCACCCCCGGCCGCTGAAGACGACGCCGGACCGAGAACGAAACGAGGCACCAGCATGACCACAGCACACCACGCACGCCCTGAGTCGGCGAAGCAGCAGTGGGCCGGCGGCCTGATGATGTTCGGCGCCGTCATGCTCATGATCGGCGGGGTGCTCGACATCTTCCGCGGCATCATGGGCATAGCCCAGAACAACGTGTTCGTCACCACGCCCAACTACGTCTTCCAGTTCAACCTTTCCGGCTGGGGCTGGGTCCACCTCATCCTCGGGGCGGTCGCCGTGGTCGTGAGCCTGGGCCTGTTCCAGGGAGCGATGTGGGCACGCGTCGGCGGTGTGGTGATCGCCGGCCTCATCATCATCGCCAACTTCCTCTCCCTGCCGTACTACCCGGTGTGGTCCATCGTGGCCATCGCGATCTCCGGGTTCGTCATCTGGGCGCTCTGCGTGGTGCGCCCCGAGGAATCCGCCGGCTACCGGTAGGCCGTGCGCCCACCGGGACAGGACCGCGCCGACGAGGGTGCGGCGGGCCGTACGGGCCCCGCCGCACCCTCGTCCCCGTCGCGCCGCCCCACCCGGCGGGACGCCGAGAAGGAGCGCGAGGTGCCGCACCGGCGTGACGGGCACGCCCCCGCCACCGGGGGGACGGCGGCCCGCCGCACGAGACCCGCGGTGTGGGCGCGGCTGGCGCTGCTCGCACTGCTGGGCAGCGTGCTGGTGCCCCTGGTCGCCGCCGGGCTCGCGAGCCTGCTGTGGGTGCTGCTCGGCATGGCCGGGCTGGCCCTCACCGCGGCCGGTCTGTGGTGGACCCTCGCGCACACCGGCGCGGTCCGCGCCCTGGGAGCGGCCCTGGTCGTCGCCGTTCCGTTGGCGGTGCTCGCCCTGTACGCCGCGCACGGCATGCTCGGGCCGGCCGTCCTCGCCCTGGTCCTGTGGGCGCTTGCCCTGGCCGCCGCGCGCATCGCCCTCACCCCCGGGGGCACCCCGGGCGAACGGGAACGGGACCCCGCCGCGGCCGAGGCACCGCACCGGCCCTGGATCGTCATGAACCCGCGTTCCGGCGGCGGCAAGGTGGAGCGCTTCCACCTGGCCGAGAAGGCCCGGGAGACCGGTGCCGAAGTGGTCCTGCTGGACCCGGAACGGCTCGCGGACGTCGCGGAACTGGCCCGGCGCGCGGTGCGCGACGGAGCCGACCTGCTCGCCGTGGCCGGCGGCGACGGCACCCAGGCCCTGGTGGCCGAGGTCGCGGCCGCCCACGACCTGCCGTTCCTGGTGGTCCCGGCCGGCACCCGCAACCACTTCGCCCTCGACCTCGGCCTGGACCGGGACGACCCCGCGGCCGCCCTGGAGGCGCTCACCGACGGCGTCGAACTCCGCGTCGACCTCGGGTTCGCCGCGGACCGCGTCTTCGTCAACAACGCCTCCTTCGGCGCGTACGCGGCCGTGGTCAGCGATCCCGCCTACCGGGACGACAAGCTGCGCACCGCCCTCCAGACCCTGCCCGGACTGCTCACCGGCGAAGGCGGGCCCCGGCTGAGCATGCGGGCCGGGCGGACCCGCGTCGACGACCTCCAGGCCCTGCTGGTCAGCAACAACCCCTACCGCCGCGCCGTCGACACCGCGCACCCCGGGCTGCGGGAGAGCCTCGACTCCGGACGGCTCGGCGTGCTGTGCGTCAGCGTCGGGAGCACCGCCGGGGCGGCCCGGATGCTGAGCGGCCCGGGATCCCAGGGCGTGCTGCGGCTGACCGCGCCGGAGGTCGTCGTCGAGGCGGACACCGCCACGGTGCCGGTCGGCGTCGACGGCGAGTCCGTCCCGCTGCGCACCCCGGTCGTCTGCCGGATCGTCCCCGGCGCACTGCGGGTCCGGGTGCCCCGCCACCGGCCCGGAACCCCGCCCAGCAGACCCCCGGCCGACTGGCTGCGGGTGTGGCGACTCGCCCTGCACCCGGACCGCGAGCCCGCCCGGGCGCGCACCTGACGCCGCGTCACGACAAGGCGCGCCCTCTCTGTCTCAGCGCCGGACCGGCCGCGGCCGGGGTGCCGGGGTGTTTCCGACTGCGTGGTGTTCTCGCCAATGCCCTGATTTGGGGTCGTGGACCGCCTGGCCGATTTCAACTGCCTTTCATGTGAGCACTCTCACAAGCGATTGACCGTGTACGGCCACAGCCGTTTACTTCCCGAGACCTTTACAAGATCCATATACGGGGGGATTTCGTGAAGCCTCAGTGGGCCGGCGTGTCGCCAGCGCGGAGGGCACGAAGAGCACGCGCCTGTCTTCTGGGCGGCGCCGTGGCCTCGCTCGTCCTGTCGGTACTGCCCGGATTGCCTGCCGCAGCAGCCGGCGGCCAGCAGGAGACGATCACCGGCCCCGACCGGACGAAGTGGTCCTACACCTACGACCTCTTCAGCCGCCACCTCTCTAGATGATCTCCTCCAGGTGGTTGCCCCGTGAATTCACTAATCGCCTGTGTTCCGAGCGGTATCACCGTCGAAGATGTGCACGACCAACTGCTTGCCGAAGGCATTGCAGTAGATCTTCAAGGCGGGCGGATCACGGTCTCCTACGAAGGATCTTTGGCCTGGGTATCACCGGATTCGGAAGGTGAGCTGGAGAGGGAGTACGAGCCCGATGAGCTATCCCTTATTGAAGGAACCATCGGAGCGTGGCAGGGGTACATCATCGATTGCCGCATGCTCCGGGCCGCAGAGGCCGCCGTGGCCGCGATCTCCGCACGGTGGCCGTGCGTAGTGGATGACGAAAGCGGCTTCATCGGCCGGGCGCAGGAATACTTCGAACGCCGCCGCAACAACGGCTGACCTCTGCGACAGGACGTCCGTCGCCACAGCGATACCGCGGTCAGGGCGAAAGGTATGGCCGCGGTATCGCAGCGAGGAATCGGCACCATGGCCGCCCAGGACGACTGATTCCAGCGGGCGCCACCATCTGAGCTCGCTCAGCCAGGCCGACGTCGAAGGCTGTCCCGCAGGGGAACTCACCCGCACGGATGAATCCTCGCCCCGGCACACAGCCGAGGCGGCGCTGTCCTCCCGAAGTTACGGCGAAGTGACAAGCCGTCTGTTAGCCTCGATCGTTCATGAGTGCCCGTCAGCTTGCTGACGGGGACTCTGTGTCTGTGTGATGGGGTCTTTTCGGGGCTGGGGCAGGCTGAGGGC
>NZ_JBIVBI010000007.1:0-351889 GCF_044746005.1 Streptomyces sp. NPDC086766 | reverse complement strand
CAGCTCGCGGGTGTCGGAGACGGTGACCAGCTCCCGCAGCGGATACCGGGCCAGCACCGCGTCCACCTCCGGCGTCAGCCCCGCCGACAGCCGGGTCATGACCGGCAGCGAGTCGTCGCACATGACCTCCGCCGCCGCGCGCAGGGTCTCGCGCTCCGGCCCTTCGGGTGCCCCGGCCGCGGCCCTGGTGAGGAGTTCGACGCCCTCCTCCAGGACCAGCCCGGCGTCCAGGCCGGCCGGGACCTTGACGCACGCGGTGTGCCGCCAGGTGGCGATCGCGTCGCCCCAGGCCTCCACGTGGTACGTCCAGCGCCCCGCCGCTCCGGGCGTCACCTGCGCGCCCCAGCGGTCGCTGCCGGGCGCCAGCTCGCGCATCGGGGTCCAGGGGCCCGGGCGGCCCTGAGGATCCGTCAGCACGACGTTCGCCGCCACGGCGTCGTGGCCTTCCCGGAACACGGTGGCGGTGACCTGGAACGTCTCGCCCACGACCGCCTTGGCCGGGCGCCTGCCGCACTCCACGGCCGGACGGACGTCCCGCACCGGAATGCGGCCGATGACCGGAGTCGAACTCATGGGTGTCACCTCCATCGTGCTTGAGGCCGGGCTCTCGCCCGGCCGGGAACTGCGGTTCTGATGCCGAGGGCGGGAGCCCCGACTTCCCCGGGGAGGCCCGGCTCCCGCCCGGGGCGCTATCTCCCGGCGGGAGACGGCCGGCCCTTCGCCTTCCGGCGGCTGCGTCCCGCGACCGCGCCCACGTGCGGGCGGCCGCCCTGCTCGCGCAGGTAGACCACGAGGCTGGTGCGCAGGTACCGCTCCGCGGCGTCCGCGGCCTCCCGTGCGCAGCGCTTCCCCATCAGCACGCACAGGGTGTAGCCCGAATCCTCGAAGGTGGCCCGCACGTTGCGGTCGTCGGGCGATGCGAGCATCGCGCGTTCCCACGCCCGGTAGTGCCGCAGATGCCGGGCTACTTCGGCTTTGGCGGGTAGCAGCATGGCGCCGTTCACCTTTCGGAGCGCTCGATGGGCACGTCTCCCCGACGGTCGGGGCGGAGACCGCGCACGCAGAGGCACGGTCCCGTTTACGGCGCTCGAGACTTTCACTCATGGTGCACGTTCAACGACCCAGCGTCCTGTTGGATCTTCAACCAGCGCGTCGACCCGCTCCGACCTGCTCGTGTTGCACGAATGGCGTAGCGCGTTCAGGGTGGAGATGACTCAGAGGCAATCAGTGCTCACGCTCCGCTTTCGGGGCCGGGCCCGCGTAGGGCGGGAGGGAGCGCGAGCCTCGCCGGTGAGGAGCCAACGACGATGAAGACCGCAGTGCCCTGCTACTACCACCTCGACGTGGAAGTCAGTCCGGAACGCGTCGGGCAGGTCAGGCGCATCCTGGCCGCCCACCTCCGGTTCTGGGATCTGGAGGACCTCGTCGAGCCCGTCTGCGGCGGCGCCGAGCTGCTGCTGAAGGCCATCGACGAACACGCGAGGGACAAGCACACGTCCATCGAGATGTGGTGGACCGGACAGCACCTGATCACCGCCGTGGCGGAGAACAACCACGACCTGCGTCCCGACCAGGACCTGCGCGCCTGCCTGGCCCGGATCGCGGCCACGAGCGACGGCTGGGGCTGCTGCGCCTCCCAGACCGGCAGCAAGGTGATCTGGTTCTCGCAGCGCGCCCGCGCCGGTGTGCGCGCCCCGCTGGTCCCCAAGCCGCCGGCCCCGAGCCTGCGCGAGGGCCTGCAGCCGCCCCGCGAACTGCCGGTCGCCGCACTCGCCTCCCCGGCGAGTGTGCCGGAGGGCTTCCTGGAGGCTGCCCGGTGACCGCGCGCCCGCGCCGGAAAGGGGTGCCCGTGTGGAGCGGGTACCCCTATCCGCTGGGCGCCGCGTACGACGGGGAAGGCACCAACTTCGCCCTGTTCAGCGAGGTCGCCGAACACGTCGGACTCGTCCTCGTGGACGCCAGCGGCGCCCATCGCGAGGTGCCGCTGGCGGAGGCCGACGGCTTCGTGTGGCACGGCTACCTGCCCGGCATCGGGCCGGGCCAGCGCTACGGCTACCGGGTGCACGGCCCGTGGCACCCGGCCGCCGGCCACCGGTGCAACCCGAAGAAGCTGCTCCTCGACCCCTACGCCAGGGCGGTGGACGGGCAGATCGACGACCACGCCTCGCTCTACGAGCGCGCCGCGCACGGTCCGGACCCCGCCGACAGCGCCGGGCACACCATGCTCGGCGTGGTCACCGACCCGGCCTTCGACTGGGGCGACGACCGCCCCCCGAGACGCTCGTACGCGGAGACCGTGATCTACGAGGCCCACGTCCGGGGCCTGACCCGCACCCACCCCGAGGTCCCGCCCGAACTGCGCGGCACCTACGCGGGGCTGGGCCACCCCGCGGTGATCGAGCACCTCACCTCCCTGGGGGTCACGGCCGTCGAGCTGATGCCGGTCCACCAGTTCGTGCACGACGGGGTGCTGCAGGGCCGCGGCCTGGCCAACTACTGGGGCTACAACACCATCGGCTTCTTCGCGCCGCACAACGACTACGCCGCCCACGGCACCCGCGGGCAGCAGGTCGCCGAGTTCAAGACCATGGTCAAGGCGCTGCACGCGGCCGGGCTCGAGGTCATCCTGGACGTGGTCTACAACCACACCGCCGAGGGCAACGAGAAGGGCCCGACGCTGTCCTTCCGGGGCATCGACAACGCCTCGTACTACCGCCTGGTCGACGGCGACTGGGCCCACTACTACGACACCACCGGCACCGGCAACAGCCTGCTGATGCGGCACCCCTACGTACTCCAGCTGATCATGGACTCGCTGCGGTACTGGGTCACCGAGATGCACGTCGACGGTTTCCGCTTCGACCTCGCGGCCACCCTGGCCCGGCAGTTCCACGAGGTGGACCGGCTGTCGGCGTTCTTCGACCTGATCCAGCAGGACCCGGTGATCAGCCGGGTGAAGCTGATCGCCGAGCCGTGGGACGTCGGCGAGGGCGGCTACCAGGTCGGCAACTTCCCGCCGCTGTGGTCGGAGTGGAACGGCCTCTACCGGGACGCGGTGCGGGACTTCTGGCGCGGGGAGGACCACACGCTCGGCGACTTCGCCTCCCGGCTGACCGGTTCGGCGGACCTGTACGCGCACAACCGGCGCCGCCCGCGCGCCAGCGTCAACTTCGTCACCGCCCACGACGGGTTCACCCTGCGCGACCTCGTGTCGTACAACGACAAGCACAACGAGGCCAACGGCGAGGGGAACCGGGACGGCGAGAGCGACAACCGGTCCTGGAACTGCGGGGTGGAGGGGGACACCGACGACCCGGCCGTCCTGGACCTGCGCGCCCGTCAGCAGCGCAACTTCCTGGCCACCCTCATGCTGTCGCAGGGCATCCCGATGCTCTGCCACGGCGACGAACTCGGCCGCACCCAGGGGGGAAACAACAACGCCTACTGCCAGGACGACGAACTGTCCTGGGTGGACTGGCACCTGACCGAGGAGCAGCGCGAGCTCGCCGACTTCACCCGCCGGGTGATCGGCCTGCGCGCCGCCCACCCCGTGCTGCGCCGCCGCCGCTTCTTCCAGGGCGAGGCGCCCGCCCGGAGCGGCCGGCGGCTGCCCGACCTGGTGTGGCTGCGGCCGGACGGACGGAAGATGGCCGAGGAGGACTGGCAGCGCCCCGACGCGCACTCGGTCACCGTGTTCCTCAACGGGGACGCGATCGCCGAACCCGACCCGAAGGGCCGGCCCGTGGTCGACGACTCGTTCCTGCTGCTGCTCAACGGATTCTGGGAGCCGGTCGACTTCCGCCTGCCGGGGTCCGCCTACGGCGACCGCTGGACGACGCTCATCGACACCGCCGAGCCGCAGGGCCCGCCGGACGAGGCGGAGCACAAGCCGGGCGGCCACCTCCGGCTGGAGTCCCGCAGCCTGGTGCTGCTGACCCGGCCGCCCGCGGCGCCCCACGCCACCCGCCGCTGACGCGGCAGTGCCGGTGCCCGGCCCCGAGCGGGCGGGCACCGGCACTGCCGCGTTCGCCCTTCCGCCCGTCCGTTCGCCGGCCGGCCGGTGTCTCAGCGCTCGCGCTCGCGGCGCGACGTCACCGTGAACTGTGCGCCGTCCGGGTCGCGCAGCACCGCCTCGTCGGCCCCCTCCCGCAGCACGCTGCCGCCGTGCTTCTCCGCCGCCCGGACACAGGCGGCCACGTCGGCCACCTTGAAGTGGATCTGCCAGTGCGGGCGGATCGTCGGGTCGGGGGCCGCCTCCAGCGCCCCGGACTCGATCCGCGCCACCACCTCGCCGTGGCTGCGCAGCACCACCTCGTCGCCCTCGTAGCGGACCTCGCAGCAGCCGGGCCGCGCCGAGGCCCAGTCCAGGACCTCGCCGTAGAAGATGGCGGAGTCGAACGCGTCGCGCGTGTGCAGCCGGATGAAGGCGGGCGAGGCCTTGCGCCAGGTCTCCCAGTCGGTGAACAGGTCGCCCTCCCAGATCCCGAAGGTCGCACCGTCCCGGTCCGCCAGCAGGGCGGCGCGTCCCGGCGGGAAGGAGATCGGGCCGACCGCGGCCGTCCCTCCGCGCTCCTGCACCCGCGACACCGCGTCGTCGGCGCTGGGCACCGCGAAGTACGGGGTCCAGGCGACCGCCATCTGCCACATCGTGGCCACGGCCGCTATCCCGGCGACGGGCGCCCCGTCCGCCAGCGCGATCCGGAAGCGGTCACCGAGCTTCGCCGAGCGCCACTCCCAGCCCAGCACCGCCCCGTAGAAGTCCTCCGTGACCTCCAGATCGCGGCTGGTCAGACTGACCCAGCAGGGGGCGCCGCACACCGAGTGGGTGTCCACGACGTCCGTGGGGGCGGAGGGTGTCGCTTCGTCGTTCATCGCACGTCCTGGTCTCGTCGACCGGCGGGCCACCGGTCTCCCACCAGTGTCCGGCCGGCCCTTGCGGGGCGCCTGCCGAGTACCCGCTCGGCCGCTCCGAAACGGCGTCCACGGTCCTCGCGGCCCTGGTGATCAGCCGCTCTCGCTCACGGTCTCGGTCAGCAGTTCCTCACGCAGTTGGGCGAAGCAGCCGCTCAGCAGACGCGAGACGTGCATCTGCGAGATGCCGAGCTGCTGGGCGATGCGGCTCTGCGTCATGCCCCGGAAGAACCTCAGGTAGAGGATGGTCCGCTCGCGCTCCGGGAGCGCCTCCAGACAGGGCCGCACGGCGACCCGGTCCACCACGAGGTCGTAGCGCGCGTCGGCCTCGCCCAACGCGTCGCCGAGCGCGTAGCCCTCGGTGCCGGGGACCTCCGCCTCCAGGGACAGCGCGGCGAAGCAGTCCAGGGCCTCCATGCCGGTGCGCACGTCGTCGACGCTCAGCTGCGCGTGCTCGGCGATCTCGGCCACGGTCGGCGCCCGGCCCGGTGTCGTCTGGGCCAGCTCCTTCACGGCCCGCCGGACGCGGTTGCGCAGGTCCTGGACCCGGCGCGGGACGTGCAGGGTCCACATGTGGTCGCGGAAGTGCCGCTTGATCTCGCCGGTGATGGTCGGCACGGCGTACGCCTCGAACGCGTAGCCGCGCGCCGGATCGTAGTGGTCGACGGCCTTGACCAGGCCGAGCGCGGCCACCTGGTACAGATCCTCCAGGGCCTCCCCGCGGCCGCGGAACCGGACGGCGATCCGCTCGGCCATCGGCAGCCACAGGTGGACCAGCTCGTCCCTGAGGGCCTTGCGGTCCGGCCCGTCGGGCAGCCGCGCGAGCCGTTCGAAGTCCTCGGCGGTGTCGGGAGCGTCGTCGTGCGGATGGGTTTTCGTGCTGCCGGTGGTACGCATGGCGCTGCGCCTCCCTCAGCAGGGACATCACGGGAGACGCGGCTCGGCCCGGGCGGAGAGGCACCGGGGCCCGGTGAGCCGGCTCCCACGGACGTGCCTCCTGTCCGAAGCACTGAAAGGGGGATTCCCGATTCCGGCGAATTCGAAACGGTTTCGGGAATGCGGTGACGGTGTGCGACCGGATGATTCTGAATTGTCGAACAGGGGTCGCGCAATTCTCTGTCGTGGAATCACGCCGACAATGCTGCGTATTTCAATTACTCCGGCGCATTTCGCTGGACTCCCGTGCGGAGTCCCGCTGTGACCTGCGCCGAGCCGCGTACGGGCGTCGCGGGTGTGCTCCCCGGGGCCGCTGATCTCCGGTCAGGTCTTCACCCGGTCCGGGTCGTTCCCGCCGACGGTCTCCCGTACATCGCCTGCATATCGTACGGCGCGGTCGCGCAATCCGCGATGTGCCTCACGATCTTCCTTGGAATCACCGGCAGGGCGTGCGCGGACGGCACCGTCCGCCAGGGCGCGCCGGGCGATCACGACGTGCGGCGGCCCCGCGTCCGGCCCGTCGGCGGAACCGGTCGGCCGACCCGTCCCGGGCGCCGGCGGACGTGATGTGCGGCACGCCTCCGGCGGCCGCCACGGGCGCCCCGGAGCGGATTCTTCCTGCGCACGGCTTGATCGTCGATCAATGCGGGCGAATTCCCTGGCCACAGCGCTTTCCGCGCATTTGACAGTGGCTCGGACGCACAGATAGGAAGCTGCTTCTGGAAGTCGAAAGGTGCACTGTGTACGAGCCGAACGTGGTCGGGGACTGGCAGGAGTACGACGGGCATGCCGGTCTGCGGGTCCGCGTCCACCGCCTGGAGCAGGCCGAGCCGCCGCGCGGACGCGACGACGCCGCCGAGGGACTGACGTACTTCCGCCTCCGGGTCACTGTCGAGAACCGCGGCGACCGGACCTTCGGCATCCACCTGGAGGACGGGCAGATCGACGTGCGCATCGGCCCCGACGGAGAGGGCGCCTTCGTCGACTGGCGCAACTCGCAGTTCATCGAGGGCTACGACGTCTATCCGCTGCGCCGGGCCACCGCGGTGCTGTACGCCGCCGGACCCGAGGCCGCCCTGTCCCAGGTGGACGTGCAGATCCAGCTGCGGGTCGACGAGGAGTGGGCCGACCGCCGGCTGTGGGCCGGCGGCATCGGCGTGCACGAGGAGGCCGTCCAGGCCGGCGCACCCGCCGCCTGCGGACCGGGCGGGCTGGCGCACCAGGTGAGCAACTTCCTGCGCGACCAGGCGGAGCCGGGCGCCACCGGCTGACGGCGCCCGCGCGCGTGCCGCGCGGCCGGCCCGCGTGGCGCCCGGGCGGTCGCGCCCGGGCCCGCACGTCAGTGCGCGATGCCGTCGATGATCTCCCGGGCGCCCTGACGTAGCAGGGCCACGGCGACCGAGGTGCCGAGCGTGGCCGCGTCCAGTGGGCCCGCCCACTCGTGCGCGTTCAGCCGTGTCTTGCCGTCCGGTGTGAACACGCAGGCCCGCAGGGAGAGTTCACCGCCGCGGTCGACCTGCGCGTAGCCCGCGATCGGGCTGTTGCAGTGGCCCTGCAGGACGTGCAGGAACATGCGCTCCGCGGTGGCGGCGCGGTAGGTGGCGCGGTCGCCGAGTGCGCCGACCGCCTCGATGAGCTCGGTGTCCCCCTCGCGGCACTGCAGCGCGAGCACGCCCGCGCCGATCGGCGGCATCATCGCCTCGGGGGAGAGGACCTCGCTGACCACGTCCTGCCGGCCGATGCGCTCCAGGCCGGACACGGCGAGCAGCAGGGCGTCCGCCTCGCCCGCGGCCAGCTTCTCCAGCCGGCGGTTGGCGTTGCCCCGGAACGGCACGCACCGCAGCCGCGGATGGGTCGAGGCCAGCTGGGCGACCCGGCGCACCGAGGAGGTGCCGATCCTGGTGGCGGCCGGGAGCTCGTCGAGGGTCAGCCCGCCGGGATGCACGAGGGCGTCGCGGATGTCGTCCCGCTTCAGGAAGGCGGCGAACGTCGTGCCCGCCGGCAGCGGCCGGTCGGCGGGCACGTCCTTGAGGCAGTGCACCGCCAGGTCCGCCTCACCCGCCAGCAGCGCCGCGTCGACCTCCTTGGTGAAGGCACCCTTTCCCTCGACCCTGGACAGGTCGCCCAGCCACTTGTCGCCGGTGGTGCGCACCGGCACGACCTCGGTGCGCACGCCCGGGTGCGCGGCGCTCAACTCGGCACGGACACGCCCCACTTGGGCGAGAGCCATGGGCGAGTCGCGGGAGACGATCCGGATGAGTTCGGGAACGGACATGCGGGACACGATAGACCGTCGCCGGGGCCGTCCGGGGCCGTAACCCGCATCCGAGCCCCGGGACGGCGGGCGCGGCGCGTGTGCGTCCCCGGGGGAGGCGTTCCGCGCGAGTTGACGCGGCGTCAACCGCGGTTGCCGGCACCGTCCGTCCAGGTCGGCAGGTCCGCCGCCGCATCCTCGGGCGCGAGGTCGGGACGCAGCCGCAGCCAGGACGGCTGGCGCAGCATCCCGGCCCGGGTGCGGACGCTGTAGCGGACCTCTCCGACCAGCCGGGGCAGCACCCAGTGCGCCCCGGAGACCGCCGGCCGCGGGTCGAAGGGGCACACGTCGGTCGCCAGGGCCCGCAGCAGCCCGGCCAGTGCGGCCCGCTCCGCCTCGCTCCAGCCGGTGCCCACGCTGCCGACGTAGCGCAGCCGCCCGGCCGCGCGCTGGCCGACCAGCAGCGCGCCCGGCAGGCCCGTCAGCCGTCCCCTGCCCGGCAGCCAGCCGCCCACGAGGACGTCCTCACTGCGCATGTTGCGGATCTTGATCCAGGCCCGGGAGCGGACCCCGGGCTCGTACACCGAGTCCAGCCGCTTGCAGACCAGGCCCTCCAGGCCGTGCTCTCGGGTGGCGGCCAGCGCCCGCGCGCCGTGGCCGACGACGGCCGCGGGCGTCGACCAGTACGGCCCCTCCAGCCCGAGTTCCTCCAGCCGCGCCCGCCGCCGCGTGTACGCGAGCGGCACCAGGGAGCGCCCGCCCAGGTGCATCACGTCGAACAGCACCAGATGGACGGGGACCTGCGCGGCCCTGCGGGCCGCGCGCGCCGGGGCGTGGGCCAGGCCCATGCGGCCCTGCAGGAGCTGGAAGTCCGCCCGCCCCTGAGCGTCCAGCGCCAGGATCTCGCCGTCCAGGACCGCGGGTGTGCCGCCGAGGGCGCCGCCGAGCGCGAGCAGCTCGGGATAGGCGGCGGTGATGTCCTCGCCGGAGCGGGCCCGCAGGATCAGGCTGCCGTCGCCGGGCAGGTAGGCCACCGCGCGCTGGCCGTCCTGCTTCGTCTCGTACGCCCAGCGCGCGTCCTGCGCGGCGGGCGGCAGGGTGCCGGGCGTGGCGAGCATGGGCGGGATCAGCGGCAGGGTCACGGCTCAGTTCTCGACGGGCCGGGGGGCCGCCACGCGCCCGCGGGCGCGGTTTCCCCTGATCGGGCCCCCGCTCGTCGGGCTCCGTCGGATCGGGAGCGCGCCGGGGCGGCGGTCGGGCTCGGCCGGGGCCGGGGTCCGAGCTCCGGCGGGGCGGGGTGCGCGCCCAGTGGCCCCTACCGTCGAGTAATATCGCGCGGCAGGTCATCGGAGGAGGAACCGTGTCACGGTCCGAACGCTCACCCCTGCTGCTCGCCGGCCTGCTGGCCACGGCGGGCGTCGCCCACTTCGTCTCTCCGCGGCAGTTCGACGCCCTGGTGCCGCGCTCCCTGCCGGGCTCGCCCCGCACGTGGACCCGGGCCAGCGGTGTCGCCGAGCTGGCGCTGGCCGCCGGTCTCGCGCTGCCCCGGACGCGGCGGACCGCCGCGCTGGCCGCGGCGGCCTTCTTCGTGGGCGTCTTCCCCGCCAATGTGAAGATGGCCGTGGACTGGCGGCACCGCCCCACCCCGCAGAAGGCGGCGGCCCTCGGGCGGCTGCCCCTGCAGGTGCCCCTGGTGCTGTGGGCGCGCGGCGTCGCGAGGAACGCGGAGGGCGGGTCGTGACGGGGCGCCCGCAGGTCGGCGACACGGTCGAGGACTTCGCGCTGCCCGACGAGACCGGCACCGTCCGGACGCTGTCGGAGCTGCTCGCTCAGGGGCCCGTCGTGATCTTCTTCTACCCCGCCGCCCTCACCCCCGGCTGCACCGCCGAGGCGTGCCATTTCCGCGACCTGGCCGCCGAGTTCGCCGCCGTCGGGGCGCGGCCCATCGGGGTCAGCGGCGACTCCGTGGACCGGCAGCGGGAGTTCGCCGGCCGGCACGGTCTCGGGATGCCGCTGCTGTCCGACGTGGACGGCACGGTCCGCGAGCGGTTCGGTGTCCAGCGCGGCTTCTCGCTCGCGCCCACCCGGCGGGTCACCTTCGTGATCGCGCGGGACCGCACCGTTCTCGAGGTCGTCCGGAGCGAGCTGCGCATGAACACCCACGCCGACCGGGCCCTGGCGGCCCTGCGCGCGCACCGCGGCTGAGCGGACCCGTCACCGTCGCGCGGTTGAGGGGGTGCCGTTCAGGGATCATCCTGGGGCGTATGGAGCATGTCGCCGCCGCGGCGATCGTCGACGCCCGGGGCATCGTCACGGCCTGGACCGAGGGCGCCCGGCGCCTGACCGGATACCCGGCCGAGGAGGCAGTGGGCCGTGCGGCGGTCGACCTGCTGGCCGGGGAGCTGCCCGCGGCCGTGCCGCGGGCGCTGACCGGCACCGTCGTGGTGCGCCACCGCGACGGGCACCTCGTTCCCCTCGGCCTCACGGCCGCGCCCGTCCTGGGCCCGGAGGGCGACCCCGAGGCCTATGTCCTCACCGCCGGGCTGCCGGCGGCGTCGGAGCCCACGCTCTCCGGCCGCGTGTTCGAGCAGGCGCCGGTCGTGCTGTGCACGTTCGACACCCACCTGCGCTATCTGCACGCGAACGAGGTGGCCTGCGAGGTGCTCGGCGCCCGGGCGGGCGACCTGGTCGGCCGGCGGGTCCTGGACACCCTGCCGGACGACGAGCCCGTCCGGGGCGTCGCCCAGAAGCTGCGCCAGGTGGCGGACACGGGGAACCCCGTGCGCTACGAGACCTACGGCCGGGCGCCCTCCGAGGGCCGCGAGCACGCCTGGACCATCGAGATGTGGCCGGTGCGCGATCACCGCGCCGAGGTGGTCGCGGTGGCCATGGCGGCGTTCGACAGCAGCCAGGAGCACTGGGCCCGCCGGCGGCTCGCCCTGCTGAACGAGGCGGCGACCGCCATCGGCACCACCCTGGACGTCACCCGCACCGCCGAGGAGCTGGTGGAGCTCGCGGTACCCCGGTTCGCCGACTTCGTGGCCGTGGACCTCCTCGACTGGGTGCTGGGCACGGAGGAGCCGCCCCCGGGCCCGGCGGGCGACGTGGTGCTGCGCCGGGTGGCGCACGGCTCGGTGTTCGAGCACACGCCGGAAGCCTCCGTCGCGCTGGGCGCGCGGGACGTCTACCCCTCCTTCTCGCCGCCCGCCCGCGCCCTCGGCCTGGGCCGGGCCGTGCTCAGCCGGGCGGGCGAACCGGACTTCGAGCGATGGGCCGAGGACCGCAATGTGAAGGCCCCGGCGGGAAGCCTCCACCGCCGGGGCGCGCACTCCATGCTCGCGGTGCCGATGCGCGCCCGCGGCACCACGCTGGGTGTCGCGGTCTTCGTCCGCGCCGCCCATCCCACCCCGTACGCCGGCGACGACGCGGCCCTCGCCGAGGAACTGGCCAGCCGGTCCGCCGTGTGCGTGGACAACGCCCGCCGCTTCGCCCGGGAGCGCGAGACCGCGCTGGCCCTGCAGCGCAGCCTGCTGCCGCGCCGGCCGCGCGGCCAGGCGGCCGTCGAGGTGGCCCACCGCTATCTGCCGTCCGGGTCGCTGGCGGGCGTCGGCGGGGACTGGTTCGACGTGATCCCGCTCGCCGGCAGCCGGGTCGCCCTGGTCGTCGGGGACGTCGTCGGACACGGCATCCGGTCCTCGGCCACCATGGGGCGGCTGCGCACGGCGGTGCGGACCCTGGCCGACGTGGACCTGCCGCCGGACGAACTCCTCACCCATCTCGACGATCTGGTCACCCACCTGACACCCAGTCACAGTGGAGAGGAAGTACCGGAGTTGGGAGCTACCTGCCTGTACGCGGTCTACGACCCCGTCTCGTGCTGCCTCAGCGTGGCCGCCGCCGGCCATCTGCCGCCGGCCGTCGTGCCCCCCGACGGTCCGGCCCGGCTGGTCGACATGACCGTGGGGCCGCCCCTCGGGGTCGGCGGGTTCCCCTTCGAGGCGACCGAGTTCCCGTTGCCGCCGGGCTCCCTGATCGCCCTCTACACCGACGGACTGCTGGAGGGCCAGGACCAGGACGTCGACCGCGGCACCGCCGCGCTGTGCCGGGCCCTGAGCGCGCCCGAGGCCTCCCTTGAGACAGTCTGCGACAGCGTGCTGAAGTCCGTGCTGCCCGAACAGGCCGACGACGACGTGGCGCTGCTGCTGGCCCGCACCCGCGCGCTGGGCGCGGACCGCGTCGCGGCCTGGGACGTCGCACCGGACCCCGCCCAGGTGGGCGCGGCCCGGCAGGCCGCCATCGAGCAACTGGCGGCGTGGGGGCTCGAGGAGATCGCGTTCGTCACCGAACTGGTCGTCAGCGAACTGGTCACCAACGCCATCCGGTACGGCGAACCCCCCATCCAGCTAAGGCTGATCCGCGACCGGGCGCTCATCTGCGAGGTGTCCGACGCCAGTTCCACCTCACCGCACCTGCGCCGGGCCCAGGCCTTCGACGAGGGCGGCCGCGGACTGCTGCTCGTCGCCCAGCTCACGCGGCGCTGGGGCAGCCGGCCGATGGGCACCGGCAAGACGATCTGGGCGGAGCAGCCGCTGCCCTGACGGGCACGCGAGGGCCGGGAATGTCCTGCGTCGCGCCCCGGAAGGCGCCGTCGCCCGGAGCCGGCCGGATCAGGAAGAAGGGCCCTGACCGTCCTCGGCGGCCACCTGGGCGAGCGTGCGGCCGGTGCGGACCGAACGCGCCCGGCGCGGATCGGGGGTGCCGTGTCCCTTCGCCCGCCCGCCGCTCTTCCGCACCAGCAGCCACGCCTCCTCCTCGCCGCCGTCCCGGCCGCCGCGGAAGCGGGTGAGGGCGTACTCGCCCCGGAGCTTGGAGCCGTGCAGCCGGAACGTGGCGTGCCCGCGCTCAAGCGACGTCGCGAAGTCCACGGGACGTCCCTTCCGGTCGTGGCTCAGCGGCTCGTACGTCCCGCGGTCCCAGACGATCACGGTGCCGCCGCCGTACTCGCCCTTCGCGATCACGCCCTCGAAGTCCTCGTACTCCAGCGGATGGTCCTCCGTGGGCACGGCGAGGCGCTTGTCGTGCGGGTCGTCGGAGGGGCCCTTGGGGACCGACCAGGACTTCAGCACGTCGTCGACCTGCAACCGGAAGTCGAAGTGCATCCGGCGCGCGTCGTGGATCTGCACCACGAACCGGGGCTCCGGGCCGCCGGCCGACTCCTGGCCCGACGGTTCCCGGGTCCGGGTGAAGTCGCGCTTGCCGCGGTACTCCCGCAGCCGCTCGTCGCCGCCCACACGAGCCTCCTTCCCACACGCCGCACGCGTCCGCGGCACCCGACCGGGCCCCGGGTACCCGGGGCGACGCGTCCCACACGGACCGGGGACCCGCCGACGGGGGACCCGCCGACCGGTATGGCGCCGGGCCGACCGGTACGGCCGTTACGAGTACCCCGCCCGAGGTCGGCCCGGAAGATCAGCCCAGGGGGATCGTCACCTCGTCCTCGACCGGCGGGTCGGCCTCCTGGGCGCGGTTGCCGGTCGCCGCGAAGCAGCGCAGCCGGACCGCCTCGGGGGTCACGTCCAGGCGCAGGAAGGACTTGAAGAACGGCGGGCTGTAGGTGGCCGAACCGGGGGAGAAGACCCGGGTGTAGATCTTGCGCACCGGCAGGCGCAGCCGGGCGGCGCGGTCCGGGCGGCGCCCGGCGCCCAGGAGGCTCGCGACCAGGCGGATCCGCCGCGTGATCCGGGGCGGCGGGCCCTGGGTGCGCACGGGCGGCACGCCGAGCCGCTCGGCGACGACGGCCGTCGCCTCGGCCTCGGTGAGCGCGAAGAAGCGGGGCAGCCGCAGCCGGCGGCCGTAGAGCCTGCTGTAGAAGGCGAGCGAGTCGCCGCGCAGCGGGTAGCAGCGGAAGTCCCGCTCGGTGACGTTCGCGACGGACACGCGCGGGATGGTGTGGGTGGCGTGCATGAACGCACCGCCGCCGCCGGAGACGACGTACTGGATGGTCCGGCCGTCCACGTCCACCGGGTAGCGCTGGTAGTTGTGGATGTCCCCGCCTATCGCCGCCACGAAGCGGTGGGCCGGGTCGCGGACGACGTCGTCGACGGTGCCGCCGTCCTCGATGGCGCATGGGTGGTGCTCGCCGTCCACGTACAGGGGCGAGCCGGTGACGAGGACCTTCGGACGCGGCCCGCGCGCCACCTCGCGCAGCCAGGCGCCCTGCTCGGCGTCGAGGGTGCCGAGCAGTCCGGTGTCGATGCCGATGATCCGCACCGGCCCGGCGTCGATCGCCCAGTACGGCCCCGGCTGGACGGCCTGCTGGGCCGGAGCGGCACGCAACTCCTCTGCCGCTCGCAGCCGTTGCCCGTCCGCCGGGCGCGGCCGGTGCCACAGCAGCGCCCGCCACCAGGCACGGCTCAGCGGGCGGGGCGCCGGCTCCGGCGGCAGGGGCGGGGCGTCGCCGCAGAACACGCGCATGAAGCCGCCGAGACCCTCGTACCAGTCGTGGTTGCCGGGGACCGCGTAGATCGGTGCCCGGTAGTCCCGGTACGGGCGGAAGAACTTCGTGCCGTAGTCGTCCGTGCTGCCGACCGGGTAGATCACGTCGCTGGCGATGACGGAGAACGCGGTGCCCCGTGCCGTCTCCAGGAACCCGGGCACCACGGCGTACTGGGGCTCGTCGCCCTCGCCGGTGTCCCCGAGGACCATGAAGGAGAAGCGGTCCGGATCGTCCCGCCGGATCACCTTGTCCGCGGGCGCCCCGGCCGCCTCCCGCTGCGCCACCCAGCGCCCGCGGGTGCGGCCGGTGGGGTCCCCGAACCAGGACGCGAGCACCCCGTTGCGCGCCGCCCACAGCGTCCGCGGATCCAGCCACGAGAGCTTCTGCACCTTGGGGGGCATCAGTTGCCGGTAGGTACCGCGCTCGGCGGTTCCCCAGCCGGCGCCTTCGACGGTGTCGCGCGAGGATTCAGCCACGCGGAGCACCGTAACAACCAGCCCCTCACCGAACTGCCCGCGGGGCGGCACACGGCGCACGACGGCGACGTCGCAGGGGAGTTGACGAGCCGTCGAACCAGGTCATACGCCCACGGCGAGGGCACCCTGCGTGGTTGGCCGGGGGCATAGGGAAAACCCTCGAATGCTCGTGGCCTGGCTGACATGCGCGGGTCAAGGCTGAAATTCTCCGTCCGCACGTGGTCCCGAGAGGTGTCCCACGTGGTCACGTCCCCGCACAGCAGAGCTCTTCCCGGACGGCACATCCGTCTGTCCGGTCTGTCATCGGCCGCTTCCCCAGCGGCCGCAGCAGTAGGAGTATGAGTGAGACGTCTTCCCCACAGACGGGTCACGGTCGGAGCCGCACTGGTCTCCACCGCCGCCTTCCTCGCCGTCGGAATCCAGTCGTTCCCCGCGGCTGCCCAGCCCGCCGCCGGCCCGCACGCCAGCCCGCTCCGCACCGGAGGCCTGGAGGCCAAGCTCAGCCCCGCCCAGCACGCGGCGCTCATGCAGAGCGCCGAGGGCAAGACCGCGGCCACCGCGCGCACCCTCGGTCTCGGTGCCAAGGAGAAGCTGGTCGTCCGTGACGTCGTCAAGGACAACGACGGCACCCTGCACACCCGTTACGAGCGCACCTACGCGGGCCTCCCGGTCCTCGGCGGCGACCTCGTCGTGCACACTCCGCCCGCCTCCGTCGCCAAGGGCGCGATGAGCACGACCTTCAACAACAAGCACACCATCAAGGTCGCGTCCACCACGGCCGTCGTCGCCAAGTCCGCCGCGGAGTCCAAGGCGCTGAAGGCCGCCGAGGCCCTCGACGCGAAGAAGCCCGCCACCGACGGCGCGCGCAAGGTGATCTGGGCCGGCAGCGGCACCCCGAAGCTCGCCTGGGAGACGGTGGTCGGCGGTCTCCAGGACGACGGCACGCCCAGCGAGCTGCACGTCGTCACCGACGCCACCACGGGCAAGGAGCTGTACCGGTACCAGGCGGTCAACACCGGTATCGGCAACACCCACTACAGCGGGCAGGTGAACCTGACGACGACGCTGTCGGGTTCGACGTACACGCTGAACGACGGCGCGCGCGGCGGCCACAAGACGTACAACCTGAACCACGGCACCTCGGGCACCGGCACGCTGTTCTCGCAGTCCACCGACACCTGGGGCGACGGGACCACGTCGAACGCGGCGACCGCGGGCGCGGACGCGCACTACGGCGCGGCGGTCACCTGGGACTTCTACAAGAACACCTTCGGCCGCAGCGGCATCCGCAACGACGGCGTGGCCGCGTACTCGCGGGTCCACTACGGCAACGCGTACGTCAACGCGTTCTGGGACGACACCTGCTTCTGCATGACCTACGGCGACGGCTCGAACAACGCCGACCCGCTGACCTCGCTGGACGTGGCCGGCCACGAGATGAGCCACGGCGTCACCTCCAACACCGCGGGCCTCACCTACTCCGGTGAGTCCGGCGGCCTGAACGAGGCCACCTCCGACATCTTCGGCACCGGCGTGGAGTTCTACGCCAACAACAGCACCGACGTCGGCGACTACCTCATCGGCGAGAAGATCGACATCAACGGCAACGGCACCCCGTTGCGCTACATGGACAAGCCCAGCAAGGACGGCTCCTCCGCCGACAGCTGGTACTCCGGTGTCGGCAACCTGGACGTGCACAACTCCTCGGGTCCGGCGAACCACATGTTCTACCTGCTCTCCGAGGGCAGCGGCACCAAGACCATCAACGGCGTCACCTACAACAGCCCGACCTCGGACGGCGTCGCCGTCACCGGGATCGGCCGTGCCGCCGCCCTGCAGATCTGGTACAAGGCGCTGACGACGTACATGACGTCGAGCACCAACTACGCCGGAGCCCGCACCGCCGCGCTCAACGCGGCCGCCGCGCTCTACGGCACCAGCTCCACCCAGTACGCGGGGGTGGGCAACGCCTTCGCCGGCATCAACGTCGGCAGCCACATCACCCCGCCGGGCGGTGGAGGCGGCACCTGCACCAGCACCCAGCTGCTCAGCAACCCGGGCTTCGAGTCCGGCGCCACCGGCTGGACGTCGACCAGCGGTGTCATCACCACCGACACCGGTGAGGCCGCCCACAGCGGCTCCTACAAGGCCTGGCTCGACGGCTACGGCTCCTCGCACACCGACTCCGTGTCCCAGTCGGTGACGATCCCCGCGGGCTGCAAGGCGACGCTCACCTTCTACCTGCACGTCGACACCGCGGAGACCACCACCAGCAGCCAGTACGACAAGCTGACGGTGACCGCCGGTTCGACCACCCTGGCCACCTACTCGAACCTGAACGCGGCCACCGGCTACGTCCAGAAGTCCTTCGACCTGTCCTCGATGGCGGGCTCGACGGTCACGCTGAAGTTCAACGGAGTCGAGGACTCCTCCCTGCAGACCAGCTTCGTCGTGGACGACACCGCCCTGACGACCAGCTGATCGACGCACTGAGGTCCCGCACCCGGAAGCCGTCCGGGTGCGGGACCTTCGCGTGTCAGCTCAGCGGATCGAGGGTCAGATACGCCTGCTGCGGGGCGCCGTCGTGGACCAGCGACTCCTGGTCGCCGACGTCGTCGAAGGCGAACGCGTAGGCCTTCCCGTCGGCCATCTGCCCGTGGATGAGGCGGGCGTAGTGGTTGGTCACCGCGTCCTGGTAGAACTCCGCGGCCGAGCCGTCCGGCTGGTTCGGGTTCACCAGGAGCGTGGAGCGGTTGAAGCCCGCGCACAGGGTGCGCGAGATCGGGCCGCGCACCGCGTCGTTCGGTGCGTCCAGCAGCTTGTGGCAGCCGAAGACGCTGTCGGCGTCGGGCTTGTGGAAGCTGGTGACGACGGCGCCGGAGCCGTCGGTGAAGTTCATGACGTCGCCCGAGACCCGCCCGAAGTAGCGCGTGTCCGGCCGGTCGGCGAAGGGGGTGACGGTGAGGGTGGTGCCGGCGTACTTCTGCCAGACGCGGTCGACGTAGTCGTCCATCACCCCGGCCGGCAGGGCTCCGGTCTCCAGGCCGTGTCCCGGGGACAGCGCGCGCAGCACCGTGCCGTCGGAGCGCGTCTGGACCAGGCCGCCCCAGCCGCCGTCCTGCGCGCGCAGGGAGTCGAACACGGCGTGGTAGCCGCCCGCCTTCAGGTGGCCGGTGGTCACGGTGGTTCCGTCGGCGCGCCGGACGCCCACCGCGTACGGCGCGGAGAACATGTCGACCTGGGTGCTGTTGAGCCACAGCCCGGAGTCGTCGAGCGTGTACTCGGACCAGTTGAAGAGGATGTCGCGGTTGGGGTCGCTCGGATTCTGCACGGCCGGCTGCACCAGACCGCCGGTCGTCAGTCGGAACACGAGCTTCTGCCCGTAGGAGAAGTAGATCCGGCCGGAGAACCTGGGGATGTGGATGGTCTTGGACTGCCCGGCGGCAGGTCCCGGGATCGACGCGTCGGGAGCGGGAGTCGGCGGGTTCTGGCCGGCCGGCCACGCGTGGAACGCGCCGCCCTCGTCCGCCCAGCCCTGCTGACCCGTCGTCAGGGACGTGCCGAGGTCGTAGAGGAAGAGCGGGTCGCCGCGGCCGGAGCTGTTGGTGATCGTCAGGGGGATCGTGGCGGGCACCGCGGCGTCCGCCGGGGCCGGCGCCGCGAGTCCCGCCAGGGCGCCGAGCAGCACGGCCGTCCCGCTCGCCGCCCGAGTCTTGAGTCCGTTGAGCACGCTCCACCTCCGTGGGGGTTGGGGTACGGACGTGGTCCGTACCTGAAGTGAGAGCGCTCTCAGCGTCCCGGCAGGACGCGCACATGTCAATGGAGGGCGCGGCGGTGCGCGCGGGCTCCGCTCGAGTCCGTGGTGCGGGCGGGCTCCTACTCGAACAGCGAGGTGTCGCCCGCGCCCCGCCGTACGATCTCGGCCTCGCCACCGGAGAAGTCGACGACGGTGGTCGGCTCGGTGCCGCACTCGCCGCAGTCGACCACCGCGTCCAGCACATGGTCGAGCCGGTCCTTGATCTCCCAGCCCTGGGTCATCGGCTCCTCCTCGTCCGGCAGCAGCAGCGTGCTCGACAGCAGCGGCTCCCCGAGTTCGGCGAGCAGGGCCTGCGTGACGACGTGGTCGGGGATGCGCACCCCGACCGTCTTCTTCTTCGGGTGCAGCATCTTGCGCGGCACCTCCCGGGTCGCGGGCAGGATGAAGGTGTAACTGCCGGGGGTGCACGCCTTGATGGCGCGGAAGACGTCGTTGTCGATCCGGACGAACTGGCCGAGCTGCGCGAAGTCCTGGCACACCAAGGTGAAGTGGTGACGGTCGTCCAGGTGGCGGATCGCGCGGATCCGCTCGATGCCGTCCCGGCTGCCCAGGCGGCAGCCGAGGGCGTAACAGGAGTCGGTCGGGTACGCGATCAGCGCCCCCTCCCGCACGCTGTCGGCCACTTGGCCGATGGCCCGGGGCTGGGGATTGTCGGGGTGCACGTCGAAGTACTTCGCCATTCACCGAGCTTATGCCGTACGGCGGCGGTTGCCGCGCAGGAGGGGTGCCGAGCGGCCCCCGCGCCCACCGCGGCAGGCGCCGCGGCGCCCGTTCCGCGGGGCGCACCGGGCCCGGAACGCCCTTCGGCCAGGCCGACGCACATGATCTTCACTCACCTGTGCGTATGCGGCGGAAGTCGGGGCATCAGACCTCCGTAACGCCCGGGGGCTCGCCCCCCGATCCCCGGGCGTGCGGCTTCGCCGGCCGTCACCCCCCCCCCGTGACCCGCCGGCGAAGCCGCCGTACCTCCCCTCCGCGCCCGCGTGTCCGCCGCGCCCACGACCGGCGACCCGCGAGGCCCCCCTGGTAACGTCCCCGACCGGAATCAGCCGAGGTCGACGCGACGGACGAGGAGAGGGCCGACATGGCCGGCGGAGGGGACGGAGCCGTCGGGGCATCCGGTCGGGAGAGCCACGACACGACATGGGCGCAGGAGCTCCTCGGCCAGTTGCGCCCGACCGGGCGCGACGTGCGCAAGGTCGTGGCCTGGCTCGCCGCGGCCGTGGACGGGACCGCCTGCCTGCTGGACGGCACGGGCGCCCTCCTCGCCGGACAGCCGGTGCCCCTGGAGCACGGCCTGGACGAGAGCCTGGTCGCCGACGTCGTCGCCGGCCGCATCGCCTCCGCCGCGCTGGAGGACGGCGGCCGTCATGTGCGCCTGGTGCGGACCGGGCCCCCGCAGCCGTCCGCGGCGCATGTGCTCGCCGTCTCGCGTCCGGTGCCCTTCGACCGCCGGAGCGCCGAGATGGTCACCCACACGGCAGCTGTGGTCGAACTGCTGCTGCGGGCGCACGAGACGGCCGTGGCGGGGCGCCGGCTCGCACAGGCGACGGCCGCCCTGCGGCTGGCGATCCTGCAACTGCTCATGGTGGAGGACACCGTCTCCGCCCGCCGGGTCGCCGCGGGCCTGTGGCCCGGCCTCCTCGACACGGACACCGCCTGCGTCTACGTCATGGAGACCCGCCGCGACGAACGCGACCGGCTCGCCGCCGACTGCCTGGACGCGACAAACGGGCGGGCCCTGGTCGTGCTCTGCCCGGCGGTCGACGAGCACGTGATCGTGGTCGCGCCGGTCGAGACCGTCGGAGGGGAGCTGCGCTCCCTGGCCGGCGACCGTCCGCGCACGTACCTCGGCGGCAGCGCCCGGCACAGTCTCGCCCGGACCGCCACGGCGTACGGGCAGGCCGTGAGCGCGCTCGCGGTCGCCCGGTTCCGCCCGGACGGCGCGGCCGTCTACGCCGAGCGCACCCACCCCGAGCGGCTGATGGACCCGGCGGCGCTGCACGCCTGGTCGGCACGGCTGCTGCGTCCGCTGGACGCCCTGCCCCACCACACCCGCGCAGAACTGCTCGCCACCACCCGCCTGGGCCTGGAGTTCACCGCCGTCAACACGGCCAAGGTCCTCGGCGTGAGCCGCAACACCGTCCGGGCCCGGATGGAGCGGGTGGAGGGACTGCTCGGCACGGACTTCTCCCACCTCACCGCGCGGGCAGCCGTGCACCTCGCCCTGAACACCCAGGCCGCCCTCGGGCACCACCCCGCCGGCGACCCGGCACCGCGGCCGGACGCGGTCCGCTTGGGGGACCTGCTGGGCGGGACGGCACTGCGCTCCTGGGCGGACGACCTCCTCGGCCGTCTGACGGCGGACGCCCGCGACCTGCGCGGCACGCTGCGGGCCTGGATCGCCGCCGGAGGCAACGCCGAGCGCGCCGCCCAGCTGCTCGGTGTCCACGCCCAGACCGTCCGCGAGCACGTGCGAGGCGCCGAACCCGTCCTCGAACGCCAGCTCCTCGCCGCCGGCAGCGACCTGTACGAGGTCGTCCTGGCCCATCTGGCGGTGGGTGACCTGGATCCCCCCGCCCTCGACCGGCCCGAATAAGGGCAATCCGGACTCACTTGTGCACGGGTGAGCCCTCCGGGCGTCCGGAAAGGCATCGGCGCGGTACCCAACGGCCGAACGGGCCCCGTAGGTTCGACGCGCCGCCGCGCCGAGCGCGGCCCGCGCGAGCGGAGGCAGGACCGGAACGGGGGACCGGTCCGGCCTCCGCCGGAGCGCCCGGCCCCGCGCCGCCGCCCCGGGCCGAGGGCGCGCACCGGGCTGCGCGCCACCACACGCGGCGTCCGTGGTCCACGCGGTGCTCCGAGTGTCTGAATCACCTTGCCGGCAAACAGAGTCGATGTTCCTGCGGGGAAGGCCGACCGGTCCGCCGTCCCGGCCCTCGCGCGCCCCGTGACGTCACTCACCGCGCAGGGGCGCCAGGGTGGAGAGGGTTCCGCTCGCCTGGCGCAGCGCCGTCTCCAGGGCCAGGGGCTGATGCAGGGCGCCGCTGCCGTCGGGCGGGATGAGCCACTCCAGGGAGCGGGCGGGCCGGTAGGGCGGGGGCATGGCGACCCAGGAGCCTCTGGTCGCGTGGCGCACCCCGGACCCGATCCACCGGTCCGCCGGGTCCGGAGGCAGCAGGAAGCCGACCCGGTGGGCGGCCGTGTCCACCAGCGTCGGCCCAGGGGCCGGGAGGGTGAAGCGCCAGAGGAGGTCCAGGGTCAGCAGTCCCAGCCGGTCCGGCACGCTCAGCACGTCCCAGAAGCGGCCGGCCTCCAGCAGCGCGATGCCGTCTCCCTGGTCCCACGCCCGTTTGCACGCCCGGGGATCCAGTGCGGCCGCCGCCAGCCACTCCACGCCGTCCGTCCACCCCGCACGGGTCATCTCCGCTCCTATGTGTCCGCCGGTTCCGCCGCGCCGTCTGATGTCCGCCCGCCCGTCAGTCCGTCAGTCCGTCAGTTCGTCGGTCCGTCCGTCAGTTCGTCGGTCCGGTGGCGGTCAGGGCATCGGCCGGGTGGGCGTGCGCCTCTCGGCCGCACACCGATCCGGCATATGCATGTTGGTAGATATTTCTATGCGCCGGAAGGGGTGGCGCGGCCTGGCGCTTCCGTCCCGCGCGTTCGGGTTCCGGCACCGCGTTCGACGCTCGCGGGGAAGGGGCGCGACCGTCCCGCCGAGCAGTGACGCGTGAATCGATTGTCGTAGCGATCGAATCTGAAGCGAAGTCTTGCTCTGTCGACGATTTCGATCGTACGATCGAGGGCATCCCCCTGCTGTCGACCCTTCCGGGACACCCCATGGACCGCACCCGCCTGCACCAGCTGCTCGCCCGCGAGGCCGCCGAGGCCGAGCGGCGCAACCCGCGGTCCAAGGCCGCATACGACCGGGCCGAGCACCTCTTCGGCCGGGTGCCCATGACCTGGATGAACAAGACCGCCGGCGCCTTCCCGCGGTACCTGGACACCGCCCGGGGAGCCCGGATCACCGACATCGACGGGCACGAGTACATCGACTTCTGCCTCGGGGACACCGGCGCCATGGCGGGCCACTCGCCCGCGGCCGTGGCCGACGCCGTACGGCACCGGTACGCCGAGGCCGGGGGAGCGACCGCGATGCTGCCCACCGAGGACGCCGAGTGGGTCGGCGCCGAACTGACCCGGCGGTTCGGGCTCGCGCGCTGGAGCTTCTCGCTCACCGCGACGGACGCCAACCGCTGGGCGATCCGCCTCGCCCGCGCGGTCACCGGCCGCCCGAAGATCCTGGTCAACAGCTACTGCTACCACGGCAGCGTCGACGAGTCGCTCATCGTCGTCGGCCCGGACGGTCACGGCACCGCCCGCCCCGGCAACGTCGGCGCGCCCTGCGACGTCACCCTGACCAGCCGGGTCGCGGAGTTCAACGACCTGGAGCAGCTCGAGCGCGAACTCGCCCACGGCGACGTCGCCGCCGTACTGATGGAACCGGCGCTGACCAACATCGGCATCGTGCTGCCCGAGCCGGGCTACCTGGCCGGCGTGCGCGAGCTGACCCGGCGGTACGGCAGCCTCCTCATCAACGACGAGACGCACACGTTCTCCGCCGGACCGGGCGGCTGCACCGCGGCCTGGGACCTGGAGCCTGACCTGCTGACCATCGGCAAGGCGATCGGCGGCGGCATCCCGGCGGGCGCCTACGGCCTGTCCGCCGACCTCGCGGACCGCCTCCTCGGCCGCGCCGACCTGGACCTGGTCGACATGGGCGGTGTCGGCGGCACCCTGGCGGGCAACGCGCTCTCGGTGGCCGCGATGCGGGCCACGCTGGAACACGTGCTCACCGACGAGGCGTTCGCGCACATGGCGAAGCTGTCCGAGCGCTTCGAGGCAGGAGTGCGGGCGGGCATCGACGCCCACGCGCTGCCCTGGTCGGTCAGCCGCCTCGGCGCCCGGACCGAGTACCGCTTCGCCGACCCGGCGCCGCGCACCGGCACCGAGTCGGAGGCCGCCGCGGACGCCGAGCTGGAGGACTTCCTCCACCTCTACCTGGCCAACCGGGGCATCCTCCTCACCCCGTTCCACAACATGGCCCTGATGTGCCCCGACACCACCGAGCAGGACGTCGACACGCACACCGCGCTCTTCGCCGCCGCCCTGGCCGAACTGAACGGCTGAGCGGCGCCGTCGGGTCCCGTCGTCGAACTCCCGCCCGCCGCACGTCGGGCGGGAGTTCGACGACAGGACCTAGGCTGACGGGCAGCCGCCGCAGAGGGAGAACGACACACGTGGACGAGATCGACCGGGCCATCCTGCGCGAACTGCAGACCGACGGGCGCATCGCGTACGCGGACCTCGGGCCCAAGGTCGGCCTGTCCGCGTCCGCGGCCCGCCAGCGGCTCCAGCGCCTGCTCGACAGCAGGACCGTGCAGGTGGTCGGGGTGACGGACCCCATGGCCATGGGCGGGCAGGCGATGGCGCTGCTCGGCATCGCCGTGGACGGCGACCCGCGCGAGGTCGCGGACGAACTCGCCCGGCGCGCCGAGGTCGTGTACTCGGTCCTGACCTCCGGCGGCTTCGACCTGTTCGTCGAGGTGGTCGCCCCGGGACCGCGGGACCTGCTCGACTTCGTCAACGACGTGGTGCGCCCCGTCGAGGGGGTCCGGCAGGTCCAGTCGTTCCCCTACTTCGGCATCCACACCCACCGGTTCCTCTGGGACGTCGGCTGACCCGCCGCCGTCCTCGGGTTGCGGCCCCGGGCGGGCCGCCGGCCGTCACGGCCCCGGCCCCCCGCCGCCGGGCGGCCGGGGTGCGAGGACGAGCATCGTCACGTCGTCGCGGACCGTGCCGGAGTGCGCGAGAACGTCGGCCAGCACTCGGTCGGCCAGCACCGCCGGGTCGGCGTCCGCCAGCCGGGGCAGCCGGTCGAGCAGGGGATAGAACGCGCCCCGCGCGTCCCGTGCCTCGGTGACCCCGTCCGACGACAGGAACAGGACGTCCCCCGGACGCAGCAGCACGGTGTGGCCGTCCTGCCGCGGGACGCCGTCGGACAGGCCGAGACCGAGCGGGGTCCACGGCGCGACCTCAATCTCGGTGGCCTTCCCGTCGCGCAGCAGCACGGGCGGCGGATGGCCGCAGCTCACCACCCGCACCGCCCGCCCGTCGCCGGAGAACTCCAGCAGTACGGCGGTCGCGAACAGCTCCGGGTGCCGGTCCTCCTCCACGTCCGCCACCAGCCGGCGGTCCAGGGCGGCCGCGACCGCCGAGAGGTCCGGCCGGTCGAGCACCGCCTCCCGGAAGGCCCCCAGCAGCGAGGCGACGGTGGACACCGCCGTCAGGCCGTGTCCTTGCACGTCGCCCATGACCGCCCGCACGCCCCCGGCACCGCGGCGCACGTCGAAGAAGTCGCCGCCGACCAGCGTCCCGCGCTGCGCGGCCCGGTACAGACCCGCGCAGCGCACCGGCCCGACCCGCTCCGGCACCGGCGGGACCACCGCGCGCTGCGCCGCCTCGGCCACCGTGCGCTCCAGGTCCAGCTGCGCGTCCCGGCGACTGCGGACGTACGACACGAAGATGCTCAGGACGGCGACGAAACCGATGGTCTCCAGGTCGGCGTTGCCGGGATGGTTCAGATCGAGCGCCGGCACGTTGAACACCACGATCACCAGGCCGCCGAGCAGCGCGGTGCCCAGCGGCCCGTACGACAGCACGGCCAGGGGCGGGATCGCGCCCAGCAGGAAGCCGATGTCGAGCGGATCGGGACTCGCCAGCGTGGCCGCGCACACCGCCACGACCAGCGCGACGGGCAGCGTCCGGATCCAGAGCGGCGGCGGCGCGCCCCGCAGCCAGCCACGCCGGGCGGGGTCGGGGTCCCGGCGGGGCAGTACCCCGGAAGCCTTTCGCACACCACCACGCTGCTACGCCGGAACGCGTCCCGCACGCCGAGCCCCCGCTCCGCGTTCCCGTCCCGGGCCCGTTCGGCCCGCCCCCGGGCCGGCGGCCCGGCGGAGCGACGGCCGGGCCGATCGCGTCTCGCAGGTTTGTCTTCTCCCGTTGTGTGCATCCGATAAAGGCGCGCACCGACGCACGCACTTTCGACAAATCATGGAGGAGAAGTGGGCATCATCGCCTGGATACTGATCGGCCTGCTGGCCGGTGCCATCGCCAAGCTGCTCCTCCCGGGCAAGGACCCGGGCGGCATCATCATCACCATGCTGATCGGCATCGCGGGCGGCCTGCTCGGCGGTTGGCTCGGCAAGGTCATCTTCGGCGTCGACTCGATCGACGGCTTCTTCGACCTGTCGACCTGGATCGCCGCGATCGTCGGCTCGCTGATTCTCCTCGTGCTGTACCGGATGCTCACGGGCAACCGGCGCTCCCACCGGCACGCCTGAGGTGCGTGACCGCGCCCGCCGCCCGCATCGGGCACCGGGCGACCGGGCTCCTGTGGCCGGGCTGCACTCGTCAGCCCGGCCACACGTGTGTCCGCCACCCGCCCCGGCCACCCGCGGGACCGCCGCTGCCGGCCCGCGCGGCGACGGCCGTCCTCAGTCGGTGCGGTCCGCCAGGAGGGCCTCGGCCGCCGCGAGTATCTCGGTGACCCGCAGACCGAACGCCGCGTCGCACGGGTGGGGACGCCCGGAACGGGCGGCGGCCAGCAGGGCGTCCGTCGCCCGCCCGAAGGCGGGGAGCGCGCCCGTGGAGCTCTCCGGAAGCAGTGCCACCCCGGCCTCGCCCCGCAGTTCCACGGTGGCCCCGGCCGCCGCGGGGGGAGCGGTGAGGCTCAGGGTCAGGGTGCTCGACGCGTCGCCGACGTGGTCGAGCACCACATGCACCGTGTCCCCGGGTCCGTAGGCGGCTGCCGTCACGCGCCGCACGTCGCCCAGCACCGGCAGGAGCACCGACAGGGCGTGCGGACCCACGTCCCACAGGGCGCCCTTCTCCCGCCGCCACGGCGACTGCGCGAACGGGCTGTCCCGGGTGAACACCGCGCCGAGCCACTGCGCCCGCGCCGTGAACCAGCCGTCCCGGTCCGCCTGTTCGGCGATCCAGGCCTCCGGTCCGGGCTGGAAACGGGCGGTGAAGAAGACTACCGAAGCGACTCCGGCCTCCCGGACGGCCCCGACGACGGCGCGTGCCCGCGGCACGGTCGCGGCCAAGGGCTTGTCGAGCAGCAGATGGCGTCCGGCCCGGGCGGCCCGCACCGCCAGATCGGCCTGCACCTCGGGCGGGAGGGCGACCGCGACGGCGTCCACCTCCGCCAGCAGCGCGTCGACATCGTCGTAGGCCCGGACGCCGTGCTGTCCGGCGAGTTCCTTGGCGGCGGCCGTGCGGCGCCCCCATACACCGGCGAACTCCACTTCGCCGTGCCGGCTCAGGGCCGGGGCGTGGACCATCCGTGCCCAGGGGCCGGTGCCGAGCAGTCCGATGCGCATGCCGCTGCCTCTCCGCTGTGTCGAACAAGGTCACGACCGGGCCTCGCGGGCCGGTCGTGACCGAGCGTGGCACAGCCGGGAGGCGACGGGCAGGGCCGCCGCCGAAGGCGACGGCCCTCGGCCCGGGCTCAGGCTGCGCGGGGGCCCCGCACCGCGGAGCCGTCGTCCGCCCCGGTCGCGGCGGGGGCCTCGTCGGCCCCGTCGCTCCCGCGGCCACCCGGGATCAGACGCAGATGCCTGCGGTGGGCGGCATGACGGCGGCGCACCGGAGCGGAGGCGAACACGCGCTCCTCGATGCGGTCCATGACCAGCAGCAGGACGGACAGGAACGGAAGCAGCAGACAAGCGATACAGACGAGCACGACATTCCCCTCGGCCGGAACACGGATCGGGTGCTCCGTCCCGCTTCGTTGATGGCTCCCCGTATGTGAAGAAATTGTGATGACAAGGGTGGTCAGGTGAGGGATGTGGTCCCGCTCCGGCTGTCGTGGAGGCGTGGGCGTCCCTCGTCGAAGTGTCCTTCGTCCGTGGACTGGTTCGGCCGAACGAGGGGTCCCTAGGATGTACTCTCAGTCATGCCAGCCCAGTTGGCGCGCAGGAATCGGCGATTCTGGGGGATCGATGCACACGGAGAACCGGCTGTCCACGAAGATCGATGAGAGCGTGCCGACGGCCGCGCGTATGTACGACCACTACCTGGGCGGAAAGGACAACTACGCCGCCGACCGAGCGGCGTGCGAGCAGCTCGACAAGGTCGTCCCCAGCACCCGCCGGCTGGCCCTGAACAACCGGCGCTTCCTGCAGCGGGCCGTGCGGACCCTCTCGCAGGAGCACGGCATCCGGCAGTTCCTCGACCACGGGTCGGGACTGCCCACCCAGGACAACGTCCACCAGGTCGCCCAGCGCATCGACCCCACGACCCACGTGGTCTACGTGGACAACGACCCGATGGTGCTGGTGCACGGCCGCGCCCTGCTTCAGCAGGACGAGCGAACCGCCGTCATCCACGCCGACCTGCGGCAGACCGACGAGATCTTCTCGCACCCGGACACCGAGCGCCTGATCGACTTCGACCAGCCGGTGGCCGTCCTGTTCAACTCGGTCTTCCACTGCATCCCGGACAGTGACACCGACGGCCCCCTCGCGGTCGTGGAGCGCGTCCGTGAACGGCTCGTGCCCGGCAGCGTGATGCTGATGTGCCAACTGGTCAGCGCGGACCCCGAGGTGCGCGAGTTCGTCACCGGCTTCATGGACCAGGCCACGCAGGGCCACTGGGGCCGGGTGCGGGAGGAGAAGGACGTCGCCGAGTGGTTCGACGGCCTGGAAGTCCTCGAGCCGGGACTGGTGGAGGTGTCCACCTGGCGGCCCGACACCGAGGTGGCGCCCCGCCAGCTCACGCAGGAGTGGATCGAGTTCGGCGGCATCGGCCTGATCCGCTAGCGGACGGGACAGCGGCACGGCTACAGCGAAACGCCCCTCCGGGGCACCGACGGTGCTCCCGCGAGGGGCGTCTCCGCGCTCAGAGGTGTTCCGGGCCGAGGGGCGTCACCGTGCCGACGTCGCCCAGCCCCGCCCGAGTCGCGTCTCCCCGCTCACGAAGCGGAGTAGCGCTCCTTGATCGTCCTGTGCAGCAGGGCCACCGACTCCTGCGGCGTCAGCGCCTCGTCGGCCAGCCGGTCCAGCGCGATCCGGTACTCCTCCGTCTCGTCTCGGTCCTCCAGGAAGTTGGCGCTCCTGATGTGCTCCAGGTAGACGACGTCCGGGAGATCGAGACCGCCGAAGCGGAGATACGTGATCGGGATGGCGGGCGCGGACGCGTTGGTCACGTCCAACGGGATGATCTGCACGGTCACGTTGGGCCGCTGTGCCATCTCGGCGAGGTGCGCGAGCTGCCTCCGCATCACGTCACGACTGCCCAGCACCCGCAGCAGGACGGACTCGTCGATGACCGCCCACAGTTGCGGCGCGTCGGAGCGCATCAGCAACTGCGCCCGGCGCATGCGCAGTTCGACCCGTCGCTGCACCTCTCCGGCGGACGCCGCCGGCAGGCCGCGCTCCACCACCGCGCGGGTGTAGTCGGCGGTCTGCAGCAGGCCGGGAACGTACTGGATCTCGAAGGTACGGATCGCCGCGGCCGCCTCCTGCAGGCCGACCAGACGGTCGAACCACTCGGGCATCAGCCGCTTGTCGTAGCGCTGCCACCAGCCCGGCTCGCCGGCCCGCTGCAGCAGCTTGAGGAGGACCGAGGACTCGTACTCGTCCGTGCCGTACAGCTCCAGCAGCGCGCGGACGTCGGTCTCCGCCGGCGGGCGGCGGCCCTTGCCCGACTCGATGCGCGAGAGCTTGGCCGCGCTGAACCCCAGGGCGCGCGCCGCCTGGTCCTGGGACAGGGCGGCATCCTCGCGAAAGCCTGCCAGCTGGACTCCGACCAGCAGCTTCAGCAGAGTCGGAGCCGGCTCGGACCGATCCAGATAGGGTTCGAGACGGGAGAGGCGATGCGACTCGGCGGACATCCTGACTCCCAGTAGACCGGCAGACTTGAGGGTTACACTATCGCACCGGTCCGCCACGGACCGCATCCGCTCGCAAGTCGGCATCTCCCCTCCGCTTCACAGCAGATGGTCGAACTCGCCCTCCTTGGCGCCCGCCAGGAAGGCGCGCACCTCCGCCGGGGTGTAGACCAGTGCGGGGCCGTCCGGGTCACGGGAATTGCGCACGGCTATGCCTCCGTCGACCAGAGTGGCCACCTCCACGCAGTTGCCCTCGGCGTTGCTGTGCCGGCTCTTGATCCAGCGGGCGTCCAGGGAACTCGCCCGTACTCCGTTCCGCACTGGTGGCACCACCGCAGTCTCCTTGCTGTTCACGTTCGTTCGCGCGACGCGCCCGCCGCATCGGAAGGGGGCGGCCGCCGCCCGGCGGACCCTCTCCTCCCGCGCACTTTCGCGAGAAATTTCTCGTGCAATTGCATGCGAGCGCTGACAGCGTGGATAATAGCCGCGGCGTCAACCCCCGGGCTGACGCCGTTCGGTGACGTCGCATCAGGGAGATGCCGTGCCCTCACCTGCGAGCCAGGAGCTCGGAACGTGGAGCGCAGTCGCGTCGTGGACGGGTGAACCGGCCGTGCCCGACCGCCGCGCCCGGGTCGGGCCGGCCGCCACCCTGAGCGCGACGTCCTCGGGGGAGCCGAGCGGCGTCGAGGCCGCACTCGCGTCCGCCACGCTGCGGATCGAGTGCGGCCGGGAGGGGTTCGCCCGGGTGCGGGAGTTCACCCGCGCCACGCTGCGGAGCTGGTCGCTCGAGCACCGCGCGGACGACGCCACCCTCGTCGTCACCGAACTCGCCGCCAACGCCGCGACCCACGCGGTGCTCTGGACCCCGGCGGGCGAGGCGAACGTCTGGCTCCGTCTCGTCCTCGAAGACGCCCACCTGGTGCTCAGCGTCCACGACCCCTGCGACAGCCGTCCCGTCCCCGCGCCCGTGGCCGGCTCCGACCTCGCCGAACACGGCCGGGGCCTGTGCATAGTCGACGCCCTGGCGGAGGAATGGGGCTGGACCCCGCACCCTCCGACCGGCAAGACCGTCTGGGCGAAGCTGCCCACCCTCCCCGCCCCCTCATGACCGCCGCGGAAAGGCCCTACGCCATGCGCACCGCACCGACGGAGCAGTCGAGTACACAGCGCACCGACCGCGCCGCGCCGTCCGGCGGGGTGGCCAGGACGGCCCCCCTCGCGGCGCTGGGCCAGGTGCCCTGGCGCGACATCAAGGACTCCACCGGCTCCGCAGCCGCCGTACCCCTGCTGCTCACCAGCGTGGCCTGGGGTGACGCGGAGACCGCCCGGGCCGCGCTGGACGATCTGAAAAAACGCATCTGCCAGTACGGCTTCGTCGTGGAACAGGCCACCGCCGCCACGGTGCCGTTCCTGTGGGAGCTGGCCCAGCTGCCCCGCGTGACCTGCCGGGCGCAGGTCATCCGCCTGCTCCGGAGCATCGCCGGGGCCCGGCAGTGGGAGAGCGTCGCCGCCGTCTACCCCAAGCTGCTCAACCACCCGGAGAACCCCGTGGTGTGGGAGCGGCGGGCGCGCCAGGCCGTGCGGGCCCGCAGCGGTGCGCTGACGGCCTTGCGGGCCGAGGGGGACGCGGAGATCGCCCGGGCCACGACGGAGCTGGCCGACGCCCTCGCGGAGTGACCCCCGGACCCGGCCCGCCGCGATCGCTCCGGACGGGAAGTCCAGCGCACTGCGCACGCCGCGCGCGCACGCCGGTCGCGTCGCCCGGCGTGCTCCACGGCCCCCCGGGACTACGCCGGCGGTGCCGGAGGCGTCAGGGCCCAGCGGATGCCGCGGGTCACGGCGGCTCCGAGCGGCCGGACGCACAGGCTCTCGGCAGGCGGCACCCGAGGCAGCCACAGCGCCCGCGAGGCCCAGACGGGCAGGAGTGAGACGGCGTTGGCGGCGATCACGCCGTACGGCACGCGGGCCAGGAGCGGCACGGGCGGGTTGAGCAGCAGGAAGCGTGCCGCGTCGCGGGACTCGCCGGTCGCCCGCAGCTCGCCCCGGTAGGCGGCCATCCGCCCGGCCAGCTCCGCGCGGTCCGTCGGAGGGTCGGGCACGCCGAGCGCGGCGGCGATGCGCGCCATGTCCGCCACGTACGCGTCGCAGCCCGCGCCGTCCAGCGGACGGGCCCCGTATCGCTGGTGGGCCCGCAGGAAACTGTCGACCTCCGCGATGTGCACCCAGCACAGCAGGTGGGGGTCGGCGGCGTGGTAGGGCCGTCCCTCCGAGGTCGTGCCCCGCACCGAGTCGTGGACGGCGCGGACCCGTGCACAGGCCTCCCGCGCGCGGTCGGCGGGGCCGTAGGTGGTCTCCGCCAGGAACGCGCTGGTGCGCTGCAGCCGGCCCCAGGGATCGCCCCGGTAGCCCGAGTGCGCGGCCACGGCCGCCATGGCCGACGGGTGCAGGGACTGGAGCAGCAGCGCCGACAGGCCCCCGATGAACATCGAGGCGTCGCCGTGCACCCTTCGCACGGGCCGCTCGGGGCCGAACCAGCGTGGGCCGGGGCTGCCGTGGATGCGGGCCCGCCGGGCAGGGCCCTCCGGGCCCGCCACCCGCGCGAAGATCTTCTTGCCGAGCCGCTCCCGCAGCGTGAGGTCTTCGGTCGGGATGAGTCGCATGCGTGCTCTGTCCTCCCGTGATCTCTTGCGTGCCGCTCACCCCAATCTTGGCTCATCGCCCGAAAACCACCTATATTGCGGATACCTCTGCCGGGTCGTGCGGCGGCCTGCCGCCGCGGACGGGAGCTGCCCGGACATGCGGGCCGAATTTTCTGCGGAGGACCCGGTGAGTGTGACCCAACGGAGCGAGCGCGGCGGGCGGCCCCGTCGTGCGGTGACCGCAAGCCCCCACATGACCGGGATCCGGCCGACGGCCGGCCCCGACATGACCGGGATCCGGCCATGAACTGGCGGGACCGCGGAGCCTGCCGTTTCGAGGACCCCGAACTGTTCTTCCCGCTCGGGGAAAACGGTTTGTCACTACGGCAGATAGAACGGGCCCGCGCGGTGTGCCACCGGTGCCCCGTGCTGCGCGAGTGCAGGGCGTGGGCCCTGCGCAACAGCGAGTACGACGGTGTCTGGGGCGGCATGACCGCGGGGGAGCGCCGCGCGGTGGCGCGGCGGAGGGCCGAGGACCGCGGTCGGTGAGAACCGGCGGGCCCCAGGGGTCGATCGGTGGCTGATCGACCAGAAAACGACTGAATTTGGTCAATCGTGTGCCGCGAGGCCGCCACCGTGCATGGCACGGCGTGCCTGGGGCATACGGAGCAAAAATCGAGAGAGGGGCGCTCCGTGCTGGTTCCGGACCCTAAGGTCGTCAGGACGTTGCTGACTCGGTACGCATCGCTGAAGATCGCGCAGGCGGAGAGGGAGCGGGCCGAGACGGCCCGGGAGCTGGAGGACGTCAGTTACACCCTGTGCGTCATGATGGGCACCACCGGCATCGACGAGGCCATCAGCAGGGCGGACGCCCTGCTGCTCGCCCCGCGGGACATCGCGGACGTGGTGACGGACCCGGAGGGGGACGGCCTTTCGCTGGCCGTGTGACCCCCTGGGGGAGAGGGGCGGGGGCTTCTCAGTGGCACGGCGTGCCGACCCGGCCGACGAGCGTCGGTCACGAACCGGCCACGGACCCCCGTCGCGGCTCCTCGGGCACGTCCGGGAGCCGAGGTCGGTCACGTCAAGGAAGCACGGTCGGCGTGCCGTCGACGTGTCCGGGCTCCTGGGGGGCGGGGCGGGCCAGCCACTCGGCGATGGTGCGGGCGATCGGCTGGCCCGTCTCCACCTCGACGAAGCCGAACTGGCCGGACTGGTTGCACTCAAGGAACCACCAGGTCCCGTCCGCGTCCTCGGCGAAGTCGAAGGCGCCGTACGCCAGTTCGGCCCCGCGCACGTAGGCCAGCACGGCCGAGGCCAGCCGGGGCGGGGCCTCGGCCGGCTGCCACTGCGTGGCGGACGAGGCGAAACGGACGTCCACCTCGTCGGGGTCCGCCTCCGCCGGCCACGCCTTCCGGGCGGCCAGCAGTGTGTCGCCGACGACGGTCAGGCGGATGTCGGCGCGCTTGGCGATCCGCCGTTGCAGCAGGGTGGGGCCGTAGGCCACGGCGTCGAAGTCCGTGTCCGGCGCGACGCGGCTGGTCGGCACCGCCCGGGGCGGCTCCTGCGGATGCGCGCCGGAGACCGGCTTGACCACCAGGTCGGGGAACCGCTCCGCGAAGGCCCGCGCCGCCTGCGGGAAGGTCGTGATGAGGGTCGCGGGCACGGGCAGGCCGCTGTGCTGGGCGTGCCGCAGCTGCCACGGCTTGTGGCGGGCCCGCTGGGCGGCGTCGGGATGGTTCATCCAGCGCGCGCCGCAGCCGCGGAGCAGGCCGTAGAGGGCCTGTGCGGACTCCTCGGTGAGCCAGGCCGAGGGCTGCGCCGCCCGTGCGGCGGGCGTTCCCGGTCTGCGGATCCAGACGGAGCGCAGGCCGTTCACGCTCACCAGCCGTCCCCCGGACGACAGATGGCCGCGGAAGGAGCCGTGCACGAACTCGCCCGAGAGGGCGACGCCCGCGGTCAGATCGGCCGGATCGAGCCGGACCACCGGGACCGAGGCGGCGTTCAGGTGCACGACCACCATGTCGGCCGTCACGTCCCCCTCACCGGTGAGGATCAGTACGGTCATGGTCGCCGGCCGTGTTCAGTCGTCGAAGTGCGTCTTGGAGCCCGCCGTTGACGTCGTGGTGCCCAGTTCCCTCAGGAGGGCGTGGTCGGACGCGGCGATCCGGCCGTCGGCGAGCACGTTCAACTGCAGTCCGGAGTCGTAGACGTACGGAGTGCTCGTCTCCGATTCCACTGCCGGACGTGCGTAGTTGAGCGCGAACGGTTGCATCGTCTCTCCCTGGTCGGTGCAGCCGCGATCAAGCGGTGGTCACCCTTGCGGCGTCGCTTGGCCCGCTGACTTCGATTCGGTTTTCCCAGACTTATACGAATCGAACGGGTGATTGGTTTCCTTACGGAGCGTAGTCGGCGGCGTCCGGGCCTTCCTGACGGCCTGAAAGCTTCGGTCGGCGTCCCGCGCGATGCTCCGACCGGCGCCACATCCGCGGCACCGGTACGGGCATCCCACCGCCGGCCTCCCCGCGCAGCGTGCGCAGAGCGAGCAGCAGGACCCCGATGTCGTCCAGGTAGACCGGGTCGGGCAAAAGGTCGGTCGGCAGCAGGAAGTAGAGGACGGCGCCCCAGAACACCCAGCGCGGTCCCGTGGGAAGCCCGGCACGCCGCAGGTCGCGCCGGGCGCGGACCAGCCGGACGAAGAGGATCACGGCCACGGCGAGCACGGCCGCCGCGAGGACCGCTGCGACGAGGAGCACCTTCGTGGTGGAGTCCACAGTTCGCTCCCTCTCTTTCCGCGCGGCGGGACGACCCTGCCCTTCTCCTGATTCCCGCTCGCCACGTCTCCATGACCGCCTGACGGGGGAACAGCCGTACGAGCCGTGCGCCCGCCGGGCGATCACTCCCGCGCCGCACCCGGGTGGCGCGGGATCCGGAGGGGCCTTAGTAATGGTCAGGGTAGAACGCGTGTCGCCTTCGGGGGCGCAGGGGCGGCCGCACCCCTGCCATGGAGACCAGGATGACAACCCGTTCTTCCCCACCCCAGGCGAACCCTTCCGTCATCGCCTTCACCGACGAGATCCACCCGGCCCCGTCGCCCTCCGGCAGCGTCGGCTGCGGTGAGGCCGGGGCGGAGGCCGCCGACGGCGACCCGGTCCTCGGCCTGGTGCGGGCCGCCGTCGGCGACCGGCCCGTCGAGGAGGTCGTCCGGCTCGTCACTCTGCTGGAGGAGTCCCCCGAGTACGCGGACGCTGCCGTCCACGTCCTGCGGGCGGCCGCGATGGACCGGCCGGTGGAGGACGTGGCCCGGCTGGTCGCCGAGCTGACCCGGCCGCCGCGCGCGGCCGACAGCGCGGACGACGCGATCCGTGCGGCGGTCGCGGGGCGGGGCGTCGAGGACGTGACACGGCTGATGGCCCTGCTGCACCGGGCGCCCCTGCGGCCGCACTGCGGCCGGGAAGCGGTCCGGGCGGCCGCCATCGGCCGGCCCGTCGAAGAACTGGTCGACCTCATCGGCGGCCTGACCCGGGACCGGCACGAGCGCACGCGGCGCCCCGAAGCCCCGGCGATGCCGGACCCCGGCATCGCCGCGACACCGGAGACGCAGGCCCCCTTCGCCACGGAGATGCCGAGTCCCCTCGTCCCGTGGGGCCCGGATCGTCACGCCCCGACGGGGCCGGATTCCGGCACCCTGCGGAGGTGGACGTCGTATTACGCCGGCGTCCCCGCGATGCCGCAGACGCCGCCCCCCGTCCCGCAGAGCCCGGAACCCGCGGTCCGGGTGATGCCGGTTTCCGGCCCCGTGCGGACGCCCACGCCGTCGTACACCGGCGTCCCCCCGATGCCGCAGACGCCGCCCTCCGTCCCCGAGCGTCCGGTTTCCGGCGTCCCGGCGGTGCCGGGGGCCGGTGCCGTGCGGGTCCCCGCCGACGGCGCCTGCTCCGTGGGCGGTGTCGGGAGTGCGGCGGAGGGAGCGCCCGGTGGACGGGCCGGGCGGCTGGTCTTCTGGCCCAGTTGGCTGGCCGCGGCGGCCCTGGTGGTCTGCGGGGCCGCCTACTTCCCGCTGCACCGGGAGGGCGCGCCGTTCCTCGTCTACGGCCTCGCCCTCGCCGCGTCGGGCCTGTGCGGGTGTCTGGCGGTGCGGCTGGCGCTTCGCACCGGGGTGGCCGCGCTGGTGGCGGGGGCGGTGGTCCCGGCGGTGCTGGCGGGGGCCGGGTACTTCGAAGGCCGTTTCGCTTCGGCGGAGTTGAGCCGCGCCCTGGCGATCACGGTGGCGCCGCCCTGGAGCGCGGGCCTCACGGCGGTGTGCGCCTGTCTCGCCTCCCTGGCCGCTCTCTCCCTGCTGCTGATGGTGCAGCTGGCGGAGCGGCATCCCACGCCACGGCCCACGGACTGACCCCGGCGGCTCCGCCCGGCGGAGGGGCCGCCCGGGAGTGCGGCCCTGAGCGCGGCCCGCCCGGCTCAGTCCGCCGCGCGCCGGGCGGTGGCGCCGGCCGAGGAGGCTGCCTCGGGGAAGCCGGAGCCCTCCGGCGCGGAGGGGGCGGGGGAGCCGGACACGTCGGAGGAGACCTCGGGGGAGGCGGCCCCGGCCGGACCGGATGCGCCCGATTCCGGGTCCGGTGTGGTGCCGGCCGGGCGCAGGGACAGGGCGGTGTCCTTGAGGCGTTCGAAACCGCGCGCCAGCTGCTGGAAGGGCGAGGCCGCGGGCGGGCGGGCCTGCTTCCGCGCCGGTGACAGGACGCCGTCGGACTCGGCCTCGCGGTAGACGGCGAGCGCCTCGCCGGCCCGCTCGGCGGCCTCCCGGTACAGGTCCCGGGACCGCGTCATGGCCTCCAGGGCCTCCTGGTACATGGCCACCAGCTCGCGCGCCCGGGCGAGCTCCTCCTCGACGGTCGTCAGGCGCCACTGCTCCCGCAGCGCGGTGAGCGCCGCCTCCCCGCCGTCCGGCAGCGGCCGCGGCAGCGCGGCGAACCGCTTCACCGCGTCGAGCAGGTCCGCCGGCGGCTCCGTCCCGTCCAGGAAGACGCTGCGGACGGAGAACTCCCCCGTGTCGTAGCCGGATGCCGCCGGGCTGCCGGGCAGTACGACGGCGCCGCCGCGCGGCACCTCGGCCCCGAACTCCTCCAGTGCCCAGTTGACCGCCCTGAGCCGGTGCGGGGCGGCGCGGTGCTCCACGACCCGGTGGCGCAGGCCCTCGGGCAGCAGCCGTACCAAGGGGAGACGCCCGCGCTCGTCGGGGGTCATGGCCTCGTGGACGACGACGTGGATGCTCCAGGTGTCCCGCACGGCGTGCCGCAGGAGGCGCCGCAGCTCCTTGTCGTCGTCCGGGAGGGGATTGACGGTCCCGAGCCGCAGTCCCGCGACGACGGCCTCGTGGTCCCAGGCCGCGTCGCCGTCCTGGGGCCAGAACATGGCCGCGGGGGACGGCCAGCGCGGGTCCCAGGGACGCTCGGCCTCCGCGACGAGCACCCACTCCCGGTCCCCACGGGAACCGGAGGGGGGCGCGAGGGTGAGCCGGGCGCGCACGGTCACCCGCGGTGGCGCCTGCCAGCGGGCCTCGAAGACCAGCTCGCCGGAGAGTCCGGGGTCCTCCGGTACGAGGCGGTCGTCGAGGACCTCGTCGGCCTTCAGCTTCTCCAGACGCCGTCCAACGGCGTCCTCCGCGCCCGGTCCGGCATGACGGCCGCGGGCCAGCCAGACCGTGGAGGGGGCGGCGGGACGGGGGGAGGGAGAGTTCGGCATGAGTCAATCTGCGGAGGGGGCGGAGTGCGGTGCCCAGTATGGCGAAGACACGTCGGTGCGGGTCGAGCGGGGGCGGGCAGGTCACACGTTCGTGGCCGGTTCCGGCCGCTCCCGCCGGGCCGGCCCTGACGGCCGCCCCGCGGCGCGCGTCCGCGACCGCTCGGCCGACCCGGTGACGCGACCCGCGTGGCGCGGGCCGGGCCGACCGGCGCTCGCGATACGGTGCGGTTCTCGAGCCGGTTGATTTGTGTGGTTTTGACCCCATCTGGATTCCCGAACGGCGTGGGTCGCGCCAGGCGCGGCTGACGGCGCTGCTCCGTTCGGCCCTGAGCGATGTCGCAACGCGCCGGACGCCCGCAGGGTGAGACCACGTGTTCCTTCGAACGACAGGAGTTCTCCATGAGGATCAGAATGACGGCCGCCGCGGTTCTGGCGGGTGCGGCCCTGATGACCTGCGCGGGCACCGCGGCCGCGGACGCCGACGCGACGGGGACCGCCACCGACAGCCCCGGAATCCTCTCCGGCAACGTCATCCAGGTCCCCATCGACCTCGGCCTGAACCTGTGCGGCAACTCCATCGACGTGCTCGGCCTGCTCAACCCCGCCGTGGCCAACGCCTGCACCAACGGCTGAGGTCCGGCCGTGGCGGTCCGGTGCGCGCCTGGCACCGGACCGCCACGCACAGGAACGAGCCGTGCCCCCTCCGTCCGGAGGAGGCACGGCCCGTCCGCCTGCCCGGGTCGGCGCACCCCGCGGGGCGGCGCCCCGTCCCGGCGACGGGCCCCGGGTCGGGTCGGGCGGGCTCAGCAGCCCTCGTCCATGCGCCGCTGGTCCTGCTCGTCCCAGGCGCGGGTGTCGCGCGGCTCCACGTAGGGTTCGCTGTCCACCGGGTGGCCTCCGTCGATCACGCGCTGACGGGCCATCTCCGCGTCGAACTCCAGGCCGAGCAGGACGGCGAGGTTGGTGACCCACAGCCACACGAGGAAGACGATGACACCGGCCAGGGTGCCGTAGGTCTTGTTGTACGAGCTGAAGTTCGCCACGTAGAAGGCGAAGCCCGCCGACGCGACCATCCAGATCAGCAGGGCGAGCAGGCTGCCAGGCGTGATCCACTTCACGCCGCGGATCTTGGCGTTGGGCGTGGCCCAGTAAAGGATCGCGATCATGACGGTGACCAGGACGATCAGGACCGGCCACTTCGCGATGGACCACGCGGTCAGCGCCGCGTCCCCCATGCCGATCGCGGAGCCGACCTGCCGGGCGAGCGTGCCCGTGAAGACGACGATCAGGGAACTGGCCACGGCGAGCAGCATCAGGGTCACCGTCAGGGCCACCCGCAGCGGCAGCACCTTCCACACCGGCCGCCCCTCCGGCACGTCGTAGACCGCGTTCGCGGCGCGGATGAAGGCCGCGACATACCCGGAGGCCGACCACACCGCGCCCAGCAGACCCACCACCGCCAGCACGGAGCCGACGCCGGCGTTGCTCTGCAGCTGCTCCACCGCGCCCGCGATGATGTTCCGGGCCGAGCCCGGCGCGAGCTTCTGCAGGTTGTCCAGCACCTGATGGGTGGCCGACTTGCCGGCGACGCCGAGCAGGGAGACCAGCACGAGCAGGGCCGGGAACAGGGACAGCACCCCGTAGTAGGTCAGGGCCGCGGCCCGGTCGCTCAGCTCGTCGTCCTGGAACTCCCGCACGACCCGGCGCAGCACCGCCACCCAGGAGCGGCCGGGCAGCTCGACCGGGGAGTCGGGGGCGTCGCGCTCCGCGGAGGCGTCCGGCCCGAACTCGGCGGGCTCCGCCTCCCGCTCCTCGTCGCGCGCTCGCCCGTCCGCCTCGCCCCGGGGCGCGGTGTCCTTGCCATTGAGGTGGTCCCGGTGTCCGGGAAGGTGCAGTCCCATGGAGTGCGGGTGTCCCGGCAGCACGCGAACACGCGTGGCGGGCGAGGACGGGTTTCGTCCCCCGTGCCCGCCCGGCGCTCGTACGCCGCGCGCGGAGCGCACACGGGGTGTGCGGCCGGCGCCCGAGCCCGGGCCCGCGCACACGTGTCGCGCTCCGGCCGCGGTCTCCACAATGGTCGCCGAACGGGGCCGCCCACCATCCGCACCGGGGCGCGCCCCGTTCACCCGCACCGCCGCGCCGGCCCGCCGGGCGCCGCTCGCGCGGAGCGTGTGCGCCCCGGTGACACTTCTGTACGCCGGGCGCACCCTTGTGCGCGGGCTCGCGGCTACGCCCCGCTCGCGCGGAGCATGTCCTCCCGCTCGACGATCTTCACGCGCTCCCGGCCCTGCGGCTCGCCCAGTGCCTTCTCCGCGCCGTCGAGGCGGTACCAGCCCTCCCAGGTGGTGAAGCGGACGCCGCGCTCGGCGAGGAAGGCGTCGACCGCCTCGGGCGCGGGCGACGCGGGCGTGTGGAGGCGCCCGCCGGCGAAGTCGTCCAGGAGGTTGGCGACCGTCTCGTTGGCGTCGCCCTTGGTGTGGCCGATCAGCCCCACCGGACCGCGCCGGATCCAGCCGGTCACGTACGTCGACCGCAGGTGCTCCCCGCTCTCCTCGACGACCCGGCCGCCACGGTCCGGGACCGTGCCCGACTCGGCGTCCCAGGGCAGCTTGGGCAGCTCGTCGGACAGGTAGCCCACCGCGCGGTACACCGCGGAGACGTCCCAGTCCTTGAAGGCGCCGGTGCCCTTGACGTTGCCGGTGCCGTCGAGCGCGGTGCGCTCGGTGCGCAGCCCGACCACCTTCCCGTCCTCGCCCAGGATCTCGGTGGGCGACTCGAAGAAGTGCAGGAACAGCTTGTGGGGCCGGTCGCCGACGTCGCGGATGGCCCACTTCTCCAGCGTCTTGGCGACCATGTCGGCCTGCTTGTTGCCGCGCCGGGTCTCCACGGAGCCCGCGTCGTAGTCGATGTCCTCGGGGTCGACGACGACCTCGATGCTGGGGGAGTGGTCCAGCTCCCGCAGCTCCATCGGGCTGAACTTCGCCTGCGCCGGGCCGCGGCGGCCGAAGACGTGGATCTCCAGCGCCTTGTTCGCCTTCAGGCCGTCGTACACGTTCGGCGGGATCTCGGTCGGCAGCAGCTCGTCCGCGGTCTTGGCCAGGACGCGCGCCACGTCGAGGGCGACGTTGCCGACGCCGAGGACCGCGACCTTCTCGGCGGTCAGCGGCCAGGTGCGGGGCACGTCCGGGTGCCCGTCGTACCAGGAGACGAAGTCGGCGGCACCGTAGGAGCCGTCGAGGTCGATGCCGGGGATCGGCAGGGCGCGGTCGGCCGTGGCTCCGGTGGAGAAGATCACCGCGTCGTAGAAGGCGCGCAGGTCGTCCAGGCTGATGTCCGCCGGGTAGTCGACGTTGCCGAAGAGGCGGATCTGCGGCTTGTCGAGCACCTGGTGCAGCGCCGTGACGATGCCCTTGATCCGGGGGTGGTCGGGCGCCACGCCGTACCGGATCAGCCCGAACGGGGCCGGCATCCGCTCGAAGAGGTCGATGGACACGCCCGGCTCGGCGGCGACGTCGGACTTGAGCAGGGCGTCGGCGGCGTAGATCCCGGCGGGGCCGGCTCCGACGATGGCTACCCGCAGGGGGCGGGACATGTGCGAGGTTCCCTTCGAGCGAGGACAGGCGACTCGACGGCAACCCTAAACTGAGGCAAACCTAAGTTGGTATTCGGGTCCGGTCTATGAGGTCATAAGCGCACTTTATGGCCGAGGGCGGCACCCGGGAGCGCGGGGTGTCGGCCGAATCGGTCCGCAAGCTGAACGGGCCCCGGCGCGACAGGCTTTGAGCCGGAAACCGGCCGTACGGGAAAGGGCCGGATCCGGGGTCATACCCTCGGCGTAGCGGGGTACCGCATGGCCATGACTCCTGAGGCGGTTACCTCCGCGCCCCGCTCGGTCGGTGTGCGGCAACTTCGGCTGATGCGCGGTATCTACGCGGTGGGCACGGCGCTGTGGACCCTCTCCCTGCTCGTGGCCCTCCTCGGGCACGACGCCGACGTCCGGCAGGTCCTCGTCCTGCTCGCCCTGCTCGCCGCCTTCGCGCTGATGTGGCTGTGGTCGGCCTGGCAGCTGTGGACGGGCGTGGGGCCCGAGGCGGCCCGGCCCGAGCGCTGAGGCCCGTGGCCGGGCCCCGGCGCCCGGACGGTCTCAGCCCGGGAAGCGCCCCGTCGAACGCAACGCCCAGCGCCGTTCGGCGTAGGCCAGATCGTCCCGCCAGAGCCTGCCCGCCGCGGCGCGCATCAGCGGCCGGAGCAGCGGCGCCGCCCGGCGGGCCACGGCGAAGCCCAGGCGGTCGGACGCGGCCACGACCGCCTCGACGACCGCCGTCCGCGGCCGGCCCAGCTCGTCCGGGCCGAGGGGGGTGGCATGGGTCTCGACCACGGAGCCCCGCCCTTCCCCCTCCGTGATGTGCATGACCACCGTGCGCGGCTCGGGCGCGGTGAACACGGCCCGCACCGGCACCACCAGACGCCCCGCCACCTTGAAGGAGACGTCCACGGCGAAGCCGTCGTCCGGCGCGCCGTCGTCCCCGTCCGTACCCGGGGCGCGCCCGTCCCCGTCCGTGCCGGCCCGCCCCGGCGCCCCGACCACCGTCAGGTCCACGAACGAGTACGGGTGGAACCAGGCCCCGTGCCACGGGTCGAGCCGGTTGGCGACCACGTCCTCGGGCTCGCAGACACCGACGCCGACGTACACGGCCGACACCGCCTCGGACACGGCCGGCCGGGCGGGGACCAGCGGAGCGGGCGTGGGCTCCTCGCCGCCGACGTCGTCCAGACGCACCCAGACGAGCACCCCGTCGTCGTGCACCGGCAGGGGCTCCCACCCGGCGAACGGCGCGCCGTTCAGGGCGAGTCCGTGCCAGTGGCAGACCAGCGTGCCGCACCGCACTGGGCTGTCCGCGAGCGGCGCCCCCAGGTGCGGGCAGACGCCGGGCCCGGCGACCAGCCCTCCCTCGGCGTTCCGCCAGACCACGACCTCCCGGCCGGCCACGGTCCGGGACAGGGGCCGGCCGCCGCCGACGTCGCGGGTGGCGCCGACGACGTACCAGTTGCCCGACGGCCGGGCCTGGGCCCGCTTCAGCGCCGCCGTGATGACGGCGGGCCGCGCCTCGCGCCAGCTGGGCCGCTGGCGGTCCCAGGGCACCGGGCGCCTGCGCAGCCGCAGCGGGTAGCGTCCCCGCCGGGCGGACGGTTCGGGTTTCACGCGACCTCCTGGCCGACCGGTGCGGATGTGGGAACCGCCGTGTCGGCGGCCGGGCGGACCGCCGCCGCGGGTGTCGCGGGGCGCCCGGAGCCGCGCCCGGCGGCCAGACGGGCCGCGGTCACCCGGACCAGCCCGTCCAGGGCGACGGCGGCGCGGCGCCTGCGCGGCACCACGGCCCGCCCGCGCACCACGGCGTACCCGGAGCCGGCGACGGCGTCGAGGATGCCGCCGTACAGCACGAAGGCGGTGCGGATGCAGGGGCGGGACACCGGGTCGAGCATCGCGATGCCGGGGGCCGCCCGGCGGTAGACGTCCCGGGTGAGAGCCTCGAAGGCGCGCAGCGCCCGCGTGATGCGCGGGTCGGGGCGCCCGGTGTCCCGGCTCCAGCGCAGCAGCTCCCGGTCGACGCCGTGCGCCGCGAGCAGGTCGGCGGGCAGGTAGACACGGCCACGGTCCAGGTCCTCGCCCACGTCCCGCAGGAAGTTGGTGAGCTGGAAGGCCACTCCCAGGGCGGCCGCGTGCGGAGCGGCCTCCTCGCGCGGTACGACCGTCCCCAGCACGGGCAGCATCTGCAGGCCGATCACCGCGGCCGATCCGTGCATGTACGCGTCGAGGTCGGCGTAGGTGGCGTAGTCGGTGACCTCCAGGTCGCTGCGCATGGAGGCCATGAAGTCGTGGAAGTGGCGGTGGTCGATCGCGTAGCGGTGCGCGGTGTCGGCGAGGGCCCGGACCGTCGGCTCGCCGCTCCGGCCCTCGCGCAGTCCGGTGGCGAGCTCCTCCTGGAGCCGGTCGAGCGCCCGCTCCCGCAGTTCGGGGGTCGCCGAGGCGTCGAGCGAGTCGACGATGTCGTCGGCCCAGCGGGCGAAGCCGTACAGGGCGTGCACGGCGGGGCGGCGCTCCACGGTCAGCAGCCGGGTGGCGAGGAAGTACGTCTTGCCGTGCCGGGCGTTCAGCGCGCGGCACCGCGTGTACGCCTCGCGCAGCGACGGATCGGTGACGCCCGCCGCGTCCAGTTCGCGCGCGGTCACGACGCCGCTCCTTCCGTCGTCCGGCCCGGCGACCGGCGGCGCGGGCCGGGGCGGTCCGCACCGCCGGTGATCCGGGCCGCGGCCAGCTTCCCCGACAGCAGCACGGTCGGCACGCCCACCCCGGGGGTGGTGCCGCAGCCGGCCAGGACCGCGTTCACGGTGCCCCGCACCAGGTTGCGCGGCCGGAAGGGGCCGGTCTGCGGGAAGGTGTGCGCCGCGGAGAACGGGGTGCCCGCCGCGTGTCCGAGGGCCTGCCAGTCGGCGGGCGTGACCAGGCACTGCTGCTCGACGGCGGAGCCGATGCCCGCCAGGCCCCGCCGCTCCAGTTCCCGCAGCAGGGAGTCCCGGTAGCGCGGTGCCAGATCGCCCCAGTCGGCGGCGCTCGGCCCGATGTCGGTGTTGGGGCAGGGGGCCAGGATGTAGTGCAGATGACGGCCCGGGGGAGCCAGACTTGGGTCGGTGGCCGTGGGCCTGGTGATCAGCAGGGAGGGATCGCTCATCAGCTCGCCGGTCCGGGTGAGTTCGTGGAAGGTGCGCTGCCAGGCCCGCCCGAAGGACAGGGTGTGGTGGCCGAGTTCGGGCCACGTGCGGTCGCAGCCCGCGTGCAGGATCACCGCGGACGGCGCGTGGGTGAGCCGTACCGGGCGGCGCGGGGCGCGGCCCAGCAGGCGGTAGGCGACGGGCAGGTCGGGCGTGAGGACGACGGCGTCGCACGCGATGCGGTCGTCCTCGGTCACGACCGCGGTGACGCGCTCGCCCGTCCGCTCCAGCCGGGTGACGCTCTGCCCGAACCGCAGTTCGGCGCCCGCCTTCGCGGCGGCGTCCGCCATGGCCTGCGGCAGCGCGTGCATGCCGCCGCGCGGGAAGTACACGCCGGCGACGGTGTCCATGTAGGCGATCACCGCGTAGGCCGCCAGCGCCCGCTCCGGCGGGACCCCCGCGTACAGCGCCTGGAACGAGAACACCCGCCGCAGCCGCTCGTCCTTCAGGAACCGGCCGATGCGCGCGTCCAGGCGCCCGAAGCCGCCCAGTGCGGCCAGCCGGGCCAGATCCGGATGGAGCAGGGCCAGCGGCGAGTCGAAGTTGGCGTCGACGAAGCGCCGCATCTGCGCCCGGTAGAGCTGTTCCAGCCAGGTCCGCAGCCGCCGGTAGCCGGCCGCTTCCGCGGGCCCGGCGAAACGGCCGACCTCCGCCTCCATCGCCTCGGCCCCGGTGTGCACGTCCAGCGCGGAGCCGTCGGCGAACCGGGCGCGGTACGCCGGATGCAGCGGGATCAGCTCCACCCGGTCCGCGAGGCGTTCGCCGACCGCCGCGAAGGCCTCGTCGGCGATGTCGGGCATGGTCATCACGGTCGGCCCGGTGTCGATGCGGTAGCCGCCGCGGACCAGCCGGCCCGCGCGGCCCCCGGGCAGCGGGTCCCGTTCCACGACCGTGACCCGGCGGCCCGCGCCGAGGAGATGGAGCGCGGCCGACAGACCGGCGAGTCCGGCGCCGACGACCACCACGTGGTCGGTGCGCCCGGGGAGGGTGCGCGTCATCGGCCCGTCACCCCGCAGCCGTCGGCGAGCCGCAGGGCACGGGCGGGGCCGGCGCCCTCGGCGCGCACGGAGCCGGTGCCGGATCCGGGTCCGGACCCGGATCCCGAACGCGTCCCGGCCACCGCGCGCATCAGCTCGCGCAGGCGCCCCGCCGCGTATGGCTCCAGCGCGGCGGAGTCCAGATGGCGCAGCCCCTGCGCCGTCAACTGGTCGACCTTCGCCTCGACCGCTTCCTTGGCGCCGGTGGCGACCATGGCCTTCCGCACCCGGGCGAGGTCGGCGTCGGACAGATCGGCGCGGCCGACGCACGTGTCGAGGACGTCCAGGGCGTGGTGGTCACCGGCCGCCTCCGCCCTCGCGTGCGCGACGGCGACCAGGTAGGTGGGCTTGCCCTCGCGGATGTCGCCGCCGAGCGGCTTGCCGGTGCGGTCCGGGTCGGCGAACAGGTCGTCGAGGTCGTCGCGGAGCTGGAAGGCCATGCCGACGCAGCGTCCGGCCGAGCACAGCGCCCGGGTCGTGGCCTCGTCCGCGCCGGCCAGCGCCGCGCCGAGCGCGAGCGGACGCTCCACCGAGTACAGGGCGCTCTTCAGACAGGCCGCGCGGATCGCCCGGTCCGGCGACCGCGAGGCGTCGGCCTGGCCGCGCAGCTCCAGGTACTGACCGGCGACCATCTCCGTCCGCATGGCCCGCCAGATGCCGCGCACCCGGCCGGCGACGGCCGGCGGGAGCACCGTGTCGGCGACCAGGTCGTCCGCCCAGGCCAGCGCCAGGTCACCGGCGAGGATCGCCACGGCGGTGCCGAAGTCGTGGGCGCGCTCCCGCCGTTCGGCGCTCACCCGGCCGGTGCCGGCGCGCCCGAGCGGAACGGGATCCGCGGCGAGGAGGTCGGCCGCCGCGTCGACGTGCAGCGCCGGCCGGCCCCGGCGCACCCGGGCGCCGTCCATCACGTCGTCGTGCACCAGCGCGCAGGTCTGCACGAGTTCGAGGGCGGCCCCGAGCCGGAGCGCCGCCTCCGCCTCCGGCCCGTCACCGGCACCGCAGCCGCGCAGGGCCCACCACAGGAACCGGGGGCGGATGCGCCTGCCGCCCCCCAGCGTGAACCGGGCCACCCGCCCGGCCAGTTCCTCGCCGAACGCCGGATCGAGGCCGGCCGCCTGCGCCACCCGCTCGCCGGTCAGGGTGCGGAGCAGGCGGCCGACGGCGCCCGAGACGTCGTCGTCCACGGCCCGCCGCCCGCCCGCGTCGGCGCACGGCGCACCGGTGTGCGGCGCGTCGGCGCGCGGCGCTCCGGCATCGGGTGCGTCGTCGTACGGCGGTGTCGTCCCCCCAGCACAGGGACGCCGCCGGTCCCCGGCACGGTCCTCCACCAGATCCCGCGTCAAGTCCCCCGCCCGGTCCTCTCGGGGCGGGGACGCGGCCGGCAGCAGCCGGACCACGCGGTGCGCCGGGGACGGTTCGCCCGCCAGGTGATCGTCCGCCCGAATGGAGCGCATGTCCGGTTCCTCCCGCGTGCTCGCGACATCGTCATCTACAGTCATTCCGCGCCCGTCGAGGTCACGGATGCGCCGAACGTGCGACAGACGGAGCCGATTCGGCCTCCGCGGGCGGTTCCTGACGCACCGACGGACGGACGGACGGCGGCCGACACGCCCCGGCGGGCTGCATCCGGACGGGCCGGGTACCCGGAATGCTTCGGGTGAGGTCCGGGGCGGTACCCGCGGTGCGGTACCGGCGGCGCGGAGGGAGGCGGCACATCGTGATCGAGGCCGACGTGGCCATCGTCGGGGCGGGGGCCGCCGGTCTGTCCCTGGCCCACCGGCTGGCCCTGCGCCCGCCCGGCGCGCGCCGGCTGTCGGTGGTCCTCGTGACGGCCCCGCCGGGCCCGCTGCGCCCGCCGGACCGCACCTGGTGCTACTGGGAGGCCGGCCCCGGACCGTACGACGCGGCCCTCACCGCGTCCTGGCACCGGCTGCGCGTCCACGCGCCGCACGGCGCCCGCATGGAGGACGACATCAGCCCGCTGCGCTACAAGATGCTGCGGTCGGACGACTTCGAGTCGCTCGTCGACGGCGTCGTGGCCCGCAGCCCCGAGACGACACGGCTGGAAGCCTCCGTCGACACGGTCGAGGGTCTGGCGGACGGCGCCGAGGTACGGGGCCGCGCCGCCGACGGGCGCCCGGTCCGGGTGCGGGCGCGCTGGGTGTTCGACTCCCGGCCCCTGCCCCTGGCCGGCCTGCCCGCCGCGCGCACCACCCTGCTGCAGCACTTCCACGGCTGGTTCGTCCGCCACGAGCGGCCCGTCTTCGACACCGGCACCGTCGAGCTCATGGACTTCCGCACCCCCCAGCCGGCCCACGGGCTGTCCTTCGGATACGTGCTGCCGACCGGGCGCCGGCAGGCCCTGGTCGAGTACACCGAGTTCTCGGCCCGGCCCCTGTCGCGGCAGCGCTACGAGGCGGCGCTGCGGCACTACACCGGGGACGTGCTCGGCCTGGGCGACTTCGAGGTCACCGCCACCGAGACGGGAGTGATCCCGATGACCGACGCCCCCTTCGCCCGGCAGACCGGGCCGTCGGTCTTCCGGATCGGCGCCGCCTCGGGCGCCACCCGGCCCTCCACGGGCTACACCTTCGCCGCCGTCCAGCGCCAGACGGGGGCCGTCGCCGCCGCCCTGCGGGCGGGCCGCCGCCCGCTGCCGCCGCCCGCCCACCCGGCCCGCTCCCTCGCCATGGACGCCGTGCTGCTGCGCGCCCTCGCCAGCGGCCGGGTCGACGGGGCCGCCTTCTTCTCCCGGCTCTTCGCCCGGGTCCCGGCCCGGCGGCTGCTGCGCTTCCTCGACGGACGGACCCGCCTGCACGAGGAGCTGTCCATCGGCCTGCGCACCCCGGTGCTGCCCATGCTGCGCACCGCCCTCGAACTGCCCCGCCTGCCCCGCCGACCCTTCGAGGCATGACCGCCGTCCCTTCCCCCCGGCGCGAGCGCCGGCCCTCCCGGGGCTCGACCGCCGCCACCGGCACCGCCCGGCATCTGCACGAGGAGACCGTATGACCCTGCTGCGCGACCAGGACCTGGCCGCCGCCTTCGACCACGCCGCCCGCAGCTACGACACCCTCGTGGCGGCCAACCCCGGGTACCACGCCCATCTGCGGCGCTCGGCCCGCCGCCTCGGGCTCCCGCACGGCGGCGCCGGACTGCGCGTGCTGGACCTCGGCTGCGGCACGGGCGCCTCGACGGCCGCGCTGGCCGCCGTGCTGCCCGACGCCGAGATCACCGCGGTGGACGCCTCGGCGGGCATGTTGCGCCGAGCCGCGGCGAAGCGCTGGCCGAAGGGCGTCGAGTTCGTGCACGCGCCGGCGGAACGCCTGACCGAGGCCGGGGTGCGCGGCCCGTACGACGCTGTCTTCGCCGCCTACCTCCTGCGCAACGCGGCCGACCCCGACCGGGTGATCGCCGGCGTGCGCCACCTGCTGCGGCCGGGCGGCCGGCTGGCGGTGCACGAGTACACCCTCAGCGGCCGGCCGGTGGATCGCGGGGTGTGGGCCGCGGTCTGCCACGGCATCGTGCTCCCCGCGGCGGCAGCCCTGGGCGACGGCCCCCTCTACCGCCACCTGTACCGCAGCGTGGTCGACTTCGACACCGCCGACCGGTTCGCGGCCCGGCTCCGCGCGGCGGGTTTCGCCCGGGTCCGGGTGCTGCCGCTGCCGGGCTGGCAGACGGGCATCACGCACACCGTCGTCGCGGCCCGCCCGGACGGCGCCGCGCACGGCGGCACGCACACTCCCGCGGACGGCCGTACGGAGGAGGCGCGATGAGCGGGCACCGGCGCACGGGCGCGGCCCGCCGCGGCCGCGACCGGCGCGCCCGGGTCCTGCTCCCGGCCCCCGGAGCCCCGCGGCTGCGCGGGACCGACCGGCCGAGCACCGCCGTCGTCGGCGGCGGCATCGCGGGGCTGGCCGCGGCGACCGCCCTCGCCGAACGCGGCGTACGGGTCACCCTGTACGAGCGGGAGCCGTCCCTCGGCGGGCGCCTGGCCGGGTGGCCCACCACCCTCAGCGACGGCACCTCCGTGACGATGAGCCGGGGCTTCCACGCCTTCTTCCGCCAGTACTACAACCTGCGCGGGCTGCTTCGCCGTACCGATCCGGGCCTGGAGCGCCTCACCGGCCTGCCCGACTACCCGCTGTGGCACGGCAGCGGCCTGCGCGACGGCTTCCGGCACGTCCCCCGGACGCCGCCGTGGAGCGCGCTCGGCTTCGTGGCCCTCAGCCCGTCCTTCGGGATCCGCGACCTGGTCCGGATGCGTCCCGCCGCCGCGCTGCCCCTGCTGGACGTGCGCGTCCCCGAGGTCTACACGCGCCTGGACCACGTCAGCGCCCACGACTTCCTGGACTCGATCCGTTTCCCCGAGGCCGCCCGCCACCTGGCCTTCGAGGTCTTCTCCCGCAGCTTCTTCGCCGACCCCCGGCGGCTGTCGGCCGCCGAGATGGTCCTCATGTTCCACATCTATTTCCTGGGCTCCGCCGAGGGCCTGCTGTTCGATGTGCCCGACGAGCCGTTCCCCGCGTCGCTGTGGGAGCCGCTGGCCGCCTACCTGCGCGGGCACGGGGTCCGGCTGCTCACGTCGACTCCGGTCGAGAGCGTCACACCGACCCGCGACGGCGGCTTCACGGTGGCCGTCGCCGACGGCGAGCGACGGCACGACACGGTCGTCCTCGCGCTGGACACCACCGGACTGCGGTCGCTGGTCCAGCGCTCTCCCTGGCTGGGCGGCACCCGCTGGCGCGAGCGGATCCAGCGGCTGCGCACGGCACCGCCGTTCCTGGTCTCCCGCCTGTGGCTGGACCGCCCCGTGGCCCCCGACCGCCCCGGATTCCTCGGCACCAGCGGATACGGCTCCCTGGACAACGTCAGTGTGCTCGAGCGCTGGGAGGGCGAGGCGGCCCGCTGGGCCGCGCGCACCGGCGGCTCGGTGGTGGAGCTGCACGCCTACGCGTGTGCCGACGACGCGGTCCGGGACGTGGAGCAGAAGCGTCTGGTCGAGCAGCTGCACCGCGTGTACCCCGAGACCCGGCGGGCGCGGATCGTCGACGCGCGCCACGAGTGGCGGGCGGACTGCCCCCTCTTCCCGGTGGGCGGCTACGCCGACCGGCCCACCGTGCGCACCGACGACCCGGGGCTCGTCGTGGCCGGTGACCTGGTGCGCACGGAGCTGCCGGTGGCGCTGATGGAACGGGCCGCCACCAGCGGCTTCCTGGCGGCCAACGCCCTGCTGGAGCGGTGGGGGGTGCGCGGCCAGACCCTGTGGACCGTTCCCGACCGCGGACGCGCCCCGCTGCGCGGGGCGGCCCGGTGGTGACGGGGTAGCGGACGACGCGGTCGCGACGGGGGAGCGGGGTCGGCGCGGCCGTCCGGGCGTCAGTCCGTCGGCGGGCTGCCGGCCGGCAGCCCGCCGGGGCACTCGCGGTGGCGGTCGAGGGCCCGCTTCAGCTCGTCCAGCTGCCCCTCCGGCAGCTCCTCGCCCTGGGCGAACGCCAGAACGTGTTCGGCGACGGTCCGCAGCTTGATGTTGAGGTGCTGGGAGACGTCCCGCAGGGCCAGCCACGCCTCCTCGGGCGTGACCCGGCCCAGGGCCACGAGCGCGCCGATGGCCTGGTCGACGACCGCGTGCGAGGTCATGGCGCGGTGCAGCTGCTGGTTCTCCTCCCGGAGCCGGTCGTGCTCGACGGCCAGGTCGGTGGCGGACAGCAGACGCAGCGGCCGGAGTTTGGATATCACGAAGAACGCCATGGACTCCCCTCAGCGCGTCGACGGATCGCCCATACTTTTTCCCCCGCGGCCGCGCCGCACGCATACGACCTGCGCACACGCACACGCTCTCCGCCCGAGGGGTCCGTCGCGGCCCGGGGAGCCCAGGCCCTGGCTGGTCCTACTTGGCGCCCGCCTCGGAGACGTCCTCGTCCTGCTCCCGGACTTCCTCGGTGAGGTGGTCGTAGGTGTTCGTGACGTCGAGCATCCGGTCCAGGAACTCGGGCCGGTTGTCCAGATGGAGGGTCACGCCGACGGCCCCGGTGCGTCTGCGGATCATCAGCAGCGCGGACAGACCCATGGAGTCCACCCAGGTCAGCTGCGCGAAGTCGAGCCGCAGATCCTGCCAGGAGGAGTCCCGCGGGCCGGACCGCGCCAGTTCCTCGGTGACGGTGTCGACCAGTTCGTCGCTGGTGTCGTAGTCCAGGTCGCCCACCACCCGTACGGTCAGGACGGTGGGCGCGGTCTCCACGACCGCGATGTCGAACGGTCCGGGCTGCAGAGCGGTCATGCTTCGCTCCCGTGCGCCGGGGCGGGGGCGGAGGGTCGGTGAGCGGCGAGTGCGGCGGCGCCCTGCTCCAGCAGGGACGAGGCCCTCGGGAAGTCGCGGAGTTGACGGCCCAGGACGTCCAGTCCCAGGACGAGCGAGTGCGCCGGGACCTTCCGCGCGGTGAGTATGTCCGCGGTCCAGGTGAGGAAGTTCGCGAACAGCTCCGCGTCGTCGACGTACAGGGCCGCGGCCAGGAAGTCGACGATGTGGGCGAGATCCTCCGCCGTGCGCTCCCGCTGGGCGTCGTCGTACGACGCCATCGCGGGGAACCGCTCCTCCAGGTCCACCAGGGTCTGCTTGACCAGTTGCGGGCGGGACCGGACGACCATCGTGTACTCCTGGTCGGCCAGGTGCGGCAGGTCGTCGACGGCCTGCCGCACGGCCGGGGTCTGCGGGTGGGACGCGCCGGCCTCCAGGTCGGCCGCGGCGGCACGGGCGTCGGGGGCCCAGCGGTCCGCGCCGAGCCGGCGGGCGTAGCGGCCGCCGGGGCCGAAGGCCGCCCCTCCGACCATGACGGGGACGCCGACGGCCTGGCAGGCGGTGATGGCCGCGTGCGCGGTCGGCAGGCGGGTGGGCAGCGAGGACGACAGCAGCACCGCCGCCGGGTTGGTGCGGTGCACGTGCGCGATCAGGTGCGGGGTCGGCGTCTGGGCGCCGAGATAGTCGACCTGCCAGCCGCGCAGCCGCAGCACCTCGGCGACGAGGCGTGCGGGCAGCGCGTGCCACTCGCCGTCGACGCAGGTGACGGTCACCCGCCCCACGGGCCGGGGGGCGCTCGGGCGGTCGTGGCCGAGCAGGGCGGCGACGGCTCGTTCGTTGATCGCGGTGGCCGCGTGCTCCTGGGCGACGGAGATCCGGTCGGCGGCCCACTCCACGCCGACGCGCCGCTGCACGCCGCCGATCACGTCGAGCAGCACGGTCTCCTCGTCGAGCCCGCTGTCGAGGCCGGCCCGGATCACCTCCACGGCCGCGTACTCGTCACCGTCGATCACTGCCGCCCACAGTCGCTCCCGCACGGAAGTGAGCTGCTGCCCGTCCTCCGGCCGGGTCCGCGGTGCCGGTGGGGCTGCGGTCATCCCTTCCTCCTGTGCCGTATCTCCGTCCCGTCCACGGGAACATGGCCGTTGACGACGTGCAGTGGTCCCGACTTCGGGGCACTGACGGCGACGACGGCCATGTCGTCGTGCCGGCCCGAGCCGAGCCACTGGGCGGCCACCATCTGCACCCGCTCCACGATCGCTTCGGCCGGCAGGCCTCCGCACTCCGACAGGACCTGCCTGAGCCGCCGCTCACCGAAGAGCTCGCCGCCGAGCGGCCCTCCGCGCGCCTCGGTGATGCCGTCCGTGTACAGCAGACAGGTCTCGCCCGGGGCGAGGGCCGTCTCGACGGTCTCGGCCACCACCGTCGGCATCGCTCCGACCAGCGTCCCGCGCGTGGCCGCCACTTCGACCGTACCGTTCCTGCGGATGACCAGGGGCGGCGGGTGGCCGGCGCTGGTCATGCGGAGACTCACCCGTCCGGCGCGGCGCCGGGCGGAGGCCAGTACGAGTGTGGCGAAGCGGGTGTGGTGCGACGTCAGCAGGGCGCTGTTCAGCAGGTTCAGCATCTGCTGGTGGTCGCCGGCCAGCGGCAGCAGCGCGTGCAGGGTGTTGCGGATCTTGCCGGTGAGGACGGCCGCCTCCAGGCCCTTGCCGGCCACGTCCCCGAGCACCACCAGGGACTCGTGGGTGGAGTCCGTGCCCGGGTGGACGTCGTAGAAGTCGCCGCCGACGCGCTCGGAGTCCTTGGCGGGCCGGTAGCTGCCCGCGTACTCGACGCCGTGCATCTGCGTCAGGGCCGGCGGGAGCAGCTCCCGCATCAGTGTCGCCGTGATGTCCGACTGCTCGGCGTACATGCGGGCCGCGGACAGCGCCGCGCCCGCACGGGCGGCGAACAGCCGCGCGAAGACCTCCTCGCCCTCGCTGAAGACGTTCTCGGTGGTGGAGCGCAGCAGCATCAGGGCGCCGGCCGGCACGCCGTGGCCCGGCAGGGGAGTGACGATGACCGACCCCAGCGGGCCGTCGAATCCGTCCGGAATCGCCCACTGCGGAATCTCGTCGGGGTTGATCCAGCGCGTCGGCACCGGCGGGAATCCCCGCAGCGCCTCGGCGAGACCGGGCACGGTCGCCGGGTCGATCACCTGCGCGGTCTGCGTGACGGGCCCGCCGGCCCGGGCGTGGGTGAGCGGGTGGCGGCGCCCCTGGGCGGGCGCGATGACGACGGCGGCGTCCGCCAGGTGGTCGGCCGCCATGCGCGCGGTCAGCTCCATGCACCGGGACACGTTGAGCGAGGACAGCAGCGTGCCGGACACCTCGGCCAGGATGCCGGTGCGCTCCTGCTCGCTGCGCAGCGCCTTTTGGGCCAGCCTGCGGTCGGTGTCGTCGACCAGCCACCACACCACGTCGCCGTCGCGGCTCGGAGTGGGGTGGGCGTCGAAGAGGCGCCCCCCGATGCTGCCCGACCGCAGCGCGGCGGCGGACTCGCCGGGAGCGAGGGTCGTGAGGCGGTGTGCCTCGGCCAGCCAGGCCGGTGCCGTGTCGTGCAGCCGGTCGCCGCACGCCACGCCGGGCAGGAGGGTCCTCGCGACGTCATTGAGGTCGACGACGCCGCCGTCCCGGTCGACGACCAGGACGGGATACGGCGCGTCGCCCCACACGGCGCCGACGCTGGAGCCTGCGCTGCGTGGGCCGACGGGAGAACTGGAGGAATGAACCACGAGAGGGGGAACGCGAGCCGCGTACCCCACCACCTCTCTGCTGGGGAAAAGGTTGTCTGATGACAACCGTCTCGCACCCGGCCGGTCAATGCAAGCGCCCTGGCTGCAACGGTACCGGCGTCCGCGTGGGCGCCGGTCGGCAAGATGTTCGATGGATCCTCCGTGGGTGGCAAGCGGCGTTCCGCCGGGGCGGGCGACCGTCAGGGGGCTCCGGGACCAGCCCGTCCCCGCACGCCGCCGGGCCCGGGCACGACGGAAGGGCCGGACGCCGTCCACCTCCCCAGGACGACGGCGCCCGGCCCTTCCGTGTCATGCAAGCGTCCGTGTGCCCGCCGCGGAGGCGATCATTCCCGCGGCCGGCCACGTAGCGCTCAGTGTGCGTTGAGCATGTCGCTCAGCGTGCGGTGAGCATGCCCTGACGCAGCCGGGTCAGCACCCGCTGCAGCAGCCGGGAGACGTGCATCTGGGAGATCCCGAGCTGCTCTCCGATCTGGGCCTGGGTGAGTTCCTCCACGAACCGCAGATGGATGATCCGGCGGTCCCGCTCGTCGAGGCCGGCGAGCAGGGGCGCCAGGCTGTGCAGGTCCTCCACCAGCTCCAGGTCGGTGTCCTCGGCGCCGATGAAGTCCGCGAGCACGCTCTCCCCGTCCTCGCTGCCGCCCACCGCGGCGTCCAGCGAGGAGGAGGTGTAGCCGTTGGAGGCCACCATCGCGTTGACGACCTCCTGCTCGGGGAGGTTCATCAGCTCCGCCAGCTCCTTGGTGGTGGGCTTGCGCCCCAGGCGGCTGCTCAGCTCCTCGGTCGCCTTGGCCAGCTCCACCCGGGCCTCCTGCAGGCGCCGCGGCACGTGCACCGCCCAGGAGGTGTCGCGGAAGAACCGCTTGATCTCGCCGACGATGTACGGCACGGCGAAGGAGGTGAACTCCACCTCGCGGGCCAGCTCGAACCGGTCGATCGCCTTGATCAGGCCGATCATGCCGACCTGGACGATGTCCTCCATCTCCTGGGGGCCGCGGCTGCGGAAGCGGCCGGCCGCGTAGCGCACCAGGGACATGTTCATCTCGATCAGGGTGTTCCGCGTGTACTGGTGCTCGGGCGTGCCCTCCTCCAGGGTCGCGAGCCGGTCGAAGAACAGCTTCGACAGGGCGCGCGCGTCCGCCGGCGCCACCTGTGAGGGGTCGGTCACCACGGGCAGCTCCGTCCGTGCCGGAACTGCTGCCTGGATCTCCGTGGTCGGCGCCATGGCGCGTCCCTCCCTCTCTGCGGTGCTGCTCGATCGTGCGGCCACCGCCCTGCTGATCATGAGCGGCTTCCACCGCGTGTACCCCCGTCCGCGGTGTCCACACCCATCATTTTCGACTGTTTTCCGAACGGCGTGCCCACGGGTTCTCCGAACGGCGTGCCCACGGGTTCTCCGGCCGGCGTTCCGACCGGCCCGCGTGCCGGCCGACGTGCGGATCGCGGCGGCGGCCAGCAGGGTGGGACCGGGGCGCGCCGAGGCGCCCGGAAGGAGTACGGCGATGGCGAAGCGACGCTCCGCGAAGAAGGAGCCGGCCAAGGGCGACAAGGTCGCCTGGCGCAGTCACGGCAGTGAGGCCACCGGCACCGTCGAGAAGAAGATCACCCGGCGGACGGAGGAGGCGGGCCGGACCGTGGACGCCTCCCCCGAGGACCCTCGGTACCAGGTGCGCAGCGACAAGTCCGGCCGTTCGGCCGTGCACAAGCCGTCCGCGCTCCGCAAGAAGAAGTAGCCGCCGGGGGATGCGGCCGCGGATCACCGCTCACGCAGATCGATCTCGGCGGTGACGCGCTTGCCGCCGGGCAGGGCGGTCACGGTCAGCGCGCTGCTGCACGCGCGGACCAGGTACAGGCCGTGGCCGCCGACGCGTGACTGGTCGCGTTCGTTAATCCACGGCAGTGTGGAAGAGGTGTCCCAGACCGTGATGGCCAGCCGTTCGTGACCGGCGGACAGCTCCAGCACCAGGCCGCACGGGCCCGGCGCGTGTCGTAGGGCGTTGGTGACCAGCTCGCTCACGACGAGCTGTGCGTCCCCTTCGGCGCGCGTGGGCACCGGCGTGTCGGCGGTTCGGGACGCCCGGGTGAGCAGAACGCGGACCGCGCGGCGCGCGTCGGCGATACGGGCCGCACCGGTGTCATAGGTGGCTCCGTAGCGCAGCGCCGCGGCGCGCTGGTCCGGTTCCTGCTCACGTACCGCCTGCTTCCTAAGCGGAATGACCATGAGAAGTACCGTCTGTGCTGCTCGGTGGTGACTTTGTGTTCTCTTTGCCGTGAGTACGGCTACCCGCTGTCCGCGCGCTGAAGCAGACGGGACGCGAGAGGCCGTGTGAGCTACGCCCCGCCGTGGACCGGCGGCGGCCGGAGGGAGCTTTCGTGGAACTGGACACGCCGGCGGGCGCGAGCGGCGGCGACCCGGCGCGCGCGGCGGGCGGACCCGACCCCCGGCGCTGGAAGGCCCTGTGGGTCACGCTGGTGACCGGCTTCATGAGCCTGCTCGACGTCACCATCGTGGCCGTCGCCCTCCCCTCCATGCAGCGCGGCCTGGGCGCCTCCCCGGCCTCCGTGCAGTGGGTCGTGTCGGGATACGCCCTGGCGTTCGCGCTCGCCCTGGTGCCGGCCGGCCGGCTGGGCGACGCCCTGGGCAGGCGCCGGATCTTCCTGTGGGCGCTGGGCGGCTTCGTGGTCTGCAGCGCCGGGGCGGGCGCCGCGCCCACGGTCGCCTGGCTCGTCGTGGCCCGGATCGCGCAGGGCGTCTGCGCCGGATGCCTCGCCCCGCAGAACTCCGCCCTCATCCAGCAGATGTTCCGGGGCGCCGAGCGGGGCCGCGCCTTCGGTCTGTTCGGCGCCACGGTCGGCGTCTCCAGCGCCGTGGGACCAGTCACCGGCGGCGTGATCCTCGCCCTGGCGCACGGTGCGCAGGGCTGGCGCTGGATCTTCTACGTCAATGTGCCGGTCGGCGCGCTGGCGTTCCTGCTCGGGCTGCGGCTGCTGCCCCGCGTCGCCCCCGGCCGGCGGGAGCGGCTCGACCTCCCGGGCGTGGCGCTGCTGGGGGCCGGGGTGCTGTCCCTGATGCTGCCCCTGGTGTTCGCCGAGTCCGGGGGGCTGGGCACGCTGTGGTGGCTGTTCCCCCTCGGCCTCGCGCTGCTGGCCGGCTTCGCCCGCTGGGAGCGGCGCGTCGCGGCGCGCGAGGGAGAGCCGCTGCTGGATCCGCTGCTGCTGACGAGCACGCGCGGCTACGCCCCCGGGGCGGCCCTGGCCACCTTGTACTTCGTGGGCTTCAGCGGGGTGTGGCTGGTGTTCGCCCTGTTCTTCCAGAACGGCCTCGGGTACACGCCGTTGCGGTCCGGCCTGGCGGTGACGCCGTTCGCGATCGGGTCGGCCGCAGCCGCCGTGGTGGCGGGGCGGCTGGTGGAGCGGCTGGGGCGGCTGCTGACCGTGTGGGGGCTGCTGGCGGTGATCGCCGGGCTGGGCGCGGCGGCGCTTCTGCTCGGGCTCGGTCCGCCGGGCGGCGGAGCCTGGTTCGCGGCTCCGGCGCTGTTGCTCGGGGGAGTGGGCAGCGGCTGCGTGATCTCCCCGAACGTCACCATGACGCTGCGGGAGGTGCCGGTGCGCATGGCGGGAGCCGCCGGGGGAGCCCTGCAGACCGGGCAGCGGCTGGGCGGTGCCGTGGGTACGGCGGCGCTGCCGGGGCTGTTCTACCTGGTGCTCGGGGCGACCCGGCACGACTTCCGCACCGCGGTGGCGGTCTCCGTCGGCTCCGCCGTCGTGGCACTGCTGGGCGCTCTGGCGGTCGCGGTCCTCGACTGGCGCCGCGACCGGGAGGGCGGGGGCGGACGCTGCCCGCCGGACTCGTGCCCGCGCCGCACCCACGCCGGCCACGGCTGAGGCCGCCGGGCCGGTCACCACGACCGGCCAGGTGGCGCGAAGAGCGCCGGTCCGCGCGCCGGGCTCAGGTCTCGGGAAACGTGTCCAGGACCTGGCGACTGCGCAGGTCCTCGATCGTGCGGAGCTGACTCGCGGCCCGCTCCAGCAGCCGGTCGAGCTGCTCCGGGTCCAGGCGGTCGTCGCGGGCGGCGAGCTGCCGCAGGGCATCCCAGCCGCAGATCTTGCCCTCCACCCCGATGTGCAGCAGTTCCAGCTCCAGCAGGGTGCTCAGGGGAGAGCGCCGTACCAGGCTGCCGTTGCTCTTCAGCCGCCCGGCCCGCTCGCCCAGCCGCCCCGCGTACACCTTGTACCGCCGGATCGGCACCTCCAGCTTGCGCATGATCTCCAGCAGGGTCCTGCGGTCCTCGCCGATCTCGGCGGCGATGGGGCCCATCGCGTCGCCGATCCAGGAGCCCCGGCACATCACGGCGAGGTGGTGGGCGCGCTCGGTCCCCGCGGTCGCGCCCGCCAGATGGTCGTTGAGGTAGATGCCGAGCAGATCGTGGCCGCTCTGTCCGGTGAACCCCGGCAGGAAGGGTCCGGAGCGTGCGTGGTGGTTCATCGCAGATCCTTCGTCGTCCGGGGCGGAGGGGGCAGGAGCCGGGCCGGGTCCGCGGGTCAGGCGTGCAGCTTGGCCCTGACGCCGCCGACCGCGGCGGCCGGACGCGCCGTGGCGCGGACCGAGCGGCGCACCAGGCGTCCCTCGCGGCGCAGTTCACGGGCGGCGTGACGGCTCCGCCAGAGCACCGACGGCGCGCCGGCGGTGTCGTCGGCCGTGATCAGCAGGCCGCCCAGCATGGAGAGGTTCTTGAGGAAGTGGATGCGCTGCTGGGCGCGGTCGGAGGGGTCCTCCGCCTCCCAGAAGCGGTGGCCGGCCACCGTGGTCGGCGCGAGGGTGGCGGCGAGGGCCAGGGCGGAGAGCCGGGGCAGCCGGCCGGTCGCCAGGAGGACGCCCGCCGCCATCTGGACGCCGCCGCTCAGGCGTACGAGCTGCTCGGTCCCGTCGGGCAGGGCCGCCACGCGCTCCGTGATCGGCCTTACGACGGGCTCGGCGGCGGGGGCCACGGCCTTGGGGTTGCGAACGGTGTTCCAGCCTCCGACGACGAACATCGAGGCCAGCAGGGGACGGCCGACCACGCGCAGCAGACTCATGGTCCTCTCCAGGGGTATGGGTGACTCCGGCTGTCGCCGGGTTCCCGGCCGGGGCGAATGCATTCGGGCCCGCGGTGTGCCGCGGGCCGCCGCGGGAACCCGTCGGGCGGGTCGAACCGTACGACCAGCCGCGACGGACGAGGAACAAGGAGCCCTGCCATGGGACACGGCGGAGACGTCATCCAGGAACTGACCACCGACCACCGCGAGGTGGACGAGATCTTCGCGCAGATCGAGGCCCTTCCGCCGGGTGACAAGCGGCGCAAGAACCTGGCCGATCAGGCCACCATCGAACTGGTCCGCCACTCCGTGGCCGAGGAGATGCACCTGTACCCGGCGGTGCGGCGGTTCCTGCCGGACGGCGACGAGATCGCCGACCGGGAGATCCAGGACCACGGGGAGGCCGAACGCACGATGAAGGAACTGGAGGGCTGCTCGGCCGACGACCCGCGGTTCGACGAGTACATGGGCCGGCTGATGCGGGAGATCCGCGAGCACGTGACGGACGAGGAGCAGAACCTCTTCCCGCGGCTCCGGGAGGCCGCCGCCCCCGAGGACCTGGAGAAGCTCGGGGAGAAGGTGCGCTCCGCGAAGAAGACGGCGCCGACCCGGCCCCACCCCTCCGCTCCGCAGACGCCGCCCGCCAACAAGCTCCTGGGACCCGGCGCCGGACTGGTCGACCGGATCCGGGACGCGCTGACCGGCCGCGGCAGGACCGACTGAGAGCGTGCCGCCGGCGCCGGGGAGCGAGCCGCGCGCCGGACGCGATGACCGGCACGTCATCGCGCGCCGGCGGTCCCTCGGGCTGTGCGCCGGGGCCGCTCTGGGCGCGGCGGCGGCCGCGTCCGCGCCCCCGCTCCCGGGCCGCCCGCCCGTGGCGCCGGAGTTCCACCGGGCCGAGACGGCGCGGGACCGGCCGGGGACCCCGGACTGGCGGATCGGCTCCGCCGGACCGCCGGACGCGGTGACCGGCTACGCCGACCGGGTGAGCCTGACGCCGGGGTACGGCGCGGGGCGAGGCGGCTGTCAGCCGGTCAGGGCTTGCTCCAGAGTGGGATAGCAGGGGATGAGCGTGTCGACACCCACCAGTTCCAGCACCCTGAGCACCGCGTCCTGAGGAGCGGCGAGACTCATCCGGCAGCCGCGTTCCTCCGCGCTCTGGTGGGCGGTGATGAGGGCGTTGATGCCGCTGGAGTCCATGAAGGTCACGCCGCCGAAGTCGACGACCGTGACCCGCGCGGTGTGGAGGCAGGACAGCAGCGTCTCGCGCAGGTGCGCGCTCCCGTCGAGGTCGACCTCTCCGGCGAGGGTGACGACACACGCGCCGTCGCCGGCCGTGGTACGGGTGATCAGCAGCCGGTCGGGCACCGCCGCTCCCTCGGTCTCTGCCACACTTCCCTCACTTCTCGTGAACGTCTGGCCATGGCCAGTGGTTTGTTGGCCATGATGTTAGGGCTTGGTGAAGCCGAGAGTGGCCGCTTGTCGAGTGCGAAGGGCGTCACGGGCGTATACACGGGTAGACGAAGGCGTGTGAGCAGGCAGTGAAGGCGGGCCGGATGGAAGGTGCTCCCGAGAGGGAAGAGCGGTCGGGGCTCCATGCCGCCGTACCGCACACCAGTGTGACCCTGGGCACGGAGCCGGGCTCCATCGCCGCGGCCCGTCATGCCGCGGTCGTGTTCCTGGAGCGGCTGCGGGCCGACCGGGGGCTGTCCGTCTCGGCCCGCGCGCTGGACCTCACCCAGCTCGTGGTCAGCGAACTGGTCACCAACTCCCTGAAGTACGCGCCCGGCCCGGTCCTGCTGGACCTGGGGGTCGACGAGGACACCGTGTCGGTCACGGTGCGGGACGGCGGGCCCCTGCTGCCGGTGGCACGCCGCGCCGACCCCGGCAGGGTGGGCCAGCACGGCCTGGAGATCGTCATGGCCGTGGCCCGGAGCTTCGACGTGCATCCCGAGCCGGCCGGCAAACGCGTCACCGCCCGGATCGCGCTCCTGGACGACCGCCGCCCCGGCACGGGGCTCGGCCCGTCGCGCTAGCCCCGCTCACTCCCGGCCAGGGACGGTACCGCCGGTCGCGTTGGCCGCTCACTCCCGGCCCCTGCCGGGGCCACCCGTCGCGCCGGCCCGGCTCACCCCCGGCCCGTGCCGGTGCCGCCCGCCGTGCCCGCGGGAGGGGAGGCCCGCCGGACGCCGGTCAGTCCCACCGGATTGCCGGACGGGATCAGCCCGGTGCCCAGGACGGCGGTGACCAGCGGTTCCAGCAGATCGGCCAGGCGCGCGGAACGGTCGGCGCCGAGAGCGGTCCACGGCTGCTCGGCGGCCGCGTCGGTCAGCGCCTCCACCTCCGCGTGCCCGGCCGCTCCGGCGGCGGTGAGGGTGCCGTCCTCCTCCAGCCAGCCGCGGGCGCGCAGACGGTCCTCGGCCGCCCGCCACGCCGTCTCGTCCCACTTGCGGGTCTCCCGCAGCAGCGTGGCGTCCGACTCGCCCGCGGCGGACTTCAGCACCATCGCGTCCACCGGCCCCAGACCCTGCGCGACCAGGACCGCCACATGCCCGTCGCCCCGGTGCTCGCGCAGCGTGGTCAGCGCCTGCCAGAGCCGCACATGCGCCTGCCGGGGGCGGTCCAGGGCCTGGTTGGCGGCGCCGAGCACGCGGCCCGCGGTGTCGGCGGCGGCCGCCGCCTCCCAGGCCAGGTCCGCCGCCTCGGCCATCAGGCCGCCCGTGGCGGCGTCCGGGCCGAGCGCCCGGGTCAGCGCCGCGTCCATCGCCTCCTCACGGGCCGCGAGGACGTCCGCCGGGGCGGCGTACGCCCAGGCGTCCGGCAGGGCCCGGCCCACCCGGTCCGGATGGAAGACGTAGAAGCAACTGGTGACCACCGGCGCGGGCACCGGGCCCAGCGGGGCCGCGCGCAGCGCGAAGTAGCCCATCCAGAAGCCGCGCAGCCCGAGGCCGTCCGCCGCCCGTCGCGCCTCGGGTGCGAAGTAGACCAGGTCGTGGACCGGTTCGTACCGCTCCCACAGCGCCCGTGCAAGGCCGTCACCCACGTCGGAACCTCCCCAGCGATCGCCCGTCTCCGCCCGCCCGGCTCGTACGGCCCCGTCCGGGGCGGTGACGACGGCCGAGGGGGTGGCCGAGCAGCAGCATGTTCCATGACCGCTGTCATAACAACCCCGTTCCCGGTCGCGTGGCCCGCCTCACACGGGGGTACCGACCTGGAGCAGCGGCCCCGGACCACCCCGGCCGCCGGGATCAAGGGGGCGGCCGGCCCCGCCGACGCGCGGACGGGCGGGTCAGGCGGGCGTGCCGCTCGCGCGCAGCAGGAGGACGGCGATGTCGTCGGTGTGCCGGCCCGCGGGCCAGACGTGGCGGACGAGGCCGTCGACCTGCTTCTCCAGATCCTGTTCGCCGGCGTCTGCCAGGTGCCGGGCGAGAGCGGCGATGGTCACCCCGACATCGGTGCCGGGCACCTCCACGAGGCCGTCGGTGTACAGGGCCAGGGTCGCGCCCGGGGTCAGGTCGGCGCAGGTGACGTGGTAGCGGGCGCCGGTGTCGACTCCGAGCAGCGGACCCGGATCCAGGTCCAGCACGCGGGCGCGGCCGTGGCCGCCGCGCAGCAGCGGCGGCACATGACCGGCGCTGGCGAGGGCGAGGCGGTGGCGCGCGAGGTCGAGATGGACGTACAGGCAGGACACGAGCAGATCGGACCTCAGGTCGCCCAGCAGCCGGTTGGTGCAGGCCAGCACCTTGTCGGGGGAGGCCCCGGCGGTCGCGTGGGCGTGGATGGCGGTGCGCACCTGTCCCATCAGTGCGGCCGCGGCGATGCTGTGGCCCTCGACGTCGCCGATGACCGCGGCGGCCGTGGTGTCGTCGAGCCGCAGCAGGTCGTAGAAGTCCCCGCCGACCTGGAGGCCGTGGCTGGCGGGAAGGTAGCGGGCGACGACGTCCAGGCCGGTCAGGGCGGGCAGGGTGGGTGGCAGCAGCGCCTGCTGGAGCTGGTGGGCCAGGTCGTGCTTGCTGTCGTAGAGCCGGGCCCGGTCCAGGGCCTGGGCGATGAGGCCGGCCAGCGAGGTGAGGACGGCCCGCTCGTCGGCCGTGAAGGCGTGCGGATCGTCGTAGGAGAGGATGCAGCATCCCACCGGGCGGCCGCTGACGACCAGGGGGAGGTAGGCCCAAGCCTGTTTGCCGCTGATCCGGGGGAGGTCCGGGTAACTGAGGGCGAGCTCGGCGGGGTCGGCGAAGAAGGACGGGGTGCCGTCGGCGAGTACGCGGCCGACCGGGGTGCGCTCGGTCTCCAGCGGCAGCCCGTCGAGACGCTCGATCACGTCGGCCGGATACCCGTGGTGGCCGATGATCTTCAGGCGGCCCGCGTCGGCGGCGTACAGCATCAGGCCCTGGGCGCCGAACGCGGGCAGGATCTGGTCGGCGATCAGGCCGACCAGATCGGTCACGCCCACCGCCTCGGTGAGCGCGGTCGCCAGATGCACCAGCTGGTAGAGACGGCCGGTCGGCGCGACCGCCGGACGCCGTCCCGCAGGGCTGGACGGGACCGCGGAGTGCTGGTCCGGGCGGGGCAGGACGCGGACGCTGATGCCGCTGGCGTCCGGATGGAGCTCGAAGGTCAGCCAGTGGTCGGGCGGGCGCAGCGCCGTGAAGGAGACGGGGGTGCGGCCGACCACCGCCGTACGGTAGTGGTCCTCGTAGACCGGATCGTCCAGCCAGGTCAGCGAATGCCAGGGGCGGGTGCCCAGCAGGCGCTCGGCGTCGCGGCCGAGCAGGCGTGCGGCCGTGGAGCTCAGGAAGGTGATCCGGCCTTCGAGGTCGAGCCCCACCGCGCCCTCCGGCAGGCGCTCGGCCCAGTCGGAGGCGGCCGGCCCGGTCCGTGCGGCGACCCGCGGGGTCTCGACGGGGACGACCCGGGGCTCGTCGGGGATCTCGGGCGGCCGGGGGGCCTCCTCCAGCAGACGGGTGAGCCGCCGGGCACTGGAGGTCAGATGGGCGCGCTCGCGGTCCGACGCATCCCGCAGCCGGTCGGCGGGCCACATCAGGACGAGCCCGCCCCAGCAGCGCCGCACCCCGGTGAGCGGTACGGCGGCCAGCGCGACCCGGTAGGGCAGGACGGCGGCCACCCGGGGGTAGCGGCGGGCCATCTCGTCCTGGCCGCCGATCCAGACGAGCCGGTCCTCGGCGATCGCGTCGGTCAGCGGGACCGGCGCGCTCAACGACAGTCGCCGCCAGGGGGCGGTGAACTCGACCGGCATACCGCACTCGGCGAACAACCGCAGCAGCGGCTGCGCCCGGTCGATCAGGAACACGCCGCCGATCGAGGCGCCGGTGCCGCGCACGGTGTCGGCCAGGGCCGCGCAGAGATCGTCCTCCAGCGACCCGACGGGGCCCGGCGATCCGACGGGGTCTGGTTGTCCGACGGGATCCGGTGGTCCGCTGGGGTCTGGTTGTCCGACGGGATCCGGTGGTCCGATGGGGTCCGGCGGTGGGGTCATCCCGGACATGGCATCCTCCGCTCCGGCGTCACGACGGGCGGGCGGCCCGCCAGACGGGGCACGGGCGCGGTGACCGTGCCGTGTGGGGCATATGTCACTCTTACCCCGACCCTGCGCCTGATACGGGGCGACCGCGATCCGGCGTCCCGGGCGCCGGGGCGGCCCGCGCCGCCCGCCGGCTCAGGCCAGCGCCACCACGAGGGCGGCCACCACGGTGAGGGCGGCCACGGGGACCATGACCAGGCGGGCCCGCGCCACCCAGGGGGCACGGGGGCCGTCGTCCCGGTGGCCGGGGTCCGGCTCGGCGGCCGCCCGGCCACCGGGACCGAGCAGCGACCGGCACCAGGGGCAGTCGCCGTCCTCCCAGGCTTCCATGTCGCGCTCAACGACATGTCCGGGGCGGGGCAATGCCTCCGCCAGCCATCGTGACGCCCCCGTCACCAGGTCGTGAGCGAGCAGTGCCCACGACCGGACCCACCACTCGATCCGGCCCCCGTGTCCCCCGCGGAACGGCCCGGCCGCCTCGTCGGCGCGGATCACAGGCCCGGGATCCCACGCGGCACGGGCACCGCGGGCACCCGGTATACGTCTCCCAGGTCCAGTGCGTCTCGTTCGTCCCGTGCGTCTCGTCCACCTCGGACTTCCTGTACGTCCCGTACATCCCGTACGTCGAGGTCGCACAGCTCCCGTGCGCCCCCGTCCGTCCCGAGGCCCAGCGGCAGGACGGCCGGCGCGGGCGCGGGCGTCCGCCGTACGGAGACCGGGGGCCGGGGCGAGCCGATGTCGGCGAAGGAGGCCCATTGGACGGAGGACGGTTCGGGCGTGGACGGTTCAGGCGTCCCCCGTCCGGCGGCCGGCCGCTCGGGGTTCCACGGCTCCCGCACGGGCGGCCGGGGTTCGTGCGTCGGCGGCCTGAGGGCGGGAACCGGCTGCTGCGGCGGTTCGTGAACATCCGGCCGGGGCTCGTGAACCGCCGGCCGGCTCCAGGTCCCGCCGGTCAGTTCCGCGTAGGGCCGGTCCGCGGGCCGGTGGCCCGGTGGGCGTGGCACGGCCCGAGAGGTGCTCTCCATGCCGGAGCAACGGCGTTCCCGCGCCCTCCGTACGCCTCGGCCCCGGCCGCTCACCGCATCAGGTGAGCCGCTCCCTCGAACGGGCGTGTCAGTTCATGCGACAAGCGGCCCGGACGGCGGGGCGGTTCCGGTTCCCGCTCAGTTCTTGCCCGGGGTCAGCTCGGCCAGCAGCAGGGTCCGGTCGTCGTCGGCCTCGGTGGTGGCCCGGCCGGACGGGGAGCCCTCGAGCAGTTGCCGGCACACCGACGGCAGGGCGTCCGGACGGCCGGTGCCCGCCGCCGCGGACCCGGCGTCGAGCGCGTGGGCGAGGCGGCTGATGCCCTGGTCGATGTCGGCGGTGCGCGACTCGACCAGCCCGTCGCTGTAGAGCAGCAGCAGCGTCGGCTCGGACAACCGCAGCACGGTCGGCTCGTAGCGGCCGGAGCCCAGCCCGAGGGGCAGGCCGGCGGAGGTGAGGGCGACCCGCGCCGCCGGACCGCCCGGCCCCCGGATCAGGGGTGGCGGGTGCCCGGCCCCGACGAAGGTGCAGGTGTGGAGGTTCGCGTCCCACTCCACGTACACGCAGGTGGCGAAGGAGGCGCCGGGGGTGTCGCCGGCGACGGTGTCGAGCCGGCCCATGAGCTCGGCCGGGCCGATGTCGAGCGCGGCCAGGGTGCGGACGGCGGTGCGCAGCTGGATCATCGCGACGGCGGACTCCGGGCCGTGCCCCATCGCGTCACCGACGACCATGGCCAGCCGGCGGCCCGTCCGCGGCAGCACGTCGTACCAGTCCCCGCCGATGACGTTGTCCCGCCCGGCGGGCCGGTAGCCGTGCGCGACCCGGCAGCTGGGGAAGGCCTGCCCGGTGTCCGGGAGGAGGCTGCGGCGGATCGCCAGCGCGGTGCGGCGCTCCCGTTCGTAGCGGCGGGCGTTGTCGAGCGCGACGCAGGCCCGCCCGCCCAGCGACTCCACCGCCACCGCCTCGCCGCGGGTGAAGGGCGGCTTCTCCGGTCCGCGGGTGCAGGCGACGAAGCCGACCGCCTGGCCGCGCAGCCGGAGCGGGACGATGAGGAAGGAGGCGGTGCGCAGCAGGGCGTCCACTCCGGCGTCGTCCGGGCCGGTCCTGCGGAGCCGGTCGACGGTGTGCCGGTCGACGCCGTCGAGCAGCTGGGTCTGCCCGGTGGCGACGGCGCGCGCGTACGGCGTCTCGCGCGGGAAGACGAGGACCTCGCCCACCGGCAGCAGATGCTCCCAGTCCTCCGCGGTGTCCGCTCCTATGCGCAGCGCCAGCCGGCGGGCCTCGATCTGCGGCGGATCGGCCGTGACCCGGCCCTGCTCCTCGAGGAGCCAGCGCTGGAGCAGGTAGACCGAGGCCGCGTCGCAGAAGCCGGGGGCGAGGGCGTGGACCACGTGGCGGCCGGTCAGGTGGAGGTCGAGTTCGGACCCGATGGCGTCGGCCGCGGGGGAGAAGCGGGCGCGACGGCGGAGCGGCGCGGAAAGGGGAGCGTCGTCGGGATCACTGCGTTCTGTGTTCCGCAGGGTCGTGGCCTTCCGGGTGGGGCCGGTAGCGGCGCGGGTGGTCGGGCGGACCGTCGGACAATGCCAGAGGCAACTATATGATGCACCGTCAAGCCAACACAGCAGCAGGGGAGTTGGGCATGCCGGACGAGGACGGGCTGCCGGAGGGCGTGGATCCGGACAAGGCGAGCGTGGCGCGCATGTACGACGTCATGCTGGGCGGCGAGCACAATTTCGCCATAGACCGGGAGGCGGTGGCCGCCTTCACGGCCATCGATCCCCAGGTGCGGACGCTCGCCCGCGCCAACCGGGCCTTCCTGGGCCGTGCGGTGCGGTTCCTGGTGGACGCCGGGGTGCGCCAGTTCATCGACCTCGGCTCCGGCATTCCCACCCAGGGCAATGTCCACGAGGTCGCCCAGGCCGCCAGCCCGGGCGCCCGGGTGGTGTACGTCGACAACGATCCGGTGGCGGTGGCGCACAGCGAGGCCCTCCTCGCCGGCAACCCGGACGCCACGATCGTGGCCGGGGACATCCGGGACCCCGAGGCGGTGCTTTCCTCACCGCAGGTCGCCGAGCTCATCGACTTCGGCCGGCCCGTCGCGGTCCTCATGATCACGATCCTGCACTTCGTGGCGCCGGAGGAGGACCCGGCCGGGATCGTGGCCGCCTTCCGGGACGCGGTTCCGGCCGGGAGCTGGCTGGCGCTGACCCACGCCACGGACGAGGACCGCCCGGACACCGCCGCCGCCGTGGGCGGCTGTACCGCTCCCGGGCCACCTCGCCGGTCACCCCCCGCTCGTACCAGGAGATCAACTCCCTCTTCGACGGCTACGAGTTGGTGGAGCCCGGACTGGTGCACGTGCCCCTGTGGCGTCCGGAGTCCGCGGAGGAGATCCCGGAGGACCCGGAGCGCTACTGGGTGTATGCCGGGGTGGGCCGCAAGGGCGCGTAGCGCGGCCCGCGGCGCCTCGTCGGACGTGCCCGTGGCGCCCGCCCCGCCGGTCAGGCCGGGCGCACCGCGCTGTGGATGGCCTGCGCGCCGGCGAAGAAGACCGACTCCTCGCGCAGGGGCGCTCCCGGGGTCGGGGCGTGCACCATCGTGCCGTTGCCCGCGTAGAGGCCTACGTGGCTGACCTCGGCGTAGAAGAAGACCAGGTCACCGGGCTGGAGATCGGTGAGGGAGATCGGCGTCCCGGATCCGGACTGCTCGGCCGCGGTCCGCGGCAGAACGACTCCGGCGACCCGCCAGGCGGCCTGGGTGAGGCCCGCGCCGTCGTAGGAGTCGGGCCCGGTGGCGCCCCAGACGCACGGCTTGCCGATCTGCGCGCGGGCGAAGGCGAGCGCTCGGTCGGCTCGCCGGTCGGAGGCCGGGCCCGGCGCGTCGGCCGGGAGTGTGCCCGGGGCCTCCACCCCGGCCGGCACCACCGCGCCGCGCGCTGCGGACCGGCCGGACAACATCTCCTGAGTATGGGCGAGTTGGCGGCGGAGCCGGTCCTTCGAGGACCGCATCGCCCGCTGCCCGGGCCGCGCGACCGACGCGGGGGAGCGGCCGAGGGCACCCATGGTGTCCACGGCATCCGCCGCGCCGGACCACGGGTGCGGTGCCGCGTCCGGCGACGCGGTGAAGGGCGCGGGCGCGGCGGGCGACCCGGTCGCCGGTACGGCGGTCAGGTCCCCTGCGGGCGCGGACGCCCCCGACGGCCCAACGGCCGTCCCGCTCAAGGGCCCAGCGGCCGGCCGACCGAACGGCACGCCGCCCGGCATCCCGCCGAGCCCCTCGGCGACTCCGGCGCCGGGTCCGGCGGCCGGCCCGCCCACGGGCCCGGAGCTCAGCCCGCCCAGGGGGCCGGTGCCGAATCCGTCCGTGGGTCCGGTGGGCAGTCCGCCCACGAGCCCGGTGCCGAATCCGTCCGTGGACGCCATGGTCAAGTCGCTGACAGATCCGGCACTTGGGCCGTCCGCGGGTCCGGCGGTCAGCCAGCCCAGCGGCTCGACTCCGAGTCCGCTCGTGGGGGCGGTGTTCAAGTCGCTTACGGGTCCGGCGCTCGGGCCGCCGACAGGTCCGGCGGTCAGCCCGGCCGCAGGTCCGGCTCCGAGTCCGCCCAGCGGCTCGGCTCCGAGTCCGCCCATGGGTGCGGAGGTCAAGTCACCTACGGAACCGGTCCTTTGGCCGCCGTCGAGCCCGGCGCTCAGTCCGCCCACGGGCGCGGTGCTGAAGGCGCCCAGGGTTCCGGCGGTCTCCCCGCCCGCGGGTCCCGCGCCGGGCCCGCTCAAGGGGCCGGCGGATCCGGCACTCGGCCCGCCCGCAGGCCCTGCGGCCAGCCCGTCCGTGGCCCCGGGGGTCGGGTCGTCCACGAGCCCGGAAGGCGGCCGCCCTCCGGTGCCCACGGTCGACTCCCCCACGAACCCGGCGGTCAGCCCGCCCCCAACCCCAGGGGGCAACTGGCCCGCGGTCCCGGCGTTCGACTCGCCCGAGGGCCCGGCGGTCAGTTCCGCCACCGGACCCGTGGCCGGCCGCCTGGCGGCGGTGGGGCCCGCGGGCAGATCCGGGACGGTCGCGGTCGTGGCGGACGGGCCGGGGGGCAGTTCCGGCAAGGAGCGCGCGGTCAGTTCACGCGCCAGGCCGCCGGGGCCGTCCACGGGCCGCCTCGACGGCGTCGTGCGGCGGGAGCCGGCCGGGTTCGGCAGCCGGTCGGCGGGCAGGACCGCGGGGACCGTGGGGCCCACCTGCGCGCGGGCCGCGTCGAACCACTGCCTGGTGATGCTTTCGAGGCTCGGGTCGGCGGCCGGGCCGGACCTGCCGGGTGCGGAGCCGGCGCGGGTGCGTCCGCCCTTGCTCATCGCCCGCGTGGCGTTGTAGTTGCCGGTGACCGTCTCGGCCCGGTCGTAGAGGCTGCTGATCCGCCGCCGTACCTCGGCGCGGCTGGGTGCGAAGTCGCTCATGGCCGCCTCCGGGGCGGAGTCGCGCAGGTCGGGGAGGCCGGGGCCTTCCGCGCGCGAGGGTCGTTCCGGCGCCAAGGAAGACGCGCTCCTTCCGCAGGCCGCCCACCGGGGCGGCTGCCGGGTCGGGCGGAGGTCCGGAAAGGCGTGCCCCACGGCCCCGCCCTGGCGGGCGGTCGGGCCGATTCACCCCGTGCCGGTCGGTCTTCCGGGTCGGACGGAGGCCGTACGATCCGGCGGGGTTCGCCGGAGCTGGTCGTGCGGCCCGGGCGTCAACTTAGCGAACGTGTGTGCCTCATGTGAAGATTGAAGTGCGAAATGTCCGATACCTTTTCGTGACCTGAGGGTCCGGGAGATCCCGCCCGGCCCGGTCGGCGGGCGCGCGGACCGGGCCGGCACCAGGATGGCGGAGTGGACCCGAGGCGCGGTGGCCGGACTCCGCCCCCGTCGGCGCGGCCGGAACGGCGCGCGCGTCGGAGGTGGCCCGAACGGCCCTGTCGGGTACCCGGCGCCGCGCCGGAGGGTGAAGACGTGTGCCCCCGGCACGCGGCACCGCCCGACCGCCGCCCCGAAACGGAAAGGACCCCCATGTCCGTCGATCCGCAGCAGGCGCCCGCCGGGCTCACGGAGGAGGAGCTCGCCGGGCTGGTCGCCCACTGGCGCGCCGCGAACTACCTCTCCGTGGGCCAGATCTACCTGATGGCCAACCCCCTGCTGACCGAGCCGCTGCGCCCCGAGCACGTCAAGCCCCGTCTGCTGGGCCACTGGGGCACCTCACCCGGCCTCAACCTGGTCCACACCCACCTCAACCGCGTCATCTCCGCCCGCGGCCTGGACGCGCTGTGCATCTGGGGCCCCGGCCACGGCGGGCCCGCCGTGCTGGCCAACTCCTGGCTGGAGGGCACCTACAGCGAGACCTATCCGGACGTCACCCGGGACGCGGCCGGCATGGCCCGCCTGTTCCGGCAGTTCTCCTTCCCCGGCGGCGTGCCGAGCCATGTCGCCCCTCAGACGCCCGGCTCGATCCACGAGGGCGGCGAGCTCGGCTACTCCCTGTCGCACGCCTACGGCGCCGCCCTCGACAACCCGGGGCTGCTGGTCGCCTGCGTGATCGGCGACGGCGAGGCGGAGACCGGCCCGCTGGCCGCCTCCTGGCACTCCAACAAGTTCCTCGACCCGGTCGAGGACGGCGCCGTGCTGCCGATCCTGCACCTCAACGGCTACAAGATCGCCAACCCGACGGTGCTCGCCCGGATCCCCGAGGCTGAACTCGACGACCTCCTGAAGGGGTACGGCCACGACCCGATCCACGTCACCGGCGACGACCCGGCGGCCGTACACCGGGCCATGGCCGGGGCCATGGACACCGCCCTGGACCGCATCGCCGCGATCCAGCGCGCCGCCCGCGCGGAGGGCGTCACCGACCGGCCGCGCTGGCCCGTGATCGTGCTGCGCACCCCCAAGGGGTGGACCGGCCCGGCCGAGGTCGACGGCCTGCCCGTGGAGGGCACCTGGCGCTCCCACCAGGTCCCGCTGTCCGCCGTACGGGACAACCCCGAGCATCTGCGCCAGTTGGAGCGGTGGCTGCGCTCTTACCGGCCCGAGGAGCTGTTCGACGAGCACGGCGCGCCCCGCGCGGACGTGCTGGCGTGCGTCCCGCACGGCTCCCGCAGGCTCGGCGCCACCCCGCACGCCAACGGCGGGCTGCTGCTGCGCGCACTGCCCCTGCCGCCGCTGGAGCGGTACGCGGTCGCCGTGGACAAGCCCGGCGCCACCCTGCACGAACCCACCCGCGTCCTCGGTGACCTGCTCCGGGACGTCATGCGCGCCACCGCCTCCCGGCGCGACTTCCGCCTCGTGGGACCCGACGAGACCGCCTCCAACCGCCTCCAGGCCGTCTACGAGGCCAGCGGCAAGGCCTGGCAGGCCGCGACGCTCGACGTGGACGAACACCTCGACCGGCACGGCCGGGTGATGGAGATCCTGTCCGAACACACCTGCCAGGGCTGGCTGGAGGGCTACCTCCTCACCGGCCGGCACGGGCTGTTCTCCTGCTACGAGGCCTTCGTGCACATCGTCGACTCGATGGTCAACCAGCACGTGAAGTGGCTGCGCACGACCCGGCGGCTGCCCTGGCGCGCTCCCATCGCCTCCCTCAACTACCTGCTGACCTCGCACGTGTGGCGGCAGGACCACAACGGCTTCTCCCACCAGGACCCCGGCTTCGTCGACCACATCCTCAACAAGAGCCCGGAGGCGGTGCGGGTCTACCTGCCGCCGGACGCCAACACCCTGCTGTCGGTCGCCGACCACGTGCTGCGCAGCCGCGACTACGTCAACGTGGTCGTCGCCGGGAAGCAGCCCTGCTTCGACTGGCTCTCCATGGAGCAGGCGAAGGTGCACTGCGCCCGCGGCGCCGGCATCTGGGACTGGGCCGGCACCGAGGACGGCACCCGCGACCCCGACGTCGTGCTCGCCTGCGCGGGCGACGTGCCCACCCAGGAGGTGCTGGCCGCCGCCCAGTTGCTGCGCCGGCACCTGCCCGGGCTGGCCGTGCGGGTGGTGAACGTCGTGGACATCGCCCGGCTGCTGCCCAGCGAGGAACACCCGCACGGCATGAGCGACTTCGAGTACGACGGGCTGTTCACGACGGACCGGCCGGTCATCTTCGCCTACCACGGCTACCCGTGGCTGATCCACCGCCTCGCCTACCGGCGCACCGGCCACCCGCACCTGCACGTGCGCGGCTACAAGGAGATCGGCACCACCACCACGCCGTTCGACATGGTGGTCGGCAACGACATGGACCGCTACCGGCTGGTCATGGACGTCGTCGACCGCGTCCCCGGGCTGTCGGTGCGCGGCGCCGCCGTACGCCAGCGCATGGAGGACGTCCGGCTGCGCCACCACGCCTGGATCCGGGAGCACGGCACCGACCTTCCCGAGGTCGCCGATTGGGCCTGGGACGGCTGAACGGACCCGCAGGACAAGGACGTTCGGCCCGGGTGACCGGGCCGCGCAGCCCCTGCGAACCCGGCCGCGGCGGCGGGACATTGAGAGCGCAACAAAGCGAACGACCGATATCCCGCGGCACTCCCTGAAGGGGGATGGACATCATGGCAGTGCACGACCACGGCCACCGGCACATGGGCCTTCACCTGTCGCTCCGGCGCAGGAACGCGGCGGCCACCGGGTCCGACACGGCGACGGCCGCGGCCACCGCGACCGGCGCGTACGCCCTGGCGGGGCTGCGGGTGCTGCTCGGGTTCGTCTTCCTGTGGGCGTTCCTCGACAAGACGTTCGGCTTCGGCTACGCGACCCCCTCCGGCAAGGGCTGGATCGACGGCGGATCGCCGACGAAGGGCTTCCTCGGCTCGGTGGCCGCCGGACCGATGGAGTCCACCTTCCACGACTGGGCCGGCGCCGCCTGGGCCGACTGGCTGTTCATGCTCGGCCTGCTCGGCATCGGTGTCGCGCTGATCGCGGGGATCGGGCTGCGGCTCGCCGCGGTGGCCGGCACCGTGATGATGGCGCTGATGTGGATGGCGGAGTGGCCGCCGGCCCAGCACCTCTCCGACGGCTCGCCGAGCATGTCGACGAACCCGTTCGCCGACTACCACCTCGTGTACGCCCTCGCCCTGATCGCCCTCGCGGCCACGGGCGCCGGCGCCACCTGGGGCCTCGGCCGCCTCTGGGCCCGGCTGCCGTTCGTCGGCCGCAACCGCTGGCTCCGGTAGCCGGACCGCGTCCGGGCCGGCCGGACCGCACCTCGGGGCCGGGGCACCGCCGCAGCGCAGCGGCGGCGCCCCGGCCCGGTGCGACAAGGGCCGTTCGGCCCTGCGCCGGGGGCCAACGGCCCTGGGGCCCGGCACACCGGCGGAGAGACGATCCCTTGTCGGAACAGTTCGCGGGCGACCCGTGCCCCTCCCTCGTACGGGCCGTCCGCAGCACCCTGCACACGGACCGCGCGAGGGAGAGAGGACGGCCGAAGGTGAACGCTGTCGTGAGGTGTCCCGGCCTCACCGCGCCGGGGTGCGCGGTGCCGTGCGAGGAGGCGGCATGACGGCCGATCCGGCCCCGGCCGCCGGGGTCGCCACCCGGCGCATGGTCGAACTGGGCCGCGAGGAGGCGCTGCGGCTGCTGGCGAGCGTGCCCCTGGGACGGGTCGGCTTCACCCAGCAGGCGCTGCCCGCGATCCGGCCGGTCAACCACCTCGTGCACGACGGCGAAGTCGTGATCCGCACGCACACGGGATCCGCCCTGCTCAAGCACTCGCTGACCGCGGAGGTGGTGGCGTACGAGGCGGACGAGATCGACCCGGACACGCACACCGGATGGAGCGTCGTGGTGACCGGACTGGCCACCCGGGTCACCGACCCCGACGACCTGGCCCGTTACCAGGGCCTGCTGCACCCCTGGGTCGGTACGGAGATGGCGCACGTGGTCCGCATCGTGCCGGAACTCGTCAGCGGCTACCGCCTGGAGGCGGAACCGTCCTGAACGCGGCCGCCCGGCACGCTCGCCCGGTACGGTCGCCCGGCACGCTCGCCCGGCACGTCGGCCCGGCCTGCACGTCCTGCCGGCGCGCCCGCGACGGCCGTTCGTACCCTGTATCCCGTACTCCGCGCGGCGACGCCGCGACGTGCCCGCGCCCGCGCGGTCCGGCGCGGCGCGGCCGGCCGCGTGAAAGGCTGAGCCCGCGGCCGGGGGGAAAGAGGGCCGACCGGCCCTGGCCTTTGGTCCCGGGTTGGGGGAGGGTTCCCAGTGGAAAATCGAACACATCGCGAGGAGCAACCGATGGCGGAGCGTGAGCAGGCCGGCCCCGGCACCCCGATCCGGGTATTTCTTCTGGACGACCACGAGGTGGTACGGCGTGGCGTGCACGACCTGCTGGACGACGAACCGGACATCACCGTGGTCGGTGAGGCGGCCACCGTGGAACAGGCCCTGGTACGCGTCCCCGCCCTGCGTCCGGACGTGGCGGTCCTCGACGTCCGCCTGCCCGACGGCGACGGCGTGACCGTCTGCCGCGAACTGCGTTCCCGCCTGCCCGACCTGGCCTGCCTGATGCTGACCTCGTTCGACGACGAGGAGGCGCTCCTCGACTCCATCATGGCCGGCGCCTCCGGGTACGTCCTCAAGCAGATCCAGGGCTCGGACCTGGTCTCGGCGGTGCGCACCGTGGCCCGCGGCCAGTCGCTGCTCGACCCGAGCGCCACCACCAAGCTGATGGCCCGGCTGCGGGGCGGCCAGCAGCAGGAGCCCGAACCGGACGCGCTGCCCGGACTCACCGAGCGGGAGCGGGAGATCCTGGCCCTGATCGGCGAGGGCCTGACGAACCGTCAGATCGGCCAGCGGCTGTACCTCGCCGAGAAGACGGTGAAGAACCACATCTCCCGGCTGCTCGCCAAACTCGGCGTGGAGCGGCGCATCCAGGCCGCCGTCATCGCCACCCAGGCACAGGACCGGCTGCGCGGCGAAGGGCACTGACGCCGGCCGCCGGCCCCGCCCCGCGCCCGGTCGCGCGCCCCGCCGCCCGGCCGCCGCGCAACTGGCCGCGGCGGAACCCCGCTTGCCGACCGCCCCCGGGTGATCACGTATCGTCGCCGTGCCGGAACCGCTAATGTGTCACGGGAGCGGAACGGCGTTCGGTACTTTGTGGGGCTTGGAGGAACAGCGTGGGAAGCTCCGGGGACGCTCAGGAGGCCCGCGTACGGCTGCCCCAGCTCAGGCTCGACGAGCTGCTGGAGGAGCTGCAGGCCCGCCTCGACGCGGCACGCGGCACCCGGGACCGGGTGCACAGCCTGCTGGAGGCGGTGCTCTCGGTCGGGCGGGAACTCGATCTGGAGCAGGCCCTTTTCAGCATCGTGGAGGCCGCGGCGACGCTGGTCGACGCCGAGTACGCCGCACTCGGTGTGATCGGCCCCGACGGCAGGCGGCTGTCGGCCTTCCACACGATCGGGGTGACCCGGGAGCAGATCGCCCGCATCGGCCCCTACCCGGAGGGCCACGGCATCCTCGGCGAGCTGATCCGCCACCCCGCCCCGCTGCGGCTGGCCAAGCTCTCCGAGCACGAGGCTTCGTACGGGTTCCCGGCGCACCACCCGCCGATGAACACCTTCCTCGGCGTCCCCATCCGGGTCCGGGACCAGGTCTTCGGCAATCTGTACCTGACCGAGAAGCGCGGCGGCCTCCAGTTCGACGAGGACGACGAGTCGGTCCTGTCCACCCTGGCCGTGGCGGCCGGCGTGGCGATCGACAACGCCCGCCTCTACGAGGAGTCCCGGCTGCGCGAACGCTGGCTGCAGGCGAACGCGGAGATCACCCACAGCCTCATGTCCGGCACCGCGCAGGGCGGGGTCCTCGGACTGATCGCCGAGCGCGCCCGGGACATCACCGGCGCCGCCCTCGCCGTGGTGGCGGTGCCCATGTCCGACACCGACGCCCTCACCGTCGAACTGGCCATAGGGCAGGAGGCGGAGGTGCTGCGCGGCCTGGTGATGCCGGTGACCGGCACGCTGCTCGGGCAGGCCTACGACGGCGGCGTGGCGGTGACCACCCCGGACGTCGCGCAGGACGAGCGCGTCTCGGGCGGCCTCCAGCGCTTCACCGGCCTGGGACCGGCCGGGGCCGTGCCCATCGGGTCCGGGGACCGGGTGCGCGGTGTCGTGCTGCTGGTCCGCGAGGCGGGCGCGAACGAGTTCTCCGAGCCGGAGATGGACCAGTTGCAGGTCTTCGCCGCGCAGGCCGCCGTCGCCATGGAGCTCGCCGAGCGCCGCCAGGACGCCGAACAGATCATCCTGCTGGAGGACCGCGACCGGATCGCCCGGGACCTGCACGACCTGGCCATCCAGCGGCTGTTCGCGACCGGGATGACGCTGCAGAGCGCCGGTCGCTTCGTCGAGCACACGGAGGCGAAGGAACGCGTCCTGCGCGCCGTGGACGACCTCGACGAGACCATCAAGATCATCCGGTCGACCATCTTCGGCCTGCGCACCCGCAACGACGACGCCGCCCCCGGGCTGCGCACCCGCGCGGTCCGCGTGGTCGGCGAGGCGGCGCCCGTCCTCGGCTTCGCGCCCAGCGTGCGCATGGAGGGCCTGCTCGACACGCACGTGCCGAAGGATGTCGCCGACCACGTGGTGGCCGTGCTCTCCGAGTCCCTCACCAACATCGCCCGGCACGCGCGCGCCGACCGGGCCGAGGTGGTGCTGGAGACCGACGGCCGGGAGGTCCGGCTCACCGTCACCGACAACGGCGTCGGCATACCGGCCGGGGGCCGCCGCAGCGGCCTCGGCAACATGGCCGAGCGGGCCCGCAAGCTCGGCGGGGACATGGAACTCGGCAGCCCGGACGGCGGCGGCACCCGCCTGGTGTGGTACGCCCCGGTCGGCGGTCCCCAGGAGCGGAAGGCGACGTGAGCGATGCGGCCGCCCGGGCGACCGCATCGCCACTGCCGCCCCGGAAGGTCGCCCCGGCGTCGGCGCGTCCGCGTGGAAGGCCGTACCGCGGGCGCCCCCGGGGTGGTCACTCGGCGTGCCGGTGCGGTACCGCGACGACCGGGCACCGCGCGTGGAACAGCACGCCCTGACTGACCGACCCCAGCACCATCCCGCTGAAGCCGCCCAGTCCCCGGGTGCCCACCACCAGGCCCAGGGCGTGCTCGGCGGCCTCGGTGAGCACCTGGACCGGGTGCCCCTTGACGACCTCGTGGTGCAGTTCGACCTCGGGACGGGCCGCGCCGCGCCCCGCCACGATCTCCGACAGCATCCGGCGGCATTCCTGCAGGGCCGCGTACTCGTCGTAGGCGCCCAGCAGCGGAGGACGCCAGACGTACAGGGCACGCACCACCGCGCCGCGCAGGGAGGCCTCCTCGAAGGCGAAGTCCACGGCTGCCGCGGAGTGCGGGCTGCCGTCCACGCCCACCACGTAGTAGGGCGGCTCCTGGGTGGTGTGCTCGGGCTCGGGCACCACCACGACCGGGCAGTCGGCGTGGGCGACGAGCGGCAGGGCGACCGCGGCCGAGCCGAACCGCTCCCGGGCCGCGCTCAGATGCCAGGAACCCACCACCACCTGCGCGGCCCCGCGGGCCTGCTCGGCGAGCACGTAGGCCGGCTGCCCCTCCGCCAGCAGCGCCGACGCCTCCAGCCGCGGGTTACGGGCCTCGACGAAGGCCACCGCCTCCTTGAGCGTGGCGTCGCCGGCCGCGTGCAGCTCGTCCTTCCAGCTCTCCCAGGACGGGTGCCCGCCCTGCGGCCGGTAGCCGGGGGTCGGCACGCCCTGCGCGTGCACCAGCAGCAGCGGCAGCCCGTGCCGGTCCGCCTCGTCGGCGGCCCAGGCGAGCGCCATCCGCTTCTGGGGATCCGGGTCGACACCGACCACGATCGGCCTGCGGCCATCGGTGTGCGTCATCCACGCCTCCCGAAGTCGAGCACGCGGTCACCGGTGTACGGAACCACGCTGCGGGGCGCTGCGGACCGGTCCCGGCCCGTGCGGCGGAACGTGCGGCGCCTCCCGGCGTCCGTCTTCCATGGTGGCGGGGTGCCGGGGGTGGCGCATGGGTCGTTCGGCCCTTTCAGGCCCGTACGACCGCCACCGGCCCGTAGGCGTGGTGCAGCAGGGCCTGGCTGACCGAGCCCAGTAGCAGCCCCGAGAACCCGCCGCGTCCGCGCGAGCCGACGACGGTGAGCTGAGCGGTGCGGCTCGCCTCGATCAGCGTCTGACGGGTGGGGCCGTGCACCAGGCGTGGCTCCACCCGCACGTCCGGGTACCGCTCGCGGTGCCCCGCGAGCGCCTCGGCCAGCAGCCGTTCCTCGGCGGCGGCCAGCTCGCCGGACTCGTTCGCGTAGGGCTGCGCGGCGTCCGGAGGAGGCGGTATCGGCGCGTTCCAGGTGGTCCAGGCGTGCAGCGCCACGACCGGGACGCGGCGCCGGGCGGCCTCCGCCAGGGCGAAGCGGACGGCCTCGGCGCCCGCCGGGGACCCGTCCACGCCGACCAGGACCGGGCCCGTGGGATCGGCGAGCTGCCGTACCACCAGGACGGGGCACCGCCCGTGGGCGGCGAGGGCGGCGGCGGTGGAACCGAGCAGCAGCCCGCCGAAGCCGCCCAGCCCCCGGCTTCCCACCACCACCAGAGCCGCCTCCCGCGACCGGGCCTCCAGCACCGACGACGGATCACCCGGCAGGACCGACCCGGAGACGTCCACATCCGGCGCGGCCGCGCACGCCCGCTCCACGCCCTCCTCCACCAGCCGGTCCGCCGCGTCCCGCAGCCGGGCCCGCATCGGCTGGGGGAGCACCGTGTCCAGGGACGCGTGCGCCACCGGCCAGGAGAAGGCGTGCACCACCCGCAGGGAGGCCTTGCGCGACTCGGCTTCGAGCGCCGCCCACACGACGGCGTCCAGAGCCGAGTCGGAACCGTCCACCCCGACGACCACGACGTCGCTCATGACTTCTCCTCCCACAGGCTGTCCCGGCGTGCGGCGTTTCCGCGGGCTGGTCCGGAGTTCGGCGCCTTCGCGGGCCGACCCGGGGGTCGGCGTCTCCCCGGGCCGTCCCGGCTTTCGGCGTTTCCCCTGCGGCTCGTCACGGGGTTCCCGTCGCGGGCGCGGACCGCGCGCCCGGCCGGACTACGGTCCGGTCGCCGGGGCACGCCCGCTCGCGTCACGACGCGGTACGGCCCCACTGCGGGCCGAACTTCTCCCACTCCGCGTCCCAGGCGCGGCCGCGGCGCCGGTCCAGGGCGGCGTGGATCGCGTAGTACGTGCCGGCCGCGGCCCCGCTGACGGCGAGCGCCGCCGTCACGCCCGTGGCCGCCGCCTGGGTGGTGGCCTGCGCCGGGGTGGTGGGCTGGATCGTGAGGCGGCTGTGGCCGTCGGTCCAGACGACGATCCGGTCGCCCGCCTTCAGCCCGCTGTCGACCAGTGTCCGGTCGGAGTGCCGGGTACCGTCCGGGGCCGTCCAGCGGACGGTGGCGAGGACGCGGTCGCCCGACGTGTTGAAGCGGCCGCCGCCGCGCTCCGCGTCGGTGACGAGGGTGGCGGTGGCCGGATGCCGCTCCGCGCGCTGCCGTGCGAGGGTGTCCGACGTCGCCTGCGCGCTCAGCACCCCGGCGAGCGGGCCGCCCACCGCGACGGCTGTCCAGGCGGCCAGGAGAATCCAGGCTTCGACCAGGTCTTCGCGGCGGCGCAGCGGGTTGCGCCGCCAGCGCCACAGCGACCGCCGGTCGTGTGTGTTCGCCGCCATCGTGCTCACCTCCGGCTGTCCCCTCCAGCCTCACGCCCACGCCGCCCGCGGGGCAGGGCCTTCCGGGTCATTGCTGCACGTGGGCGGAAGGCCATCCGGCCCCAGTGCGGCCGCCGCGGCCGCCCGCGCGCCGCGACCTCACCGGGCGCCGGGAGCACCGCTGGTGTCGTCCGAGCGGTAGATGAGGTCCGTCGCCACGGAGACCACGCCGTCGACGCCGCGGCACAGGCGCTCGACGACCGGGATCAGGCTCCTGGCCGCGACGGACCCCTTGAGCACGACCCGGCCGTCGGTCACCGTGACCGTCACGTCGGCCGGGGTCAGGCCGAGGGTCCGGTTCAGCACCTCGCCGGCGACCTCCTCGTGGATCGCCTCGTCCCGGCGCAGGAAGATCCGCAGCAGGTCGCTGCGGCTGACGATGCCCACGAGGACACCCGACTCGTCGACCACGGGCAGGCGCTTGATCCGGTGGGCGTCCATCAGGCGCGCGGCCTCGACGACGGTCCACTCCGGACGCGCGGTCACCGGGGGAGCGGTCATCAGCTCCTCGGCGGTGGCGGCGTCGGCCCTGCCCGGCTCCCGGCCCGTGAGCTCGGGCAGCGGAAGCAGACCGGCCGGGTCGGGCTGTGCGGCGACCTTGCTCAGCAGGTCGGCCTCCGACACGATGCCGACGGGGCGTCCCAGGTCGTCCACCACCGGCACGGCGGCCACGCCGTTGTCGGACAGAAGCTGGGCGATCTTCTTGAACGGCGTGTCCCGGCGCACCCGGACCACGCCGCGGGTCATCAGATCCTCGACCATGCGGTGTTGCATCGAGCCTCTCCCTCCGGTCCTCCGGTCCTCCGGTCCTCGGACCGGCACGGCGTGCCGGGGCGGAGGTCCGCCCGCGGCCCGTCCCACTCCAGCGTGGCAGCAGCGGACCCCCGCCGCCTGGGGACCTGCGCACCCGGGAACGGGCCGTTCGTCCCCGCCGCGCGGGACCTCGAGCCCCGTTGGTGCCGGAGGCGGCCAGGCGCGATCCTGGGGAGCGGACCCCTCGAGAAAGGCCCGGTCATGCATGCTCAGCTAGGCGACCGGCTCGTCGTCGAAAGCGCGGTCACCGGTTCCGCCCGGCGCGACGGCGAGATCGTCGGCCTCCACCACGACGACGGGACACCGCCGTACGACGTGCGCTGGTCGGACACCGGGGAGGTCACGCTGGTGTTCCCCGGCCCGGACGCCCGCGTTCAGCACCTCGGGCACGAGGCGCCGGCGCCGGAACCGGAGCCGGTGAGCGGGGCGGGCGGCCCGGACACGGGCGCCGCACCCGCCGAGCGGCCCGCGGGCCGCGCCCTGCAACCGGGGGACGTGGGCCGCCGGGTGGCGGCGGCCCGCCGGCGGCAGGGGCTCAGCCTGGAGGAGACCGCCCGCCGGGCGCGGATGTCGCCCCAGTACCTGGCGTACCTGGAGGCGCATCCGTCGGACCCGAACCTGGCGACCCTCATCCGCCTGGCCGACGCCCTGGGCACCACGCTGATCGAACTCCAGGGCGGCGACCAGGAACGGCCGCCGGGCCAGGGACACGCCCTGCTCCACCCCAGCCTGCGCGACCTCGACGAGGGGGAGTGCCGGGCCCTGCTGTCGTCGCACGGGGTCGGCCGCGTCGCGTTCACCACCATGGAGGGCCCCGTCGTGGTCCCGGTCAACTACGACGTGGTCGACGACGGTGTCGTCTTCCGCACCGCCCCCGGGACGGCCCCCGCCTCGGTGGTCGGCACGGAGGTCGCCTTCGAGGTCGACCACGTCGACGACACCATGAGCCAGGGCTGGAGCGTACTGGCCGTCGGTCCGGCCCAGGCCGTCACGGACCCCGAGGCGGTACGGCGGCTGGAGCAGCGGGCCCACTCCGATCCCTGGGCCGGCGGCGGGCGCACTCTGTGGGTGGAGATCCGCCCCACGCGGCTGACGGGACGACGGATCACCCCGGCCGACGGGTGAGCACCGGCGCGCCGGGCCGACGGACCTGAGCGCGAAGGAAGCCTGAGCACAAGGGGCGGGAGCGCAAGGGGCCGGAGCGCAAGGGGCCTGGAGGGTGGGGCCGCGACGAACGGTCGCGGCCCCACCCTCCAGGCCCCTTCGGCCGGGTCCCGTCAAGTCCCGTCAGGGTCAGGCCGTGGCCAGACGGTTGCGAACCTCCACCACGTCGTCCATGTCCTCGACCTCCGCGACCAGCTGCTCCGCGGCGGCCGCGGGCATCCGCCCCTGGAGATCGACCACACCGCCGCGGACGCCCACCTGCACGGCGTCGGCCGCGCCCGGCCCGGCCACCACGGTCACCAGATGCCGGACGTCCTTCTGGATGCCCACGTCGTCCCGGATGAGCCCGTGCAGCAGGGCGTTGCGGTGGACCGTACCCACGAGACGTCCCTCGTGGTCGGTGACGGGCACCCGCTTCAGCCGCGACAGCGCCGCCAGCCACGCCGCCTCCGCCACGGACGCACCCGGCAGGACGGTGATGGCCGGGCTCGTCATCAGCACCTCGGCGGTGTCGCCGTGCGCCTTCTCCAGGAGCCTGCGCTCCCTGATGCGGCGCAGCGGCCCGGGACGGTGCTCCTGGGCCTCGACGGCGACCTTCGCCAGCAGATCGGACTCGGACACCACCCCGACGACCCGGTCGTGCGCGTCCACGACGGCCACGGAACCGACGCCCTCGCGCGCCAGGACCCGCGCGACGTCCGAGAACGGCAGGTCCCAGGACACCGACGGGGCGGGCACCTGCATCACGTCGCGCACCTGCAACGGCGCGGTCGTCGCGGCGCCCGTGCGTCCGGGCCCGGCCGTGACCGGTGGCGGTGCGGCGGTCCCGGCTCCGGCCGCCTCCCCGGCGGGAGCCGCGGCGGCCGTCGCGGGGGGCGCGGGCCGTTCCGCCCGTCCGTAGCCCGGGGGACCGTGGTGGGCGGCCTGCTTCGACGACACGGCCGCCATCGCGCCCAGGTAACGCAGCAGCATCTCCTCGTGGACGGCCTCGGCCGGCCCGGGCGGCCTGCCGGGCACACCGTGACGCGCCTCGGCTCCGGTGGAGTACGCCTCGTGCTCGTTCACTCCAGCCTCCCGCAGTCTTCTCCGTCCCCCCGCACTCGTCGTGTCCCCTCACCAAAGTCCGGCCGCCGGGTGCCGGCCGCCTAGGGCCGGACGGTCCACCGATGGAGGCACCCAGCCCCTCAACGCAGGACAGGGCGCGGGTGGAGGCTGAGACTGAAGGATGACGCCCCGCCGGAGAGGATCCGGAGAAGCCGGAGAGGATCCGGAAAGGGTCCGGAGAGGCCCCGAGAAGATGGTGCTGCGATTCCGTGACTTCCTCGCCCGCTTCCGCCGCGTCGGCACGGCCGGAGCAGCGGCCGTCGGTGTGCCCGCCGACCGCGCGGCGGAACGTGCGACGGAGGTGCGGCCGCTGTTCGCGCTGCTCGCCGCCGCGCAGGAGGAGGCGGACGAGATCCGCCGCGCGGGACGGCGCGACGCCGACGCGGTGCGCCGGGAGGCCCGGGAGCGGGCCGAGGAGATCGTGACCGGCGCCCTCGCCGGACGGGCCGAGGCCCGCGCGGCCGGGTTCGCCGCCGGACGCGGCGCCGTCGCCGAGGAGGCGGACCGCATCCGCCGGGACGGCGCCGCGGCGGCACGCGCGCTGCGGCGCCGGGCCGGGGACAGGATGCCCGCGCTGGTGGCGCGGGTGGTCCGGGACGCCCTGCGCGTACCGGCCGACGGCGGGGGAGCCGGATGAGCGCCGGGTGGGTGGCGGGAGCGATCAGGGCCCGCGCCCTCGCCTCCCGCTGCGCCGGCCTGGACGGCGCCCGGGAGCTCGCCCGCACCTCCGGCCTCGACGAGGCGCTGCGCCTGCTGGCGGGCACTCCCTACCATCCCCGGGTGCGGGCCGCCACCTCGCTGCCCGCGGCCCAGCGGGCCGTGGCGGCCACCCTGTTGTGGCATCTGCGGGTCCTCGCCGGGTGGCTGCCCCGCGGCGGGGTGACGATGCTGCGCCCGCTCGCGGCGGGCTTCGAGATCGCCAACGTCGCGGCCCGCCTGCGCCCCTCTCCGGCCGCCCCCTCTCCCGCGCCCACCGCGCCGCTCCCCACCGCGCCACCGCACGCGGAAGCGCCGCGCGCGGGCCCGGCGCCCGGAACGGCCGACGGCGAACCGGCGGCCCACCGTCCGGAAGCCGGCCGTCCGGCGAGCGCCGAACCGGCGACCGGCGAACCGGCCCCCGAGGAACCCCGGTACACGCGACCGGCCGACGGTGCGGGCACCGCACCCCTGGAGCCGCGCACCACGCGGTCGGCGTACACGGTGACCCCCGTCGTGCCGCCCTACGACCTGGGCGCCCTGGCCACCGCGTGGCGCGGTCTGTCGCGGGCGGGCACGCCGGGCGCGCTGCGGGCCGCGCTCACGGCCTCCTCCTGGGGCGATCCCGGGGGTGAGACACCCGCCGCGATCCTGGCCTCGATGCGGCTGACGGTCGCGCTGCGCACCGCCGCAGCCGTCCCCGGCGCCCGCCGCTGGGCGGCCGGCCGGGCCGCCGTGCTCACCGCCCGGGAACGCTTCGTGCACGGGCGTACCCCGGCCGCCGGCGCCCGCCGCGGCGCCACGGCCGTCCTGGGCGCACGGGCCGTGAACGCGGCCTCCTGGGCCGACTTCCGCCACGCCCTGCCGCCCGCGGCCGCCTGGGTCATGGCCGGCGTCGACACCCCCGCGGACCTCTGGCGGGCCGAACTGCGCTGGTGGCACACGCTGGAGGCGGACGGCCGGAGCATGGCGCACACGGTGCGGCACGACGCCACGGCCGTCGTCGGCGCGGTCGCCGTACTCTCCGCGGACGCCTGGGCGGTACGGGCCGCCCTCGCGCTGGCGGCGCGCGGCGGCGCACGGCCGGAGGTGCTCGATGCCCTGGTCTGAGAACCTGCTGCCGGTCAGGATGCGCCGCGTGGCCGTCGTGGTCCCGCGCACCGGGCTGCGCGGCGCCCTGGTACGGGTGGCCGAGGCGGGCTGCGTGGAACTGGACGTGGCGGAGGGGCTGGAACCCGGGCCCGCCGCGCGCCGCCTCCATGCGGCCGGCGGCCATCCCGGCCCGCCGCTGCTGGCCACGGAACCCCCCGGCGCGGACGGGCCCGCACCGGTGACCGCCCCGGCCCTGCTCAAGGGCGAGGCCGAACTGGAGGAACGGGCGCGCAGCGCCGTCCGGCAGGGCGAGGTCGCGGCGCTGGCCGGCTGGTGCCCGTCCGGCGCCGTGGTGGGAATGGCCGACCGTTTGCGGGGCACCGGAGCCGCCTTCGTGCGCCTGCGCCGCCCCCGGGGCGTGGAGCCGCCCACGCTGCTGCGCGGCGCCCGAGCGCCCCGCCGCGCGTCCTTCACCCCGCTGGTCTCGGCGTACGGCACCGTGCCGTACGCCGACCTCGACCCGTCCTGGCCGGCCGGGATCGCGTACGTGGTGATGTTCGGGGTCATGTTCGGCGACGTCGGCCACGGGGCCCTGCTGGTGCTGACGGGCCTGCTGCTGTGGCGCCGTGCACCCCGTCGCCTGGCCGGCGTCCGCGCGGCCTGGCCGTTCCTCGTGGGCGCCGGGGTGTGCGGCATCCTGGCGGGCTTCGCCTACGGGGAGTTCTTCGGCCCCACCCACCTCCTGCCGGTGCTGTGGCTGAACCCGCTGGAGGACCCCGAGCGGCTGCTGATCGCCGCCGTGGGGTTCGGCGCACTGCTGCTGGCAATGGCCCACGGGGCGGGCGCCGTCAACCGGTGGCGCGAACAGGGGCCGGGGTGGTCCGTGCTGGCGTCGACGGGCTGCGCCGGGCTCGCCGTCCACCTCGGGCTCGCGCTCACCGTACTGGCGCTCGCCACGCACCGCACGGTGCCCGCCACCGCGGGCGCGTCGGTCGCCGTGCTGGGGCTCGGACTCACCGCGGTGGGCATCTTCCGCACCACGGCGGGCGGCCTGGAAGGCGGCACCGAGACGGCCGTACGCCTGCTCGACGTGGTCGTCCGCGTCGGCACCAACACGCTCTCCTTCGCCCGGCTGGCCGCCTTCGGGCTCACGCACGCCGCCCTGGCCGACGTCGTCTGGCGGGGCACCGCCGGACTGGCCCGGCACGGCGGCGCCGCGCTCGCCGGCGCCGCCGTCGTCCTCGTGGTGGGAACCGCCGTCACCTTCGCGCTGGAGGCCCTGGTGGCCGGCGTGCAGGCCCTGCGGCTGGAGTACTACGAGCTCTTCTCCCGGCTCTTCGAGTTCCAGGGCCGGCCGTTCCGTCCCTGGTACGTCAAGTCGGCCGGCCCGGTGCCGGCCGGCACCGATGCGGAGGTGACCGCATGCTCACCTGGTTGATCGTCCTGCCCCTCGTCGGCGCGGTCCTCGCCGCCGTGCGGTTCCTCGCGCGACGGCGGCCCCGGCAGGCCCTGCGGTGGATCCTCGCCGCCGACGCGGTGCTCCTCGGGGGCGCCCTCCTGCTGGTGCTGACCACGCTGTCCTCGGCCGCCGAGGCCGCCGGCACCGCGGGCGCGGGCGGCGCCAACGGCACGGCCCTGATCGCGGCCGCCATCGCGGTGGGCGGAGCGTCGATCGGCGCGGCCGCCGCCGTCGCCTACACCGGGGCCGCCGCCCTCGCGGCCCTCAGCGAGCGGCCCGAGCTGTTCGGCCGGGCCATGGTGATCGTCGGCCTGGCCGAGGGGATCGCCGTCTACGGCCTGGTCGTCGCGATCCTGCTCATCGGAAAGGCCTGAACGATGTCGACGGTGGCCGCCATCGGCGAGCGGGACCGGGTCTGCGGGCTGGCCCTCGCCGGAGCAGTGGTCCTCGCGGCCGAGGAGCCCGAGGCGGCGAGAGAGGCCTGGCGGGGCCTGCCCCCCGAGGTCGCCCTGGTCGTCCTCACCCCCCGGGCGGCCGAGGCGCTGGGTGCCCGGCTCGACACGCAGCCCCCGCTGACGGTGGTGCTGCCGGTATGACCGCGCCGCGCGCCCGTGCCGACGACGGCCTGGAACCGGTCCGCGAGGCCCTGCTCGCCGAGGCCCGCGAGGCCCGCGCGGTCGCGCTGGCCCGCGCCCGGGCCGAGGCGCAGGCCACCCTGGAGGCGGCCCGCTCGCGGGCCGACGCCGTGCTGGCCCGGGCCCGCGCGGCGGGCCGCCGGGACGGCGTCGCCGCCGCGGCCCGGGAACTCGTCCACGCCCGCCACGACGCCGCGCGGGCCCGGCTGGGCGCCCGCCGAGAGGCGTACGAGGAGTTCCGCCGGGAGGTCGCCGACGGCGTACGGACGGCGGCCGGGCACCGCGACGACCTGCTCGACGCGCTCACCCGGCGGGCCCGCGACACCCTCGGCGCCGACGCCGTCGTCCACCCCGGCACGGACGGCGGGATCGTCGCCGAGGTGCCCGGCCGCCGGCTCGACCTCACCCCGGCCGCCCTCGCCGAACGCGCCCTCGACCGCTTCGGCCCACGGGTACAGGAGCTGTGGACGCCGTGACGGAGGCCCCCGCTCCGGCGTCCTCGGTGGTCCGGGTGGCCGGACCACTGATCCAGTTCGGCTACGTCCCCGGGATCGCCATGAACGACCTGGTGCTCCTCGGTGAGGCCCGGCTGGCCGCCGAGGTCGTCGCCATCACGGGGGACATCGCCACCGCCCAGGCCTACGCCTACACCGGTGGACTGGCCCCCGGCCACCCCGTCCGGCCGCAGGGCCGCCCGCTCACCGTACGGCTCGGGCCCGGCCTGCTCGGCGGCGTCTTCGACGGCCTGCTGCGCCCGCTCTCCGCCGCCGGCGACCGGCTGCTCGCCGCCCTGCCCGCCCGGACCGCCGGCCCCGCCCGGACCTGGCCCTTCACCCCCCGCGCCGCCCAAGGACAGCGGGTGGCCCCCGGCGACGTCCTCGGCGACGTGCCGGGCGGTCCCGGCCGCGGCCTGCGGATCCTGGTCCCCGCGGGCTGCTCCGGCACCGTCGCGGACCTCGCGCCCGCCGGGCGGTACGGCGAGGACGACGTGGTGGCCGTCGTCGGCGGCACCCCCGTACGGCTCGCCGAACCCTGCGGCGTGCGCGCGCCGCGGCCCGTGCGGGAGCGTCTCGCGGCGACCACCGCGCTGATCACCGGCCAGCGCGTCATCGACCTGCTCTTCCCCGTGGCGCGCGGCAGCACCGTCGCCGTCCCCGGCGGCTTCGGCACCGGCAAGACGATGCTGCTCCAGCAGATCGCCAAATGGTGCGACGCGGACGTGATCGTCTACGTCGGATGCGGCGAACGCGGCAACGAGATGGCCGAGGTGATCGCCGACCTGTCCCGGCTGGAGGACCCGCGCACCGGCGGCCTGCTGGCCGACCGCACCGTCGTCCTCGCCAACACCTCCGACATGCCGATGATGGCCCGCGAGGCCGGCGTGCACACCGCCGCCACCGTCGCCGAGTACTTCCGCGACATGGGACTCGACGTGGTGGTGATCGCCGACTCCACCTCCCGCTGGGCGGAGGCGCTGCGCGAGTTCGCCGCCCGCATGGGGGAGCTCCCGGCCGAGGAGGGCTACCCGGCCGGCCTCGCCTCCCGGCTGGCGGCCTTCTACGAGCGGGCCGCGGCGGTGCGGACCCTCGGCGGCGGCACCGGGTCGGTCACCCTGCTCGGCGCCGTCTCGCCGCCCGGCGGGGACTTCACCGAGCCCGTCACCGCCCACACCGAGCGCTTCGTGCGCTGCCTGTGGGCCCTGGACCGCGACCTCGCCTACGCCCGGCACTACCCGGCGGTCTCCTGGGCGGACTCCTTCTCCCGGGACACGGCCACCCTGGACCGCGGCCCCGCCGGGCAGGCCGACCCCGACTGGGCCGAGCGCCGCGAACGCGTGGGCCGTCTGCTCGCTGAGGCGGACCGGCTCGCCGACCTCGTCGAACTCGTCGGCATCACGGCCCTGCCCCCGGCCGAACGGATGAGCGTGCTCGCCGGGCGCCTGGTGCGCGAGGGACTCCTCCAGCAGAGCGCGCTGTCCCCGGCGGACGCCTACTGCTCGCCCGCCCGGACGGCCGCCCTCGCCGACGCGGTGCTGGCGGTGGCCGAGAGCTGCGCGCGGACGGCGGACACCGCGGCCCGCGCCGACGCCGTGGAGGAGGTCGACTTCACGCCGCTGCTGCGGGTGCGCGAGGAGGCCGGCCCACGGGACACCGCGGGCATCGGCGCCGCCCGGGACACCGTGCTGGCCCGGCTGAAGGAGGTGCCGTGACCGAGGTCGAGTACACCTCCGTACGCGAGCTGCGCGGGCCGCTGGTCCTGGTCGACGGCGTGTCGGGCGTCGGCTGGGACGAGTTCGCCCTCATCCGCCTGGCGAACGGTGAGCTGCGCCACGGGCTCGTGCTGGAGGTCGACCGGGACTTGGCCCTCGTACAGGCCCTGGAGGGCACCGCCGGGATGGACCCCCGCCGCACCCGGGTGGCGTTCACCGGCGCGCCGCTGCGCGTCCCCGTCGGGCCCGGCTGGCTCGGGCGGACGTGCAACGGGCGCGGGGAGCCGGTCGACGGCGGCCCGCCCGTCTTCGGCCCGCGCACCGCCGAGGTCGCGGGCGCGCCGATCAACCCGGTACGGCGCGAGCCGCCCGCCGAGCCCGTGCTGACCGGGATCGGCGCCGTCGACGTCCTCACCACGTTGGTGCGCGGCCAGAAGCTGCCCGTCTTCTCGTCGGCGGGGCTGCCCCATCTGGACCTGGCCGTGCAGATCGCCGCGCAGGCCTCGTGCGCGGGCGAGCCGTTCAGCGTCGTCTTCGCCGGCATGGGGCTCACCCACGCCGAGGCCCTGGCGGTGCGTGAGGGGCTCGGCGAGCGCGCCGCGGCGGGCGAGCTGGCCCTGTTCCTCAACACCGCGGACGACCCGGTGATCGAACGGCTGCTGACCCCGCGGATCGCGCTCACGGTGGCCGAGTACCTGGCCTTCGGCGAGGGCCGTCACGTCCTGGTGGTGATGGGCGACATGACCGCCTACGCGGAGGCGCTGCGCGAGGTCTCCGCCTCCCGCGGCGAGATCCCCGCCCGGCGCGCCTACCCGGGCTACCTCTACAGCGACTTCGCCTCCCTCTACGAACGCTGCGGCAGGATCCGCGGCCGTCCCGGATCCGTGACCGTGCTGCCGGTGCTCACCATGCCGGCGGGGGACATCACGCACCCGGTGCCCGACCTCACCGGATACATCACGGAGGGCCAGATCGTGCTGTCGCCCGCCGTCCACGCCCAGGGGGTGTTCCCGCCCGTGGACCCCCTGTCGTCGCTGTCCCGGCTGCTGCGCTCGGGCGCCGGGGCGGGCCGCACCCGGGCGGACCACCCGGCGGTCGCCGCCCAGCTGATCGCCGCGCTGGCGCGCGCCCGGCAGGTCCGCGAACTGGCCGACCTGATCGGGCAGTCCGCGCTCAGCGCGACGGACCGCCGCCACCTCGACATGGAGGACGCGTTCCTGCGGGACTTCGTCGCCCAGCGCTCCGACGAGAACCGCCCGCTCACCGAAGCCCTCGAACGCGCCTGGCAGGTCCTGCTCCGCCTCCCCGCGGGCCAGCTCTCCATGCTCCCCGCGGACCTGCTCCACCAGCGCCTGCACGCCGAGGCCCCACCACCGGACGCTACGGACCCGCTGTCGGCCGGGACGGGCACGCCGCCGGAGGGTACGGCCCCGCCGCCGGCCGGGACGGCGCCGCGACCCGACGCGACGGACCCCGCCGCGCCCGCGGACCCGCCCGGAGACGCGGTCGCGGGCGGCACGGCGACGGGCTCGGCGAGACCGGGTGCGGACGGCGCGGAGGGCAAGGACGCCCGGCCGCGGGCGGGCCGTTCGGACGGGGCGGAGGCCGAGCCACCCGCGGACGGTCCGGGCGGCGCGGAGGCCGAGCGGCGGGCGGGCCGTTCGGGCGGGGCGGAGGCCGGGCCGTGAGCGCCCGGCCGCGGCAGCCTCCCGGGCGGGCCGGGCGGCTGAGGCTGCGCAGGCGGCTGGACGCCGCGCAGCGCGGCGCGGACCTGCTGGAGCGCAAGCTGCGCCTGCTCCTGGACCGCCTGCGCGCGCTGGAGGACACGGCGCGGGCCGCCGAGGAACGGTGGCGCGCGCTGACCGCCGAGGCGGAGGAGTGGCTGCTGAAGGGAGTGGTGATCGCCGGGGAGGGGGCTGTGGCCGAGGCGGCGCCGGCCGCCACGGGGACGCTCGACGTCCGGTGGGCGGCCCTGATGGGCGTCCGCCACCCCGACGGCAGCCACTGGACACCCCCGGCCAGGGATCCCGGCGAGGCCCTGGCGCGCACCACCGCACTGGTGCACGCCGAGACCGCCTACCGCGACGCCGTCGGCGCCGGAGCGGAGTACGCCGTGGCCCGCACCGCCGCCGCGCTGCTGACCGAGGAGGCCACCCGGACCCGGCAGCGGGTGCGCGCCCTGCGCCGCCACTGGATCCCCCGGCTCACCGCCGAACTGGCCGCCGCCGACCAGGCGCTGGAGCAGGCCGAGCACGAGGAGTCGGTCCGCCGCCGCTGGGCCGCCGCGGAGACCCCGCATCGGCGGTGAACGCCACGGGCGCACCGGACGGACCCGAGGGACCTTCGCGGGCGCGGGTGGACTGTTCGGCCCCAGACGGCGCCCGGCGGCCGGCGGTCGACTGGGGGCGGTGGGGCGTCCGGCCTGCCACCGGCGAAACCGAGGACTTCATGCGGTACTCCACGGTCGGCGACGTCATGACCCGCGAGGTGGTCGGCGTGCGGCCCGGCTGCGCCTTCAAGGAGGTCGCGCGGACTATCGACCGTCACCGGGTCACGGCGCCGCCCGTCGTCGACGCCGAGGGGCGCCCCCTCGGCGTGGTCTCCGCGTCGGACCTGCTGCGCCACGAGGCGGGCCGCGGCCTCGTCGTGCCCGACCCGGCGCGGGTGGGCGCCGAGACCGCCGCCGCCCTCATGACCGCGCCCGCCGTCACGGCACGCCCCGGGTGGAGCATCGCCGAGGCGGCCCGGACGAGGGAGCGCCACGAGCGCCACGAGGTGCGACGGCTGCCCGTCGTCGGGCCCGACGGGCGGCTGGCCGGCCTCGTCAGCGCCCGCGACCTGCTGTGGCCCTACCTGCGCGGCGACGCCGCCCTCGCCGACGAGATCCGCCGCGACGTCCTGGAGCACACCCTGCGCCTCGACCCCGGACGCGTCCGGGTCCGGGGCGACGAGGGCGTCGTCACCCTGACCGGCCGGCTCGACTCCGCCACCGACCTGCCCGTCGTCGTGCGCCTGTGCCGGGCGGTCCCCGGAGTGGTGGCGGTCCACCCGGCCCTCACCTTCTCCTACGGCGGCGCCGACCTCGACGTCGAGCCACCCCGTACCCGTACCGCCCGGGCCGTCCCCGACCGGGGCGCCCGGCGGCACCAGCCGGCCACGACGGCCGGCTCGACCGGCAGGGAGCCGAGATGACCATCCGAACGCGCTGCGGCCGCACCATCGACGTGACCCGCTTCGTCCCGCCCGGACTGCCCGCCTCCATGGACCGGGTCGTCCTGGAGACCTCCTGCACCCCGCAGGACAAGGGCGAGCTGTGGGCGTCGCTGACGCCGGAGGAGGCCAGGCGCCTGGCGGGCATGCTGCTCTACCAGGCCGCCGCCGTGGAGCCCGCGCCCGGCGGCCCGCCCGGGCGGGTCGAGGTGCGGCCCGTCGCGGGCGACGCCTACGAGATCGGCGTCCGCGGCCACGTCCTCACGGTCGACCAGCCGCAGCCCGACGGCGGCAAGGACACCGCGCCCACCCCCGTCGAGCTGTTCGTGGCGTCCGTCGCCTCCTGCGTCGCCCACTACGCCGGGCGCTTCCTGGACCGTCACGGCATCAGCCGCGAGGGGCTGCGCGTCGACGCCCGCTTCCGCATGGCCGACGACCGGCCGGCCCGCGTCGCCGGCCTCGCGCTGACCGTGCACGCCCCCGCCCTGCCCGAGGACCGGCTGCCCGCGTTCCGCGCGGTGGTCTCCCACTGCACGGTGAGCAACACGCTCGCGCAGGTCCCGGAGACCAGCCTGGAGATCGCACGCGGCGCGGACGAGACGGCGACGGCCCCCGGCGGGGGCGAGACGGCGACGGCCCCCGGCGCGGACGAAACGGCGACGGCCCCTGCTCCGGCCCCGGCGACGGCCCCTGCTCCGGCCCCGGAGCGGAGCCGAACGTGAGCGGCCCCCCGGCGGCGGCTTCCCCGCCGGGCCCTCCGGTGCGCGTGCGGGCGGAACTCGACGCGCCGCTGTCGCGCTGGTTGTGGCTGGTGAAGTGGCTCCTGGCCCTTCCGCACTACATCGCGCTGGTCTTCCTGTGGATCGCCTTCGTCCTGGTCAGCGCCGTCGCCTTCGTCGCGATCCTGTTCACCGAGCGCTACCCCCGGCCGCTGTTCGACTTCAACGCCGGTGTGCTGCGCTGGTCGTGGCGGGTCACGTACTACTCCTACGGCGCCCTGGCCACCGACCGCTATCCGCCGTTCAGCCTCGGCGAGGAGCCCTCCTACCCGGCCCGCGTGACCATCGCGTACCCGGAACGGCTCTCGCGCGGCCTGGTGCTGGTGAAGTGGTGGCTGCTGGCGCTGCCGCACTACCTGGTCGTCGCCTTCTTCCTGGGCGGCCTGCGCCTGGGCTGGTGGGACGGCGGGCTGATCGCCCTGCTCGCCGTCTTCGGAGGCTTCTGCCTGCTGTTCACCGGAACCTACCCGCGCGGCCTGTTCGACCTCGTCGTCGGTATGAACCGGTGGGTGCTGCGCGTCGCCGTCTACGCCGGCCTGATGACCGACGCCTACCCGCCGTTCCGGCTCGACCAGGGCGGTGCCGAACCCGGCGAGACCCCGTGAAGGCGCTGCGCGCCCGGGCGGACCGCTCGGCATCCCCCGGGGAGGGCGGCCCGGCCGGCGGGGCCCCGGCTCCCGCCGCCCCGCCGTCCCCCGGGCGGCCCGTCCACACCCTCGCCGTCGCCGACGTCTTCGCCGCGCTGGACACCTCGCCCCGCGGACTGGCCTCGGCGACGGCACGCCAACGGCTGCTGGACCAGGGACCCAACGAACTGCCCGCCGCCCGCGGCCCCGCCGTGTGGCGGCAGCTGGCGGCCCAGTTCACCGACCTGTTCGCGGTCGTGCTGATCGTCGCCTCCGGCATCACCTTCCTCGCCTACGCCCTGCAGGACCCGCGCCAGCCGGGCACCCTGCAACTCGCCGTGGCGATCCTGTGCGTGGTGGCGCTCAACGCCGCGATCGGGTTCGCCCAGGAGTACTCCGCGGAGCGCACCGCCCAGACGCTGCAGGCGATGGTGCCGCACCGGTGCCGGGTGCTGCGCGACGGCGCCCTCGAGGAGGTGGCGGTCCGCGACCTCGTACCGGGCGACCTGGTGGTGCTGGAGGCGGGGGACACCGTGTCCGCCGACTGCCGGGTGGTCGAGGCCCACGACCTCACGGTCAGCAACGCCGCCATCACCGGCGAGAGCGACCCCGTACGCCGCACCGCGGGACCCGACACGGCCGAGGAGGTCCTGCGGGCCCGCGACTGCGTGTTCATGGGCACCGACGTCATCACCGGCACCGCCCGCGCGGTCGTCTTCGCCACCGGCCAGGCCACCGAGTTCGGCCGGATCTTCCGGCTCACCGCGGCCGCACCCCGGCAGAAGACCCCGTTGCAGCGGCAGGTGGCGGTCATGGCCCGCCGGGTCGCCGGCACCGCCCTCGCGGTCGGCGCCGCCCTGTTCGCGATCCGGCTCCCCACCGGCCAGGGCCTGGTTCCCTCGTTCGTGTTCGCGCTCGGTGTGATGGTCGCGCTGGTCCCGGAGGGCCTGCCCGCGACCCTCTCGGTCTCCCTGGCCCTCGGCGTGCGGCGCATGGCCCGCCACCACGCCCTGGTCAAGAAGCTGCTCGCCGTGGAGGCGCTGGGCTCGACCACCGTGGTGTGCACCGACAAGACCGGCACGCTCACCCAGGCGGAGATGACCGTCGTACGGATCTGGGCCGCGGACGGCGAGCACACCGTCACCGGAGTGGGCTACGAGCCCAAGGGGCGGGTCGACGACCCGGACGCGGTGCGGGAACTGCTCCGCTCGGCCGCCCTGTGCTGCGACGCCCGCCTCGTGGCGCCCACCGGCGCGGGCCACTGGCGGGTCCTCGGCGACACCACCGAGGGCGCGCTGCTGGTGGCCGCCGCCAAGGCCGGACTGGACACGGCGGCCGAGGAGGCGAAGGCACCGCGCATCGCCGAACACCCCTTCGACTCGGTGCGCAAGCTGATGAGCACCGTGCACGACGAGGACGGCACCCGGCGGGTGCGGGTCAAGGGCGCCCCGTCGGAGGTCCTCGCCCGCTGCACCCGGCTGGACCGCGCCGGTACCGCCGAAGCCCTCACGGACGCCGGGCGCCGGCGCGTCACGGACGCGGCCGACGCACTGGCCGCGCAGGGCCTGCGGGTCCTCGCCGTCGCCGCACGCGAGGTCACCGGCCCGCCCGGGACGCGCGACCAGGACGAGTCGGACCTCACCCTGCTCGGCCTGGCCGGAATGCAGGACCCGCCCCGGCCGGAGGTGTACGAGGCCGTCGAGGCCTGTCACCGGGCGTCCATCCGGATCGTGATGGTCACCGGCGACCACCCCCTGACCGCCGAGGCGGTGGCCCGCCGCGTCGGCATCGTCCGGTCCGCCGCGCCCACCGTGGCCACCGGAGCGGAACTGGACGCCCTGGACGACACGGCGCTGGACCGGCTGCTGGCGGAAGCCGGCGAACTGCTGCTGTGCCGGGTGAGCCCCGAGCACAAGATGCGGGTGGTCACCGCGTTCCAGCGGCGCGGCGAGGTCGTCGCCGTCACCGGTGACGGCGCCAACGACGCCCCGGCCCTCAAGCACGCCGACATCGGCGTGGCCATGGGCGCCTCCGGCACCGACGTCGCCCGCGAGGCCGCGGAGATGGTGCTCCTGGACGACTCCTTCGGCTCCATCGCCGTGGCCGTGCGCCTGGGCCGCTCCGTCTACCAGAACATCCGGAAGTTCCTCGTCTACCTCTTCAGCCACAACATCGGCGAGCTGGCGCCCATCCTCGCCGCCACCTTCGCCGGCTTCCCGCTGGTCCCCATCACCGCGGTGCAGGTCCTCGCGATCGACCTGGGCTCGGACGTGATGCCCGCCCTCGCTCTCGGCGCCGAACCGCCCGAGTCCGACGTGATGGACCAGCCACCGCGGCCGCGGACCGAGCCGCTGTTCTCCCGGGCCGTCGTGCGCCGCATCCTGTTCCTCGGCGGCATCCAGGCGCTCGGCGTCTGCGCGGTGTTCTTCTGGCGCATCCACGACTCCGGCATCCCCTACGCCGACTTCACCGCCGACAACCCCGTCTACCGCGAGGCGATCACCATGGTCCAGGCGGGCATCGTCGTCAGCCAGTTCTTCAACGCGCTGGCCGTCCGCACCGAGCGCGAGAGCGTCTTCCGGGCGGGCGTATTCGGCAACCCGTGGCTGATCGCCGCGGGTCTCCTCGGGCTCGGGATCATGGCCGCGATCAGCTATCTGCCCCTGCTGCAGGCCGTGTTCCACACCGCCGCGCTGACGGCCGGCGACTGGGCCCTCCTCGCCGCCGTCGGTGTCCTGCCCCTGCTCGCCGACGAGGCGCGCAAGGCGCGGCTGCGCGGGCGCGCGCCGCGACCGGAAGGAGACGCGCGACGAGACCGGAAGGAGACGTGCGCGATGAGGCCGGAAAGGGACGCCCGATGAGGCGGGACAGGGACGCCCGACGAGGCGGGACAGGGATGCGCGATGACACCGGAAGGAGACCCGCGATGAGAATCGTCGTCGCCGGATGCGGACGCGTGGGATCCGTCCTGGCCGCCCAACTGGTCAGGGAGAACCACGACATCCGCGTGATCGACCGCGACCGGACCGCCGGGCGCCGTCTCCCGCCCGGCTTCCCGGGGCGGTTCCACGTCGGCAACGGCTTCAGCCGCAGCGTGCTGGAGGAGGCGGGCATCGGCCACAGCGACGCGCTCGTGGCCGTCACCTCCGGGGACTACAGCAACCTGGTCGTCGCCCGGACCGCCAAGGAGACCTTCCGCGTCCCCATCGTCCTCGCCCGGGTGCACGACCCCCGGCACGCCGGCCTCTACGACGGCTTCGGCATCCCGACGGTCTGCGACGTCACCTGGTCGGTCAACCGCATCCACCAGATGCTGCTCCACCGCCACCTCGTCCCCGACATCACCTTCGGCAACGGCGAGACCCTCCTCGTCCGCTCCACCCTCCCCGGCTACCTCGCCGGGCGGAAGCTCACGGAGTTCGAGGTCGACGGCGAGATCCGGGTGGTGGAGGTGACCCGCGACGGGCGGTCCCACATCCCCCACCGGGTCACCACCGCCGCCCCCCAGGACGTGGTCACCTTCGCCGTCGCCGCGCGGGCGCTGCGCCGGCTGCGCGGCTTCCTGAACAAGGAGCTCGGCACATGAACGTACTCATCGCCGGCGCCGGCCGGCTGGGGACCCGGGTCGCCCAGGTCCTCTCGGCCGCGGGCAACCACGTGACCCTGGTCGACGCCGACGAGGACCGCGTCGAGGCGCTGCGCGGGCAGTGCGACGCCCACCTCCTCGTCGGCGACGCCGGGGAGGCGGCCGTCCAGGAGCGGGCCGGCGTGGCGCGCGCCGACCTGGTGGTCGTCGCCACCGGACGGGACGAGGACAACCTCGTCATCAGCCTGCTCGCCAAGCGGCGGTTCGCCGCGCCGCGGGTGGTCGCGCGGGTCAACGACGACGAGAACGCCTGGCTGTTCGACCACCGCTGGGGTGTGGACATCGCCGTACCGGCGGCCACGCCGCTCGTCTCCCTGATCGAGGAGGCGACGGGCGCCGCGGACACCGTCGCCCTGCTGCGGCTGAGCACCGCGGGCGTCGGCATCATCGAGACCGCGATCACCACCCGGTCGAAGGCGGCCGGCCGCACTCTGGGCGACATCGCCCTGCCGGAGGGCACGCTGGTGGCGACCGTCGTGCGCGGCGGCAACCCGACCGCGCCCAGCCCGTCGATGCGGCTGGAGCCGGGCGACGAACTCCTGCTCGTCTCGCACAGCGCCGACGAGCACGAGATCCACGCGGCGTTCCAGTGATCCGCCGCCCGGGTGACCGCCGGGTCAGCGCTTCTCCTCCTGCTCCCGGTGCACCACGACGACCGGGCAGGCCGCGTGCTGCGCGCAGCGCTGGCTGACCGAGCCCAGCATCGCGCGGTGGAAGCGGCCGTGCCCGCGGCTGCCCACCACCAGGAGCTCCGCCCCCTCCGAGGCCCGGACCAGCACCTCCGACGGGTCGCCCTCGACGAGGTGCTCCTTCAAATCGGCCGGGTGCTCGTCGGGGAAGACGCTGCGGATCTCCTCCGTGAAGCGCTCCCGCGCCTGCTCCAGGTCGAAGTCGGGGTCGATCGCCGGTCCGCTCCAGCCGACCGACGACGGCGTGTCCCAGACATGGATCGCCTCGACGAGACCGCCGACCATGCCCGCGTACCGGGCCGCCCAGCGCAGCGCCGCGTACGACGACGGCGAGCCGTCCACACCCACGATCACCCGCGGTCGCGGTTCTGAGGGTTCCATGGCCACCTCACTCAGCAGTCCCTGTCGCTACGTCCCTGTCGCTACGTCCCTGTCGCTACGTCCACGTCTCCACGTCTGCGTCGCTACGTCCACGCTGCCCGGCCGCGCCGGACTGTGCCAGCCGGGACGTCCGCCGCCGCCCGGTCAGCGGGCGGATCCGGCCAGGGGAGGGGAGACGCCGTCCCCGGCCGCCAGGCGCGCGCGGAGTTCCGCGGTGGCGCGGGCCAGCCGGGCGGAGATCTCCGGCCGGGGCGCGCGGGGGGCGCGGATCCTCAGCGCGTCCTCGGGGAGTGCGGCCAGGTCGGCCAGCAGCCGCCCGTGCGCGGCGTCGAGGGTGTCGGGCGGGCCGGTGCGGCGTCCGTCCCGCATCACCGTGCGCAGCAGGGACTCCGCGCCCTCGGGTGCCGGCTCGTCCAGCAGGGCGATCACATCGGGCCGTCCGGGACGGCGGTGGATCTGCTTGCGGCCGGGCGCCGTGACCTTGGCCGAGGACAGCTTCATCACCGGGTGCCCGTCGTACTCCACGAGCTTGTACGCGGAGTCCAGGTAGGGCGCGTCCGCCGACGTGCCGACGCGGGTGCCGACCGCGTACACGTCGATGGGCGCCCCGGAGCGCACGAGGTCGTCTACGGCGTACTCGTCCAGGCCACCGCTGGCGATGACGCGCACCTCCGGCAGTCCCGCGTCGTCCAGCACGCGCCGGGAGCGGCGGGCGAGGTCCCCGAGGTCGCCGCTGTCCAGGCGGATGGCGCAGCCGGGCCCGCGGGCGAGGTCCCGCAGCACCCGCGCCGCCGTCCGGACGCCGTGGACCGTGTCGTAGGTGTCGACGAGGAAGGTGACGGGGCCCGGATGGGCGCGGGCGAAGGCGCGGAAGGCGCTCTCCTCGTCGGGGAACGCCTCGATGTAGGAGTGGGCCATCGTGCCGGAGGCGCGCAGGCCCCAGCGGACCGCGGCGGCGACGTTGCTGGTGCCGGCGAACCCGGTCAGGGCGCCGGCCCGGGCGGCCTGCATCCCGGCGGAGGTGCCGTGCGTGCGGCGCAGGGAGAAGTCGATGACGGGGTGTCCGGCGGCGGCCCGGACGCAGCGCGCGGCCTTGGAGGCGATGCTCGTCTGGTGGCTGACCTGGTTGAGCAGGAACGTCTCCACGAGTTGCGCTTCGGCGATCGGGGCCGTGACCTCCAGCAGCGGCTCGCCCGCGAACACCGCCCGGCCCTCGGGCACGGCGCGCACCTGCCCGGAGAACCGCAGGCCGCGCAGGGCGGCGAGGTCGCTTCGCGGGCGGTGCAGGGCGGTCGCGAAGTCGCGGACGTCGTCGTCCGTGACGCGGAAGGCCGCCAGGTAGTCCAGGGCCGGTTCCAGGCCCGCGCTCACCAGGAAGCCGCGCTCGGGCGGGAGGGCACGGGCGAAGAGGCTGAAGGTGGCGGGCCGGTCCATGCCCTCGCGCAGGTAGGACAGGGCCATCGTCACCTCGTACAGGTCCGTGGTCGTCACATCCGACATGCCGCTCACCTGCCCGTGCCCGTCCGGCGGGCCCCACCGTGCTCCCGGATCCCTCCCAGCCTCACGGCCCCGCTCCCGCGGGGGAAGGGCCGATCGGTCCACGGCGGTGGGCGGGAGGCGGAGGCGCCGTGGTGTGCGCGGATCCGCGGGGGAGGTGGCCGGGGTGGGGGACGGTCGGTCCGGGCGGGGAGCCGTTCGGCCCCTGCTTCTCGTCGGTGTGCGGTACGAGCATGGGAGCCGAGCCCGCGAGACGCCGAGCGACGCGGTCCGCCTGCGGGCGGCCGCGCCGTGCCGCCGTCCCCGCCGCCGCCGGGTTCGGGGGTGGCGGGGCGCGTCCCGCGGGCGGGTGCCGGTGTGGGGTCGGCGCCCGCCGCCACGGCGGCTCCTCGGAAGGGGCGGACGTGCGGTCACACCCGCCCCGGTGCCGGGCCCGCGTACGGCCGGAAAGCGACGCGGCGGGCGTCGCGGGGGAGGCCGGCCGCGCGGGCCCGGCGCGTGGACGGGCGCCGGCGAGGTCCCGCCGTCGCGAGCGGGGATCCCGCGGCGTGACGTTCCGTCGATGTGGCCGGCCCACAGGTCCGTTCACGGGTCAGGCAGGCACTCCGGAGCCCCGCTCACAGCTTCAGCGTGAACCACGTGGTCTTGCCCTCGTCGGTCGGCCGCACGCCCCAGCTCTCGGCCAGGGTGCGTACCAGGAGCAGGCCGCGGCCGGACTCCTCGTCCTCGGCGGCGAGGCGGGGCTGGGGCAGGTGCGGGCTGTGGTCGCTCACCTCGACCGTCAGGCCCGTCGTGGTCCGGCACAGGCGCAGGCCGATGGGCCCCTCGGCGTGCTGGACGGCGTTGGTGAGCGTCTCCGAGAGCAGCAGCCGGGCGTCGTCGGCGGTCGCGCCGCAGTCCCAGGAGGCGAGCGCCGCGTCGAGGAAGGCCCGCCCCTTGCGCACGGAGGCCGGGGTGGCGGACAGGTCCGTGGTGACGGCGGCCAGCGGAGCGGCCGGCAGCTGGGCCAGCAGGAGGGTCACGTCGTCGTTGTGGCTCTCGCTGTCCGGCAGCAGCGTGCCGAGGACGTGGTCGGCCGCGGCCTCCAGCTCGGTGGAGCCGGTGAAGAACCTCTCCAGGACGGCGGTGAGTTCGTCGAGCCGACCCTCGATGTCGCTGCCCGGGGTCTCGATCAGGCCGTCGGTGTACAGCACGAGCGTGGCACCGGGGACGATGTCCGTGCAGGACTGCTCGTAGAGGACGTTGCCCACGCCGAGCGGGGCGTTGACCGGCGCGGGCAGCGTGCGGACGCCCTGGTGCGGGCCGACGACCAGGGTCGGAAGATGGCCGGCCGAGCAGACGGTCACGTTGCCGCCGTCCGGGGAGATGACCAGGTAGCAGCACGTGACGAGCTGGTCCGGCACGTCCAGGTCGGCGACCACCGTGTCCAGCGCCTGCATGAGCTGGCGGGGCTGCATCCCGGTCTTGGCCAGCGCGTGCGCGGCCGAGCGCAACTGGCCCATGACGGCGGCCGCTTCGAGGCCGCGGCCCATCACGTCGCCTATGAGGACGCCGACCCGTCCGGCGCCCAGCGGGATCAGGTCGAACCAGTCGCCGCCGACACCCGCGCCCTGGGTGGCGGGCCGGTAGCGGCTGGCGGTGGCCAGGCCGGGCAGCGCGGGCGGCGTCCCCATCAGGCTGCGCTGCAGGGTGAGCGCGATGTGGCGCTGCTGTTCCAGCAGGGCCGTGAGCTCGGCCTCCGCGCGCTTGCGGTCGCTGATGTCGCGGACGATGGCGCACGCGCCGACGACCCGGCCGCGGGCGTCCCGGGTCGGCCACAGGGTGACGTCGACGTCCAGGAGGGCGCCGTTCTTGCGCACCCGCAGGGTCTCGAAGTGCTCCACCTTCTCGCCGTGCCGCAGCCGTTGCAGCAACGCGTTGACCTCGTCCTGCAGTTCGGCCGGTGCGAGCAGCGACACGTGACGGCCGATCGCCTCCTCGGCGCTGTAGCCGTACAGCCGCGCGGCGGCGGCGTTCCAGTAGGTGATGAACCCGTCGAGGGTCTTGGCGAGAATGGCGTCCTGCGACGACTCGACCAGCGCGGCGAGTTCGTTGATGCGGGCCTCGGCCGCCTTGCGGTCGCTGACGTCGCGGACCGCGGCGGACACCAGCAGTCCGTCGGTGGTCTCCATGGGGCTGAGACTGATCTCGACGGGGAACTCGGTGCCGTTCTTGCGCAGCCCGTGCAGTTCCAGGCCGGCTCCCATGGGGCGCACCTGCCGGTTGGCGGCGTATCCGTCGCGGTGGCGGGTGTGCTGGGCGCGGAAGCGGTGGGGGACGAGCATCTCTACGGGGCGGCCGAGCAGTTCCTCGCGGCGGTAGCCGAACAGGGCCTCGGTCTGGGCGTTGACCAGTCTGATGGTGCCGGTGTCGTCGACGATGACCATCGCGTCCGGCGCCGCCTCCAGCAGCCCGCGGAACCTTTTCTCGGCGGCCGACGGTCCGACGTCCGGGAGTTGCGTGCCGCAGCGGCATCCGTCGACGGCCGCGGAGTGCGCCGGCCGTGTCGTCCCGTCAACAAAGGTGCTCAAGTCCGTCCCGCCTGCCTCTTGAGGTGAATTCCGGCCATCTCAACGCACCCCTGGGACGCCCGCACCGACATGTCTCCTACTGTCCGCGCGGTGGCAGTTGCGTTATGCAACCGGGACCGGGCGCGACCGGCCGCGGACCGCTGTGATCAATCGGCGGCCGCGGGGCCGGTGGCGCGGGACGTGGGCGACAGGACGGTGGCGGGGGAGGGGAGCGGGGGCGTGACAGGGGGGGCGTGGCGGGGCGGCTCACTCCTCCTCCGCGAGCACCTCCCGGGCCGTACGGCGCGGTGACGGGGGGCCGTCGGGGCCGTAGCCCAGCCGGAGCACCATCTGCGCGTGGCCGCGCCCACCGCCCGTGCGGGACCACTCCAGCCGCTCGCGCAGGTCGGGCCATTCCAGCGCCTGGTGCAGCAGCGAGGTCCGTACGCCGTGGGCAGTGGCCACCAGCAGGACGCGCTCCAGCGCCTGACCGGCCCGCAGCCAGTCGGTGCGCCGGTCGTGCGCGGTGGACAGCAGGGCGATCAGCGGCCGGGTCTCGTACGGGCGGGCCGCCAGCACGGCCGGATGCCGGTGGGCGCCGAAGTCCCGCATCGGGACCCGGTCGCGGAAGTCCTGCGGCCCCAGGGCCGCCGGCGGCACACCGAGGGCCGCGGCCCGCGGCTCGCGCACCCAGTGGCGGCTCTCGGCCGCCCGGTCCGCGTCGGCGGTGTTGCGGTGCTCCGCCTCCCGGGTGACGCGCAGCACCCGCTCGGTGTCGTCCGGCTCGAGCAGGTCCAGGACCGCCCCCTCCGCCAGGGCGGCCTCCGCCAGCTCGGCGCGCAGGGCCGGGGGGAGCGGCCGGCCGGAGAAGGGGAACCGGCTGCTGTGCCGGCGCCACAGCGCCTCGTACAGGCCCGGCACGGCGGCACTCCGGGCGGAGCCGGCCGGTCGTACGGTGGCGAGCAGGTCCGGCCGGTCGGGGCGCGGCAGCAGCCGGGTGACCGGCTCCCAGCCGAAGTGGGCGACCGCCACCCGCAGGTTGAGGACGGCGCAGCCCACGGACAGGTGCAGCGCCCGCCCGGTCGGGTCGATGTGGCGCAGCCCCCGCTCCGCGGCGGCGCGGATCTCCAGCGTGCCGGTGTCCGGATCGAGCCGGAAGCGCCAGGGCTGGGTGTTGTGGACGGAGGGCGCGGCCACGGCGGCGGCGATCAGCCGCTCCAGGGTGGGCACGTCGAGAATGGCGGTGCTCATCGGGATCTCCTCCCGCCTCGGACCTGCCGTCCGCGCGGCCGGTCGGTGACCGTGCCAGCCTGGCAGCGCCCGGAACCGGCCCACGAGGGGCCGTGCGGCCCCAACCGGCCCCCACGGGTCCCCGACCCCGGCTCCCCCCGGGCCCCGCCCGGCTTGAACTGGTCCCCATGGGCCACACGGGTCCCGGCCGGTCCCCACCGATCTCCACGGGGCCCCGGCCCCGACGGCTCCCCCCGGGCCCCGCCCGGCCCCATCCGGCCCCCACGGGTCCCCGGCCCCACGACTCCCGCCTGGCCTCTGATCCCCACGGTCCCCGCCCGGCCCCAACTGGTCCTTACAGGCCCCCGGGGTCCCGCCCGGCCCTGTCGACGCGGTGCCGGCGGAGACGCCTCACTCCGGCCGGTCCGGCCGGCCCGCGGCCCAGCGGTGGTAGGCGGCGACGGCGGTGGGCAGGGTCGGGAAGATCAGGTCCGTACCGACCGAGTCGGTCAGCCCGTAGGCCGACAGGTCGTCGAGCAGGTCCTGCTTGACCCGGGCCAGGGCGAAGACGATGCCGCGCTCGGCGAGTTCGCGGCGCAGCGCGTCGACCGCGTCGAGGGCGGTGATGTCGACCTCGACGTTGGCCTCGGTGTTGAGCAGGAACCAGCGCACCGGCGTGGACTGCGCGTCGACGGCCGCCAGGGCACGGCGGTGGAAGTCCTCGGCGTTGGCGAAGAACAGCGGCGAGTCGTAGCGGTAGACGAGCAGCCCCGGGACCGCGCGGGCCTCGGGGTAGTCGTCGACGTCGTGCATCCCGGCCAGGCCGGCCACCAGCCCCTCCACCGCGTCGTGCGGACGGGCCACCCGGGTCAGCAGCTCCGCCACCGACAGGCCGACGGCCACGAGCACGCCGTAGAGGATGTCCAGGGCGAGGACGCCGGCCAGGCAGCCGAGGGCCAGCAGCAGCTCCCGGCGCCGGAAGGACGCCAGCCGGCGGAAGCCCGCCAGATCGACCATGCGGGTGGCGGCGTAGACGACCAGCGCGCCGAGCACCGCGGAGGGCGTGCGCGCCAGCAGCGGGCTGAGGAGGAGCAGCACGGCCAGCACCGCCGCCCCGGCGAACAGGGCGTAGGCCTGGGACCGGGCGCCCGACGTGGCGGCCAGGGCGGTGCGGCTGGCACTGCTGCTCACCGGGAACCCGTGCAGCAAGCCGGCGCCCAGGTTGGCCGCGCCCAGGGCGAGGAACTCCCGGTCGGCGTCGAGGCCGGGCCGGTCGTCGCGCCCCGCGAACGCCCGCGCGGTCAGCACGAAGTCGGTGTACGCCACGATGAGCACGCCGAGCGCGGGCAGCACCAGGTGCGCGAGGTCGCCCGGCCGCGGCAGGGCGAGGCCCGGCAGGCCGGACGGAACCTCGCCGATCACCGCGACGCCGTACCGGCCGTCCAGGTCGAAGGCGGCCACGGCCGCCGTGCCGAGGATGACGGCGAGCAGCGGGCCGGGCACGGCACGCACGTACCGCGCCGCCGCGAAGAGGAACGCCAGCGCCGCGGCGGCGAGGAGCACCGTGGGCCCGTGCGCCTGGCCGAGGTGGCGCAGGAAGGACCACAGCCGCGTGAAGAAGCCCGCCCCCGTCACCGGCACCCCGGTCAGCCTGGGCAGCTGGTCCACGGCCATGATCAGCGCCACGCCCGCCAGGTAGCCGATCAGCACCGGCCGCGACAGCAGATCCGCCAGGAAGCCCAGCCGCACCAGCCGCGCCACCACGCACAGCAGTCCGACGGTGGCCGCGAGCCCGGCCGCCAGCGCGGCGTACCGGGCGGGGTCACCGGCGGCGAGCGGGGCGACGACCGTCGCCGTCATCAGCGCGGTCGTCGACTCGGGGCCCACCGACAGCAGACGCGAGGACCCCAGCAGCGCGTACAGCCCAAGGGCGGGCAGGATCGCCCACAGCCCGGCGACCGGCGGCAGTCCCGCCACCCCCGCGTACGCCATCACCTGCGGCACCAGGTACGCGGCCACCGTGACCCCCGCCAGCAGGTCGCCCCGCAGCCAGGAACGCCGGTAGCCCAGCAGGGTGCGGAGGCCCGGCAGTGGACGGCTCCACCACGCCCCGCGCCCGCCCGCGTGCTCCGCCATGCGCCGCCTCCGCCCTCCGGCCCCAGGATCCTCCCGCGCCCGACGGACCGCGAGAGCCGCACCCTGACCCGTCCGCCGCGGTCCGCACACCCCCCCGAACGGGCCCTGCCACAGGGGCTGTTCGGCCCCCACGGCCACCGCCCCGCGGCTCGCCGGGGGGCGGCCGCGGGCCCGCGGCCCGCACGGCCCTGCCGCGCGGCCCGGCGATGGGGTCGGTCGGCCCGGAGGCGGGACCAGCGGCCCCTGCCCGCCGCGACCGCCGCCCACGATGCTCTTGGTGGATCACTCGCTGCCAGGAGGTGCAGACCATGCCGTCCACCGTCACCGTAGGTCTCGACGGCTCCGCCGAGAGCCGGGCCGCCGCCGAATGGGCGGCCCGCGAGGCGAAGCTGCGGGGACTGCCCGTGAAGCTCGTCCACGTCTGGGAACCGGTCCCCGACCCCATGGCGCAGGCGCCGCTGCTCGGCGCGGAGACGCTCCAGCACTGGACCGAGCGGGTGCCCCGCGAGGCCGCCGAGGGCCTGCGGCTGCGGCACCCCGGAGTCGAGGTGCTCACCGAGCAGATGTCCGGCCGCCCCGCCGAGGCGCTGTGCGAGGCGGCCGGCGACGCCGAACTGCTCGTCCTCGGCTCGCGCGGCCTGAGCGGCTTCGGCGGCTTCATGGTCGGCTCCGTCGGCCTGGCCGTCGTGGCGCGCGTCGAGCGTCCCGTGGTCCTGGTCCGCGCCGGGGAGCAGGCGGCGGACGAGCACCGGCCGGACCCCGCCGGGATACCGTCCGCGGCGGCCCCCTTCCGGCCCGTCGTGCTCGGTCTGGACCCCGCGAACACCAGCGAGGCACTGCTCGCCTTCGCCTTCGACGCGGCCGCGCGCCGCGGCACGTCCCTGCGCATCGTGCACGGCTGGAGCCTGCCCCCGTACTACGGCGTCAGCCTGGCCCCCGAGCCCGACCTGCGGACTCTGGAGCGGACCGAGGCCGCCGCCGTGACCGACCTGGTCGCCCCCTGGCGCACGAAGTTCCCGGACGTCGAGGTCACCGAGGAGTCCCACCTCGGCAGCGCCGTGGAGCAGCTGATCGGCGCCTCCCGGGACGCCTCCCTGGTCGTCGTGGGCCGGCGCGTCCGCCGCAGCCCGGTCGGCACCCACATCGGCCACATCACCCACGCCGTCCTGCACCACGCCGTCGCGCCCGTCGCGGTCGTCGCACACCACTGACCCTCCGAGGAGCAGCAGCCATGAAGGCAGCGGTCGTACGGGCCTTCGGTGCCCCCCTGGTCATCGAGGAACGGCCGGACCCCGAGCCCGGACCCGGCCAGGTCCGCATCCGCGTGGAGGCCTCCGGGCTGTGCCACACCGACATCCACGCCGCCCGCGGCGACTGGCCGGTGAAGCCGAACCCGCCCTTCGTGCCCGGCCACGAGGGCGTCGGCCTCGTCGAGAAGCTCGGCGAGGGGGTCGCCCATCTGTCGGTCGGGCAGCGCGTGGCCGTGCCCTGGCTCGGTCGGGCCTGCGGACGCTGCGAGCACTGCCTGGCCGGCTGGGAGACGCTGTGCGAGGAGCAGGTCAACACCGGATACGGCTGCGACGGCGGGTACGCGGAGAAGATGCTGGCCTGGGCCGACTTCGCCCAGCCGGTCCCCGAGGGCGTCCCGGCCCTCGACGCCGCCCCGCTGACCTGCGCCGGCGTCACCACGTACAAGGCCCTGAAGGTCGCGGGCGCCGCGCCGGCCCAGCTCGTGGCGATCTCGGGCGTGGGCGGGCTCGGCCACCTGGCGGTGCAGTACGCGAAGATCGCCGGGGCTCGGGTCGCCGCGATCGACGTCACCGACGACAAGCTGGAACTCGCGGCGGAACTCGGCGCCGACCTCGTCATCGACGCCCGCACCCAGGACGTCGCCCAGGAGCTGAAGCGCCACGGGGGCGCCCACTCCGCGATCGCGCTCGCGGTGGACGAGACGGCCTTCGCGGCGGTCAACTCCGGGTTGCGGCGCGGCGGCAAGCTGGTCATGGTGGCTCTGCCGGCCCACGGCACGATCCGGGTCCCGATCTTCGACACCGTCCTCAACGGCACCTCGGTGATCGGGTCCATCGTCGGCACCCGGCAGGACCTCGCCGAGGTCTTCCAGCTGCACGCCGCGGGCCGCACCAGGGTCATCCACGAGACCCGTCCGCTCACCGCCGTCAACGAGGCCGTCGACGAGGTGCTGCGCGGCGAGGTCAAGGCCCGGATCGTCTTCGACCTCGGCTTGGGAGGCTGAGCACGATGGAACTTCCGCTGGTCGTCGGTGTCGACGGCTCCGAGCCGAGTCTGCGGGCCGTCGACTGGGCGGCCGACGAGGCCGCCCTGCGCGGTGTCGCGCTGCGCCTGGTCTACGCCTCCCTCTGGGAGCGGTACGAGGGCGCCGCGCTGGCCCGGGACCTCGGCAAGCCGTCCGAGGAGGTACGCGCCCAGGACATCGTCGAGGCCGCGGCCCGGCGCGCCCGCGGCCGCCGGCCCGAGCTGGCGGTCACCACCGAGTCGCTGCCCGAGGAACCGGAGTACGCGCTGGTGAAGGAGGGCCACAACGCCGCCGCCCTCGTCCTCGGCACCCGGGGCCGCAGCGGCGTCGCCGACCTGCTGCTCGGCTCGGTCAGCCTGTTCGTGGCCGCCCACGCGGACTGCCCGGTGATCGTGCTGCGCGGCAACAACGACAACCAGGCCAGGGCGGGGGTGCACGGCCGGATCGTCGTCGGTGTCGGCGACGCGCCCTCGGCGGCGGTGCGCTTCGCCGTGCAGGAGGCCGAGCGGCGCGGGGTCCCGCTGGAGGCCGTACGGGCCTGGCGCTGCCCCGCACACGAGACCGTCGACCACCCGCTGATCGCCGGGGAACCGGAGCGGGTGTACGAGGAGCGGGCCGCCGAGGCGCTGGAGGGAGCGCTGCGGGAGGTCCCGCCGCAGGCGAAGGTGCAGCGCCGCACCGTGGAGGGGCCGGCCCGCAAGGTGCTGCTGGCCGCCTCCCACGAGGCCGACCTGCTGGTCGTCGGCACCCGGCGCCGCCCCGGCCACCTCGGGTTCCAGCTCGGGCGGGTCGCCCACACCGTGCTGCACCACTCGGCCTGCCCGGTCGCCGTGGTACCCGAACGGGCCTGAGCGGGGCCACGGATCACAGGCGCGCCGCGTGATCGGGGACGTAGGTCTGCAGATCGCGCGGCGGGCGCTCGTACCCGGTCCGCCGCGGCCGCCCCGGCAGCTCCAGGACCGGCGGCGCCACCTCCTGGTAGGGGACGGAGTCCAGCAGATGGGCGATCATGTTCAGCCGGGCGCGGCGCTTGTCGTCGCTCTCGACGACGTACCACGGCGCCTCGGGGATGTCGGTGTGCACCAGCATCTCGTCCTTCGCCCGCGAGTACGCCTCCCAGCGGGTGATGGACTCCAGGTCCATCGGGGACAGCTTCCAGCGCCGCAGCGGGTCCTCCAGACGGCGCCGGAAGCGCTCCTGCTGCACGGCGTCGCTCACCGAGAACCAGTACTTGCGCAGCAGGATGCCGTCCTCCACCAGCATCCGCTCGAAGATCGGGCACTGGTGCAGGAAGCGCCGGTGCTCCTCCTTGGTGCAGAAGCCCATCACGTGCTCGACACCGGCGCGGTTGTACCAGGACCGGTCGAACAGCACGATCTCCCCGGCGGCCGGCAACTGCTCGACGTACCGCTGGAAGTACCACTGGGTGCGCTCGCGCTCCGTCGGCTTGGGCAGCGCCACGATCCGGGCGATGCGCGGGTTGAGGTTCTCGGTCACCCGCTTGATGGTGCCGCCCTTCCCGGCCGCGTCCCGCCCCTCGAAGACGACGACCAGCCGGACGCCGTCCGCCCGCACCCACTCCTGCAGCTTCGCCAACTCGATCTGCAGGCGCAGCAGTTCCTTCTCGTACTTCTTGCGCGGCAGCTCCGCCGCGTTGCTCTCGGCCATGCCGCCTCCACCCGGCGCCCCGTCGCAGCGGACGGAGCCACCCCTGCCCAAGGTCGCACACCAGGACGCCACCGTACTTTCCGGCGGCCCGCCGCGCACCCGCGTCGCGGCGACCGGCCCGGCCCCGGGGCCGACCGGCCCCCGGATCGCCCCCGGTCAGCCCATGGGTCACGGGCCCCGGCCGCTGGATGCTCGTATCGACGGAGGTGTCCCGTCCGGCGGCGGTCCCGCCGGACGGAGGGCTTCCGGCCCCGCCGGCGGCTCCGCCGAGGAGGGAACGGACATGAAGCAGAACAAGGTCGGGTCCGTGATGACCGACGAGGTCGTGCGGGCCGAGTACGCCACTCCGTTCAAGGAGGTCGCGCGGCTGCTCGCCGATCACCGGATCAGCGGACTGCCGGTGGTGGACGAGGACGACCGGGTCCTCGGCGTCATCTCCGAAGCGGACCTGATGATGCGGCAGGCCGGGGCCGCCACCGGACCGCGCCGGCACCTCCGGATCGGCGCGCTGACGGGCGCGGGCCGGCGGCGGGCGGCGAAGTCCGGGGCCCGCACGGCCGGCCGGCTGATGACCGAGCCGCCCGTCACCGTGCACGCCGACGACAGCATCGCCGAGGCCGCCCGGACCATGGCCCAGCGGCACGTCGAGCGCCTGCCGGTGCTCGACGAGGAGGACCGGCTGGTCGGCATCGTCACCCGCCGGGACCTGCTGCAGGTCTTCCTGCGGCCCGACGCGGAGATCCGCGCCGAGGTCGTGGACGAGGTGCTGGTGCGGGCCCTGTGGCTGGCGCCGCTCAGCGTCGCGGTCTCGGTGGCGGAGGGCGTCGTCACACTGATGGGCCACCTGGAGCGCCGGAGCGAGGCCGAGATCGCCGTGTCGATGACCCGGCAGATCGACGGCGTGGTCGACGTCATCGACAAACTGACCTACCGATTCGACGACTCGCGGATCCAGCCCGAGGACCAGGCCCTGCACGGCGTGGCCGACGACTGGCTGCGCGGCAGGTGAGCGCCGGCGGACCCGGCAGGGGCACGGCACGGACGGTGGAAGGAGGGCGAGCGTGATGCCGGACAGGGTGCTGGTCGCCTACGGGACGAAGAACGGGTCGACGGCGCAGATCGCCGAAGCGGTCGCCGAGGTCCTGCGCAAGGACGGGCTCGACGCCGAGGCGCTGCCCGCCGGGTCGGTGACCGCGGTGGAGCCGTACGACGCCGTGGTGGTCGGCGGCGGGCTGTACGCCGGACGCTGGCACAAGGACGCCCGCCGCTTCGTGCGGCGCCACCGGCGGTCCCTGGCGGGCCGGCCGCTGTGGTTCTTCAGCAGCGGGCCGCTCGACGCCTCGGCGTCGGAGCGGGACATCCCGCCCGTGCCGGGCGTGCGCCGCGCGATGACGGAGCTGGACGTCATCGGGCACGCGACGTTCGGGGGCCGGCTGGAGGAGGGGGCGAAGGGCCGTATGGCACGGATGATCGTCCGCTCCGGCAGGGGCGGCGACTTCCGCGACTTCACCGCCGTCCAGGCCTGGGCGGACCGGGTCGGACAGGAGCTGACGGCGGCCGGGCGGCGCTAGTGCTGTGACCGGAAAGGGGGCACCGCCAGCCCGCGGCAAGCCGCGGGCTGGCGGTGCCCTGGCGGGTGGGTGCCCTGGCGGGTGGACGGGCCGTCCACCCGCCAGGGCGTTTTCCGTGCACGGTCCGCACGTGGGCGACGGGACCGTCAGGAACGGCTCCCGGAGGCCGTGGTCAGCCAGGTCAGGGCCCGGCTGATGTCGGCGAGCGAGACGATGCCGACGAGACGGTCCTCCTCCAGCACGAGCGCCCGGCGGTCCCGGCTCGACTCCAGGCGCTGCAACAGGTCGAGGACCGGCTCGTCCGGGCCCGCCGTCGGGACCTCGGACAGCGGGCGCATCAGCTGCGCGATCGTCGTCGTGGCACGCTCCGGCGCGGGCGCCTGGTTGATCAGGTGCACGGTGATCAGCCCCACCACCGTGCCGTCCTCGGCCAGCACCGGGAAGGTGGAATGACGGTAGGCGCCGAAGGGGCCCGCCGACAGGAACTGCTCCACGGTCGCCGCCGCGGGCACGCTCACCGGGTCGGCCGTCATGACCCGGCGGACCGGGACGTCGTCCAGCATCGTGTGCAGCTCGGCCTGGCGGGCCTCCGCCGTCGCGGTGGCGATCAGGAACCAGCCGATCAGCGCGGCCCACAGCCCGGACAGACTGCTCGCGAACAGCACCGCGGCGAACCCGGTGACCACCATGAACCAGCCCAGCGCGCGCCCCGCCGCCGTGGCCCCGCGGGTCGCGCGCAGCCGGTCTCCCGTGCGGTGCCACAGGAACGCCCGCAGCAGCCGTCCGCCGTCCAGCGGGGCGGCCGGCAGCGCGTTGAAGACGGCCAGCAGGATGTTGATCGCGGCGAGCCAGGCGACCGCCTCCACCACCAGGCCCGACACACGCAGCGCCTGAAGCCACACCGCCAGGCCCGCGAACACCCCGCCGGCGACCACGCTGGTCAGCGGGCCGACGCCGGCGATGCGCAGCTCGGCTCCGGGAGTCGGGGCCTCGGTGCGCAGCCGGGCGGCGCCGCCGAGCATCCACAGTGTGATGCCGTCGACCTGGACCCCGTTGTGGCGGGCGACGACCGCGTGCGCGAGTTCGTGCGCCAGCAGCGACGCCATGAACACCACGGAGGTCAGCAGGGCGAGCGCCCAGTACGCCAGGGGGGAGTGGCCGGGGTGCGCGTAGGGGAAGCGGCCGCGCGCCAGCATCAGGGCCACCAGGACGACGATGACCAGCACGCTCCAGTGCAGTCCCACGCGGACACCGGCGATCCGCCCCAAGGACAGTGTCTCGTTCACCGCACCTCTCACTCCCGGACTGGTGTCCTGTTCTCTGCCGCCTCGCTCCCGTCAGACGGGCTTCAGCGGCGGGGCCTGCGCGTACGGCCGTACGAGATGGGCGGTGAACCAGTCCCGGGCCAGCTCCGCCACCGCATCCAGGGCCCCGGGCTCGGTGAAGTGGTGCGTGGCGTCCGGGACGACGGCGACGCGGTGGTCGCAGTGCATCCAGTCGGCCGCGAGCCGGTTCAGGCTGAGCACCCGGGTGTCGAGACCGCCGACGACGAACAGGGTCGGCGCGCGCACCCGGGCCAGGGCCGCCGGACTGGCCAGGTCGGGCCTGCCGCCGCGGGAGACCACGGCGCGGATGTCGTCGTCCGAAGCGGCCGCCTCCAGGGCCGCGCCGGCGCCCGTGCTCACCCCGAGGTAGCTCACGGGCAGGGCGGTCTCGCGCCGGAGCCAGCGGGCCGCGGCGTCCAGGCGGCGGGCCAGCAGAAGGATGTCGAAGACGTTGTGCCGGTTGCGCGCCTCGTCCTCGGTGAGCAGGTCGAGCAGCAGCGTGCCCAGGCCCGCCCGCTGGAGGGCGTCGGCGACGCACTGGTCTCCCGGGCTGTGCCTGCTGCTGCCGCTGCCTTGCGCGAAGGTCACCACCGCGCGGGCGTAGGTGGGCAGCGTGAGCCGTGCCGCGAGCCGCGCCCGGCCGGCCGGCACCTCCACCTCCCGGCCGGGAGAGGGCCGGTCCGGGGCGGCCGGCATCCGGGGGGCCGGAGCGGACCGGCCGGCCTCGCTCAGCAGCGCGGCCACCTCATCGTCCGTGACCCGGGGGAAGTCCCGGTACCAGGCGCCGAGCGAACCGACGTGGCGCAGCGCCTGCAGGCAGACGATCTGGTCCGCCACTGTGCGCAGATGCGGCAGCGCCCGCTCGGGGGCGACCGGGACGGCCAGCACGACCCGGACGGCGCCGCGGGCCCGGGCCACCCGGCAGGCGGCCTCGACGGCGGCCCCCGTCGCCAGCCCGTCGTCCACGACCACCGCGGTGCTCTCCTCCAGGGAGGCCGGGGCGAAACGGGCGCGGCAGCGGACGGCACGGCGCTGCAGCTCGGCCCGTTCGGCCTGCTCCACGGTCTCCTGCTCGGCCCGGCTCAGTCCGCTCTCCCGGAGCACGTCCGCGTCCAGGGCGCGCACCCCGTGCTCGCCGATCGCCCCGAACCCCAGCTCCGGCTGCCACGGCACCCGCAGCTTGCGCACCACGACGATGTCCAGCGGCACGCCGAGACACCGGGCGACCTCGAACGCGACCGGGACCCCGCCCCGGGGCACCCCGAGCACCACCGCCCTGGTGCCGCGCAAGTACTCCAGGCACCGGGCCAGGCGACGCCCGGCGTCCGCGCGGTTCTCGAAACGCATGCGCCACCTCCTCGTGGTGCTCCGGCGGCGCGGGGTGGCGGGCCACCTCATGCCATTGCAGCGCGCCGGCAGCGGCCGGGGCAGGGGCGACCGACCCTGGAAAGGGGCCGTTCGGCCTGTGCTGCGCGGAGGGAGGCGAGGGCGCGGAGGGCGGCGAGGTCACCGGGAGGCGTGGCGGCTCAACCGGTCTTCTGGTTCCACCGCGGGCCCACGAGCTCCCACTCGGCTCCCCACTGCGCGTAGCGGTGCCGGTCCAGGCGCCACCGCGCGAGCGCGCCGGTGCCGAACGCCAGGCCGGCGAAGCCCAGCGCGGCCGCCGAGCCGAAGAGACCGGCCTCGATGGCCGCCTCGGTCGCACCGGGCGGCTCGGTGGTGAGGACGCCGTGCCCGTCCTGCCAGACCGTGACCGTGGACCCGGACCGCAGCCCGGTGCTCACCAGGGTCCGCCCCGTGCGGGTGGTGCCGTCGGGGGCGGTCCAGCGGACCTGCCCAGGAGCGCGGTAACTCTCGCTCCCCGCCGAGGACGTGCCCAGCGGGACGTCGGTGAGCAGGACCGCCCGGACGGCCTGCCGGTCGGCGCGCTGCCCGGCGAACTCCCGGTCGGCGGCGAGCGCCGTCACCACGCCGGCGATCGCGCCGCCCACCACGATGACGACCCACATCACCAGCAGGACCCAGGCCTCCACCACGTCGTCGTGGCGTCGCAGCGGATTGCGCCGCCACCGCCACAGCCGCCCGCCGGTTCGCCGTGTGCCCCTCGTGCCGCTCATCGGTCGCCACCTCCTCGTCCTCATGCTTCGAAGGTGGCAGCGGGGCGCGGGCGGCGGCATGGGCCGACCAGGTGACGTCCGGGGTCCGACCGGGCCCACCCGGTCCGCGCCGAAGGGCCGGTCAGCCCTGCCCGGTGGGGACCATGGGACGCCGCGGGCACACCGGTGCGGCGATCCGCTCCGCCGCCCGGTCCGGCAGCACCTCGAAGACGCCGGACAGTCCGGCGTGCCGCAGCAGCCGCAGGAACGCGGCGCTGCCGGTGAGCAGCCGTAGCCGCCCGCCGCGGGCCGCGACCCGGTTCCGCACCCGGCACAGCAGGCCCAGCCCCGCGCAGTCGACGAAGGGCACGGGACGCAGGTCCAGGACGAGGTCCGGCCGGGGCGCGGCGGTGAGCGCGTCGAGGTGCGTGCGCAGGAACACCGTCGTGGCGAGGTCCATCTCCCCGCTCAGGGTCACGACGGTGGCACCGCCGGCCGTGCGTCGCGTGTGCGGCACGGGGGAGTGGAGGGAACTGTCGGGCATGGTCACGAGCCAAGCGGCGGCGGCCGGACGGGCGGAAGGGCCGGTCGGCCCCATACGGCCCGCCGGCCGGCGCCCCGACGGGGCGCACGCGCCGTGCGCGGGGGAGCCGCCCCGGTCGGCCGGGCCATGGGGCCGACCGGCCCATGCGGATCCCCGGGCCGCCGGACAAGCTGGACCTGCGGGGCAATCCCGGCATCGAGCCGGTGTCCGGCCGCGTGTCCGCCGACGGCGGTCCGCGGGACCGGGTCCCGCCGGAGCGACTGACAGCGACAGCGCAGAGCAAGCCGTAGAGCAACAGCCGGTGCGCGAGAGCCGGAGACCAAGAGGGTGAGGAGCGCCATGAAAGGCTACGTCTTCCACGGCCCCGGACAGTCCGCCTGGGAAGAGGTCCCCGACCCGGACCTCAAGGAGCCCACCGACGCCATCGTCCGCGTCGACGCCGTCACCATCTGCGGTACGGACCTGCACATCCTCAAGGGCGACGTGCCCGAGGTGCGCCCCGGCACGGTGCTGGGGCACGAGGCCGTCGGCGAGATCGTCGAGATCGGCGGCGACGTGCGCAGCGTGCGGCCGGGGGACCGGGTCCTGGTCTCCTGCATCACCGCGTGCGGGCGCTGCCGCTACTGCCGCGAGGCCATGTACGGGCAGTGCCTCGGCGGCGGGGGCTGGATCCTCGGCCACCGGATCGACGGAACCCAGGCGGAGTACGTCCGGGTGCCCTACGCCGACCTCTCGGTGCACCCGCTGCCAGCGGCCGTGACCAACGAGGACGGCGTCCTGCTGGCCGACATCTTCCCGACCGCCTACGAAGTGGGCGTGCTGAACGGGCGGGTGCGGCCCGGGGACACCGTCGCCGTGGTCGGGGCCGGGCCCATCGGACTCGCGGCGATCGCCACCGCCCGGCTGTTCGCGCCCGAGCGCGTGGTCGCCGTGGACGTGGCCGCCGCCCGCCTGGAGGCCGCCCGCAAACTCGGCGCCGAGGCCGTGGCGGACGCCCGCGAGGCCCCCGAGCAGCTGATCGCCGACCTCACCGGGGGACTCGGCGCGGACGTGGTGATCGAGGCGGTGGGCGTGCCGGAGACCTTCGAGCTGTGCACCCGCATGGTGCGGCCCGGAGGGCACGTGGCCAACGTCGGGGTGCACGGCGGGCCCGCCACGCTGCACCTGGAAGACCTGTGGATCAAGAACGTGACCATCACGACGGGACTGGTCGACACCAGCTCGACGCCCACGCTGCTGAGGATGGCGGCCGCCGGGCGGCTGCCCACCTCCCAGCTGGTCACCCACACCTTCCCGCTCGACCGCATGGAGGAGGCGTACGAGGTCTTCGGCAACGCCTCCGACACCGGCGCCCTCAAGGTCGTCCTGGGCGGACCGCAGCGCGAGGTCGTCGCCGTGCACGCGGCCTGACGGAGGAAGTGAACGGGCCATGGCCGAACCGGCAGTGCCGCAGTCCCACCCGGTCGAGGGCCCGCCCCTGGGCGACCTCGGGCGCCGTCTCGCGCGGCGGCGTACCGAGGTCGGCCTGACCCGCAAGGAGGCGGCCGTCCGGGCGGGCATGGCGCCCAGTTACTTCCAGTACCTGGAGGAGCACCCGGGCGCCGCCCCGGGCCCCGGCGTGCTCAGCAGACTGGCGGCGGCCCTGGAGACCACGGTGGCCGACCTGTCCGGGGGCAGCGCCGATCTGCCGCCCGGTCCGGGCCGGGCCGCGCGGGCTCCCGTGTTCAGCAGGCTGAGCGCGCACGAGTGCCGGGACCTGCTCGCGAGTCACGGGGTGGGCCGGGTGGCCGTGCCGACCCTGTCGGGGCCGGTCATCGTGCCCGTCAACTACAGCGTCGTCGAGGGTGCCGTCGTGTTCCGCACCGCCCCCGGCACGACCCTGTTCGAGGCCGCGGGCTGCCAGGTGGCGTTCGAGGTGGACCGCATCGACGACGTCTTCAGCCAGGGCTGGAGCGTCCTGGTGCGCGGGCACGCCCGCGTCGTCGCCGATCCCGACGACGTCCGCCGGCTCACCGAGAGCGTGCACAGCGAGCCCTGGACGGGCGGGCGGCGCGACGTGTGGGTGCGCATCGACCCGCTCGTCGTCACCGGCCGCCGCATCACCGTCTGAACGCACCGGGCGGGCTTCCGGCCCGGTCCGGGCGGAGGGGGCCTTTCTCCGGCCGGACCGGCCGAAACCGGGTCCTTCTCCGGCCGGGCCGGGACCGACGGCCCTCCTCCCCGGCCCCCGCCCCGACCGAGCATGGAGTCACTCAGTACCGCATGACCAGGCGAAAGACGATCCCGCTGATGTACTTCAACGACGGATTCCGCGAACTGCAGCGCCAGGAGTGCCTGCAGCTGCTGGGGACGGTGCCGGTCGGGCGCATCGTCCACACGCGGCACGCCCTGCCCGCGGTGCTTCCGGTCAACTTCTGCCTCGACAGCGACGGCGCGGTCCTGCTGCGCACGTCGGCGGCCTCCGAGCTGGTCCGCGCGATCGACGGCGCGATCGTCGCCTTCGAGGCCGACGAGGTGGACGCGGCCACCCACGCGGGGTGGAGCGTCGTCGTCACCGGCTCCGCCTCCGTGATCAGGGACGCGGCCGAGCACGAGCGGCTCGCCCGCAGCGGCCCGCGCTCCTGGGTGCCCTCGCCGCAGGAGGTCTTCGTCCGTATCGAGCCCGAACTGGTCACCGGCCGCGCGCTCGTCGGCGGCCGCACCCTGTACGGCCTGGACGCGACCTCCTGAGTACGGCCTGGACCCGACCTTCTGAGCCCCCGTCGCCCTCCGGGACACCGCACGCACACGCGACGGCCCCCCTGTGCCCCTGCCCGGGAGGGAGCCGAACGGCGCTGCCGCAAGGGGCCGTTCGGCGTGCCGCCGGGATCCCGCGGCCCCTGCCCGGGACGCCGGGGCGGTACGAGCATCGTCCGGGGAGCCGCCCGGGTGCCCCGGGACGGGCGGGCGGCGCCCGGAAGGGGAGGAAGACATGGCTGACCGTCATGTGGCCGTCGGCGTGGACGGCTCGGTGGTCTCGGTGCGTGCCCTGGACTGGGCGGCGGACGAGGCGGCCCGCCGCGGCCTCGCCCTGCACGTGGTGTACGCCGTGCCCGACCGGGACGAGGCCGGGCCGGTCCTGGCCTTCGCCGCGGCCCGGGTGCGCGCACGCCGGCCCCGGCTGCCGGTGCTGACCGTCGCCGCGGAGGGTGACGCCGTACGGGCACTGGCGGGCGCGAGCAGGGCAGCGGCCCTGACGGTCGTGGGCAGCCGGGGGCTCGGCGGGATCGCCGGCCGGCTGCTGGGCTCGGTGAGCCTGCGGCTGGCCGCGCACGCGCACGGGCCGCTGCTCGTCGTCCGCGGGGACCGGCCGTGCGACCGCCGCGGAGACGTCCTGCTGGGCCTCGCGGACGACGCGGACGACGCGGGTACGGACGCCGCCGGGTTCGCCTTCCAGGAGGCGGAGCGGCGGGGGGCCCGGCTGCGGGTGCTGCACGCCGCGGCCCCCCGGCACGGCGCGTCCGAACCGCCCGCGCCGGTCCCGGCGGCCGTCCCCGGCGGGGAGCGGCCCGGGCGGCGGGAGCGGGCCGCGGAGGCCGTGCCCCGTCCCGGCCCCGCCGGTCCGCGCGAGCGCCGCCCCCGGGGTGTCGAAGGGGAGGCCGGAGCCCGCACTGCGCCGGCCCGGGCGCTGCTGGAGGCCACCCGGGAGGCCGCTGTCGTCGTGGTCGCCGCCCGGCGCCGCGAGGGCCGGCTGCGTCCGCGCCCCCACTCGCTCGCCCGCACCCTCCTGCACCGCTCCCACTGCCCCGTGGCGGTGATCCCGGCCCAGTGAACGCCGCCCGGAGACGGGTGCCGGTGCCGGGCGCGGCCCCGCGGGCGGTGGCGGCCACCGGCCGATGAGAGTCCACCGGCCGAGGGGAGCCCGCAGGCCGACGCGAGCGAGAGCCCGCCGGCGCCCCGCCCGGGGCCCTTCGGCCCATGTCCCGGGCCTCCGGGTGGACCACTCTGAAGATGTCGGCTGAGGCAATCGAGCACGCGGGAGGCCGCCATGCAGGGCGCCCGGTACACCGTGAACGACGTGATGACGCGCACCGTCGTCGCCCTCGCCGGCGGGGCGATGTTCAAGGAGATCGTCCGGACCATGGGGGAGTGGGGCGTCAGCGCGATGCCCGTACTGGACGGCGACGGCCGCGTGATCGGCGTCGTCTCCGAGGCCGACCTGCTGCGCAAGGAGGAGTTCCGCGACAGCGACCCGGACGGGCGCGCGGAACTGCGCCGCCTGTCCGAGCTGGCGAAGGCGGAGGCGGTGACCGCCGAGGAGCTGATGAGCACCCCGGCCGTGACCGTGCGCCCCGGCACCACCCTCACCCAGGCCGCCCGCGTCATGGCCCGCCACCAGGTGAAGCGGCTTCCGGTCGTCGCGGACGACGGCGTGCTCAAGGGCATTGTCAGTCGTTCGGACCTGCTCAAGATCTTCCTCCGGAGCGACGAGGACATCGCCGACGAGATCCGCCGGGAGATCGTCGCCGGCCGCTTCCCGGTCCCGCTCGACGCGGTCCGGGTGGAGGTGCGCGACGGAGTGGTCAGGCTCACCGGCCACGTCCCCGACACGTCCCTGGTCCCGCTCGCCGTACGCCTGGTGCGCTCGGTGGAGGGCGTGGTGGACGTGCACAGCGCGCTCGCGGGACCGCGCCGACGGCCCGTCCTCGAACCGGACCTGGTCAGTGACCGGACGCCCCCGCGGCCGCCGGGCGCCGGCGCCGCCTGACGCCGGCCGCGGGCACACCAGGGCCCGAAAAGCGGGCCCGGGCCGGAACGGCCGGCCCACGCGCTCCCCCGGGTGTCCACACGGGGCGCCCGGCGGGACAGGAGAGAAGGAGGGCGACATGAGCGGCGTGATCGAGTGGCCGCCGGGCAGGCCGACACTGCCCGACCTGTTCGGCTGGGCCGAGGCCGGGTTCCCGGGCAGGTACGCGGCGGGACCGCACGGCATCCCGATCGAGGAGCACATGGCCGACGGGACGTACGTGCTGCGGGCGGAGCTCCCGGGCATCGACCCCGCGAAGGACGTCGAGATCACCGTCACCGAGGAAGTCCTGACGCTGCGCGCCGAGCGGAGCGAGAAGACCGAGGAGAGGCACCGCACCGAGTTCCGCTACGGCACGTTCGCCCGCTCCGTCCGGCTCCCGGCCGGCGCCCGGGGCGACGAGGCGACCGCCGAGTACAAGGACGGTGTGCTGACCATCGCGGTCCCGGTCCAGGAGGAGAAGCCGGGTCCCAGGACCATCCCGGTGCGGCACGGCTGAGCGCGCGAGGGCGCCGTACGCCGACCCGCTGTGCGCGGCCGGTGGTACCCGCTGTGCGCGGCCGGTGGACCCCACCGGCCGCGCACACGTGTCCCCGCGCTCGTGCGGCGCCTGCTCAGCAGATGCGCGGCATCAGCTCGCCGAGCGGCAGGTCCAGCACGCGCCGGGCGCCCACCAGCGTGCGCAGCGTCACCCGGCCGAGGCGGGCCGTCCGCGAGCCCCTCGCCGACGCGGACCGCGTCCCGGCCCTCCGGGAGCGAACGAAGGGCCGCCGGCGCCTCGTCGGCCGCGGCGGCGCCACGAACCCGGCCAGGCAGCCCTCGTTCGCGACCACGAGCGGCCGTGTCGCGATGCGGCCCAGCTCGTCGAGGAGCCGCCGGGCCAGGGCCGGATCGCGGTACTCGTCGAGGTGCTTCACCGTCGGGTCACCGCGGTTCGGTCAGCGCCGACCCGCTCGTGAGGTGGCACTCGACGTCGACGACGCCCTCCACGGCGCGCACCAGGCGCGCGGCGACGGGCACCAGCGAGGTGTCCCGGATGCGGCCGCTGAGGGTGACCACGCCGTCGGACACCTGTACCCCGATCGGTTCGACGGGGGCGGGGAAGAGGACGGAGACGACCTCCCGCCGGATCTCCTCGGCGATGTCGTCGTCGGTGCGCAGGAAGACCTTCAGCAGGTCCCCCCGGCTGACCACGCCTTCGAGCATCCCCTCGTCGTTGACGACGGGCAGCCGCTTGACCTTGCGCTGGGCCATGATGCGGGCGGCCTCGGCGAGAGTGGCGTCGGGATGGACGGTCACGGCCGGGGCGCTCATCAGCTCACCGGCGGTCAGCGCCCCCGCCTTGGCGAGGTCGGACAGCCGGCGCAGCTGCGTGAACCGGTCGGGATCGCTGTCGCGGAACTCCTCCTTGGGCAGCAGGTCGGCCTCGGAGACGACGCCGACCACGCGGCCCTCGCCCTCCAGCACGGGAAGGGCGCTGACCTTCCACTGCCCCATGAGCTGGACGACGTCCTTGAACGGGGCGTCGCGGCCCACGGCCACGACGGTGTGCGTCATGACGTCGCTGACGATGTGCGGGCTGCCGTGCATGGTCTTCTCCTCGGGGTGTCAGGTGCGGTCGACGGTGAGGTCGAGGAAGTGGGTGGAGCAGGAGATGCACGGGTCGTGGTTGCGGATGGTCCGCTCGCACAGGTGCGTCAGCTCCTCGTCGTCCACCTCGCGCCCGGCGAGGGCCGCCTGCGCGGCCCGCATCAGGTCGTCCTCGATGGCGCCCTGGTTCTGCGCGGTGGGCGGCACGATGCGGGCGTCGGTGACGGTGCCCTCCGCGTCCAGCCGGTAGCGGTGGTAGAGCAGGCCGCGTGGCGCCTCCGAGGCGCCGTGCCCGGTGCCGGCCGCGGGGGGTACGTCGACGTACGGGCGGTCCGGCGGTTCGTAGGCGTCGATCAGGCGCAGGGCCTCGTCGACCGCGTACACCACCTCGACGGCCCGTACCAGGATCGAGCGGTAGGGGTTGCGGCACACGGCCCCCTCGCCGGGATCCCCCAGCCCCGCCTCGACCGCGGCCTGCCGCGCGGTGGCGGACAGCCCGGCCCCGCCGACCGCGAACCGCGCGAGCGGGCCGGTCAGATGGCGCCGCCCGTCCAGCCGCGAGTGCAGCGCGGTGGAGTGCGGCACCTGCTCCTCGCGGACGTGGTCGGGGAACTCCCGTACGGAGAAGGCGGTCAGGGTGCCGTCGGTGCGCAGCGCGGTGGGGGTGCCCGCGTCGATGGCGTAGGTGTCCGGCAGCGTCAGGGCCAGCAGGTCCGCGTCGACGGCGGCGTCGGGGAAGTCGAAGGACGCCGCCCAGCGCACCGTCTCCCAGGCGTCGTCGGCGGCCCGCCGCAACCGCTCGGCCGACGGGCGCAGTTCGGCCCGCGTGGGCGCCCGGTGGAAGCCGCCGACACGGACGTTGACCGGGTGGATGGCGCGGCCCCCGAGGAGTTCCATGAGCGCGTTGCCCGCCTGCTTCAGGCGCAGCCCCCGCTCCACCGCGGCGCGCTGGGTGCGGGCCAGCTCGACGGCGTCGGCGCAGCCGAGGAAGTCGGGCGCGTGCAGCAGATGGATGTGCAGGGCGTGGCTCTCGATCCACTCGCCGCAGTACAGCAGCCGGCGCAGTGCGCCGATCGGCCCGTCGACGGTGACGCCGCAGGCGTCCTCGACGGCCCGGCAGGCGCTGGTCTGGTAGGCCACCGGGCAGATCCCGCACACCCGGGCGGTGATGTCGGGCGGCTCGGTGTACCCCCGGCCGCGCAGGAACGCCTCGAAGAACCGGGGCGGTTCGTAGATCGACAGCCGTGCCTCCTCGACCCGGTCTCCGGCGAGGCGCAGGTGCAGCGCGCCCTCGCCCTCCACCCGGGCGAGCGCGCCGACCCGCAGGACGCGGGATCCTCGATGGGTCACGTCTCCTCCTCGGCGCCGGGCGGGGTGCCGGGCAGCACCTCGGCGAAGGCGGTCGCGTTGAAGGTGCGCAGCAGCCGTTCGACGGCCAGGTCGTCCAGACCGTCGCGGTGCAGCAGCGGGATCATCGCGCGCAGGTTCGGCGACCCCGACGGGCCGAAGCAGCCGTAGCAGCCACGGCCGTACGCCGGGCAGAGCGCGCCGCACCCGGCGTGCGTGACCGGGCCGAGACAGGGGGTGCCGTGGGCCACCGTGACGCAGACCGTGCCCCGGCGCTTGCACTCGAAGCACACGCTGTGGTTCGGCACGTCGGGCCCGCGCCCGGACAGGAACGACGTGATCACCTCGATCAGCTGGCCCCGGTCGATGGGGCAGCCGCGCAGCTCGAAGTCGACGTCCACATGGGCCGCGACCGGCGTGGAGGTGGCGAGGGTGTCGATGTAGTCGGGGCGCGCGTAGACGGCCCGGGTGAACTCCTCCACGTCGGCGAAGTCGCGCAGCGCCTGGATGCCGCCGGCGGTGGCGCACGCGCCGATGGTGACCAGGAAGCGGGACCGGGCGCGGATCTCCCGCACCCGGACCGCGTCGGCGGGCGTGGTGACCGACCCCTCCACGAGCGCCAGGTCGTACGGCCCCGGCTCCACGGCGCTGGACGCCTCGAGGAAGTGCGCGATGCGCACCCGGCCCGCCAGCGCGAGGAGTTCGTCCTCGCAGTCCAGGAGCGTGAGCTGGCAGCCGTCGCAGGAGGCCAGCTTGAACACCGCGAGCGTGGGCGGGCGCGGCGCCGGGGGAGCGGTCGTGCCACCGCCGCCGTACGTCGTGCCGCCGCTTCGGCCGGTCATGTCACAGCTCCCGCACCGAGAGGAGGGAGACGGCCCGGTCCCAGCCGATCACCGGGCCGTCGCGGCACAGCAGCACGCCGCCGAGCTGGCAGTGGCCGCAGTGGCCGGTGGCGCACCGCATGTTGCGCTCCAGCGAGACCCGGATCCGCCGGGGGGGAAGCCCGCGGTGCAGCAGGTCGCGGGCGGTGGCGCGGATCATCACCTCGGGACCGCACACGAAGGCGGTGGTGTTCCGGGGGGCGAACCGGGCGCCGTTGAGCAGGGTGGTGACCACACCGACGTGGCCCCGCCAGCCGGGCAGGGGGCGGTCGACGGTGACCTGGCAGTGCGGCGGTCCCGGGGACGTCGTCCAGGCGCGCAGCCGGTGGGCGTAGATCAGGTCCGCGGGGGTCCGCGCGCCCACGAGGAGGTTCAGCCGCCCGTAGGCCCCCGGGGCGGCCCGGACGGCCTGGACCACCGGACGCAGCGGGGCGAGGCCGATGCCGCCCGCCACGACCAGCAGGTCCTGCCCGGCAGCCTGTTCGAGGTCCCAGCCGGTGCCGAAGGGGCCGCGCAGCCCGACCTGGGTGCCGGGCTCGACGGCCGTCAGCGCCGCGGACACGGCCCCCACCGCGCGGATGGTGTGCCCCAGTTCCCGGCCGTCGATGCGCGACACCGAGACCGGGATCTCCCCTACCCCGAAGGCGTACACCATGGCGAACTGCCCGGGCGCGAAGGGACGCAGCACCGCCGGGCCGGCCGGCGCCAGCAGGAGACTGACCGTGTCGGCCGTCTCCCGGCGCGTCCGCGTCACCCGGTACGGCACCGGGCCCTCGGTCATCACCTGCTCCCGCTGCCGTAGGGGGCGTAGAGGTCGAGCAGCCGGATCCGGGACGAGTGCAGCCGGTGGGCGACCACCCGGCCGACCCAGACCGCGACGGCCCGGCCGAACTCCGGGTCCTCCTCGCACATCCTGCGCACCGTGGCGGCGTCGAACTCCCAGGCCCGCACCGGGCTCATGGCCTCGGCGCCCAGTTGCCAGACGTAGGGCGGGAAGTGCCAGGACCAGCCGACCAGTTCGCCGTGTCCCAGGGACTCGATCACGGCGGCGCGCCGGCCGGGGACGTGCAGGTCGAGGGCGACGGTGCCGGTCTTGATGATCCAGAAATGGTCGGCGTGCCGGCCCTCCTCGAACAGCCTGGCGCCCATGTCGAAGGAGACCTCGTGGGCGACCCTCATCAGCCGCTCGCGGTGCTCGGCCGGCAGGGCCGCGGCCAGGGTGGTGGTGGAGGTCATCGCTCCCGCTCCTCTCGTTCCTGCCGCCGCAACCGGTCGGCGAGTTCGTCGTGCAGTGCCGTCGCTTCCTCGGTGATGTCGATGGCGACCGGGCACCACGTGATGCAGCGTCCGCAGCCCACGCAGCCGGAGCTGCCGAACTGCTCGTACCAGGTGGAGAGCTTGTGGGTGAGCCACTGGCGGTAGCGGCCCCGCGGCGAGGCCCGGACCGGGCCGCCGTGCAGGCGGGAGAAGTCCAGGTCGAAGCAGGAGTCCCAGCGCTGCCAGCGCTCGGCGTGGTCTCCGGTGAGGTCGGTGACCTCCTCGGTGGTGGTGCAGAAGCAGGTGGGGCAGACCATGGTGCAGTTGCCGCAGGTCAGGCAGCGGGCGGCCACGTCGTCCCAGCGGTCGGCCTCCAGGCTCTCGGCCATCAGCGCGCGCAGGTCCACCGGCGGCATCGACCGGCCCATCCGCTCCCGGGCGCCGTCCACGGCCGTGCGGGCCGCCGCGGTGTCCGCGGCGGGATCGGCCGGGTGGTGCGGAAGGGCGGAGAGGACCTCGTCACCGGCCTCGCTGCCGACGCGGACGACGAAGCGGTGCCCGCCGCCGTCGACGAGTTCGGTCAGCGCCAGGTCGAAGCCCGCGTCGGCCGCCGGGCCGCTGCCCATGGAGGCGCAGAAGCAGGTGCCGCCCGGTTCGGTGCACTCGGCGGCGACCAGGAACGCCCCGGTGCGGCGGTCCCGGTAGCCGGGGTCCTCGTAGCGGCCGCCGGTCAGCACCCGGTCCTGGATCGCGATGGCCCGCAGGTCGCAGGCGCGCACGCCGAGGAAGGCGTACGACGGCCGCGCGGGACGCTCCTCGGTGACGGTCAGGCCGCCGTCGGGCGCGCGGTCCACGCTCCACAGCTTCTCCCGCTCCGGATGCAGGAACGCCTTCCAGGAGTGCGGACCGGTGGTGTGCGCGAACGCGGCTCCGTCGGCGCGGGGCACCAGACGGTAGCGGCCCGCCTCGACCTCGGTCCCCCAGCCGAAGGGCAGCTCGTCCGCCGACGACAGTTCGGCGAGCACGACGGCGCCGTCCCGGACGGTCGGCCCGACGACCGTCCGGCCCCGCGCGCGCAGGGTCCGCACCAGAGCGTCCAGACCGTTCCTGTCCAGGACGGCGGTCGTGCGGCTGTCGGTCATCGTCGCCCTCCGGGCTGCCGTGGGCCTGCTGAGTTCAGCGTCTGCCCGGGGGCCACGGCACACCACGGGCCACCCGGGCCCGAACCTGGGTCCTTCGGCCCAAGGAGCGGGTGCGGGCGCGCGCCCCACCGGGGCGAGGGCCGGTTTCCGGGCGGGACCCCACCGGGGCGAGGGCCGCGCAGCCGCCCGCCGGGGCCCTTCGGCCCATGGCAGGGCGCCCGCGGCCCCGCACGCTGGAGGGACCGGCCGGGCGTCCGGCGGACCGGGGGAGCGGCAGGCGGAGGGGGTGGAGGGAGAGGAACCATGACCGTCCCCACACGTATCGCGGTCGTCGCCGTCGGGGACCCCGCGCGGCACGACCAGGGCCTCGGCCGGTCGGTGCTGGCGCGGTTGCGGGAGCGGGCCGCCGGCCGGCCGCTGCCGCCGGGCACGGTGCTCGCGGAGTGCGCCGAACCGGATCCGGGGCGGCTCGTCAGGCTGTGGGACCACGCGGGACTCGCCGTCGTGCTGGAGTCCGCCCCCGCCCGTGACGGCGACCCGGGGCGTGTCTACCGGCTCGACCTGCCCGGCGCCGAGCTGCGCCGGCCGGGCGCGATGGGCGCGCACGGTCTGGGCGAGGCAATCGAACTGGGCCGGGCGCTGGACCGTCTGCCCGGTCATCTGGTGGCGTACGCCGTCGCCGCGGCCGACACCTCGGCCGGGGAGGGGCTGTCCCCGCCCGTCGCGTCGGCGGTCGGCCTCCTCGCCGAGCGGGTGGAGGAGGAGATCGTCCGGCACCGGGTGGCGGCGGCGCACCGACACCCGTGACGGCACGTGTCGACGGGAAGGACCACCCGCTTCTCGCGGATCCTGATTGCGCGGTGCGCGGTTTCGCCGGCCGCTTCTCCGCGTCTGTCTCAGGTCCTTCCCGTCACTTACAGGACACCACTTCCGGCGCCCGTACGCCAGGGCCGTTCGGCCCCGACCGCCGAGGAGCACGACATGACCGTCGCAGGGGAGCCCCACGCGTCCGCGCAGACCGCCGCCGCGGAGACGGCCACCGCGGATTCCGCCGCGGAGACGGCCACCGCGGATTCCGCCGCCGTGGAGACCACCACCGTGCGGTCCGCAGCCGCGCAGTCCACCGTCGCCAAGTCCGACGTCGAATCCGCCGTCGCGGGGACCGGCCGGGCGCCGGGCGCCCGTTCGCGGCCGGCCCTGCTGACCTTCCTGGGCGGCGTGGGCACGGTCACCGGCAGCAAGTTCCTGGTCGAGAGCGACCACGCCCGCGTCCTGGTCGACTGCGGCCTCTTCCAGGGGCTCGCCGACCTGCGGCGGCGCAACTGGCGCCGGCTGCCCTGCGACGCCGAGGACATCGAGGCGGTGGTCGTGACCCACGCCCATCTGGACCACTGCGGCTACCTCCCCCGGCTGGTGCGGCAGGGATTCCGGGGCCCCGTCGTGACCACCGAGTCCAGCGCCCGGCTCATCGAGATCGTGCTGCGGGACAGCGCCCGGCTGCAGACCGAGGCCGCCCGGCACGCCAACGAGCACGGCTGGTCCCGGCACCGGCCCGCACAGCCGCTCTACGACGACGCGGACGTGGACCGCACGGTCCGGCTGCTGCGCCCGGTACGGACCGGCACGACGAGCGACGTGGCGGCCGGCACCCGGCTCACCCTGCACCCGGCCGGCCACATCCTCGGCTCGGCCTGGGCCCGGCTCACCCTGGAGGACGGCCACACCCTTGCCGTCAGCGGCGACCTGGGGCGCCCGGGCCATCCGCTGCTGCTCCCCCCGGAGCCGTTCAGCGGGGCGGACGTGCTGCTGATGGAGTCGACGTACGGCAGCCGCCGGCACGAGGAGGAGGCCGGGCGCGCCCACTTCACCGACGTGCTGCACCGCACCCTGGCGCGCGGCGGCACCGTGGTCATCCCGTCCTTCGCCCTCGACCGCACCGAGGTCGTCCTGCACGAGCTGGCCGAACTGCGCCGCACCGGACGGCTGCCCGCCGCGGTCCCGGTGTACGTCGACAGCCCCATGGCGCTGGCCGCCCTCGACGTCTACCGGGACGCCATCGTCGCCGGGGCGTCCGAACTGCGTCCGGAGGTCGTCGCCGCGGGGACGGCCGTGCTGAGCCCCGAGCCGTTCACCGCCGTGCGCTCCGTCCCGGAGTCCGTGGAGATCGCCCGGGCGGGCGGCCCCGCCGTCATCGTCTCGTCGGCCGGCATGGCCACCGGCGGCCGGGTCCTGCACCATCTGCGGCGCCTGCTGCCCGACTCGCGCAACGCGGTCGTCGTGGTCGGGTTCGCCGCCGAGGGCACCAGGGCCAGGGATCTCGTCGACGGCGCCCGGGTGCTGAAGATGTTCGGCGAGTACGTCCCCGTACGGGCCGAGGTCGCCGACGTTCCGCACTTCTCGGCGCACGCCGACGCCGCCCAGATCGTCGAATGGCTGCGCGGGGCGCCGGCCCCGCACACCACCTACCTCGTGCACGGCGAGCCCGACGCGTCCGAGGCGCTGCGCGACCGCATCGACCGGACCCTGGGCTGGACCGCCGTCGTCCCGCGTTCCGGGGAGCACGTGCTGGTGCGCTGAGCCGCGCGGCCGGTCCACGGGCCCGTCGAGGTCGGCGGGACCGGCCTCGCCGAGCTTCACACGGCGGACGGCGGGGAGGGCGGAACGCCCCCGTGGACGGTCAAGCGCCGGGGCGGCGTTCTCGGGCCAGCTCATCGGCGATGTCCGCGGCCCACCGCTCGACGGCGTCCCAGTCGCGGTGGTCGCCGTACCGCCCGCCGAACAGCCGGAACAGGAAGCGTCCCGTGCGCGGCAGCTGGGCCGGCGTGACGACACCCGAGAACAGGCGGTGGCTCCGGAACGCCGGCACCGCGGGCAGGCCCGCCTCGATCGCCGGGAGCTCCTTCGCCACCCAGCGCCTCATCGGACCGCGCAGGGCGGCCGGCATCCCGACGCTGAAGATCCACAGGGGCCGGGAGCCGAGCAGGTCGTGATGGTCGCGGACGAAGTCCCGGGCCGGGGCGAGCCAGCTCTGGTCGTGGACGGCGCTGCCGAGGACGAACGCCCGGTAGGCGCCGGCGTCGTCGACCTCCGCCAGGGGCCGGGCCTCTGCCGTCAGCCCGGCACGGCCGAGCACGTCGGCCGCCCGTTCGGCGATCTCGCGGGTGGAGCCGTGCGCGGACGCGTAACCGACCAGGACGTCCATGACGCCTCCCCGTGCCTCAGACGGCGGTGCCGGCGACCCGGTGGGCCCGGCCGCCCCGGGCGCCGGCGGGCCGGCCGGTGGCGGGCACCTCGACCACCGGGACCTTCGCGTGCCGCAGGCACTCACGGCCGACCGCGCCGATGGCTCCCTCGTCGCCCGGCCCGTGCAGGGTGCGGCCCAGGGCGAGCAGCCGCGCGCCGCGCGCCCGGTCCAAGAGGACGCGTGCGGCGGGCCCTTCCACCAGTTCGGCGCGCACGCCGGGACCGGTCCGCGGGCCGAGGGCGGAGCGCACGGTGTCGGCGAGCAGCCGCGCGGCCTCGTCGCGTTCGGCCTCGGCCGTCGGGCGGGCCGACACCGGGGCGTACGGAGCGATGTGCGGCCCCGTGGGCTCCCAGGCGTGTACGGCGACGACCTCCGCGTGCACGGCGCCGGCCTGTTCGGCGGCCCAGCGCAGGGCGGCCGCGGACGCCTCGGAACCGTCGACGCCCACGACGATGTCCCCGCCGGTGGCGAATGCGGTCATGGTCGGCCTCCCTTCTGGACGTCCGGCTTCCACCGTGCCCCGGACCGGGCCCCGGGCGCGTGGGCCGACAGGCTCCTCCCGGCGTCCGAGGGTCCCTGGACCGACTGCCGCGGGCGGTGTCCCGGCGGCCCGCCGCGCGGGATCCCGCAGACGCGGCGGTCCGGGGCGCACCCCTACTGGAGGGCCTCACGGCCGACGGCCCGCGCATGTGGGGCGCGGAGGACCGGTGCGCCGGTGCTCACAGCCTGCGCAGCCAGTCGTCGGCCACGCCGTGCAGGGCCTGTTCCACCGGCCGCAGACGCGTGTCGTCCAGCCGGTACGACAGCCGGTCGACGACGTCCACCACGCCGTCGATCCGGCGGGTCATGCCGACCGCGACGGGGATGTCGCCGCGCCGCTCCAGCTGCCCGGTCAACGTGACGACGCCGTCCCGCACGGTGGCCTCGACGACGTGCGGGGCCAGCCACAGCGTGTTCCCGAACACCTCCTCCTCCACCTCCCGGCGGATCTCCTCGTCGGCGCGCAGGAAACCCCGCAGCAGTTCGCGGCGGGTGACGATGCCGACGAGCCGGTCCTCCTCGTCCACCACGGGCAGGCGCTCGACGCGGTGCTCGGCCATCACCCGGGCGGCATGGGTGACGGTGGCGTCGGCGCGCACGGTGACCGCGGGCGCCGACATCACCCCGCCGGCCGACCGCGCACGGCTCTTGGCCGCGCGCCGGCGCGCCCCGCGGACCAGCCCGCGCAGCCGGTAGGACCGGCCGCCGAAGGCGCCCACCGGGGCGGGCCGGCGGGCCTCGCGCAGCAGCAGGTCCGTCTCGGAGATCACGCCGACCACGTGGTGGTCCTCGTCGATCACCGGGAGCCCGCTGATCCGGTGGTCCCCGAGCCTGCGCACCACTTCCTTGAACGGCGTGCCGGTCTCGGCGGTGACGACGTCGGTGACCATCACGGCGCCGATCTTCGTGGCCTTCATCGCTGTAGCTCCTCCAACAGGGGGTCGGTTCCCGGTCAGCGCAGGCGGCGCAGATACGGGTCGTGCGGGTGGCGCGGCACGAGCCGCACACGGACGTCGAGCGCCGTGACGCCGTGCGGTCCGGCCAGCACCGGGTTGAGGTCGGCCTCGGCGAGCTGCGGCAGGTCGCAGGCCATCCGGGACAGGTGGTGCAGCAGCTGCTCCAGCCCTTCGAGGTCGGCGGCCGGGCTGCCGGCGTAGCCGAAGAGCAGCGGGGAGCAGCGTGGGGACGTGATCAGCTCGCGCACGTCCCGTTCGGTGAGCGGGGCGAGCCGTCCCGCGTGGTCGGCGAGCAGTTCGGTGGCCGTGCCGCCGAGGCCGAAGACCACCAGCGGCCCGAAGACCTCGTCCTGCACGACCCCGGCGAACAGCTCCGTGCCGCGTTCGGCGAGCGGCTGGACCACCACCCCGGTGAGCCGGTCGCCGAACCGGGTGACCAGGTCCCGGTGTGCGGCCCTGACCTGCGGGGCGTTGCGCAGGTCCAGATGGAGGGCGTGCTGCTCGCTCTTGTGCAGCAGCCCGGGCCAGTGGGCCTTCATCACCACGCGCCCGTCGGGCCCGGCCAGCCGCTCCGCGGCGTCGACCGCCTCGTCCTCGTCCCGGGCCCAGGCCCACGGGATCTGCCGGATGCCGTAGCAGCCCAGGAGGGCGGCGGTGGCCGGCGGGTCCAGCCAGTCGCCCTCGGGGTGCTCGTCCAGGAACGCGGCGACCAGCTCGCGCGCCCGGTCGCTCTCCACGTCCGTCAGCTCCGGTACGGAGCCGGGGAGCTGGTCGAGCCAGCGGGCTCGGGCGGCCGCGTGGGCCAGGGCGCGCGCGGCGTCCTCGGCGTCGCTGTACGCGGGCACCGTCCCGTCGTCGTGCGCCGGGAGGAGCTCGACCCGGGCCGCCTGCGCGGGCAGCACCGCGAGCACCGGGCGGGGCAGCGGGCCGGGGCGGTGGGTGAGGGACCGCACCAGGTCCTCCCCGGTGGCCTCGGCGAGCGCCGTGGGGACCAGGGCCACCAGCACGGCGTCCACGGCTCCGTGCCTGGTCAGGCGGTCCACACAGGCGCGGAGCTGCTCCTCGCCGACGGCCGCGGTCGCGTCGACGGGGTTGGTGGCGGTGGCGCCCTCGGGCAGCAGCGCGAGGAGCTCGTCCACCAGCCCCGTGGCGAGCGGCGGTACGACGAGCCCCGCGTCCGCGCACGCGTCGGCGGCGAGCACGCCCGCCCCGCCCGCGTTGCTCAGCACGGCGACCCGGGTGCCTGCCGGCAGCGGTTGGGAGTGCAACAGGGCGGCTGCGTCGAGGAGTTCACCGATGGAACGGGTGGCCGTGACCCCGGCCTGGGTGAACAGCGCCCGGCGGGTCATGGTGCGGGTGGCGGCCGCCGCCGTGTGCGACGCGGCGGCCCGGCGGCCCGCCTCCGAGCGTCCGGCGTCCACGGTCAGCACCGGCATGGTGCGGGCCACCCGGCGGGCGGTGCGGGAGAAGGCGCGCGGGTTGCCGAAGGACTCCAGGTGCAGCAGCGCCAGGTCGGTGTGCCCGTCGGCCTCCCACCACTGGAGCATGTCGTTGCCGCTGACGTCGTACTTGTCGCCGAGCGAGACGAAGGTGGACACGCCGATGCCGAGCCGTGCCAGCCCGGCGAGCAGGGCGATGCCGACCCCGCCGGACTGTACGGCGACCCCGGCGGTGCCCGGCCCCGGATGGCGGGCGGCGAAGGTGGCGTCCAGGCGGACGTCCTGCTCGGTGTCGGCCAGGCCCAGGCAGTTGGGGCCCACCAGCCGCATCCCGTACCGGCGGCAGGCCCCCAGCAGGGCGCCCGACTGGTGGACGTCGAGGCCGGCCGTGACGACGAGCAGCGCGGCCACGCCGGCCGTGCCGCACTCCTCGGCGACCCGTGGCACGGCCGCCGCGGGGACGGCCACGACGGCGAGTTCGGGCACCTGCGGCAGCGCGGCGACGGACGGGTACGCGTGCACCCCGGCGACGGACCGGGCCTCGGGGTGCACGGCGAACAGCCGGCCGGTGTAGGAGCCGGTGCGGATGTTGCGCAGGATCGCCCGGCCGACCGAGCCGGGGCGGCGGCCCGCGCCGATCACCGCGACGGACCGGGGCCGCAGCAGGGGCCGCAGGCTGACGAGGTCGGCGGCGCGGCCGCGGGTGTCCACCGCCGTCAAGTAGGTCTCGTCCTCGGTCAGTTCGACCAGGCAGTGCACCTCGGGCCCCTCGTAGCGGCGGGTGACGCGCAGTCCGAGGTCGTGGAAGACCTTCAGCATGGCGTGGTTCTCCGCCAGGGCGTCGGCGGTGAAGGCGCGGACGCCCGCGGTGCGGGCGGCGTCCGCGAGGTGTTCGAGCAGCAGGGTGGCCACACCGCGGTGGTGCCAGTCGTCGGCGACGGCGAGCGCGATCTCGGCGGCGGTGCCCTCCGGGTCGGCCTCGTACTCGGCCAGGCCCACCAGACGGCCGGCGTGCTCGGCCACCAGGGCCTCATGGCCGGGGCGTCGCGGCGCGGCGGCGCGGTCGGCGGCCTGCCGGGCGGAGGCGCGGCTGAGGGAGAAGAACCGCAGCCGCAGGTTCGTGTCGGACATCTCCTCGTACAGGCGCAGCACTTGGTCGTGGTCGCCCGGGACCGCCCGCCGGATCCGGACGGTGGTGCCGTCGGTCAACAGGGCGTGGACGGGCGGTTCCTGGGTGTCGGTCATCGCGCTCTCCCTCCGGTGCCGTCGGCTTCAGCCTCGTGGGGCCGTCCCCGGGCCCCCAGGGGCTGACCGGGCACGGCGGCGGGCCGACCGGCCCACCGGAATCACCCGGGAGGGCCCGGCGGTTCGGGCGTCCGGGCCGGCAGGGGCTCTCCCGGTTCGTTCTCCACGGCGTCGGCCATCGCGCGCAGCACCTCGAGGGCGCGTTCGGCCTCGGCCTCGTCGGTCCGGGTGATGGCGAAGCCGACTCCCTGGACCCGCCCGAACACCTCGACGCGCCGGGCGATCCGCCCGGTCACGGCCCGTCCTCCGCGCCCGGCACGCCCTCGCCGCCGTCCCCGCGGCCGTCGCGGGCCTCCCGGGCGCGGTACCGGAGGATCTCCTCCTCCACGCTGCGCGCCAGTTCGTCCACCCGGGCCGCGACCGGGGCCGACAGACCGGTCCCCAGCGACTGGTCGGCGCCCTCGACGGCGTACACCACCAGGCGGTCCGGCAGCCGGTCCAGGGTCCGGGACAGCTCGACCGCCTCGCCCAGGCCCAGGCCGTGCGAGCTGGTCGACCCGGTCCGCGGCAGTCGGGCCGCGTCCAGTACCAGCCGGTGGACCCGGCCCGGACACGGCGGGTGCGCGTGCGCGGCGTCGAGGACGACGGCCAGCCCGGCGTCCTCCCACAGCCCGAGCAGCCGCGCCGGCTCGCCGTCGCAGGTCTCCAGGGTGGTCCCCGGCGGCAGCGGGCGGCCGGCGGCACGCTCCGCCAGGCGGTCGACGACGGCCCAGCCGACACCGTCGTCGTGGCGGAAGGAGTTTCCGACCCCGACGATCACGATCCGGGGCGTCACGGGCATCCTGCCGCTCCTTCGCTCCGGGCTGCGCGGTCCCTCACCACGGGCCACGCGATCAGCGTGGTCCCGCTCCGGTGCGCGACGGCATGGGCCGAACGTCCCGGGAAGGGGCCGAACCGCCCCTCGTGGCCGACGGCACCGGGTGCGACGGTCGACAGTGGGATCTTTGCCGCGGTGCGTGGCAGCCCGAGGAAAGGCGGTGGGCGCGATGGATCTGCCCTTGGTCGTCGGCGTCGACGGATCGGATCCGAGTCTGACGGCGATCGACTGGGCGGTGGACGAGGCCGCCCGGCACGGTCTGCCGCTGCGACTGGTGTACGCCTCCCTCTGGGAACGCTACGAAGGCACCTACCCGACCGGCAGCCGGGACCGGCCCTCCGAGCAGGTCATGGCCGAGCACATCGTCGCCTCCGCGGCGGAGCGGGCCCAGCGGCGCGACCCGGACGTGAAGGTGTCCACCGAGATCGTCCCCGAGGAAGCCGTCTCCGCCCTGCTGCGCGAGGCCAACAACGCCTCCGCCCTGGTGACCGGCTCCCGCGGCCGCGGTGAGCTGAAGGGGATGCTCCTCGGCTCGGTGAGCCTGGCGGTCGCGGGCCGGGCCCACTGCCCGGTCGTCGTGGTCCGCGGCGACCCGGCCGGCCTGGCCGGCACCCACGAGCGGATCCTGCTCGGGCTGGGAGACCCCGACACGGGCACCGAGGCCGTACGGTTCGCCTTCCGCGAGGCCGAGGCCCGCGGCGGCGTCCTCGACGTCGTCCGCGCCTGGCGCTGCCCCGCGCAGGAGGCGTCCGACCGGGCGGCCGAGGAACCGGCGCGCGTCCACGAGGAGCGGGCCCTGGCCCTGCTCGAGGAGCTGCTGCGCGAGCCGATGGCCGACCACCCGGCGGTCCGGGTGCGCCGCGCCGCGGTCGAGGGCCCGGCCCGCCGGGTCCTGGTGGACCGCTCGGCCGCCGCCGACCTCGTGATCGTCGGAGCCCGGCGCCGGGTGGGCCACTTCGGCCTCCAGCTCGGCCGGGTCAGCCACACGCTGCTGCACCACGCGCTGTGCCCCGTGGCGGTCGTGCCGCAACGGGTGTGACCCGCGCACCCGCCCCGCCCGAAGGGGGGCCACCGCAGTGACGGGCCGGACCTGGGAGTACGACGGCTACCGCCCCGCGGACGAGCGGCTCCGGGAGTCGCTGTGCGCGCTCGGCAACGGCTACTTCGCCACCCGCGGGGCGCTCCCCGAGTGCGACGCGGACGACGTGCACTATCCGGGCACCTACGTGGCCGGCTGCTACAACCGCCTCACCTCGCGCGTCGCGGGCCGCCGCGTCGAGAACGAGGACCTGGTCAACCTGCCCAACTGGCTGCCGCTGCGCTTCCGGACCGCCGGGGGCGCCTGGCTCACCCCGGACACGGCGCCGGTGCTGGAGCACCGGCAGGTGCTGCACCTGGAGTCGGGGCTGCTGGAGCGGCGGACCCGGTTCGCGCTCGACGGGGGCCGGACGCTGTCCGTGCGCCAGCAGCGCCTGGTGTGCCTGGCCGACGCCCATCTGGCGGCCCTGCGCACCGAGTTCACGCTCGACGGCGGCACCGGGGACGTCGGCCTCGACGTCGAGGCGGCCCTCGACGGCGGCGTCGTCAACGCCGGGGTGCGGCGCTACCGGGACCTGGAGGGCCGCCACCTGACCCATGTCCACACGGGTACGTCCGCCCCCGGCACCGTGTGGCTGCGGTGCCGGACCCGCACCTCCGACATCCGCATCGCCATGGCCACCCGCCTCACCGCCGACGCGCCCGTCGCGACCCGGCACGAGCCCCCGCGAGCCCTGCAGGACGTGACGCTGCGCCTTTCGCCTGGACGCACCGCCACCGTCGACAAGACCGTCGCCGTGCACACCTCGCGCGACCCCGCCATCAGCGACCCGCTGCGCGCCGCGATCGACCGGGTGGCCGCGGCCGCCGGCTTCGAGGAGCTGCTGGAGGCCCAGCTCACCGCCTGGGACCTGATGTGGCGCCGCGCCGACCTCGACGTCCCCGGGGAGCCCGGCCGCATCCTGCGCCTGCACCTCTTCCACGTCCTGCAGACCCTCTCCCCGCACACCGCCGACCTCGACGTGGGCGTGCCCGCCCGTGGCCTGCACGGCGAGGCCTACCGCGGCCACGTGTTCTGGGACGAGCTGTTCGTGCTGCCGTACCTGAACCTGCACTTCCCCGAGGTCTCCCGCGCGCTGCTGCACTACCGCCACCGGCGCCTGGAGGCGGCCCGCTCGGCGGCGCGCGCGCTCGGCAGGCGCGGCGCGATGTACCCGTGGCAGAGCGGCAGCGACGGACGGGAGGAGACGCAGCGGCTGCACCTCAACCCCCGCTCCGGGCGCTGGCTGCCGGACAACTCGCGGCTCCAGCACCACGTCGGCTCGGCGGTGGCGTACAACGTGTGGCAGTACTGCGAGGCCAGCGGGGACGCGGAGTTCCTGCACACCAAGGGCGCCGAGATGCTGCTGCAGATCGCCCGCTTCTGGGCGGACTCGGCCACCTGGGACGAGGGCCTGCGACGGCACCGGATCCTGGGCGTGATGGGCCCCGACGAGTACCACGACGCCTATCCGGGCGCGGTCCGGCCCGGCCTCGACGACAACGCCTACACCAACGTCACCGCCGCCTGGGTGCTCACCCGCGCGCTGGAGACGATGCGGATCCTGCCCGAACCGCGCCGGCGCGAGCTGGTCGAGCGCATCGGCCTGGACGGCGGCGAGCTGGAGCAGTGGGAGGACGTCTCCCGCACCCTCTACGTCCCCTTCCACGACGGCGTCGTCAGCCAGTTCGAGGGTTACGGCGACCTCGCCGAACTCGACTGGGACGGCTACCGCAAGCGGTACGACGACATCCGCCGCCTGGACCGGATCCTGGAGGCGGAGGGCGACAGCGTCAACCGCTACAAGGCCTCCAAACAGGCCGACGTGCTCATGCTCGGCTACCTGTTCTCCCCCTGCGAACTCCGTTCCGTCCTCGCCCGGCTCGGCTACCGGATCGACGACGACGTCTGGCTGCGCACCGTCGACTACTACCTCGGCCGCACCACCCACGGCTCCACCCTCAGCGGCCTGGTGCACGGCTGGATCCTCAGCCGGGTCAGGCGCGCCGGCGCGTGGGCCTACTGCCAGGAGGCGCTGCGCGCCGACATCGCCGACGTGCAGGGCGGCACCACCGGCGAGGGCATCCACCTCGGCGCCATGGCCGGCACGCTCGACCTCGTCCAGCGCGGCCTGACCGGCCTGGAGACCCGCGAGGGCGCCCTGTGGCTCGACCCGGTGCCGCTGCCCGAGCTGTCGTCCTACGGTTTCGCCATCCGCTACCAGGGCCACTGGGGCGTACGGCTGCGCCTGGAGCACGGCGGCATGGAGATCGCCGTGCCCCCGTCGGACCGCTCGCCGATCGAGGTCCGGCTGGCCGACCGCGACGTCTGCGTCCAGCCGGGGGAGACCTCCCACCTGGTGCTGCCGGAATGAGAGCGGCGACCGCGAGGAGGAGGGGCCGGTCGGGCCCCGGCGGGGACCTGACAGCCCCTGCCCGCCCGGCGGGATCGGCGGGACGCTGACAGCGGGAGTTGACCTGAGCTCAGGAGGTGGGCGTCATGCTTCCGCCCGTTGTCGCCGGAGTCGACGGTTCCGCGGAGAGCCTGTCCGCCGCCGAGTGGGCGGCCCGCGAGGCCGTGCGGCGCGACCGGCCGCTGCTGCTGTTCCACGCCCGCAGCTGGCATCCCCGCGAGGGGGAAGGGGCGACCGCCGACGCCGCCCAGCGGCATCTCGCGGCCCGCGTCCTGCGCGAGGCCGAACGGCGGGTGCGCCGGGCCTGCCCCCGCCCGCCGCACGTGTACACCGAGCAGGCCGAGGGCCCGGCCACCGCGGCCCTGCTGAAGGCGGCCGAGCAGGCCGAGCTGCTCGTGCTCGGCTCCCGCGGGCTGAGCGGCTTCACCGGATTCGTCGTGGGCTCGGTGGCCCTCGGCGTCGTGGCCAGGTCGGCACGCCCCGTCGTCCTCGTACGGGCCGGGGAGGAGGCGGCGGACGAGCACCTTCCGGCGGACGACGGCAGCGCCTCCGTCAGCACCGGATACCGGGACGTGGTGCTCGGCGTCGACGTCGGCGACCCGAGCGACGAGGTCGTGGAGTTCGCCTTCGAGCAGGCCCGGCTGCGCCGCGCGCCGCTCAGGGCCCTGTACGCCTGGCAGGCGCCCAGCCCCATCGCCCTCGGCCCCGGCGACGTCGGCCTGATGAGCGACCCGCAGCAGGCCGAGGAGTGGCTGGGGTTCCTCACCGCCCTCCTGCAGGTGTGGCGGGAGAAGTACCCGGACGTGGAGGTCCGGCAGACGGTGGTGGAGGACCGGCCGGCCGGCGCCCTCATGCGGGCGGCCACCGGAGCCGGACTCCTGGTCGTCGGCCACCGCCTCGTCGAGCGGCCCGTGGGACCGCGCACCGGCCCGGTCGCCCACGCCGCGATCCACCACGTCGGCTGCCCCGTCGCCGTCGTACCGCACTTCTGAGCCGCGTCCGCACGAGCCGCGGCGGGCGCCCGCCGGACCCCTGCCGCCACAGGGACCATGGGAGGTGACGGTCATGCCGAAGCCGGTCGTGGCCGGTCTGGACGGTTCCCGCGAGAGCCTCGCCGCGGCCCACTGGGCGGCCAGGGAGGCCCTGCGCCGGGGGCTGCCGCTCCGGCTGGTGCACGCCTGGGAGGGACTGCCCGACCGGGACGCCGCCGCCGGCCTGCCCGAGGTGCGGGTGCCGCAGTTCCAGGCACGCCGGGTGCTGCGCGCCGCCGCCGACCAGCTCGGCGAGCTGTACCCGCAGCTCCACATCGTGGCCGAGCAGGTGCGCAAGCAGCCCGGTCCCGCACTCCTCGACGAGGCGGAGCACGCCGAGCTGCTGGTCCTCGGCAGCCAGGGCCTCGGCTCGGTCGGCGGGTTCGTCGCCGGGTCGGTGGCGATGTCCACCGTGGCGCACGCCGACCGGCCGGTCGTCCTGGTCCGCGCCGAGGAGACCGCGGAGTCCGAACATCTGCCGGACGGCACCGGGAAGCCGTCGGCGCGCACGCCCCCGCGGGACGTCGCGGTCGCCGTCGACGTCGGCGGACCGTGCGACGCCCTCCTGGAGTTCGCCTTCCGCGCCGCCGAGCTGCGCCGGGCACCGCTGCGCGTCGTGCACGCCTGGCACGTCCCGCTCACCGAGGGCCTCCCGGACGCCGGGCACCGGGCCCGGATCCGGCAGGAGGCGGAGCGGGAGCTCACGGCCCTGGTCGAGCCGTGGCGCCGGAAGTTCCCGTCCGTGTTCGTCGAGGAGACCCTCCACGAGGGACGCCCGGCCCACGTGCTCGTACGGGCCGCGGCCGGGGCGGGGCTGCTGGTGGTGGGCCGGCGCAGGAGGCACGCCGCGGTCGGCTCGCACACCGGCCCGGTCGCCCACGCCCTGATCCACCACGTCAGCCGCCCGGTCGCACTGGTGCCGCACGACTGACGGCCCCGGGGTACGGCGGAGCGCGGCACAGGAAGGGCGCGTCACCCGCGGTGAGGTGACGCGCCCTTCCTGTGCCCGCGTACGCGAGTGCGCCTCCCGCCCGGGCCGGCGGGGACCGTCATGCCCGTACGAGACTCCGGACCACCACCGGCCGCGCCGTCATGCCTGAACGGGCCCCGCGTCCACAGGGCCGGCCAGCTCCACGATGTCGTCGGCGGCCACGTCGTGCAGCCGGACGGAGAGGTCCTCCAGGGCCCTGCTGACCGCCAGTTCGTCGCCGATCTCGGGGATCGGCCGGTCGATCGGGTTGCGCCGGGCCGCCCCGCGTCCGGTGAGGGTCGCGGTGTCGCGGGTGCTGAGCACGGCTCGCGCGTGCGTGTCGTCGCCGTCCTCGGTGATGAAGATCTGCACGGTCCACTGCTTGGCTTCCATGATGATCACTCCCGTACGAGCGTCGCTCCCTGCCCTCACCCTGCGCCCCCGCACCCGGCGGCACCAGAGCCGAACGGCCCCCGCGGACCGCGCCGGGGCCCCGGGCCGAAAGGCCCCTCGGCCCGGGAGGGGGACGAGCGGCCCATGCCGCCGGGCCCGGCACGGGCCGACCATGAAAGGAGGAAGCACCAGAAGGGCGGCTCGCTCATGTCCGTCGTCAGCGCACGCCCCAGCCACGCCAGCACCTACCTCGTCCGCGCGGCCGTCACCGCACCCTCGGTCCACGACACCCAGCCCTGGCTCTTCGTCGCGAACGGGGACCGGGCCATCGAGCTGCACGCCGACGTCGACCGGCGGCTGCTGCTCACCGACCCCTTCGGCCGGGAGATGGTGATCAGCTGCGGCGCGGCCCTGTTCAACGTCCGGCTCGCCATGCGGCACCTGGGCTTCAAACCGGTCGTCCAGCCCTTCCCCGACCCCCGGGACCCGGCCTTCCTCGCCCGGGTCACCTGGGGGGCCTACGCCGAGGCCACCCCCGAGGAGCAGGCCATGTACGCCGCCCTGCGCCGGCGCCACACCGTGCGCGGGCCGTTCCTGACCGACCCGCTGCCCTCCCACCTGGTCGACACGCTGAGCGTGCAGGCCCACGGGGAGAGCGCCGGGCTGCACCTCGTCGACGACAGCACGAGCCGCCGGCACCTGGCCGAGCTTGTACGGGCCGGCCAGGACGTGCACCGCACCGACCCCGCGCACGACCCCGAACAGGCGCTGTGGACCTGGCGCCTGGGGCACCCGCGGCGCGAGGGGATCCCGGCCGGCGCGAGCGGCGGGCCCCCCGGCGGCGGTGCCGGCGACCAGCCCCCCGAGGACGACGGCGGCGGCCGGCCCACCGGGAGCGACGCCAGCGCCGAGGCCCCCGGCAGCGGCGGTCCCGCGGGACGGGACTACGCGGGCCTCACCCGCATGTTCCCCACCCCGCCCCGCCGATGGCCCGCCCGCACCGGGCTGGTCGCCGTCCTGGGCACGGACCGGGACGACCGGCCGGCCTGGCTGAGAGCCGGCCAGGCACTCGAACGGATCATGCTGTTCGCGGCCGCCCGGGACGTCATGGCGGCCTTCCACACCCAGCCCCTCGAACTTCCCTGGCTGCGCGAGCAGGTGCGGCAGACGCTCAGCGCCGGCGAGTTCCCGCAGATGATCCTCCGCCTCGGCTACGCGCCCGGCACCCGGCCGCTGCCCCGGCGCCCGCTCACGGAGGTGCTGCGCTAGTAAGCGCACGGCGGCGGCGCCGCCCGGACGGCGCCGCCACGGATCCGGCGGTCAGCGCCGCACGGTCAGCGGCACGGTGTCGACGGTCACCGGCCTGCCGTCCGCGGGCGAGAGGAAGTACGCCTTCAGCAGGCCGGGTCCGGTGCGGACGGCCTTGTAGGGGAACGTCACGTCGAAGGTGCCGCGGGTGCCGGTGCCCGACGTGGCGCGCACCATGACGTCGGCCGCGGTGCGGCCGGTGGCGTCGGTGACCCTCAGCCGGAAGACGGCCTCGAAGGTGTCGGCGCTGCCCCGCACCCGCAGCGGACTGCCGACGGTGTCGCCGATCATCGGCGAATCCGCCAGGACGGCCGGGGCGAGATCCTCGAAGTCGGCACGCCCCACGGGCCCGTTGAGTACGACGCCCTCCCCGCCGAAGTGCCGCACCGGCTCGCCGTCGAGCGCGAACCGCACCTTCCGCACGCCGGGGAAGCGGGTGACCGTGAAGACGACCTGCGCGAGCCGTGCCCGCAGGGACAGGCTGCCGCCGCCGTCGTCGTACCGGCCGGACAGGTCGACGGTGGCGACGCGGTCGCGGATCACGACGGAGCGCAGCGCCGTCCCGGACGGGATGGCCGTGGTGCGGCCGTGCGCCCGTTCGTACGGTCCGGGCCCGGCCAGCAGGGCCCGGACGGCACCGGCGGCGGTGGCCGGGGCGGTCACGGTGCGCGGGGCGGGCGAGACCTGCTCACCGTGCAGGAAGTAGACGCCGGTGCGGACACCGCGCGTCCCGCTCGCCGTCCCACCGCCGGCCGGGGGCCGGGCCGTTCCCGTCGCCTTTCCCGCTCCTGTTCCGGGCCCCGTGCTTCCGGGGTTGCCGCCGACGGACGGCGCGGCCGCTCCGGGAGCGCTCCCCGGGTCCCTCGAGGTCCCCCCGGAGCTCCCTCCCGGCGTCCCGGCGGCCGGGCCGGCCGCCCGGCCGCCGTCCTGCCCGGCCGGGCCCGTGCCCGTACCGCACGCGCCGACGACGAGAAGCGGCAGCGTCAGCGCCGCGGTGCACACCCATGGACGCCGCCCGCGAGCGCGCGGAGCCGAAGTCACGCTGTGCATGGCATCCTCCCTCGGACACCTCCAGCAAAGCGCCGGGCGAGGCCGCCCTCCAGGGACCGGTCGGCACTGCCGCCGGGCCGTCCGGCGGGCCAAGCCGACCGACCGGCCCAGCGCGCGACGCACCTGTGACAGATCCGACAGGCCTTATCGCGCTGGGAGTTGACGGGATGTCAGCATGCCGAACCGTCCGGGCGGCCCCCGCCTCTCAGGGAGCGAGGGAGAAGTAGTTCTCCTCCTCCTGCGTGAAGTGCAGCCGGAGCACGGTGTGCAGGCCGTACAGGCACGCCCGCAGGTCCTCCAGCTGCTCCGGCGCGAGTCCGCCGTCCGCGTCCGCGAGCGTGAGATGGGTGGCGATGCGCCGGGCCAGCCGTTCGATCTCCGCGTGGGCGCGGCTCATGGTGGCCGTCGCCTCGGGCCCGCCGAGGGTGGGCATCAGCGCCGGGTACAACTGGTGCTCCTCGGCGTACTCGTGGGGCAGCAGGCGCTCGGTGAGCAGCCGGTGCACCTCGCGGACCGAGGCGAGCGCCTGCGCGCCGCCGCCGTCGGCGAGCTGCGCCGCGGCGCCGCGTACGGCCTCCAGGACGTCCTGCAGGTCGTCGTGTTCGGCGGCGAAGCGCCGGATGAGGGCCTCCGTGGCGGGCTCCAGGGTGGGCCGGGCCGCCTGGTCGACCCGCAGGGCCCGCAGCGCGTTGAGGATGACGGCCACGTCGATGCCCTCCTGCAGCAGGGCGCCCACGGCGGGCGGCAGGAGTCCCAGGGCCGCCGCGGCCATCGCCGCCAGGGACATCACCATGCCGCCGAGGGCGCTCTGGACGGCGATGCGCCGGGCGCGGACGGCGATGGCGACGGCGTCGGCCAGCGGGTCCACCCGGTCCCTGGTCAGGACGACGTCGGCGGCCTCGGAGGAGGCGGTGGAACCGCGTGCTCCCATCGCCACTCCCACGGTCGCCGCGGCCAGGGCGGGCGCGTCGTTCACGCCGTCGCCCACCATCACCGTGACCGCGCGCTCCCGCTCGGCGCGGACGGCGGCCACCTTGTCGGCCGGCGCGAGTTCGGCGCGTACGTCGTCCAGACCGAGGACGGCGGCGACCTCGCGGGCGGGCTCGGGCCGGTCGCCGGTGAGCATCACGATCCGCTCCATGCCCGCGGTCCGCAGACGGCGCAGGGTCCGGGGCGCGTCGTGGCGGATCGGGTCGCGCAGGAGGATAGCGCCCACGGGCACGCCGTCCACGGTGAGCCAGGCGACGGCGGCGCCGTCCAGCAGCGCCCGGTTCTCGACGGTCCGGGCCCACGCCGGCGGCTGGACGCCGGGTTCCAGGCGGCCCACGGCGGCCCGCCGGCCCTCGACGACTCCCCGGGCCCCCCGGCCGGGCTCCTCCGCCACGTCCGTCACCTCGGCCGGCTCCAGCCCGCGCTCGCGGGCCGCGTCGACGATGGCGTGCGCCAGGACGTGCGGCGAGTACTGGTCGACCGTCGCCGCCAGGCGCAGCACGTCGGCGGGCTTCCAGCCGGGCGCCGCGGACACGTCGAGCACGCGCGGGCGGCCTCCGGTGAGCGTGCCGGTCTTGTCGAGCAGCAGGGTGCGGGCCCGCCCGAGGTTCTCCAGGGCGCCGCCGTCGCGGACCACCACGCCGAGGCGGGACGCGCGGGACAGGCCGGAGACGACGGCCACCGGCGCGGCGAGCAGCAGCGGGCACGGCGTGGCGACCACCAGCACCGCGACCGCCCGCACCGCCGAGCCGCTGAGCAGCCAGGCCAGGCCGGCGGTCGCCACGGCCAGCGGCAGGAACCAGGCCGCGTAGCGGTCGGCCAGCCGCACCACGGGCGCCGACTCGGCGCCTGCCTGCTGGGCCAGCCGTACGATCTCGGCGTACGTGCTGTCCTGCTCGGTCGCCGTGGCGCGCAGCTCGAAGGCGCTGCCCGCGTTGACCACGCCGCTGCGCACCGTCTGGCCGTGCACCCGCTCCACGGGCGCGGACTCCCCGGTGAGCACCGACTCGTCGAGCACGGCCGTGGCGCCCACCACCAGGCCGTCGACCGGGACGACCTCGCCGGGGCCGACGACGAGCAGGTCGCCGACGGCGACCTCGGCGAGCGGCACCGTGCGGACCTCGCCGTCGGTGCGCCGCCGGGCGGTGCGCGGCGCGTGCTCCAGCAGCGCGCGCAGGTCGTGGGAGGCCCGCTGCTGGGCCGCGGCCTCCAGGGCGCGGCCGGTGGCGAGCATCAGGGCGATCAGGGCGCCGGCGAGGTACTCGCCGACCGCGAGGGTGCCGCCGAGCGCCAGTACCGCGATGAGGTCCACTCCGGCGCGGCCCTGCCGGAGCGCCCCCAGCACCCATCCCACGGCGGGTCCGACGGCGGCGATCGTGCCGAGCGCCCAGCACAGGTCGGCGCGGCTGCCCTGGCCGAGCAGCCAGAAGACGCCGCCGGCCGCCAGGGCCGCGGTCGTGACGGCCAGCAGGACGGGTTCGAGCCAGGAGGATGAGGTCAGCACCGAGGCGGGGCGGGGGACCTGCTGCTCCGGCTCGGTGCGGCGCACGGCGGTCCTCATCGGAGCCGCCGTCCGGCCCGGGCCCGGGGGACGGCCGTCACCCGCGCGGCGACGCCGTCGGCTGCGGCGGCGACGGGTCCGGTCATGGCGCGCACCTCCTGGGGGCGACGGTGGGGACCGGCCGGCCCGGCCGCGGCTCACGGGCGGAGCGTCCGGGACGGCATCGCGGCGGTCTCTCCTCCAGGGTCCCGGCGGCCCGCGTGCCGGAGCCAGGGCCGGATGGCACGCGCCGGGTCCCCGTCCGGCCCCTGTGAGGGGCACCCCGGGCCGCACCGAGGGCACGCGCAGAGCGCGCGGCTCCCCGTGCGGGCCCCGGCGCGGTGACGGACGCTGGGCGGAAAGGAGGTGCCGTCATGGCGGACCCGGTGGTCGTCGGGGTGGACGGTTCGCCGTCGAGCCTGGACGCGGTCGAGGTGGCGGCGCGGGAGGCCGCTCTGCGCGGTGTGGGGCTGCGCATGGTGCACGCCTTCGGCTGGCCGTCGCTCCATGTGCCGCCGGGCGGCACGCCCTGGAACCCGGCCGCGGCGGGGGTGCGCGACCTGGTGGACGGCACCCTCGGCGCCGCCGAGGAGCGGGCCCGCCGGGCGGCGCCGGGGGTGGAGCTGACGCGGGAGGTGACCGTCGGCGAGCCGCTGATGGTCCTGGAGCTGGAGTCGCGCACCGCCTCGCTCGCGGTGGTCGGCAGCCGCGGCCTGAACGCCTTCGGCAGCCTGCTGCTCGGCTCCACCGCCGTGCACCTGGCCGCCCACGGCCACTGCCCGGTCCTCGTGGTGCGGGGGCTGCCGGACGCCGCGGGTCCCGTCCTGCTGGCGGTCGACGGCTCCCCGGCGGCCGAGGGCGCCGTGGAGTTCGCCTTCGCCGAGGCGTCCCTGCACGGGGCCGACCTGGTGGCCCTGCACGTCTGGAACACCTGGAACGAGCGGGCCTACGACGGTCCCGGCGACCCGCCCTTCGTGACGTACGACGAGGAACGCCTGCGCGCGGAGGAGGAGCGTGTCCTGGCCGAGGCGGTCTCCGGCCACCAGGAGCGCTGTCCGGAGGTCACCGTGCACCGCCGGCTGGTGCGGGGCCGGATCCGCGCCACCCTGGTCGACGCGAGCGCCGGGGCCCGGCTCGTCGTGGTCGGCGCCCGTGGCCGGGGCGGCTTCGCGGGCCTGCTGCTGGGATCGGTCAGCCAGGCCGTCCTGCACCACGCCCACCGTCCCGTCGCCGTGGTCCGCTCCGGCGGGAGGTGACGCTCCGGCCTCCGCGGGGCGGCCGGGATGTCTCGCGGGCGGCCTTCCCAGGAGGCGGCCCGCTGCAGCAGAATACCCCTGGGGGTACAGTGCCGACCGGAAGGCACCGGAAGGCACCGGGAGAAGGGGGACGGCACGTGCCGATGCGCCTGTTCCGTCGGGGCCCCGGCAGGGTCACCGCGCGCGAGGCCGCCGAGCGCACCGGCCACACACCGGCCGGCCGCGGCGGCGCGCCCGCGGCGCCGGGTGGATCCGTGCTCCTGGACGTACGGGAAGGGCACGAGTGGCGGGCCGGCCACGCCCCCGGAGCGGCGCACCTGCCGCTGTCCGCGCTCGCCGCTGGGGCACCCCTGCCGCCCGAGACGAGCGGGCGTCCGCTGGTGGTCATCTGCCGCTCCGGTCAGCGCTCCCGGAAGGCCGCCGCGCTGCTGAACGCCCGCGGCGCCGCCGCCGTCGACGTCGTCGGCGGGATGCGGGACTGGGTGCGGGCCGGACTGCCCGTGGTGGACCAGCGCGGCGAGGACGGCACGATCGCGTGACCTGTGACCTGTGACCCGTGACCCGTGCGGTCGGTGCGGCGGCGCGCGGGTCGCCCGTGCTCACGCCAGCGACAGGAAGAGCTTCTCCATCCGGGCGCGCATCTGCGTGGCGTCGGCGCCGTTCGTCCGCCCGGCCTCGATGTCCGCCACGCACTTCTGCAGGCCGGTGGCGATGATGGCGAATCCGGCCCGGTCCAGCGCACGCGAGGCGGCGGCGAGTTGCATCACGACCTCTTCGCAGTCACGGCCTTCCTCGATCATCCGGATCACCCCGGAGATCTGGCCCTGCGCACGGCGCAGCCGATTCAGTACGGCCTTCAGGTCGGCGCCCTCGAGTTCCAGGTCCACGTCCACTCCTCGCAAAATACCCCGAGGGGTACTGTACGTCCCCTTTCGGGCCCGCGTCGACCACCTCGGATTCGTCGCGGGGCCGCGGTGACCGGGAACGTCCCGGGCCGGTGCCGACCCCCGACGGTACCCCTGGAGCGTATCCGGCGGCGGCGAACACTCTTTCGGCGGCCGGTCGGCGACCCGGGAAGGACCTCTGGTCCCTGCTGTCACAGGCCCGCCGATCACCACAGTGGAGCCAGACCCTGAAGGAGGTCAGCTTCCATGTCCCCCACCTCTGCCCTGCCCGTCGTCGCCGGCCTGGACGGCAGCCGGGCCGGCTCCGCGGCCGCCGACTGGGCCGCCCGCGAAGCCCTGCTGCGCGGTGTCCCCCTGCGTCTCGTGCACGCCTGGGACCACGTCCCCACTCCGTACGCCACCCTGGCCGGGGTGGCCGTGCCGCCGGACCCGGGCTGGTCCGAGCGGCTTCTGGCCGAGGCCCGGGAGTCCCTGGCCCGCCGTCACCCGGAGCTGCGGATCGACACCGCCCGCGTCTGCGGGGACCCCGCGACGGCTCTGGTGGCCGCCGCCTCCGAGGCCGAACTGCTCGTGCTCGGATCGCGCGGCCGGGGCAGGACCACCGGTCTCCTGCTCGGCTCCGTCAGCCGCGCCGTGGTCGCCCGGACCGGGCACCCGGTCGTCCTGGTCCGGCCCGAGGACTCCGCCGAGCAGGCGGAGGACGACTCCCTCGCCGTAGCCGGCGAACCGGTGCCGGACGGCGACGTGGTGGTCGGGGTGGATCCGGACCGGCCCGACGACGCCGTCCTGGCCTTCGCCTTCGACGCCGCCGCACGGCGCGGCACCGGTCTGCGGGTGATCCACGGGCGGACCCCGGCGGCGGAGGACTCCGCCGCGGGCTTTCCGCGGGCGGACGACCTCGCCACCGCCGCCGCACCTCTGGAAGGGGCACCGGCCGATGTGCTGCGCCCCTGGCAGCGCAAGTTCCCCGGCGTGCCGGTGACCGCGCAGGCCGTGGTCGGCCGGGCGTGCTCGCACCTGGTGGACGCCTCCCGGCACGCCGCCCTGCTCGTCGTCGGGCGCGCCGGTCGCCAGGCCGCGCTCGGCGCCCACATCGGGCCGGTCACCGACGCGGTCCTCCACCACGCCGCGGCGCCGGTCGCGGTCGTCCCGCACGACTGACCCGCGTCGCACGAAGAACGCGAAGGACACGAAGAGCACGAAGAGGCCGAGCCAGGGCCGTAAGGACCTGGCTCGGCCTCTTCGCTTCGAGGCGGACGCCGCTTCGACGGACACCTTCGAGGGACGTCCGGGAGACCGCGGCGCCGCAGCGGGACGGCGCTGCCTCCCGGCCGCCCTCAGCCGTAGTAGGCCGCGCGCATCAGCCCCTCCATGTCGGCGAGCATCGGCATCCGCGGGTTGGCGGGCGCGCACTGGTCCTCGTAGGCGTTGAGCGCCTGCTGCGGGAGTGCCTCCAGGAAGGACCGCTCGTCGATGCCGAGGTCCCGGAAGGCCGGCTCGATCCCCACGGCGTCCCGCAGCTCCTCCACCGCGCGGGCCAGGGACTCCACGCCCTCCTCCGGGGTCGCGGCGGGCAGGCCCAGGGCCGCGGCGATCTCCTGGAAGCGCCCCGGGGCGCGGTAGTCCTCGTACTTGGGCCAGCCCGTCAGCTTCGTCGGGACCGTGCCGTTGTAGCGGATGACGTGCGGCAGCAGGATCGCGTTGGTGCGGCCGTGCGCCACGCGGAAGGTGGCACCGAGGGTGTGCGACATGGCGTGGACGATGCCGAGGAAGGCGTTGCCGAAGGCCATGCCCGCGATGGTGCCCGCGTTGTGCATCTTCTCCCGGGCCTCGGGGCGGCCGGCCCGGTCGGTCACCGCGGCCTCGATGTTGCCGAAGACCAGGCGGATCGCGTGCAGGGCGAGCCCGTCGGTGAAGTCGTTGGCGTAGACGGAGACGTACGCCTCGATGGCGTGCGTGAGCGCGTCGAAGCCGCTGTCCGCGGCCAGCGCCGGGGGCAGTGCGGTGGTGAGCAGTGGGTCGACGATCGCCACGCTCGGGGTGAGCGCGTAGTCGGCCAGCGGGTACTTCTTGCCGCTCGCGGGGTCGGAGATGACGGCGAACGGGGTGACCTCCGCGCCGGTGCCGGAGGTGGTGGGCACGCACACCAGCCGGGCCAGCGCACCCGGCGTCGGGAAGCGGAAGGCGCGCTTGCGGATGTCGGAGAACTTGTGCCGCATGTCCGCGAAGTCGATGTCGTGGCCCGCCGCCTGCTGCTCGTACAGCAGCCACATCACCTTCGCCGCGTCCATGGGCGAGCCGCCGCCCAGCGCGATGATCGTGTCGGGCCGGAAGTCGCCCATCAGCCGCGCGCCCCGCCGTACGGAGTCGATGCTGGGCTCCGGCTCCACGTTGTCGATCACCTGGACGGTCACCGGCTCGCGCCGCCGTTGCAGTACGCGGCTGACGCGGTCGACGAAGCCGAGGCGGGTCATCGTCGCGTCGGTGACGATCGTGACGCGGTGCACCTCGGGCATGGAGGCCAGGTACCGCAGGGACTGCGGCTCGAAGTAGATCTTCGGCGGCACCTTGAACCACTGGAGGTTGTTGCGGCGGGTGCCGACCCGCTTGACGTTCAGCAGCTGGGCGGCCGAGACGTTGTTGGACACCGAGGTGCTGCCCCAGGAGCCGCATCCCAGGGTCAGCGACGGCAGCAGGCTGTTGTAGATGCCGCCGATCGCGCCCTGTGAGGACGGTGCGTTGACGATGACCCGCACCGTCTTCATGCGCCGGCCGTACGCCTCCGCCAGCTCCGGGTCCTCGGTGTGGATGACGGCGCTGTGGCCCTGGCCGTGGAAGGCGACCATGTCGGCGGCCAGGTCGAAGCCCCGCCGCTCGTCCTCGGCCCGCAGCACGGCCAGCACGGGGCAGAGCTTCTCCCGGGTCAACGGCTCGTCCGGGCCGACCCGTTCGGCCTCCACCAGGATGACGGAGGTGTCCTGCGGCACGGAGAATCCGGCCTGTTCGGCGATCCACGCCGGACTGCGGCCCACGGCGGCCGAGTTGACCCGGGGCTCGCAGCCGCCGCCGACGGCACCGGCCGCCGGGAAGAGGAAGTCCTCCAGCTTCGCCTTCTCCTCGGCGGTGGCCAGATGGGCGTGCAGGGTCCGGAACTCGGCCAGCGCCGCGTCGTAGATGCCGGAGTCGAGGATGACGGCCTGTTCGGAGGCGCAGATCATGCCGTTGTCGAAGGACTTGGACAGCACCAGGTCGTTGACGGCCCGGCGGAGCCTGGCGTCGCGGTGGACGTACGCCGGCACGTTCCCGGCGCCGACGCCGAGGGCCGGCTTGCCCGCGGAGTAGGCGGCCTTCACCATCGCGTTGCCGCCGGTGGCCAGGATCAGCGAGACCCCCGGGTGGTGCATGAGGGTGCGCGTGGCCTCCACGGACGGGGACTCGATCCACTGCACGCAGTGCTCGGGAGCCCCCGCGGCGACGGCGGCGTCGCGCACGGTCCGCGCCGCCTCGGCACTGCACCGCTGCGCGGAGGGGTGGAAGGCGAAGACGATCGGGTTGCGGGTCTTCAGCGCCAGCAGCGCCTTGAAGATCGTGGTGGAGGTCGGGTTGGTGACCGGGGTGACCGCGCAGACCACGCCGACCGGTTCCGCGATCTCGACCATGTCCTCGATGTCGTCCCGCGCTATGACCCCGACGGTCCTCATGGGGCCCATGCTGTGCGTGACGTGCTCGCAGGCGAACATGTTCTTCGCGGCCTTGTCCTCGAACACCCCGCGGCCGGTCTCCTCCACCGCGAGGCGCGCCAGCGCGGTGTGCCGGTCGAGCGCCGCGACCGAGGCCTTCTTGACGATGTGGTCGACCTGCTCCTGGGTGAGGGCGTCGTAGTCGGCGAGCGCCTTGAGACCGGCCGTGACCAGCCGGTCCACGGCGACCGCGGTGTCGGAGGGCGCTTCGGCGGCGACAGCGTCGTCGAAGCGCGCCTCGGCGACCGCGGCTTCGGTCCCGGCGTCGTGTCGGGTCATGGGGGTGTGCCTCCACTCTCGGGGTCGCCGGGGATCCGCGGCGGCATACGGACGGGAGCGGCACCGCGGGGGATCGGTACCACTCCCTGACTCCACTGTCCCGCCGGGCGCTTCCCCGCCCCAGACACCCGAAGGTCCCGTCTCGAGCCCGTCCGTCCCGGGCCCGGGGGGCCTTCCGGCCCGGCCCCGGAGGCGTGCGCGCGGGCCGGGCCCGGAGGCGTGTGCACGGGGCGAGCCGGGCGAGGGCGTGGGCCCGCGTGACGGTCCCGGAGACGGGCGTACGGACGGGGCCTGAGACGGGGCCCGAGAGAGGTGCACGCCCGCGTGACGGTCCCGCGGACGGGCGTACGGGCCGGCCGGTCAGCAGTCGTCGACCCGGTACGACAGGTCGTTGACCACGCCGATGACGCCGTCCACCCGCCACGACAGGTGCAGGGCCAGCGCGATGTCGCTGCGCAGCTCCACCCGCCCGTCGAGGGTGACGACGCCGTCCCGGACGGAGACCACGACCTCCTCCGACGCCAGCCCCAGCTCCCCGGCCACCACGTCGTCGGTGACCTGCCGGCGGATGTCGTCGTCCGTCCGCAGGAACACCCGCAGCAGGTCGCGCCGGGTGGCGATGCCGATGAGGCGGTCCTCCTCGTCGACCACGGGCAGCCGCTCGATGCCGTGCCGCTCCATCACCCGGGCGGCGTCCGGGACCGGCTGCTCGGGGTGCACGGTGATCGCGGGCGTCGACATCAGGTCCTGCGCCGTGACCGCGCTCCCCGGCGCCCGGCCCGTCCGGGCCGCCTCGCGGACGAGGTCGGTCCCGGAGATGACGCCGAGCACCTTGTCGTCGTGGTCGACCACGGGCAGCCCGCTGATGCGGTGGTCGTCGAGCAGCCGGACCACTTCCTTGAACGGCGTGCTGCGGTCGGCGTGGACCACCTCACTGGTCATCACTTCGCCGACGGTCTGGGAAGTCACGGCAGGTTCTCCTCGAGCGGAGGGCAGAGAGGGAGGGGCGACCGGCCCCTCCCCGCCCTGCCGAGTCGCGGTCACGACCTAGCGCTCCGGACCGCCGCGCCACGGCGGCGGCGTGGCCGTCCTGCGGGCGGTGTCCGGGCGGTGGGCGGCCCGGTCCGTCCGGCTGCGCAGCCGGTCCTGCAGCCGGTCGGCCAGCTCCCGGGCGCTCGCCTCGCGGGCGCGGACGACCACCAGGTCGCCTCCCACCCGGATCTCGGCCCCGGCCGACCAGGGCTGCTCGGTGTGGGGCGCGGCCGCCCGCGCGATCCGCACCTCGCCGCTGACGGGCGGCAGTCCGGGACGGTCGAGCGCGGCGCCGACCTTCTCCCGGACGTAGGCGAGTGCCTGCTCGTCGACGTCGCCCTCGGCCCGCACCCGTACGGCGCCGGTGTCGTCGCCGGTGCCGAACTCCCTGGCAGTCATGTGCTCCACTCCTTCTGATCGTTCGGGCAGCGGCTCAAGACTGCTGCGTGTCCCCGCCCCTGCCCCAGGGCCGGCCGACCCGGGGACAGGGGCCGGGAGTCCCGCTCACCTGGTGTCGCTCACGTCGGTTCCCTCCAGAGCGGCCCGCCCGGCCTCCAGACGCGCCACCGGCACCCGGAACGGCGAGCAGGAGACGTAGTCCAGGCCGGCGGCGTGGAAGAAGTGCACGGACTCCGGGTCGCCGCCGTGCTCGCCGCAGACGCCGATCTTCAGGTCCGGCCGGGTGGCGCGGCCCTCCTCGACGCCGATCCGGACCAGGCGGCCCACGCCGTCGCGGTCGATCGTCTCGAACGGCGAGGCGGGGAAGACGCCCTTGTCGAGGTAGGCCGAGAAGAACGCGGCCTCCACGTCGTCGCGGGAGAACCCCCAGGTGGTCTGGGTCAGGTCGTTGGTGCCGAAGGAGAAGAACTCCGCCTCCTCGGCGATCCGGCCCGCCGTGAGCGCCGCCCGGGGAAGTTCGATCATGGTGCCGACCGGGCAGGCGACCGCCACACCGGACTCCTCGGAGACCTCGGCCAGCACCCGCGCCACGTCCTCGCGCACCAGCCGCAGCTCCGTGACGTCCCCGACCAGGGGGACCATGATCTCCGCCCGGGGGGCGCCGCCGGCCCGGGTGCGGGCCACCACGGCCTCCGCGACGGCGCGCACCTGCATGGCGACCAGTCCGGGCACCACCAGGCCCAGGCGCACGCCCCGCAGGCCCAGCATCGGGTTCTCCTCGTGCATCCGGTTCACCGCGTCGAGCAGTTCGGCGTCGTGCGGGTCGGGCCGGTCGCCGCGCGCCTCGGCCGCCGCGATACGGGTGGCCAGCTCGGTGCGGTCGGGCAGGAACTCGTGCAGCGGCGGGTCCAGCAGCCGGATGGTGACCGGCAGGCCGTCCATCGCCTCCAGGATCCCGGCGAAGTCCTGCCGCTGGAGCGGTAGCAGAGCCTGGAGCGCGCGGTCCCGCTCGGCGTCCGTGGCGGCCAGGATCATCTCCTCGACCAGCTTGCGGCGCTCGCCCAGGAACATGTGCTCGGTGCGGCACAGGCCGATGCCGCGGGCCCCGAACCGCCGCGCCCGGGCGGCGTCCTCGGGTGTGTCGGCGTTGGCCCGCACCTCCAGCCGGCTGACCGTGTCGGCCCGGTCCAGGGCACGGGCGACCGCGTCGACCACCTGCGCCGAGGCCTCGTCCACGGCACCGTCCTCCAGGTACCGGATGACCGCGGAGTCGACCAGCGGCACCGTGCCCAGGTAGACCGCGCCGGCGGAGCCGTCCACCGAGAGCACCGTGCCCTCCTCGACGACGGTGCCGTCCCGGGTGGTCAGACGCCGGACCCCGGTGTCGACGGCGAGCTCCTCCGCGCCGCACACGCACACCTTGCCCATGCCGCGGGCGACGACCGCCGCGTGACTGGTCTTGCCGCCCCGGCTGGTGAGCACCGCCTGCGCGGCGACCATGCCGGGCAGATCGTCCGGGGTGGTCTCCTGCCGCACCAGCACCACCTGGTCGCCGGCCGCGGCCCGCCGCACCGCCTCGGCGGAGTCGAAGACCGCCGCGCCGACCGCCGCGCCCGGCGAGGCCGCGATGCCGTGGGCGAGCGGCTCACCGGTCGCGGTGGAGTCGAAGCGCGGGAACATCAGCCGGGCCAGTCCCTCGCCGCTCACCCGGGCCAGGGCCTCGTCGGCGGTGACGAGCCCCTCGTCGGTCAGCTCGGCGGCGATGGCGAAGGCGGCCTCGGCGGTGCGCTTGCCCACCCGGGTCTGCAGCATCCACAGGGTGCCGCGTTCGATGGTGAACTCGATGTCGCACAGGTCCCGGTAGTGCCGCTCCAGCGTCTCCATGTGCTCGCGCAGTTGTGCGTACGACCGCGGGTCCAGGCGTTCCAGGTCGGCCAGGGACACGGTGTTGCGGATGCCGGAGACGACGTCCTCGCCCTGGGCGTTCTGCAGGTAGTCGCCGTACAGGCCGGGGCGCCCGGTGGCCGGGTCGCGGGTGAAGGCGACACCGCTGCCGGAGTCGGGGCCGAGGTTGCCGAAGACCATGCGCTGCACGTTGACCGCGGTGCCGAGGTCGTCGGGGATGTGCTCGCGCCGCCGGTACAGCCGGGCCCGCTCGGCGTTCCAGGACCGGAAGACGGCGAGGATCGCCCGGCGCAGCTGCTCGGCGGGGGACTGCGGGAAGTACTCCCCGGTCTCCAGGTGGATCAGGTTCTTGTACGTCTCCACCAGCTGGGCCAGGTCGGCGGCGTCGAGGTGCACGTCGTCGGGAGCACCGCGCAGGTCCTTCAGCAGGGCGAGGGCCTGCTCGAACAGCGCGCCGTCCACCCCCATCACCGTGCTGCCGAACATCTGCACGAGACGGCGGTAGGAGTCCCAGGCGAAGCGCTCGTTCCCGGAGACCTTCGCCAGTCCCAGCACCGAGTCGTCGTTGAGGCCGATGTCGAGGATGGTCTCCATCATGCCCGGCATGGAGAACCGTGCTCCGGAGCGCACCGACAGCAGCAGCGGGTCGTCCGGCTGCCCGAGCCGCCGCCCGGCCGCACTCTCCACGGCCGCCAGGTGCTCGGAGACCTCGCGCGCCATGCCCTCGGGCTCGGCCCCGGTGGCGAGGAAGACCCGGCACGCGTCGGTGGTGAGGGTGAACCCCGGGGGGACGGGCAGCCCCAGCCGGGTCATCTCGGCCAGGTTCGAGCCCTTGCCGCCGAGCAGGCCGGCCTGGTCACGACCGCCCTCCGTGAAGTCGTACACGTAACGGACCATGACGCTGCGCTCCTCGGCTCTGCGGGCCCTGTCCGTTCCAGCGTCTGCCGGGCCGCCGGGGCCGGGGAGGTGCCGGGTGTCCCGGGCGGGGGGCCGGTCGGCCCCGGCCGGGAGCGCGGGCCGACCGCCGGCCGGGACCAAAGGACCCGGGGGAGGACTGTGCGGCCCTTGGGCGCGAGCCGCCCCGCGCCGCAGGCTCGGTACACAGGAGGGCCCACGGGCCCGGAGCCGGGAGGGGCAGGTCATGCTTCGCAACGTCACGGCGGGGATCGACGGATCCCCCGAAAGTCTGGCGGCCGCGCACTGGGCGGCCCAGGAGGCCCTGCGCCGGGGCGCCGGGCTCACCCTCGTGCACGCCTGGTTGCCGCACCCCCGCCCGGCGCCGTACGTGCCCCTGGGCACCAGCGAACGCGGATGGGCCGAGGTGGTGCTGAAGGAGGCCGTGCACAGCGTGCACGCCGCGCATCCCGGCCTGGAGATCACCCGGCGCCTGGTGCGCGGCACCCCGGTCTCCGCGCTGCTCGAGGCGGCCGGCGAGGCGGAGCTGCTGGTGCTCGGCTCGCTCGGGCTCGGCAGCGTGGCGGGCTTCGTGACCGGCTCGGTCTCCCATCGCGTGGTGGGCCGCGCCCCCTGTCCGGTGGTGCTGGTGCGGGCCGGGCAGAGCACCGCCGCCGAGCACCTGCCGGCCGTCGACGGGGTGGCCCCGGAGGAGATACCGCAGACCCCGTTCCGCGCGGTCGTCCTCGGCCTCGACATCGCCCACCCCTGCGACGAACTGCTCGAGTTCGCCTTCGACGCCGCCCGGCGGCGCGACACCGGCCTGCGCGTCGTGCACGCCTTCAGGGCGCCGCCGCCCGCCGGTCCCGGCCCGGGCCCCGGCGCCGCGCCGGGCCCGGCGGCCGGCCCCGAGGTGCTCGCGGCCGAGGAGCGTGCCGTCGCCGCGGTGCTGCGTCCCTGGTGCGAGAAGTACCCCGGAGTCCCGGTGACCGAGACCGTCGCCGAAGGACGGGCCGGAGCGGTGCTGGTGCGCGCCGCCGCCGGCGCCGGTCTGGTGGTGGTGGGGCGCCGCACCGGCGGCGGCCGCCTGGGCGCCCACACCGGGCCCGTCGCGCACGCGGTACTGCACCACGTGGCCGCCCCGGTGGCCGTGGTCCCGCACTCCTGAGCCACCCGCCCCCGAGCACCAGAAGGACCGAGATCCATGCGCATCGTCATCGCCCTCGGCGGCAACGCCCTGCTGCTGAGCGGCGACCGTCCGGACGGGGACGTCCAGCGGGCGAACGTCATCCGGGTGGCCACCGCGATCGCCCCCCTGGCCCACGAGCACGACCTCGTGGTCACCCACGGCAACGGGCCGCAGATCGGCCTGCTCGCCGAGGAGAGCACGGTCGACCCCGAGCTGTCCGCCCCGTATCCGCTGGATCTGCTCACCGCCCAGACCCAGGGCATGATCGGCTCCCTGCTGGCGCGTGCCCTGCACGACGCGCTGCCCGGACACCGGGTCGCCGCGCTCGTGACGCACACCGTGGTGCGCGGCGACGACCGGGCGTTCGCACGGCCGAGCACGCCCATCGGCCCGTCCTACCCCCGCGAACTGGCCCATGCCTTCGCCCGGTTCCGCGGCTGGCACATCGCCGAGGACGGCCACGGCGGCTGGTGCCGGGTCGTCCCCTCACCGTCCCCCGAGCGGATCCTGGAGACGGAGACCGTCCAGGAACTGGTCGGCAGCGGCACCCTGGTCGTCTGCTCGGGCGGCGGAGGCGTCTGCGTGACCGGCGACCAGGGCGTCCTGGGCGGCACCGAGGCGGTCGTCGACAAGGACCTCGCCGCCGCGCGGCTCGCCCAGGACCTCAAGGCCGACTTCCTGCTGATCCTCACCGACGTGCCGAACGTCTACGCGGACTTCGGCACGCCCGGCCAGCGGCCCGTCCTCGACGCCACGCCGGGGCAGCTGCGGGCCGGCCACTACGCCGGCGACACGATGGGGCCCAAGGCCGAGGCGGCGGCCCGCTTCGTGGCGGGGACCGGAGCCCTCGCCGCGATCGGCGCCCTCGACGCCGCCTACGAGATCGTGCACGGCAGGTCGGGCACGCTGGTCCGCCCCGACCTGGCGGTGGGCTGACCGGCGGGCGGCCCCGCGCACGGGCCGAAGGTCCCCCGCGGCAGGGGCCGTTGGGGGCGGCACACGGCGCTGTTGGGCACTCCCCGTGATCGGCGCGGACGACGAGGATCGACGGTGGGACAAGTGCTCAGGGAGAGGACCCCGTGATGACCGCGACGGTGACAGCCGGAGCCCGTACCGCCGAGGCCTGGCGGCACTTCGCCGGGACCGAGTGGCGCGCACGCATCGACGTCCGTGACTTCGTCCAGGCCAACTACACGCCGTACGAGGGCGGTCCGGAGTTCCTGGCCGGCCCCACCGAGCGGACTCTGGCCGTCTGGGGGAAGGTCGGCGCGCTGTTCCCCGAGGAGCGCCGCAAGGGCGTCCTCGACGTCGACGCCGCCACCCCGTCGACCATCACCTCGCACGCCCCCGGCTGGATCGACCGGGACCGGGAGCTGATCGTCGGCCTGCAGACCGACGCCCCGCTGAAGCGGGCGATCATGCCCAACGGCGGCCTGCGCATGGTGGAGAACAGCCTGAAGGCGTACGGGTACGAGCCCGCCCCCTTCGTCACCGAGGTGTTCGGCACGTACCGCAAGACCCACAACGACGGCGTCTTCGACGCCTACACCCCGGCGATGCGGGCCGCCCGCAAGGCGGGGATCATCACCGGCCTGCCGGACGCCTACGGCCGCGGCCGGATCATCGGCGACTACCGGCGCGTCGCGCTGTACGGCACCGACCGGCTGATCGAGGCCAAGCGCGCCGAGCGTGCCCTGCTGGACGCCCGCCCCTCCACCGAGCACGTCATCCGCGACCGCGAAGAACTCGCCGAGCAAATAAGGGCGTTGGGCGAACTCGCGCGGATGGCGGCGTCCTACGGCTGCGACGTCACCCGCCCCGCCGTCACCGCGCGCGAGGCGGTGCAGTGGCTGTACCTCGGTTACCTCGCCGCCGTGAAGGAGCAGAACGGCGCCGCGATGTCGCTGGGCCGCACCTCGACGTTCCTCGACGTCTACCTCCAGCGCGACCTGGCGGAGGGAGCCATCGACGAGAGCCGCGCCCAGGAACTGGTCGACGACTTCGTCGTCAAGCTGCGCATCGTGCGGTTCCTGCGCACGCCCGAGTACGACGCCCTGTTCTCCGGCGACCCCACCTGGGTGACGGAGTCCATCGGCGGCATCGGCGCCGACGGCCGCACTCTGGTCACCCGCACCTCCTTCCGCTTCCTGCAGACCCTGTACAACCTGGGACCGGCCCCCGAACCCAACCTGACCGTCCTGTGGTCGCCCCGGCTGCCCGCCGCATTCAAGGAGTTCTGCGCCCGGGTCTCCATCGACACCAGCGCCGTCCAGTACGAGTCGGACGACCTGACGCGCCCGCGGACCGGCGACGACACCGCGATCGCCTGCTGCGTCTCGGCCATGGCGGTCGGCCGGCAGATGCAGTTCTTCGGCGCCCGGGTCAACCTCGCCAAGGCCCTGCTCTACGCGGTCAACGGCGGCCGCGACGAGATGACGGGTGATCAGGTGGCGCCCGCCATGCCGCCGTTGACGGGGGAGTACCTGGACTACGAGGAACTCTCGGCGGCGTACGACCGCGTGCTGGACTGGCTGGCCGGGACCTACGTCGACGCGCTCAACGTCATCCACTACATGCACGACAAGTACGCCTACGAGCGCGTCGAGATGGCCCTGCACGACCACCCCGTGCACCGCTTCATGGCCTGCGGCGTCGCCGGTCTGTCGGTCGCCGCGGACAGCCTGTCCGCCGTGAAGCACGCCCGGGTCAGGGTGATCCGGGACGAGACCGGGCTCGCCGTCGACTACGCGGTCGAGGGGGAGTACCCGGCGTACGGCAACAACGACGACCGCGCCGACCGGCTCGCCGTCGACCTGGTCGAGTCGTTCATGGCGAAGGTGCGCCGGCACCCCACCTACCGGGACGCCGAGCACACCCAGTCCGTGCTGACCATCACCTCCAACGTGGTCTACGGCAGGCACACCGGCAACACCCCCGACGGCCGGCGCGCCGGAGAGCCCTTCGCGCCCGGCGCCAACCCGATGAACGGCCGCGACCGGCACGGGGTCGCCGCCTCGGCGCTGTCGGTGGCGAAGCTGCCGTACGAGCAGGCCCGGGACGGGATCTCGCTGACCACGACGATCACCCCCGAGGGGCTGGGGCACGTGCCCGCCGAGCGCGCCGGCCATCTGGTCGGCATCCTCGACGCCTACATGTCGGCGGGCGGCTTCCACATGAACGTCAACGTGCTGGACCGGGCCACCCTGGAGGACGCGATGGAGCACCCGGAGAAGTACCCCGAGCTGACCATCCGGGTCTCCGGCTACGCCGTCAACTTCGTCCGCCTGACCCGGGAGCAGCAGCTCGACGTGATCAGCCGCACCTTCCACGGCTCGCTGTGACCGCCGTGCCCGGCGCGCTCACCGGCCGGATCCACTCCTGGGACCTGTCCACCGGCGTGGACGGTCCCGGGACCCGGTTCGTGCTCTTCGTCAGCGGCTGCCCGCTGCGCTGCCTGTACTGCGCCAACCCCGACACCTGGCACATGCGGGACGGACGCCGGGCCACGGTCGACGAGGTGATGGCCGAGATCGGCAAGTACCGCGACTTCGTCACCACCGCGGGCGGAGGGGTCACCCTCACCGGCGGGGAGCCGCTGCTCCAGCCGGCCTTCACCGGGGCGGTCCTGCGCCGCTGCAAGGAACAGGGACTGCACACGGCCCTCGACACCTCCGGCCTCCTCGGGGCGCGGGCCACGGACGGGATGCTCGCCGACACCGATCTGGTGCTGCTGGACGTCAAGTCCTTCGACGCGGCCACCTACCGCAGACTCACCGGCGGCGCGCTGTCCCCGACCCTCGACTTCGCCACCCGCCTGGACCGGCTCGGCGTCCGTACCTGGATCCGCTACGTCCTGGTCCCCGGCTGGACGGACGACCCGGAGGCGGTCGACGGCCTCGCCCGCTTCGTGGTTGGCCTGGACAGCGTCGAACGGGTCGACGTGCTGCCCTTCCACAAGCTCGGCGCGGCCAAGTACGACGCCCTCGGCATCCCCTTCCCGCTGCGCGACAACCCGGTCCCGGACCCGGCGCTGACCGAACGGGTCCGGCGGCGGTTCCACGAGCGGGGCGTGGCCGCCCACTGACCGGTACGCCCCTCCGGCGGGGTGTCGCCGCTCGCCGACCGGCGCGCCCGTCCGGCGGGGCGTCCCGTACGGCGGCCGCGCTCCCGTGGCACCCTGGCGGCATGTGCGGCCGCTACGCTTCCACCCGCCGTCCCGAGGACCTGGTCCAGCACTTCGGGGTCACCGAGTGGCGCCCCGAGGAGACGCTCGCGCCGAGCTGGAACGTGGCCCCGACCGACGACGTCTGGGCCGTCCTGGAGCGCGCCCCGCGCGAGGACGGCGGCGGGCGGATCCGCCGGGAGCTGCGCCCGCTGCGCTGGGGGCTGGTGCCCTCCTGGGCGAAGGACGTGAAGACCGGCGCGCGGATGATCAACGCGCGGGTGGAGACCGTGCACGAGAAGCCCGCCTTCCGTCGCGCCTTCCGCCGGCACCGCTGCCTGCTGCCCGCCGACGGCTTCTACGAGTGGGAGCGGATCGAGGCGCCGGACACCGGCAGGGTGCGCAAGCAGCCGTACTACATCCACCCCGAGGACGGGGGGCTCATGGCGTTCGCCGGGCTGTACGCGTACTGGCGCGACCCGGCGGTCGCGCGGGACGACGACCCCGCCGCCTGGCTGGTGACCTGCACCATCATCACCACCGAGGCCACCGACGCGGCCGGCCGCGTCCATCCCCGGATGCCGCTCGCCCTCAGCCCGGACCACTACGACGCCTGGCTCGACCCGCGGCACGAGGACGTCGCCGGGCTGCGCGAGCTGCTCGGCCCGCCGGCCGGCGGGCACCTGGACGCCCGGCCGGTCTCCACGGCCGTCAACAACGTGCGCAACAACGGCCCGGAGCTCGTGGCGGAGCAGACGCCGTAGCGCCGCCCGGCCCTTCTCGGCGGACGGCGTGGCGCCGCCCGGCCCTCCGCAGCGGACGCCGTGGCGGCGCTCATCCCTCCGGAGCGGGCGCGGTAGCGGCGCTCACCCCTCCACGTCGGCCGTGAGGCGCCGCAGCAGCTCGAGCAGGTCCGCGCGCTCCCGCCCGGACAGCGCGGCGAAGCACGAGGCGAGCACCTCGTCGGCGATCCGGTGGCCCGCGGCCAGGACCTTCTCGCCCTGAGGAGTGAGGTGGTGCTCGATCCGGCGGCCGCGACCCGGACGGCGCTCCACCAGTCCCTGCGCCGTCAGCCGGCCGACCAGGGTCCCGAACGCCTGCTCGCTCTGGAAGGTCGCCCCGGCCAGCTCGCGGGCGGAGGCTCCCGGAGTGCGGCCGATCGCCCGCAGCGCGTCCCACTGGGCGAGCGTCGTCCCGGCGGACGACAGGGCGCCGTCGAGCGCCCGATGCTGCCGGTACTGGGCCAGCTTGACGGCTCTTCCGAGTGCTTGCAGGTCACCATGCATGTGCCGAGTCTACGCCATGACCAAGCTAGCTTATATAAGCATGTTTAGTTAAGGTGGCGTCATGCCCACAGACCACACGGCGGACGTGTACGCCGACCTGCCCCTCACCCTGTCCGAAGCCGGCGCGGGACGGCCCGTGCTCGTCCTGCACGGCGGCGGGGGCCGCGCCACCGTCGCCGGCCTCGCCGCCCACCTCTCCCGGACCGCCCACGCCCTCACCCCCGTACATCCCGGCTGGGACGGCACCCCCCGCCCCGACTGGCTCACCGGCGCCGACGACCTCGCCCTCGCCTATCTGCACCTGCTGCACGACCGCGGCCTGGCCGACGTCCTGGTGGTCGGCTCCTCGTTCGGCGGCTGGATCGCCGCCGAGATGGCGGTGCGCGACACGGTGGGCCTCGTCACCGGTCTGGTCCTCATCGACGCCGTCGGCGTGCACGTCCCGTCCGAACCGATCACCGACGTCTTCGCCCTCGACGCCCGCGCCCTCGCCGAGCACTCCTGGCACGACCCCGACCGGTACCACGTCGACCCCGCCGGCATCCCGGCCGGTGAGCTCGCCGTCCGACGGGCCAACATGGCCACCCTGCGCACCCTCGCCGGCGACCCCTACATGCACGACCCCAAGCTGCTGCGCCGGCTCGGCCGGGTCGACCGGCCCGCCCTGCTGCTGTGGGGGGAGAGCGACCGCGTCGTGACCCCCGCGTACGGAGCGGCGTACGCCCGCGCCTTCGGAGACGGCCGGCTGGAGGTCGTCCCCGGGGCCGGGCACCTGCCGCAGATCGAGCGGCCCGACGCCACCCTCGCCCTGGTCGACGCCCACCTGCGGCACACGGGCACCGGGGCCGCCCGCTGACCACCCGGCGCTCGCCCACCCGGACGCGCCGCGCCGTGCCGCCCGGCCGGCTTGTGCTTACCGTGCTCTAGAAGTGACGTGACGTGAGGTGGGCGCCGGTCGGCGACGGGAGGCGTGGTGACGGATGCGGGCGGCCCGGCGGCCGGGCGGGGCCGGGCGCGCCGGCCCGGCGGAGAGGTGCTGGGCAGCCGGCCCGCGCACGCCGTGCGGATCGGACCGCGCCACCGCCCCGGCCCGGCCCCCTCGGCGGCCGAGTTCACGGTGCCCTGGCTGCGGATCGCCGCCGCCTACGCCTGGCGCCTCGTTCTCGTCGGTGTCGTCGTCTACGGCGTCTTCACCGTCCTCGGCCGCTTCCAGCTCGTGGCCGTGGCCCTGTTCCTCGCCCTCGTCATCACCTCGGTCCTGCGCCCCCTGGCCGACCTGCTGAACCGCCGGCTGCCGAGATCGCTGAGCGTCGCCGTGGCCCTCGTGGGCAGCATGCTGGTCCTGTTCGCCGTGCTCGCCCTGGTCGGCAACGCGGTGGCGGGCGAATCGGCCAGGCTGACCGGAGAGTTCCGCGGCGGCGTGCGCCAGATCGAACAGTGGCTCCAGCGCCCGCCGTTCCGCCTCGGACCCGGCACGCTCTCCGAGCTCCAGCGCCAGCTCCTGTCCTACCTCTCCACCCACCGGGGCAGACTGCTCAGCAGCGCCGTCAGCGGATTCGGCCGGGTCGTCGAGGTGATCACCGGCGGCGCGCTCGCCCTCTTCGCCTCCGTCTTCTTCATCCACTCCGGCGAGGGCCTGTGGGCCTGGGGGCGCGACCAGCTGCTGCCCGCCCCCGCCCGCGCGGCCTGGGACCGGGCCGGGCGCGCGGCCTGGGGGACGTTCGCCGGGTACACGCGCGGCATCATCATCGTGGCCGCCACCAACGCCGTACTCGTCGGCGTCGCGCTGTTCCTGCTACGGGTGCCGCTCGCGCTGCCGCTGACGCTGCTGGAGTTCTTCGCCACGTTCATCCCGCTGGTCGGCTCCCCGGTGGCGCTCGCGGTGGCCACGGTGGTCGCCCTCGCCGGGCGCGGCCCGCTCACGGCCGCGGCCGTGCTCGTGCTCATCGTGGTCATCGGCCAGCTGGAAGGGCACGTGCTGCATCCGCTGGTGATGAGCTGGGCGGTCCGGCTCCATCCGCTCGTCGTCGCCGTCGCCGTCATCGCGGGCACCATCGTCGCGGGCGTCATCGGCGCCGTCGTCGCCGTTCCCTTCGTCTCGGTCGTCTGGGCCGTGCTGCGCGCCCTGCGCTCCGTGCCGCCGTGAGCCATCGCCGGCCTGCCGGGCGGGGCGCGGGGGCCGGCTCAGGACGGGGTGGGGGACTGGTCCGCGAGGGCCCGGCCGCGGTAGGCGCCCGGGTAGCGCTGGGTGAACTTGATCGCCCAGATCAGCAGGACGACGGGGAGGACCCAGTTGAGCCAGTCGGCCGCGGACGGGACCCGCAGGGCCAGCCAGCTCAGGAGGGCCATGGCGGCGAACACCGCTCCCCAGGTCGCGGTGAGGACGATGTTGACGTGCCGGAAGATGGGGGAGTGCCACAGGTGAGGCGGTGTGCTCTGCCGGGCGTACTGCGCCGTGAACGGGTCGAAGAACAGCGAGGCGAGGGCGACCAGGGCCACCACACCGTTGGAGATGACCTGCGCGTACTCCTCCACTCCGTAGAGCTGTTGCCGGTCCAGGGCGAGCGCGAGCACCGCCAGCACGGCGAAGAAGGCGATGCCCGTCATGTCGAGGAGGTGGAAGCGGCCACTGGCGAAATCCCGGCCGGACAGCCCGATCGCGGCGACCAGCGCGGCCAGGGCCGCGTACTCCCAGGTGCTGGGACCGGCGACGACGCCGAAGATGATCCAGGGGGCGAACGAGTAGAAGACGCTGCTCGTGCCGACGGTCCGCTGTGACGCCGCCTCAGTCGCGGCCTGATGTTCCATGAGCTCTCTCCGGGCCCGGGGCGGCTCCGGGCGGTGGCGCAAGGTGCGCGGGTGGCGCAGGCTGTACGGCTGGCAGATCTTGACACCTTGTCACCATGTGCCGCGGTACGCGGTGGGCCCTGACGTGCCGCGGTGTGCGGCTCCGGTGAAGGAACCGCACACCGTGACTTCAGTGGGTGGTGGGGTCAGCGACCTCCGTGGCCTCCGTGGCCTCCGTGGCCTCCGTAGCCCCCGCCTCCGTGGTTGTACCCGCCGTGGTCGTACCCGTGGTTGTAGTACCCGTGGTTGTAGTACCCGTGGTACCCGTAGTCGTGGTCGTACCAGTACCAGTAGTTGTTGTGGTGGTGGCGGTAGTAGTAGCAGTCGTCGTCGTCCCACCACCAGTTGTTCCAGTAGCCGCAGTAGCGGTTGTAGTGGTGGGAGCTGTAGGTGCTGAGGGTGCTGTGACTCTGGGGGGCGGCCGAAGCCGTTCCCGCCGTGCCGATCGCGGCGCCACCGGCCATCAGAACGCCGGCCGCCGAGACCGCGAAGAGACGCTTCACGCGCTGTGCTCGCATGGGAATACCTTTCTGTCCATCGTCTCGCGCGTTGTACAGGGCGCGAGATGGATGGCCGCCGCCGCCCTTGGGGAGAGCGGCGCGGTCGTAGGCGTCGCCGCATGTCTGTTGTCTAGAGCACGTCTCGGCTTCCGACGCCGCCGTGCCGGCCACGGACAGATCCGTGGACGGACGCTGCGACCACGGCCCCCGTTGGAGGACCTGCCGGACGGGGCGTGCCCCCGTTGCGGCTCTCACTTATCGACGCTAGCCGCCCGTCGGCGAGTCGGCATCTCGAGCGGGCGATCCGGACAACACCCGCGCCCCCGGCCGGAATCGTCCGGCCGGAATCGCCCCCCTGCGGTCAATTTCCGGGCGGGGACGGGGCAGTTCGACGCTCGGGCATGTTTCGTGACTCAGCGTGGCGGGCCCGACTCGCAGCGTGTCCGCGGTGTCCTCGGCGGCATCGCACGGGGTACGAATTCCGGCCGTGGGACCGGCCCGGCGCCCCGTGCGCCACCCGGACGGAGCAGAAGGCAGGATCCCGGCCCCGTCCCTCCCGCCGACCGCACGCCACCGGCGGCTCGGACGCCGCCGCCTGAGGGGGCGCTAGCCGAGGTACCGCTCCATCCAGTCGGCGGCGGTCCTGCGGAACAGACGGCGGTTGTCCGCGCGCCGGAAGTCGTGGCCCTCCTCGCGCAGGACCAGGATCTCCGCCTCCAGCCCGCGCTCCCGGGCCGCCCGGACGAACTGTTCGGACTCGCCCGGCGGCACGTTGGTGTCGTGCTCGCCGTGCACGGCGAGCACCGGGACGCGCAGCGCGTCCACGCGGCTCATCGGCGACAGGGCGCGCAGCAGGTCGCGGTCGCGGTCCGGGTGCCCGTACTTGTGGGCGGCCGACTCGGCGATCCACGGCTCGGTGCCCGCGAAGAAGGTCGCGAAGTCCGACATCCCGCAGACCGCCACACCGGTGCGGAACAGGTCCGGATGCCACACCAGCGACGCCATCGTGAGGTAGCCGCCGTAGGAGCGCCCCATCACGGCCAGCCGGCGCGGATCGGCGAGGCCCGCCAGGACCACGTGGGCCGCGCAGTCGGCCACGTCGTCGAGGGCGGCGAACCGCCCCGTGCCCAGGTCCGCGTCGACGAAGGAGCGGCCGTGCCCCGAGGAGCCGCGCACGTCGGGGGCGAAGACGTCCAGCCCCCGGCCCAGCAACTCGTGGTAGAGCGGGTGGAACTCCGGGCGCTCCTGCTCCTCGGGGCCGCCGTGCAGATGCACCACGCACGGCGCCGGCTCGCCGGGCGAGCGGCCGGGCGCACGGTAGTACCAGCCGCCGAGTGTCAGCCCGTCCCGGGCGAGCGGATGCACCGGCACCGGTCGCACCGGAGGCCGATGGCCGGGAACCGTGTCCCGGTCGGCGGCCGACCAGGGGGTGCGCAGCGCGGCGCCCTGGGGCAGCCACCACACGCCGGGGCGGCGCTGCGAACCGGACAGGGCCACGACCGGGGCGTCCGGGTCGGCCAGGGCGGCCACCCGGGTGACCACCTCGTGCGGCAGCCTCACGGCGCGCGACGGGCCCACCACCGCGCCGGGCACCGCGCTCCCGACGGGACGCGGCGGTGAGGGAGCCGCCTCCACCGCCGTGTCCCCGGAGACCCCGGTACGCCCGTCCCGAGCGCCCGGGGAGCGCAGCGCGGCGACCTCCAGTTCGCTGACGCCCCGTATGTTCCAGCACAGCACGGCGCCCCGGCCGTTGCGGTCCAGCTCCAGCAACTCCAGATCGCAGTGGTCGCGTTGCGCCACCACGGCCAGGTCCACCCGCCGGCCCCGCGCGTCGAGCCGGACCGCGTAGAGGGCCGCGTACTCCCGGCGGTGGTCGCTGCGCAGCCAGAGGGTACGGCCGTCCGGCGAGAAGCCGCCGATCCAGGGATCGCCGTCGGCGACCCGCTGCGTGCAGGTCACCCGCAGGTCGCGGACCCGGACGACGAGGGCCTCGCGGTTGCCTCGCGGGCCCCGGCGCACCAGCGCGAGCCGGCCGTCCCGGCTCAGGTCGCACACGCGCAGGGTGGCGGCCCCGCGTTCGCTGGCCAGCAGCACGGGGGCGGACAGGCTCTCCGGGTCGACCAGGTAGGCCGACAGCGTCTTGGGCGGCGCCGCCTCGGGGGAGACGATCCGCTCGCCCCCCGGGGAGACGAGCCCGTCGACGGCCGGGCCGCGCGGCGTGGCGAGGGCCCCGACGAGGAAGCCCGGGGTGGGCGCCTCGTTGTGCGCGGGGGCCTGTGGACCGACCCGGTGGGAGGAGGCCGCGGTGTCCGCGGCGAGACGGGCGGTACGAGGGTGGGCGTTCCCGGGATGCGCGATGCCGGGGTGCGTGGAGTGAGGGGTGGCGCCGGAGTGGGCGATGCCCGGGTGACCGGCGCCGGGATGCGCGATGCCGGGGTGCGGGGCGCCCGGACCGGCGGCGCCGTGGTGGAGCGCGCCGGAGGTCTCCCGCTCGCCCGCCGGCTCGCCGGGGACGTGGGACTCGGCGACGGTCACGGCGACGGCCGAGCCGTCGTGCTGCCAGCAGCCCAGGTGCGCCGAGCTTCCCGGCTCACCGCCGCCCAGGAGGCGTCGGCCGGTGCCGTCGGGGCGTACGCACAGCACCCGGGTGAGCTCCCCGCCGCCCGGGGCCGTCGTGTAGGCGATCCACCGGCCGTCCGGGGACCAGGAGACCTCGGTCACCGGGTCCGGGGTGGTGTCCAGCAGATGCACCTCGTCGCCGTCGACCGGCCCGGACCACAGTTGCGGCACACCGGCCCGGTCGCAGATGAACGCGACGTGTCGGCCCCCGGGATCCACCGAGGGATACCAGCAGCCGTGCGCCGTGAGGACCGTGGGCACCTCGTGCGGCGCCGCCGTGTCCGGCAGCGGTACGGCCACCGGCGCGGCCCGCGCGACCCCCGCGGCCTGACCACCGGACAGCTCCGTGGCCCACAGGTCCCGTGTCGGCCCCAGCGTGTCGGCGTCCGGGCCCCTCCGCGCCGCTCCCGGCGTGTCCGCGCTGCGTGCGGCGCCGGCCGGCGGGCCGGTGCGGGCGTGCGTCCTTCCCGGCGTGTCCTCGACGGCGGCGACCGGCGCCGACCCGGGCGGGTCCGTGCCCTCCGCGTCCCGCACCGCGCCCGGCGCGCCGGCCTTCGCGTCGCGGTCCGGGCCGTGGTCGTGGGTGCTGCTGTTGCCGTTGCCGTTGCCGTTGCCGTTGCCGTTGCCGTCGGTGGCGGCGCGGGCGCCCGCCTCCGTCGCGCCGCCCTGCTCGGTGATCCGGGGATCGATCGGGGGGCCTCCCGTGTCGGTCGGTTCCGGGCCGGGCGGGGACGGGTGCGGCGTCGGCGCGCCGGTCAGCGGATTCCGTGCGTCTGAAGCCATATCTCCAGCAAAGCTACCTGCCACAGGGTGTTCGCCCCGCGCTTGGTGCGGTGTGCGTTGGGGGCGGCGAGGAGGTCGGCGACGTAGTCCTGGCGGAAGACGCCCCGTGCCGTGGCCTCGGGGGCGGTCAGGGCCTCCCGGACCCGGTGCAGCACCGGCCCGGCCATGTGCTTGATCGCCGGGACCGGGAAGTAGCCCTTGGGCCGGTCGACGACCTCCCGCGGCAGGACCTTGCGGCCGGCGGCCTTCAGCACGCCCTTGCCGCCGTCGGCGAGCTTGAGCCCGGGCGGACAGGCTGCGGCCAGCTCGACGAGCTCGTGGTCGAGGAACGGCACCCGGGCCTCCAGGCCCCAGTCCATCGTCATGTTGTCGACCCGCTTGACCGGGTCGTCGACCATCATCACATGCGTGTCCAGCCGCAGATCCGCGTCCAGGGCGGTCTCCGCGCCGGGCGCCGCCATGTGCGCGCGGACGAAGTCGCCGGAGACGTCCCGGCCGGGCAGCACGGCGGGTTCGAGGATGTGGGCGAGGTCGGCGTGCGGCCGGTCGAAGTAGGTGTCGGCGTACGCCTCGGCCGCCCGCTGCCGCGACACCCCCGCCATGGCCGGGTACCAGTGGTAGCCCGCGAAGACCTCGTCGGCGCCCTGACCGCTCTGCACGACCTTGACCTCCTTGGCCACCTGCTCGGACAGCAGGTGGAAGGCGACCACGTCGTGGCTGATCATGGGTTCGCTCATCGCCAGGACCGCCCCGTCCAGGGCCCGGGACACCCGGTCGGAGGGGACCATCAGCTGGTGGTGGTCGGTGCCGAAGTGCCGCGCCACCAGGTCCGAGTAGTGGAACTCGTCCCCCTCCTCGCCTCCCTCCGACTCGAAGCCCACGCTGAAGGTGGCCAGGTCGGTCTGCCCCTCGTCGGCCAGCAGCGCCACGATCAGGCTGGAGTCCAGGCCGCCCGAGAGCAGCACCCCCACCGGCACGTCGGCGACCATCCGGCGGCGGACCGCGGTGCGCAGGGCGTCCAGCACCGCGTCCGTCCAGTCCTCCGCGCCGAGGCCGGCGTACTCCGCGCGCCGGGTGTACTCCGGCTGCCAGTAGCAGTGGTCGGCGTGGGAGCCGTCCGGGTCGATGACGCGGACGGTGGCCGGCGGCAGTTTGCGCACGCCGTTGAGGATGGTGTGCGGGGCCGCCACGGTGGCGTGCCAGCTGAGGTACTGGTGCAGCGCGACCGGGTCGAGCGAGGTGTCCACGCCGCCGCCGGCCAGCAGCGCGGGCAGCGACGAGGCGAACCGCAGCCGTCCCGGCGTCTCGGCCAGGTAGAGCGGCTTGATGCCGAGCCGGTCCCGGGCCAGGACCACCCGCCCGCTGTCCTGCTCGACGATCGCGATGGCGAACATGCCGTAGAAGCGCTCGACGAAGGACGTGCCCCACTCCTGGTACGCCTTGAGCACGACCTCGGTGTCCGAGCCGGAGAAGAACCGGTGTCCGAGGGCGGTCAGTTCGTCGCGCAGCTCGCGGTAGTTGTAGACGCAGCCGTTGAAGACGCCGGCGATCCGCGCCCGCGGGTCGGCCATCGGCTGCGCGCCGCTGTCCGAGAGATCGATGATCTTCAGCCGGCGGTGGCCGAGGGCGACAGGGCCCTGTGACCACAGCCCGCGCCCGTCGGGCCCGCGCGGAGCGAGCCGGTCGGTCATCCGCTCGACCGCTGCCAGGTCGGGCGTGTCGCCGTCGAAGCGGACCTCGCCGCTGAGCCCGCACATCAGGCGGACCTCCTTTCCGAGAACTCCTCGTACGCCGTCGGCGGCACCGTTCCGCCCCGGGCCGCGCGTCTGCGACCGGGGACGGTGGCCCGTGCGTCGGCCGAGGGCGCGGGCCCGGAGGCCTCGGAGGCGGATTCGGCGGATGCGGTGGACGAGGCGGGAGTGGCGGAGGCTGCGGGAGCGGTGAGGTAGGACATGGTGTCGACGACTCTCCTTGGATCTGCGTCGGGTGCCCGGGGCACCCCGGGCGAGGCGGCGAGGGCTCAGGCGCCCGTGCCCCAGCCGACCGGGCGTGTCCGTGCCTGTCCTTGTGGCTTGGCCTGGGCCTGTGCCCGGATGCGCGCCGGTACGGGCCCCGGCCTGCGGACCGGCGCGCCCGCTCGGGGCGCGGGCGCGCCGCGCGTCTCGGCGACCATCAGGTCCACGCTGGCGAGCAGGTCGTCGGCCTCTGCGGCGCGCCGCAGCCGGTGCGCCGCGCTCCCCTCGGCCAGGGCCCGGTCCAGCAGCTCGTGCACGGTCTCCCAGTCGCCGGACGCCTCCAGCGCGGGCCGCAGCCGGGCCAGCATCCCGAGCAGGGCGACCCGGGCCGGTACGGCGCGGCGCGTGGCCGGGTCCACCAGGGGCCCCTCCAGGCCGGAGCGCGCGGCGCGCCAGGAGGCGGCGCGCAGCCAGTCGTGGCGCCCGTCGCACCCGGGGCCGTCCGTGCGGGCCAGCCGCTCGCAGGCGTCGCGCACCAGGGCGCGGAACAGCCCGGCGACCAGCACGACCGTCTCCACCCGGGGGCAGGCGTCGCAGATCCGCAGCTCCAGCGTGTGCTGGTGCGCCGAGGGACGGACGTCGTGGTAGACCATCCCGGCGTCGCTGATCACGCCCGAGCGGATCAGTTCCTCCAGCGCCGCGTCGTAGCTGCCCGCGTCGGCGTGGCAGCCTGCCGGGCCCGCGGTGGGCCAGCGCTGCCACAGCATGGTCCGCCAGCTCGCGTACCCCGTGTCCGAGCCGAGCCAGAACGGCGAACTGGCCGACAGCGCCAGGAGCGGCGGCAGCCACGGCGAGACCAGGCACATGGCCCGTACGGCGGTGTCGCGGTCGGGCACGTCGACGTGCACCTGCGCGCTGCAGATGAGCTGTTCGTCGGCGACCCGGCGGTACTCGTCGACCATGTGCCGGTAGCGCGGATCGGCGGTGATCTCCCGGGAGGTCACCCGGGCCAGCGGGACGGTGCCCGCCGCGACCACCGCGAGGCCCAGCGAGGAGGCCGCCGCGTCGAGCCGCCGCCGTGCCCCGGCCAGGTCCGCGTACAGGTCGTCCAGCGTGCCGTGGACCCCGCTGTTGCTCTCCACGACCGACTGCTGCAACTCGGTGGTGAATTCCGGACTGTTCAGGCGGTCGAGTACGGCCGGTGCCCGTGGGACCAGTCGGCCGCTCTCCACATCCAGTACGTGGAACTCTTCCTCTGCCCCGATGCGCAACGTCACGATCTCCCCTAGCCCTTTTGATCTGTCCGGGCGCCGCGCGCGAAGCGGCCCGGCCGCGTGAGCGGACCGGTGATGCCACGTGCGCGGCGTCCGGAGTGTCCGAGTGCCCTTCTGCCGCGATCACAAGCCTCGGGCTCACATCTGACGACTCACTGGCATCAGATGAGCGACGCCGCGTGGGCGGCGCCGCCGGGCCCGGGGCCGGCCCGCGCGGCACCCTCAGGACTCGCGCCAGGCGAGTTTGACGAGCAGGTTCCTGGCGTCCCCGGCCACCTCGGGATCGGCCACGACGTCGTAGCGGGAGGCCACGATCTGGCTGCGGGAGGTGAAGTCGCGCCGGCCTCCGGTGAACGCGTGGCCGATGAAGCCGAAGACCGCGCCGAAGACGGCGCCGTAGGCGAGGCCGCTGAGCAGCAGCACGACGGCGTTGTGGGTGCCCGCCGCGAACAGGGAGAGCAGCAGGCCGATCAGCAGCCCGAACCAGGCTCCGGACCCCGCTCCGGCCAGGGCGGCGCGGCCGCGGGTGAGGCGGCCGAGCACGGTCTCGACCATCCGCAGGTCGGAGCCGATGATCGCGGTGTGCTCCACGGGGAAGCCGTTGTCCGACAGGAAGTCCACCGCCCCCTGGGCCCCTTCGTAGGTCGGGTAGGAGCCGACGACCGGGCGCCCGGAGGACGGGGCCGGCCGCCCGGCCGCGGAGGGCCCGTTGGCTGGGAGGGGCTGGTCACCACCGGCCGGGGGTGGCTGCCCGCTTCCCGGGGGCGGCTGCCCGCCCACCGGGGACGGCCGGTCGCTGGGCGGGGACGGTTGCTCGCTCATCGGCACGCTCCGTGATCGAGTCGAGTGCACCGGGCCGGCGCGCCGGCGTGCCGGTGCCCTTCGGACCTCCGGGTTTCCCCCGGGGCCCGCGGGAAACGGAAGCGGCTCCTCCGGGGAGGGGGCGGTCACTCGTGAGCGGGGGTCCGCAGCGCGAGTATCGCGACGTCGTCGTCGTTGTCCTCCGGGCGCACCCGCACGAGCAACTGGTCGGTGAAGGACTCCAGGGGTTGATGGCTGAGGGAGGCGGCCTGCCGGCGCAGCCGGTCGAGTCCGTCGTCGATGAGCCGTCGCGGCGCCTCCACCAGACCGTCCGTGTAGAGCACGAGGGTGGAGCCGGGCGGCAGGACCGCCGACGCGTCCACGCGGGCCCGGTTCGCCCGGGTGCCGAGGAGAAGTCCGTGGCCCTGGGTGAGATAGCGGCTCCGGCCGTCCTGAGTGATCAGCAGGGGCGGCGGGTGCCCGGCGTTCGTCCAGGACAGCTCCCACTGCCCGCCGGTGAGCGGGCTTATCCGCGCGAAGATCATGGTGGCCATGCTGACCTCGCTGAGGTGCTGGGTCGCGTGGTCCAGCCACTCCACGATCATGCTCGGCAGCCGCTGCTCCGACCAGGCGTAGGCGCGCAGCATGTTGCGCAGCTGGGCCATGCCGGCCGCCGCCTCCAGATCGTGTCCGACGACGTCGCCGATGGCCAGGGCCGTGGCCCCGTCGCTCAGGACGAACGCGTCGTACCAGTCCCCGCCGACCTGCGAGGCGTCCGGGGCGGGCAGGTACCGGGCGGTCATCTCCAGATGCGCCACGGGCGGCAGCTGGGGCAGCAGATGGCGCTGCATCGTCTCGGCGACCTTGCGCTGACGCTGGTAGAGGCGGGCGTTCTCCAGGGCGAGACCGGCCCGGCGCGTGATGTCCTCCAGCAGGGGCAGATCCGCGACGGTGAACGGCTCGGGCCGCCGCGAACGGCCCAGCGTCAGCGCGCCCAGGACCTCGCGCAGGCTGCTGATCGGCGCGATGACCGCCGAGTGCATGCCGGTGGTGTCGAACAGCCGGCGCTGTTCGACCGCGATGCCGGAGTCCGCTTCGCCCTGGTAGGTCTCCGGACCCACCACCGTGGACGCCGCCCCGCGCAGCGCCCGCGACAGCGGCAGCGACGACTGCTCGGGCAGCGGAGGCATCGGCCCCTGGAGGTCCTCCCTGGTCACCAGGCCGCCGTCGTCCGCCTGCACCACCAGCGAACGCCACACCTCGTCGCTCTCGGCGAGCAGGTCGATGATCGCCCAGTCCGCCAGCCGGGGCACCACAAGCCGCACCAGCCGGTGCAGGGCCGCGTCCACGTCCAGGGTCGAGGTGAGCTGCGTGGTGGTCTCCGCGAGCAGGGCCAGCCGCTCCAGCTCCGAGAGCGTCTCCGTGCCCGGCCCAGTCTCCGGGACCGCCCCGAACACGTCCTCCTCCAGCACCGGATGGAAGATCACCAGCGTGCCCGCACGCCCGTCCCCGAACTGGTACGGAGTGATCAGCCAGGAGATCGTCAGCAGGGACCCGTCCCCCCGCTCGAACCAGTCCTGCCTGGCCTGCGCGGTGCGGCCGGTCATGAACGCCGGGCGCATCGCGCACCGGGACCGCGGCAGCTGCTCCCCGAACCGGCTGCGGTGCAGCAGGTCGTGCGCGTCCTGGCCGAGGAGCTCGGCGGCCGTGCGCCCCAGCAGCTCCTGGGCCCGGGCGTTCACGGCCACCACGTATCCCTGCTCGTCGACCACGTACGCCCCGGCGCCGATCGCGTTCAGCGGCCCCGTGAGACCGGCCGACACGGCCGCGGCCGCGGTCGGGGCCGGGTGGGCTGGGTGGGCCGGGTGGTGGGGCTGGTCGACGGCCCCGGTGGCCTTCGCACCCGTCACTTCGCGCCTCCTCGTCCTGGATGGAGGCTCGCTGGCCGCCCTCCGTGCCGGAACCCCGTGTTCCGCACGTCTGTGCGACACTCCTGGGCCTCCCGGGAGTGTCCCGCGAATGGGGATTCCATTCTCCTCCGACTTCCCGGCAGATCCCCGCCGACTTTCCCGTCGGGTGTTTTTCGGCCTTTCCCCGGGTCTCGTCCGGCTCGCCCGCGGACATTATCCAGGTGAGGCCAGGAAGTGGGACGACGGGCCTTCGCCCCGCGTATCCGGCCCCGGCGACCCGCGCCGGCCGATCGGCCGTCCGGCGGATCGGCGGACGGAAGTGCGTACCCCTCGTGACTGCGGGTACCTGCGGAGTCTGTGTTCGCGGCAGTTAAGGCGGTGCGTATGGAACCCTTTTCGTCGGACGGCTGCACGCCGCCGGACCTCGAGGGCCTGCGGACTTCGGCGGCCCTCGGGGGCGGCGGGGCGTGCATCGCCGAGGCACGGCATCTCGCGGCGGAATTCCTGAGCGACGTACGCGTGGGTCACGGTCTGCGGATCTCGACGCGGGCCGAGGAGGTCACCCAGCTGGTGGTCAGCGAGCTGGTCACCAACGCCCGCAAGTACGCGGCCGGTCCTGTCCAGCTGGAGCTGCGGATCGCGGGGGACGACGTCGAGGTGGTGGTCGCGGACAGCGATCCGAGGCTGCCGGTGGCCTGTGCCGCGGATCCGGAGCGGATCGGCCGGCACGGGCTGGAGATCGTACGCGCCGTATGCGAGGGCTTCGCCGTGCGGCGCGGAAGCACCGGCAAGCGCATCTCGGCCAGGGTCGCCCTCCACGACGACCCGCACGCCCACCCGGCCGGGCGGCGCTCCGCGTGAGCGCCGCCCCCGGTCACCAGCCCGTCAGCAGCAGATGGTTGACGAGGAGGGCGACCAGCGCCTGGAGGGCGAGCCAGACGCGGGGGCGGGGCAGCAGCGCGCAGGCCGGGAGCAGCCACATCGCGAACGGCAGCCAGATGCGCTCCGTCTCCGCCTTGCTCATGCCGGACAGGTCCGCGACCAGGAGGGCGAGCAGCGCGCAGAGGGCGAGCAGGGCCAGGCGAGCCTCGGCCGCCCCGGCCCCGCCCTCCGCTGCTTCCGGCGCCGGACGGCCCCGCACCCCGGGCCGCCGGCGCAACAGCGCGGCACCGGCCCGGCCCAGTCCGGCCACGGTGGCGAGGCCGACGACGAAGACGGTGCACGCGAGATTGGCCCACACCCAGTAGCCGTAGGGACGCGTCCCGCCCACCCCCTGGTAGTAGCGCGTGACCAGCAGCCGGTACGCCTCCCACCAGTCGAACCCGGCGAGGGTGAACAGCGCGGGCACCACGGCGAGGCCGGCGAGCAGGAACGCAAGGACGTCGGCCCGCGCGCCGGGACGGCGGTCGCCGAGCAGCAGCACACCCGCCGCGATCAGCGCGAACAGGGTGAGACCGTAGGAGAGGTAGCAGGTCAGGCCGAACAGCAGCCCCGCGCCGAAGGCGGCGGCCCGCCGCCCGGGCGTCGGCCCGTCCGTCACCGCGAGGGCGAGCAGGGCCACGGACCACGCGGCGACGGCGGCGAAGTAGCCGTCCGCGGACGCGCCCACCCACACCGCGGCCGGCGCGAGCGCCAGGAACGGCGCCGCCCGGCGCGCCAGGCCGTCCCCCGCCAGTGCCCGCACCGCCACCAGCACGGCCACGCTCGCCGTGGCCCCCACGGTGATGCACCAGGCACCGGCCCAGCCGCCGCCGCGCAGGCCGATCCGGTCGAGCAGCACGAAGGTGAGCGTCGCCCCCGGCGGATGGCCGGCGATGTGGGCGGGCCAGGGGGAGGGCGAACCGGCGACGATGTGGTGGGTGAAGTCCCGCAGTGCGGCCGGGACGTCCTGGAAGCGGCCGACGACCCGCAGGTACTCGTTGGGGGTGGTCAGCCGGACGGCCACGCCCCGGTGCCAGCCGTCCACCAGGGCGAGCGACCAGGTCCAGGCCATGGCGGTGGCCCAGGTGGCGGCGAGAAGGGCCCGCCACGGCAGCCGCGCCGCGAGCGTCGGCCCGTACGCCACCACGGAGACCGCCACCAGCACGGCGGCCGGGGTGCCCGGCCCGGTGTGGGGGTCCCAGTCGGCGAACAGCGGAGGCCAGTGGAGGAACAGCGTGTGGCGGGTGAACTGGATGTGGCGGCCGACCAGGACGGCCGCCACCACCAGCAGGGTGGCGGCCGCGGCGGCGCAGAGGTCGCGCAGAAGAGGGCGGGTCACACCGGCACGCTAGGGCGCGGGACGGGCCCGGGGACGGCGCACGGGCCGGACGTCAGCGTTTCGTCATGGGTCGCGGACCGTTTCGGGGGTCTTCCCGGCCTACCGTCGGATCATGAGCGATCCACGGCTCCCCTCCTCGCCCGGCTTCTGGCGCAGTCCGCTGCGCGGCCCCTGGTTCACCTCGGTGCTCGGCCTCGTCCTGCTCGCCGGCATCACCGTGCTGTTCGTGACCGGTCTGGTCTCCTACGCCGCCTACAACCCCGACCTGTCGCCGGTGAACGACCAGACCCCCGGCAAGGGGATCCTCGGTTTCTACCTGTTCGCCTGGCCGACCCACCCGTACTGGCTGTACCGGGTGAGCCAGGGCGTCCACGTCACGCTCGGCATCACCCTGATCCCCGTCCTGCTGGCCAAGCTGTGGTCGGTGGTGCCCGGGCTGTTCGCCCTGCCGCCCGCCCGGTCGCTCGCGCACGCACTGGAGCGGCTCTCGCTCCTGCTCCTGGTCGGCGGCGGGCTGTTCGAGTTCACCACCGGGGTGCTCAACGTCCAGCTCGACTACGTCTTCCCCGGCTCGTTCTACCCGCTGCACTTCTACGGCGCCTGGGTGTTCTTCGCCGCCTTCGTCGCCCACGCGGTCCTGAAGCTGCCCGCGGCCCTGCGGACCGTACGCCGGGCGCGGGACGCGGGCCGTGCCCGGGACGCGGGTCACGTGCCGGAGGCGGGCCGTGCACGGGACACGGGTCAGGCGCGCGAAGACGGTGCGACGGCGCCGGAGGACGGTCCGGTCGCGCCGGAAGAGAGTCTGGTGGCGCCGCGGCCCGACCCGCCCACCGTCTCCCGGCGCGGGGCGCTCTGGCTGGTCGGCGGCGGCTCCCTGCTGCTGTTCGGCACGACCGTGGGCCGCAGCTTCGACGGGCCGCTGCGGCGGACCGCCCTGCTCGCGCCGCACGGCTGGGCCGAGCCGGGCAGCGGTCCGGGCGGCTTCCAGATCAACAAGACCGCCGCGTACGCGGGAATCCGCGCCGTGGACACGAGCGCCCAGGCGTGGCGGCTGACCGTGGCCGGCCGCACCGGCACCGTCCGGCTCACCCGGGCCGACCTGGAGCGGCTCCCGCTGCACAGCTCGGCGCTGCCCATCGCCTGCGTGGAGGGATGGTCCACCTCGGACCAGTGGTGGCGCGGGGTGCGGCTGCGCGACCTGGCCGCCCTCGTCGGGCACGACGATCCGCCCGACGTACTCGTGGAGTCGCTCCAGCGGCACGGCGCCTTCCGCCACGCCGCCCTGCGCGCCAACCAGGTCGCCGACCCGCGGTCCCTGCTCGCCCTGTACGTCAACGGCGAGGACCTGACCCCCGACCACGGCTACCCGGCCCGCGTGATCGTGCCCGCGGCGCCCGGTGTGCTCAACACCAAGTGGGTGGCCCGGATGACCTTCGGAGACCTGTGATGCCACGCCGCCGGCGCTTCTACCGCACCAAGCTGCCGCACTGGGCTCCTGTGGTGGGCAGCCCGCTGCAACTGCTGCTCCTGGCCTGCTCGTTCGCGCTCGCCGCGTACGCGGGGGTACGGCTGCTCGCCGGCGACTGGTTCGCGGTGGCGGTGTGGTTCGTGGGCGCCGCGCTGCTGCACGACCTGGTGCTGCTGCCGCTGTACTCGGCGGCCGACCGGGCCCTCGTCCGGACGGCGGGCGCGGCGGGCCGCCGGGAGCGGGTGCTGTACGTCCGGGTCCCGGCGGTCCTGTCCGGTCTGCTGCTCCTGGTGTGGTTCCCGCTGATCAGCGGTCAGGTGGCCGGGCGCTACCAGTCGGCCGCCGGGCTGCCGGTGGAGGGCTTCCTCGCTCGCTGGCTGCTGATCACGGCCGTGCTCTTCGGCGGCTCGGCGCTGCTGTTCGTCCTGCGGCTGCGCAGCGCGACGAAGCACCGCCCGCCGGCCGTCCACTGATCGACGGGCCGCCAGCCGGCCCGGTCCGCGTGGCGGAGCAGGGCGGCGGCGCCGAGCCGCGCCCAGGGGAACGGGGCGCCCGTGTCGCCGCGGGCGCCGGGGACGCCCACCACCTGCACGTGGACGCGTTCGTCGACGTCCATCGGCGAGGTCTCGGCGATCAGCAGTCCGCCCGCGCGCACCAGCCGGGCCAGACGGCGCAGCAGGGCGCCCGGGTCACCGCCGATGCCGACGTTGCCGTCCATGAGCAGCGCGGTGCCCCAGCACCCCGCCCCGGGAACCGCCTCGAAGACCGAACGACGCAGCACGCACCCGTGCCCGGCCTCCGTCCCCGGGGGATACGGCCGGGACGCGTCGCCTCCCGTGCCGGACGGCCGGGCCGCGTCGTCGGCTTCCGCGCCCGGGGCGTGCGGCGCGGGCGCGTGCCCGGTTCCCGTCCCCGGGGCGTGCGGCGCGGGCGCCTGCCCGGTTCCCGTCCCCGGGGCGTGCGGCGCGTACCCCTCCCCGGGGTCTCCCCTCGGCTCACGTGTTGCCGACCGGGTGGCGTCCTCCGTCCCTCGCGCGGGGGCTGCCGCTGCGTCCCGGCGTTCCCTGCCCGGCCCACGCGGCGGACGACCCACCCGCCGTCGCGTGTGGGCGACCGCCGCCTCGCTGACGTCGATCCCCAGCACGTGGCGTCCCTCGGCCGCGAGGGCCGCGACCAGGCGCCCCGGTCCGCAGCCCACGTCGAGCACGGCGCCCTCGCAGCGGGCCAGGACCGCCAGGTCCGCCGGGTCCGGGTCGGCGCACCACCGTTCCACCTCCAGCGGCAGCAGCCATCCGTCGGTCCGGCGCAGGAAGAGCGGGCCGTGGCCGGTGCGCAGGGCGGCGGAGTAGGGCTCGTCCGCGGCCCACGCGGGCGCCGCCGGCCGCGCGCGCCGACCGGAGGCGTCCGACGGCGCGAGGTCGTGTGCGGTGCTCATCGGCCACCGACCGCCGTGAGCCGGGCGAGCCGCGCGGCGAACCGGCCGTGGGGGGCCCGGGCGGCGACGGCCCGGGCGTCGTCGGCCGTGTCGACGTCGCGCAGACGCGGCAGGTCGCGTACGCGCAGCCCCGCGGCGACGAGCCGCTCGCGCTGCACGGCGCCCGTGGTCGCCGTCGACATGGGCACGCCACGCAGCAGCGCGGGGTCGGGAACGGCCATCCCCAGGGCCCAGAAACCGCCGTCCTCGGCCGGTCCCAGGCAGGCGTCGCAGTCGGCGAAGTCCACGGTCAGCAGCGCCGGTGTCACCTGCGGCGTGTCCATCCCGACGAGCAGCGCCGGACCGGCGCAGCCCGCGAAGGCCGCCGCCAGCCGCACGTCCAGGCCGCCCCCGCACTGCGGTACGACGTCGAAGCCGGGCGGAAGCCAGGGGCCGGGCGTGCCGTCGAGCACCAGGACCCGCCGGTCCGCGGGCGCGGCGGCGACGGCGTGCAGGGTGTCCGCGAGGGCCGCCTCGGCGAGTTCCGCCGCCTCACGCGGGCTGAACGGGGGCGTCAGCCGGGTCTTCACCCTCCCCGGCCGGGGTTCCTTGGCGATGACGAGGAGGGTGGTCACCGGGGCACCCCCGCGGCCCCGGACGGGGCCGGTTCGGCCAGTACGCGGCTCATGTCCCGCACCGTCTGCCAGGTTCCGCGCCAGGTGCCGGTGACCTTGGAGGCGCCGGTGCGCGGCAGGTACGGGACGTCGTGCTCGGCGACCCGCCACCCGGCGTCGGCGGCGCGGACCACCATCTGCAACGGGTAGCCGCTGCGGCGGTCGGTCAGGCCGAGGGCGAGCAGCGCCTCACGGCGTGCGGCGCGCAGCGGGCCGAGGTCGTGCAGGCGCAGTCCCGTGCGGCGGCGCAGCATCCGCGTCAGGGCGAGGTTCCCGGCGCGGGCGTGCGCGGGCCACGCGCCCCGGCCCTGCGGACGGCGCCGGCCGAGCACCAGGTCGGCCTTCCCGGCGCGCACCTCGCGGACGAAGGGGACCAGCAGCGCCGGGTCGAGGGAGGCGTCGCAGTCGCAGAAGCACACGACGTCCGCGGTGGCCGCGGTCAGCCCGGCGTGGCAGGCGGCGCCGAACCCGCGGCGCGGCTCGGACACGACGGTCGCGCCGAGGGAGCGCGCCAGCCCGGCCGAGCCGTCGGTGGATCCGTTGTCCACGACGACGGCGCGCCAGCCGCGGGGGATGCGGGCGAGGACCCAGGGAAGGGCCTCGGCCTCGTCCAGGCAGGGGAGCACCACGTCGACGTCCGGGGACGGGGGAGAGGTCGTCACGGTGTTCACCCTACGAACGCGAACCGGGCATATCGGGCCCTCGCTCCTTACGAAACGCGGACGTCGCGGGACGGAGAGCCCCTTCGGCGGCACGGGCGCGGCGCGCGGTGCGAGGCTGGACCCATGCAGCAGCCGTACGAGCCCCCCGGGGCCGACGCCGTGAGGGCCGACGACACTGCGGCCCACGCCGTGCGGGCCGGCCACACCCCGGCCGAGGCCGTGGAGGCCGCCTCCGTGCACGCGACCCCCATGACACCCGGGACCGCGGCCGGGGCCGCCCGGGTCCTGGTCGTGGAGGACGATCCCACCGTCGCCGAGGTCGTGTCCGGCTACCTGGACCGCGCCGGCTACGTCGTGGACCGCGCCGGGGACGGGCCGACGGCGCTCGCCCGGGCCGCCGCGCGCCGCCCCGACCTGGTGGTGCTCGACCTGATGCTGCCGGGCATGGACGGCCTGGAGGTGTGCCGCCGGATGCGCGCCCGCGGACCGGTCGCCGTCATCATGCTGACCGCCCGCGGCGACGAGGACGATCGCATCCTCGGCCTGGAGGTCGGCGCCGACGACTACGTCACCAAGCCGTTCAGCCCGCGTGAACTCGTCCTGCGCGTGGAGTCGGTGCTGCGCCGTACACGCCCCGCGACCGCGGCCCACCCGCCGGGCGCGGCCGGCCCCCTGGACGCGGCCGGTCTCACCGTCGACCCTGCCGCCCGCCGCGCCACCAAGAACGGCGCCGAACTCGCCCTCACCCTGCGCGAGTTCGACCTGCTCGCCTTCTTCCTCCGGCACCCGGGGCGCGCATTCAGCCGCGAGGACCTGATGCGGGAGGTCTGGGGCTGGGACTTCGGCGACCTGTCGACCGTCACCGTGCACGTGCGGCGGCTGCGCGGCAAGGTCGAGGACGACCCCGCCCGGCCCCGCCTGATCCAGACCGTCTGGGGTGTCGGGTACCGCTTCGACCCCGCCCGCTCCGAGGGGAGCCGGCCGTGCGCGACGCCCTCCTGATCGCCCTGTACGCCTTCCTCGGCGCCGCCGCGACCGGCCTGGCCGGAGCGGGCGTGCTGCGGCTGATCCGGCGCCGCTCGCTCACCGCGTCCCTGGCCGTGGTGGCCGCCGTGGCCGTGCTCGCGATGCTCGCCGGAACCCTGGCCGTGGCGCAGGCGATGTTCCTGTCCGCGCACGACCTGTCGGTCGTCACCACGGTCGTGGCGATGGCGGCCGTGGTGTCCCTGGCCACCGCGCTGCTGCTGGGCCGCTGGGTCGTCGCCCGCAGCCGCGAACTCGCCCGTGCCGCCCGCTCGTTCGGGGACGGCGGCGACTTCGCCGCCCCCGCGGGCCCGGCCACCGCCGAACTGGAGTCGCTGAGCCGGGAGCTGGCCGCCACCAGCGCCCGGCTCGCCGCCTCCCGGGAACGCGAGCGCGCCCTGGAGTCCTCGCGCCGCGAACTGGTCGCCTGGATCTCCCACGACCTGCGCACCCCGCTCGCCGGACTGCGCGCGATGTCCGAGGCGCTGGAGGACGGCGTGGCCGCCGACCCGGCCCGGTACCTGCGGCAGATCCGCACCGAGGTCGAGCGGCTGAACGACATGGTCGGCGACCTGTTCGAGCTCTCCCGCATCCACGCCGGCGCCCTCGCCCTCACCCGCTCCCGGATCTCCCTGTACGACCTCGTCGGCGACGCCCTCGCCGGCGCGGACCCCCTGGCCCGGGAGCTCGGGGTGCGCCTCGTCGGCGACCGCGTCGCGTCGGTACCGGTCGAGGTGGACGGCAAGGAGATGAGCCGGGTGCTCGGGAACCTGCTGGTCAACGCGATCCGCCGGACCCCCGCGGACGGTACGGTCGCCGTCACCGCCGAACGCGCGGCCGAAGGCGTCGTCCTCTCCGTCAGCGACGGCTGCGGAGGCATCCCCGAGGAGGACCTGCCCCGCGTCTTCGACACCGGCTGGCGCGGCACGCACGCCCGCACGCCCCCGGCGGGCGCGGGCCTGGGCCTCGCCATCGTGCGCGGCATCGTGGAGGCCCACCAGGGGCGTGCCGCCGTACACAACATCCCCGGCGGCTGCCGCTTCGAGGTGACGCTGCCCGCGGCCGAGGGCTGACCGCCGGGCTGGCCGCCGGGCGGGCACCCGGGGAACCGCCGGGTCAGCGCCCGCTCGGCTCCTTCGCCGGGGCCGGCGCCCCCTCCTCGCGCAGCCCCGCCCGGGCGAACTCGCGCATCCCGTCCGCGAAACCGACCCGCGGCCGCCAGCCCAGCTCGGCCCGCAGCCGTCCGGAGTCGGCGGTGATGTGGCGTACGTCGCCCAGCCGGTACCCGCCGGTGACGACGGGCTCCGGGCCGCCGTACGCGGCGGCCAGGGCCCGGGCCATCTCGCCCACCGTGCGCGGCTCGCCGCTGCCGGTGTTGTACGCCGTCAGCACGCCCCCGCGCGCGCCGGCCTCCAGGGCCGCCACATCGGCCGCGGCCACGTCCCGCACATGCACGAAGTCGCGCCGCTGCCGGCCGTCCTCGAAGACGCGCGGGGCCTCGCCGCGGGCGAGCGCGGAGCGGAAGAAGGAGGCCACCCCGGCGTACGGGGTGTCGCGGGGCATCCGCGGCCCGTACACGTTGTGGTAGCGCAGGGACACCGCCGACCCTCCCGTCGAGCGGGCCCACGCGGCCGCGAGGTGTTCCTGGGCGAGCTTGGTGGCGGCGTACACGTTGCGGGGGTCGGCCGGGGCGTCCTCGCCGACCAGACCGGGGGTCAGCGGGCGGCCGCACTCCGGGCACCGCGGCTCGAACCGGCCCGCCTCCAGGTCGTGGACGGCCCGGGGGCCGGGACGCACCACCGCGTGCGCCGGGCACTCGTAGCGTCCCTCCCCGTAGACGACCATCGAGCCGGCCAGGACGAAACGCTGCACGCCGGCGTCCGCCATGGCCGAGAGCAGGACGGCGGTGCCGAGGTCGTTGCGGGAGACGTACTCCGCCGCGTCGGCGACCCCGGTGCCCAGACCGACCATCGCCGCCTGGTGGCACACCGCGTCCACGCCGCGCAGCGCCCGGGCCACCGCCTCCCGGTCCCGCACGTCCGCGCCCGCGTCCGCGCGCACGTCGAACACGACGGGCTCGTGCCCGCGCTCCGCCAGCGCCTCGACGACATGGGACCCGATGAACCCGGCACCGCCGGTGACCAGTACACGCATACGGCACACGCTAGGCCCGCGGCACCGCCGCGACGCCCGTACGCGCCCGGCCCGTCACACCTCCGTAAGACGACGGGACGACGACGGGACGAGGCGGACGACGGGACAGCGAGGAGGTGGGACAACGGGACGGCGAGGAGCCGGGACGGCGAGAGGCGGGACGGCGCCCGGGCGTCTCAGGGAATCGTGATGCCGCGATCCGTCCGGCCCGGCCGCGGGGGGAGGCCGGGGAGGCGCACGGAGCGGGGCGCCGCCGACTCCTCGCGGCGCGGCAGGCCCGCGACGGCGGCGGCGACGTCCCGGGCCGTGAGCAGGCCGACCAGGTGCCCGTGCGCGTCGGTGACCGGCAGGGCGTCGGTGCCGCCCTCCCACATCGCGGCCGCGGCCCGGCGCACCGGCTCCTCGCCGTGGACGGTCACGGTCCGGCGGCCGCGGGTCAGCTCGCCCACGGTCCGGCGGGACAGCGCCGACGCCGGAGCCGCACAGGCCACGGCCAGTTCGGCGCGGTCCAGCAGCCCCGCGCAGCAGCCGTCGGCGCGGACCACCGGGAGATGCCGCTGCCCGGACCGCTCCAGGACCTCCCAGGCCAGCAGTACCGACTCGGCCTCGCCCACCGAGTACGGCGCGGGCTGCATCAGCTCTCCCACGGACAGCCGGCCGGCGAGGACGTGCTGCGGCGGTTCGCCCATGACTGCCTCCTGGGACGGGAGTTCGGGGTCGACGGGGACGTGTGGACGGAGCCGTGACCGGCTGGTCAGACGGGGATGTCGTCCGGGGCGAGGACGACGATCGAGAAGAGGTCCCCGAGCGCCGCCAGGCTCGTGTCGTGCACCGTCCGGGCCGGTATCACGGTCCCGTCGGGCCCGGTCAGGTCACGGGTGGCGGTCGCGTCCGCCACGACGGTGGACCGGTAGCCGAGCCGGAAGGCGTCGCGGGCCGTCGAGCTCACCGCCAGGTGGGTCATGAACCCGACCAGGATCAGGTCGCGGCAGGAGCCCCGGCGGATCAGGTCGTCCAGGCCGGTTCCGGCGAAGGCGCTCGCCAGGCTCTTGACGACGACCTCCTCGCCCTCGATGGGGGCGACCTCCTTGCTGATCCGGCCGGTCTCCGTGCGCACGTCGTACAGGCTCCCCGGGCCCCCGTCCTGGAGGAGGTGCACGACGGGCACGGCGGTCTCCCGGGCCCAGCTGAGCAGGCGCGCCGCGTGGGAGAGTGCCGGCTCCGCACCGGGCAGCTCCAGCGTCCCGGTGCGGTAGGTGTTCTGGCACTCGATCATGAGCAGTGTCGAGTCGCGCAGCGGAGCCGGGGCGTCACCGAGGCCCATCAGCTTGCGCAGCGTCGCGTGGTGCATGTCCGCCTCCCCGGGTGGGGTGGGTGTCCGGGACCTCCCGGCCGCGGCCGGTCAGCGGGCCGTGATCGCGGCGATCACGAGCGGGCCGGGGCGGGCGCACCGCCGCGGTGCCCTGGCACGGGTCCCGGAGGCGGTCCGCCCGTCCGGTGTCGGCCGGGCGCGCTCAGTCCTCGCCGCGCCCGATCGGAACCTTGTGCTCGACCGCCTCCGTCTCCTTCGGCAGGGGGAACGCGACGGTGAGGATGCCGTCCTTGTAGGCGGCGCGGATGTCCTCCTCCGAGGTTCCCTTCGGCAGCGCCAGCGACCGCGCGAACGACCCGTAACGGAACTCCGAGCGCTGCTTGCCCTCGATCGTTTCGCTGTGTTCCGCGCGGATGGTCAGGACGCCCTCCGACACGGAGACCTCGATGTCCTGCTCGGGATCCATCCCCGGAAGTTCCGCACGCACCAGGTGCTCGCCGCCCTGGTCGAACTCCTCGATACGGATGGCGTGGGGTCCGGTCCCGACGCGCTCGGTCAGCCAGGTGGGGATCCACGATTCGTCGATCCAGTCGAACATGTCCGGCAGGGGACGGTGACGACGAGTGGGCAAAGCAGGCATGGCCGCATCCTTCCGTTTTGTCTTGCCTCCCGCTCCTTCCACGCTCGACGCGGGCTCGCGCCCGCCATAGGGCCGTACGTCCCTGAACCGACGCTGGTGGACCCCAAGGAAACGGCGCCGGGCGCGGCTCCGCCGGGCGCGCCCGGCGGAGCCGTCCGGCACGGGCCCGGGGACGTTCGGCCCAGTGCGGGCCACCGGGCTCCGGCGGATGGTCGAAGAGAGCCGTACGAAGGGGGCCGCCATGCCCTTGGAGACGATCCGCAAGGACACCCCGCCCCGGGTGCCGCCCAACCTGGACGACTACGACAAGGAGTGCGCGACCTTCTCCTGGTCCGCCGCGCGCGGCGGGCTCCAGGGACTGCCCGGCGGCCGCGGGCTGAACATCGCCCACGAGGCCGTGGACCGGCACGCCGCCTCGAGCCGCGCCACCGGCGTCGCGCTGAGCTGCGTGGGCCGCGACGACTCCGTCACCACCGTGACGTACGCCGAACTGGCCCGCTCCACGGCCCGGTTCGCCAACGTGCTGCGCACGCTCGGCGTCGGTCGCGGCGACCGGGTCGTGACGCTGCTCGGCCGGTGCCCGCAGTTGTACACCGTGGTCCTCGGCACGCTGAAGAACACCAGCGTGCTCTGCCCGCTGTTCTCCGCCTTCGGCCCCGACCCCGTGGCGCAGCGGATGCGGCTGAGCGACGCCCGGGTGCTGGTCACCACGGCGGAGCTGTACCGCAGGAAGGTCGCCGGGCGGCGCGACGGGCTCCCCGGGCTGCGCCATGTGCTGATCGTCGGCGCGGGCGCGGACGACCTGCCGGACACCCTCCCCTACGACGCGCTCATGGCCGAAGCGGACGAGGAGTTCACCATCCCGCCGACGTCCCCCGACGACATGGCCCTGCTGCACTTCACCAGCGGCACCACGGGCACCCCCAAGGGCGCCGTCCACGTCCACGAGGCGGCCGTCGCCCACTACGCGACCGCGCGGTACGCGCTCGACCTCCACGAGGGGGACGTGTTCTGGTGCACGGCCGACCCGGGCTGGGTCACCGGCATGTCGTACGGAGTCGTCGCGCCCCTGATGCACGGCGTCACGGTCGTGGTGGACGAGGGCGACTACGACGCCCGGCGCTGGTACCGGATCCTCGCCGACCGGCGGGTCGGCGTCTGGTACACCGCGCCGACCGCGCTGCGCATGCTGATGCGGACCACACCGCGCACCGGGCCCTACGACCTGCCCGCCTCCTACGACCTGAGCGCGCTGCGCTTCGTCGCGTCGGTGGGCGAGCCGCTCAACCCGGAGGCCGTGCTGTGGGGGCGGGACGTGCTGGGACTGCCCGTGCACGACAACTGGTGGCAGACCGAGACCGGCGCCATCATGATCGCCAACTTCGCGGCCTGCGAGATCCGCCCCGGCTCCATGGGGCGCCCGCTGCCCGGAGTGGAGGCGGCGGTGCTGCGGCGCGGCGAGGACGGCCGCGCCGAGGTCAGCGGCGGACGCGTCACCGTGGTGACGGAACCCGGCGTGGAGGGCGAGCTGGCGCTGCGGCCGGGCTGGCCGTCCATGTTCCGCGGCTACCTGCACGACGAGCGGCGCACCGCGGCGGCGTTCGCGGGCGGCTGGTACCTCACCGGCGACCTCGTGCGCCGCGACGCGGACGGCTGGTACTGGTTCGTGGGCCGCGCCGACGACGTCATCAAGTCCGCCGGCCACCTCATCGGGCCGTTCGAGGTGGAGAGCGCCCTGATGGAGCACCCGGCGGTCGCCGAGGCCGGAGTGATCGGGCGCCCCGATCCCGTCGCGGGGAACATCGTCAAGGCCTTCGTCACCCTGCGGCCCGGCCACGAGGCGACCCCCGAGACCCGGCAGGAACTGCTGGCCTTCGCCCGGCGCCGGCTCGGCCCGGCCGTCGCCCCCCGCGAGGTCGCCTTCGACCAGCACCTGCCGCACACCCGCAGCGGCAAGGTCATGCGCCGCCTGCTGCGGGCGCGCGAACTCGGCCTGCCGGAAGGCGACATCTCCACCCTGGAGAGGACGGAGGGGTCCGCATGAGCACCACACGAGCGCCGCGCGGAGCCCGGTCCGCGTCCCGGCCGACCGGGCCGGCGGCCCACCGGCTGGCGCTGCTGGAGTCGATGCTCCGGGTCCGCCGGTTCGAGGAACGCTGCGTGGAGCTCTACAGCGCCGCCCGTATCCGGGGGTTCATGCACGTCTACATCGGCGAGGAGGCCGTCGCCGTCGGCGTCAACGAGGCGCTCACCGACGAGGACGCGGTCGTGTCGACGTACCGCGAGCACGGTCACGCGCTCGCCCGCGGGGTCCCCGCCGACGCGATCATGGCGGAGATGTTCGGGAAGGCGACCGGCTGCAGCCGGGGCCGCGGCGGCTCCATGCACCTGTTCGACGCCGGCCGCCGCTTCTACGGCGGCAACGCCATCGTCGCCGGCGGGCTGCCCCTGGCCGCCGGCCTCGCCCTCGCCGACCGCATGACCGGGCGCACCCGGGTCACCTGCTGCTTCTTCGGCGACGGGGCCTTCGCCGAGGGCGAGTTCCACGAGACGGCCAACCTCGCCGCGCTGTGGCGGCTGCCGGTGCTCTTCGTCTGCGAGAACAACCTGTACGCGATGGGCACCGCGCTGGCCCGCCACCAGGCCCAGACCGACCTGGCGATGCGGGCCGCCGCCTACGGCATGGTCTCCTGGGCCGTCGACGGCATGGACGTCCTCGCCGTCGAGGAGGCGGCCCGGCGGGCGGCCGAGGGCATTCACGCCGGCACCGGACCGCACTTCCTGGAGATGCGCACCTACCGCTTCCGCGCCCACTCGATGTACGACTCCGACCGCTACCGCGACAAGGCCGAGATCGAGCGCTGGAAGGAACGCGACCCGGTGGACGCCCTCGTACGGCGGATGCGGGAGGACGAGGAGCTCACCGACCGGGCGCTCGCGGACCTGGAGCACCGGGTGTCGGCCGGGATCCAGGACGCCGTCGACGCCGCGGAACAGGCGCCCGAGGAGCCGGTCGAGGACCTGCTGAAGTACGTCACCAGCCCCGTGGAGGCGAGCCGTCCATGACCACGACCCGGACCCCGGGCCCCACCCCGGGCAAGCACGCGGGCACGGCCTCCGGCACGGCCCCGGGCGCCGGTCCCGCGGAGCGTCCCGCCGTGCGTCCCGCCGAGGGGAGGACCACCTACCGGGAGGCGATGCGCGAGGCCCTGCGCGAGGCGCTGCGCACCGACGAGCGCGTGTTCCTGATGGGGGAGGACGTGGGCCGGTACGGCGGCTGCTTCGGCGTCAGCCTCGGCCTGCTGGAGGAGTTCGGGCCCGAGCGGATCCGCGACGCCCCGCTGTCGGAGTCCGCGTTCGTCGGCGCGGGCATCGGCGCGGCCCTGGCCGGGATGCGGCCCGTCGTCGAGATCATGACGGTCAACTTCAGCCTGCTGGCCCTGGACCAGATCCTGAACAACGCGGCGACCCTGCTGCACATGTCGGGCGGACAGCTGCCGGTGCCCGTCGTCATCCGGATGACCACGGGGGCCGGGCGGCAGCTCGCCGCACAGCACTCGCACAGCCTGGAGGGCTGGTACGCGCACATCCCCGGCCTGCGGGTGCTGGCCCCGGCCACCGTCGCCGACGCCCGCCACATGCTGGCCCCCGCGCTCGCCGACCCCGACCCGGTGATCATCTTCGAGCACGGCGTGCTCTACAACACCTCCGGCGACCTGCCGGCCGACGCCGGCCCGGTCGACCTGGACCACGCCGCGATCCGGCGGCCCGGGACGGACGTCACCCTGATCACCTACGGCGGTTCGCTGCCCAAGGCGCTGGCCGCCGCCGACGAACTGGCGAGCGGCGGCGTCAGCGCGGAGGTCGTCGACCTGCGCACGCTGCGGCCCCTGGACGACGCCACCGTCGGCGGCTCGGTCGCGCGCACCCACCGGGCCGTGATCGTCGACGAGGGCTGGCGCACCGGGAGCCTCGCCGCCGAGATCTCCGCGCGCCTGACCGAGCAGCACTTCTACGACCTCGACGCGCCCGTCGAGCGGGTGTGCAGCGCCGAGGTGCCCATGCCGTACGCGCACCGCATGGAGCAGGCGGCGCTGCCGCAGCCCGCCGGGATCGTCGCGGCCGCGCTCCGGGTGATCGGCCCCGCGGCGGCCGGCGCGGACGGAGCGGGGCGGGACGTGACCGGGAGGGCGGGCTGACATGGCCGAGTTCACCATGCCCTCGCTCGGCGCCGACATGGAGGAGGGGGTGCTGCAGGAGTGGCTCGTCGGGCCGGGGGACCGGGTGGCCAAGGGCGACGTGGTGGCGGTCGTGGAGACCGACAAGGCGGCCATCGAGGTCGAGTGCTTCGCCTCGGGCACCGTGGGGCGGCTCCTCGTCGAGCCCGGCACCCGCGTACCGGTGGGCACCCCGCTCGCCCTGATCGAGGCCGAGGCCCCGATGGCGGCCCCGTCGGAACCGGCTGCCGCCCGGCCCGAACCGGCCGTGGCGGAGGCCGGACCCGCCACGGCGGCGCCCCACCGCAAGCGGCCGCGCCGGGCCGCCCCCGCGCCCGCCGCGGGCACGAAGCCCGGGCGGCCCGCCGCGGCCGGACCCGCCCGGGAGCCCGCTCCGGCGCCGCTCGGGGAACCGGCCCCCGCCGCGTACGAGCCGGCCGGTGAGCCCGCGGCCGGGCCGGCCGCCCCCCGCCCGGCCGTGCCCAGCCCCGCCCCCCACCGACCTGCCGCGCCACCACCGCCCGCCCGGAAGCCCTCCCGGGGGCCCGCACTCCCGCCGGAGGCGGTTCCGGCCCCGTCGGAGACAGCCCCCCTGCGGGAACCGGAGCCGGAGGAGACCCCCGCGGGGCCCGGCCCGCTGGTGCGGCATCTGGCCGAGGACCGCGGCGTCGATCTCACGTCCGTGCACGGGACCGGGCGGGGCGGGCGGATCACGCGGGCCGACGTCGAGCACGCCGTTCCGGGAGGCCGGACGCGGGTGCGGGCCACACCGTACGCCCGGCGGCTCGCGCGCGACCTCGGCGTGGATCTGGTGGGTCTGCACGGCACGGGCGACGCCGGGGCCGTACGCGCGGCGGACGTACACGAGGCCGTGGCCGCCCGCCGCGGACCGGCGACGGGCCGGCCCGCACAGGCGGCCCCGGAGCGCCCGCACGCGCGGGAGACGGTCGCCGCGCCCCCGGAGGAACGCGCGGACAAGCGCGCCGAGACGATGCGCCGGGCCATCGGCGACCTGATGAGCCGCTCCAAGCGGGAGATCCCGCACTACTACCTGTCCACCACCGTCGACATGGCCGCGGCCGAGGAGTGGCTGCGCCACCGCAACCGCGGTCGTCCCCCCTCCGACCGACTCGTCTCCGCGGCCCTGCTGCTGAAGGCGGCGGCGCTCGCGGCACACGACGTCCCCCGCCTGAACGGCTTCTGGCGGGACGGAGGCTTCGTCCCCGGCACCGGAGTCCACCTGGGCGTCGCGGTGTCGCTCCGGGACGGGGGCCTGCTCGCGCCGGTGATCCACGACGCCGACACCCTGCCGCCCGCCGACCTCATGACCACCCTCAGGGACCTCGTCCAGCGAGCCCGGCTCGGGCGCCTGCGCGGCAGCGAGACGTCCGGCGCCACGCTCACCGTCACCAGCCTCGGCGACCAGGGCGTGGAGGCCGTGTTCGGCGTCATCCACCCGCCGCAGGTGGCCCTGGTCGGCTTCGGCACGGTCGTCGAACGCCCCTGGGCCACGGGCGGACTGCTCGGCGTACGTCCCGTGGTGACCGCGACCCTGTCCGCCGACCACCGGGCCACCGACGGTGCCGTCGGCGCCCGCTACCTCACGGCGGTCGACCGACTGCTGCAGCGACCGGAGGAGTTGTGAACCGTATGAAGTCACTGGACGGCGCGGAAGCACTGACCGTGGTGCAGGAGTCGATCACCAGGATCGTCCCGGACGCCGACTTCACCCGGGTCGGACCGCACGACAAGCTGCGCGACGTGCTGGAGCTCGACTCGCTCGACTTCCTCAGCCTGGTGGAGCTCCTGTCGCAGCGGACGGGACTGCCCATCGACGAGGACGACTACCCCGAACTCACCACCCTCGCCGACGCCGTGCGGTTCCTCGTCGACCGCACGCGCTAGCCGGGCGGCGGCAGGGTCCGAGCCGGTTCCGGTCGGGGCCGGGCCGGGGCGGGGCGACAGGTTGCCGCAGTCGCCTTCCAGTGGTGGTCTTGTCTAGTGGTGAGGCCGTTCGAGAGTGCCGACGGCCTGTGACACGGCGACCACGGAGAAGGTGGCTGCGGTGAACGACCGACCGGGCACGGACGGTGAGGGCTCTGTGCCGCACCTGAGGATGGACGCGCTGCTCAGCGAGTTGCAGGAGCACGTGCGGCGGGTGCGCGGCAGCCGGGACCGCATGCAGACGCTGCTGGACGCGGTCATGGCCGTCGGTGGGGACCTGGACCTGGAGGACCTGCTGCACCGCATCGTGCAGTCCGCGGTCGAACTGGTCGACGCCGAGTACGGGGCGCTGGGCGTCGTCGGGGAGGAAGGCCGGATCAAGCAGTTCGTCACCGTCGGCATGGACGAGGAGACCGTCCGGCGGATCGGGCACTATCCGGAGGGCCGCGGCATCCTGGGCCTGCTGATCCGCGAGCCGCACTCCCTGCGCCTGGACGATCTCCGGACCCACCTGGAGGCGGTGGGCTTCCCCGCCGGGCACCCGCCCATGCGCAGCTTCCTCGGCGCTCCGGTGCAGATACGGGACCATATCTTCGGCAATCTCTACCTGACCGACAAGCGGGGCGGACAGCAGTTCGACGAGGACGACGAGGCGGTCCTGCGCAGCCTCGCCGCCGCGGCCGGTGTGGCCATCGACAACGCCAGGCTCTACGACGAGAGCCGCCACCGCGAACGGCGGCTGGAGGCAGGCGCCGACCTGACCCGGGCCCTGCTGTCCGGGGAGCCCCCGACGGAGATGCTGCGTTCGCTGGCCGACACCGTGCGGGAGATGACCGACGCGGACCTGGTGACCCTGGCCCTGCCCGTGGACGACGGCGGCAGCCTGGTCGTGGAGGCCGCGGCCGGAAGGGCCGGCGACCGGGTCCGCGGCCTGGCGCTGTCCGCCACGACCCTCGCCGCGAAGGTGTTCGCGACGGGGGAGTGCATCAGCAGCGAGTCGATCAGCAGCGATCCCCGTTCCTCGGGCGGCAGCGCCTCCGTCGTCCCCCTGGGGCCCGCGTTCTTCGTCCCGGTCGGCGGCCGGGAGCGGACCCGCGGTGTGCTCCAGGTGGCCAACGGCCCCGGTTCCGCGCCGTTCACCGACGCGGTGCTGGACATGGTGCGCGCCTTCGCCGACCAGACCGCCCTGGCGCTGGAGGTCGCCGAGCACCGCCGGTACGCCGAACAGCTGACCCTGCTCGGCGACCGCGACCGTATAGCCCGCGACCTGCACGACCAGGTCATCCAGCGCCTGTTCGCCGACGGGCTGACCCTGCAGGCCGCGCTCGGCCGCGTCGGCGACCAGCCCCAGGTCGCGGAGCGGATCCAGCGCGTCGTGGACGACCTCGACGGCACCATCAAAGTCATCCGCACCACCATCTTCGGCCTCCAGCACCGCGACCGGCCCGGCCGGGGCACCGGGCTGCGCGCCCGGCTGCTCGCCCTCACCGACGAGGCCGGCGCGATCCTGGGCTTCGGCCCGTCGCTGCGCATGACGGGCCTGCTGGACACCGGCGTGCCCGCCGGGCACGCCGAGCACCTGATGGCCGTGCTGCGCGAGGCGCTCTCCAACGCCGCCCGCCACGCCCACGCCTCTGCGGTGGAGGTCACCGCGGAGGCGAAGGACGGGACGCTCAGGCTGACCGTGGCCGACAACGGGCGGGGCATCGACCCGGCCGTCACCCGCCGCAGCGGCCTGGCCAACCTGCGCAGCCGCGCGGAGGAGCTCGGCGGGGGGCTGGAGATCGGCCCGCGCGAACCCTCCGGCACGGTCCTGCGCTGGACCGTGCCCCTGCCCGCCGGGACGTCGTGACCCGGGCCCTGGTGACCGGGCGTCGTGACCCGGGCTGTCGTGATCCGGTCCCGTCGTGATCAGGTCCTTCGTGATCCGGGGCGTCAGGACCCGGGACCAACGGGCCCTGGGCCTCGGGACCGCTGGGCCCAGGCCCGTCGGGCCGCGCCGAGAGACCATCGGAGCAGGACTCCGGGGAGCCGGGGACGAGGCGCACCTCGACGCCTCCGCAACCCGCTCGAGCGCCCGAAAGGACGGCTGATGGCGATGGCCTGGGCATCGTGGACCACTACGGGGGTTTTCGCGGGACGCGGAGGCGTCCGTACGGAGGAGGCCGGCATCCTGACCGGTGATCTGACCGTGCACACCACCTGGGACGGCAGGGAGGCCGATGTGACGGTGCAGTACAGCGGTACCTCCCAGTGGTTCACCCTCACCGGCAGCCCGGTCTCCTGCCCCACCGAACAGGAGAGCCGCACCTTGCACCAGGGCGTGGTGGAGGCCGTACGGGCGGGCGGCGGGGCCACGGTCCCCAGCGCCACCGAGACGTACCACTGAGAACCATCCCCTGGACGACCGGGAGGACGGGAACGGTGACTCCACCCGCGGGATCCGGAGACCGGGCCGGACGGGCGGCCCCGTGCGGCGCCCGCCTGCCGTCGCACCGGCCGGCGCCCGGCGGATCCGCGCCGCCCGAGCGCGGCCGGCGCGGGAAGCGCGGCCAGGACGCGGCGGCCGAGTGGCTGCGGGTGTCCAGGACCGAGTGGCGGCGCGTCGAGACGATCCGGGTGCGCAGACTCCTCGTCTGAGGTCGGACGCATCCGGAGCCCCCTGCCGCACGGCCTCGACAACCAGTCCCGTGTGCAAGCAGGTTGACGAGGAGTCAGGACGGCGCGGTCCAGGCACGATCGACGCCCCGCCCGTCGCCCTCGGGAACCCGCGCCGCCGCCCGCCGCCGATTCGCCACGGCCCGTTCCGGGGCGCACGATGGAGCCAGGGGGCTCGGCGCGACGGGCCGGGGCACCGGCCCGCACGGTCGGCGAGGAGGCCAGCCATGACCGTTGCCGGTTCCACGAAAGCGTCCCGGACGGCGACCGCGCCCCAGCCCGGCGGGACGGAATCCGAGAGCCATCCCTGGCGGATCCGTCTCGTCGACCACCCCAAACGCTGTGAGTCGCCGTACCTCCGGGCAGCGAAGGCCGCGGCGAAGAAGATCCTCGCCGAGGCGGACGACGCCGACCTGCCCTACGGGCCCCGCCCCGTCGGCGCCGAACGGTGGGAGATGCACCACGGCGGAAGCCTGTGGGTCAAGGGGCGTGGCGGCTGGCGGATGTTCCGCGCGCGGGTCGGCATCGAGTGGAGCATGCAGTTCTGCGCCGAGCCCGGGAAGGTGGACCGTCTGCGCCGGGACGCGGCCGAACTCGTCGAGGCGTTCCCGCTCACCCTGCCCGCCCTGACGGCGCTGGGCTACGAGGAGGCCGTGGAGTTGCTGCGCACCCCGGTCACGGACGCCGACGGCGTGGAGCGTTGGACCGACTCGCTCTTCAACGCCTGCGTCCCCATGAGCCACGGCAACCACCAGGGAATCCTGCCGAAGGTGCCCGGTGAGCACCACTACCCGTGGCCCGTCAAGGGCGCGGACTTCTTCCGGTACGAGGACTTCCACCTGTGGGTGGACCTGCCGGACGGAACGCACGGCGCCGTCGCCCCCGTGGACCGGCGGGGCTCCGGCGACGGACACGTACGCCTGCTGCACGTCGCGGAGGGCAGCACGGCCGCGGACACGCTGGCCGAGGCGCAGGAGACCGGGAAGATGGCGGTTCTCCCGCCCAACAGCCCCGTGGCGCTCCAGGCGTTCAGCCTGCAGATAGAGCCCGGCCGGCGCACCGCCTCCGGCCCGCTCGTCGCCGGCCGCGCCGCGCGGCCGGACGGCGCGAGGGGGCACGGCCGCCCGAACCCCGCTCGGTGAGGGCGCGACCGTGCCGCACAGGACCGTTGCGCAGCCGCGTCAGTTCCACAGGGGGTAGCTCACCACTTGGTCGTACCCGTCCGGGCGGCCGTCCGGGAAGACGAGGACCATCCGGGTGTAGTGCTGCCGCTGCGGATGCTTCTTCCACGGCTGCGGGTGGTCGAGGCGTACGAGCACGCGGTACGAGTGGAACCGGCCGGCCGCGCAGTACGGCTTGCAGTCGTTGACGGCGTTGAGGCCCCGGGCCGTCGCGGCCCTGGACCCCCACTGCGACCAGCGCAGCGAGTACAGGCGGCTGTTGCCGTCCCCACAGGCGAGGATGAACGCGTCCGGACGCGTCTTCGGATGCCAGAGACAGTCGACGAGCACGGGCCGCTCCGGCCGGCGCACTTGCTGTGCGCCCCCGGGCGGGGCCCCCGGGGCGGCCGAGGCCGTTCCCAGCCCGGCCGCGAGAGCGGTGGCGGCACAGAGGGTGATCGCCGTCCTGACTGTGTGTCTGCGCATGGAAGCTCCCGGTCGCCGACGGCTCGCTCAGTAACGACGCTACGACCGTTGCGGCCGACCTTCCACTCGTACGGAGCGGGACCGTGCCGTCTCAGCCGGGGCGGGGCCCGGCCGGGGTGGGCTGGGACAGGGCGTCCCGCTCGGGCAGTGGCGCGCGCGGATCGAGGGGAGGATCCTCCTCGTCGGTGTCCGGCTGGCAGGTGCCGCACAGTTCGTGGTGACCGTCGCGGTTGATGACGGTTCCCCAGCCGAGGCAGCGCTGGCAGTCGCGGGCCAGGCTCAGGTCGGGGTGAGGAGGCGGGGTGGGGCTGTGGTGGGCTCCGTACGCCATGCGGGAGCGGCTCCTTGAAGTCGCGGTGGGGGTACACACCATTTTGTCGGTTTTTTCGCGTATGTCTAGAGGGTTTTCCTTCTTTGTGAAGGCGCCCTCTCCGTAGCGCTTCCGAAATGGGCTAGGAACGCACTCCGTCGACGGCGATCTGCAGGTGCCGCGGACCCCGTAGCACCGCGTTCCGGCGGTAGGGCGGCGGGTCCTCCACCAGTCGGGCGCCGTCCAGCCGGCGGGCCAGCTCGGCCAGGGCGATCTGTGCCTCCAGACGGGCCAGGGGGGCGCCGAAGCAGCTGTGGATGCCGCTGCCGAAGCCGAGGTGCTGGATGTCCGGGCGGTCCGGGTCGAACCGGTCGGGGTCCTGGAAGCGCTCGGGGTCCCGGTTGCCCGCGCCGAGGACGAGCCAGATCCGCGAGCCCCTGGGGATGGTGACCCCGCGCAGTTCGACGTCCGCGACGCAGGTGCGCTGCGGTACGAGCTGGACCGGCGGCTCGTAGCGCAGCAGCTCCTCGACGATCCTGACGGACAGACCGGGGTCCTCGCGCAACCGCCCCAGGACCTCCGGGTGGCGCAGCAGGGTGAGCATCCCGTTGGCGATGAGGTTGACCGTCGTCTCGTGGCCGGCGATCAGCAGCAGCACGGCGGTGCTGAGCACCTCCATCATCGACAGCGTGCCGTCCGCGCCGTGACCGGTCGCGAGGTCGGACAGCATGTCGTCCCGCGGCTCCCTGGTGCGCTGCTCCACCAGTCCCGCCAGGTACATGCCCAGCTGCATCCGCGCCTCCTGCGCGGTGTGCTGGAAATCGGCGCCGGCGTTCCTGCGGGTGTCCGGGTCGAGGCTCGCGACCAGCGGGTCGACCCAGGCCCGGAAGCGCGGCTCGTCCTCGCGCGGCACCCCCAGCAGCCGGCAGATCACGGTCACCGGGAACGGGTGGGCAAACCGGTCGACGAGGTCGATCTGCCGGTCCTCGCCGAAGCCGTCGATCAACTCCGTGACGATCCGGGCGAGTTCTCCGCGCATGCCGTCGATCCGGCGGGGGCGGTGCGGCGGCCCGAAGGAGCTGTTGGCGATCCGCCGCAGCCGGTCGTGCTCGGGCGGGTCGAGCCGGATGAAGCTCGGCGGCAGTCCCGTCGCCTCCGGCCCCGACAGCTCGTCGTCCCCGGCGGCGACCAGATTGGCCGCGTCGGAGCTGATCCGCGGATCGTGGAGCAGGCCCAGGATGTCGTAGTACGAGCTGACGACGTACGGGCCGCCCTCCTCCTCGTGCAGCACCGGCGTCCTGCGGAGCTCCGCGTACAGCGGGTAGGGGTCGGCGCGGTTCGCGAAGTCGGTGATGCGGCTGAGGAGCGAGGCTTGCGTCATCGGGGGTCCTTGGGGCGTGAAGGCCCGTGGCGGTGGGCGGGCGGAGGCGGGAGCGGGGGCGCGCGCGGTCGGCGCCGGTCAGTGGCGGCCCGGGGTGAACACCAGGTGGCGGTCGGCGGGCGAGTAACCGCTGAGGGTGACGGTCGGGCCGTGGGTGGGCAGCGACGGGTCGGGGAAGTCGGCCGGGACCGGCTGCCGGCCCTCCGGCCGGCGGTCCACGGTCGGGAAATCCAGCGGGAACGGCGCACCCGTCTCGATGAGCCGCTGGTAGAAGTCCAGCCACCGTGTGTTGTCGAAGCTCACCGCGGCGATGACGCGGCCCTGGTAGCCGTACACCCCGATGAACCGGCGCTCCGCGAGCGACCCCTGCGTGATCATGACCTGGTCGCCCATGGAGGGGACGCCCACGGACTTGATGTTCACCCCGAACTGCGAGGACCAGAAGGCGGGCACCCACATGTGCGGGCGCCGCTCCGCGCTGGTGCTGATCATGTTGTGGGCGGCGACCTCGGCCTGGGCCACGGCGTTGCCCCAGTGCTCCAGGGACAGGAACTGGTAGCCGAACAGCGGGTTCGGGGAGCGGGCGACGTCACCGGCGGCGAAGACGTCGTCGGTGACGATGCCCCGGATGTCGAAGGCCCGGCAGCCGGCGTCGCAGGCGATGCCGCGCGGACCGGCCCCGAGCCCGGAGCCCGCCAGCCACTCGGTGTTGCGGGTCGCGCCGAGCGACACCACCACGACATCCGTCTCGACGACGCTGCCGTCGGAGAGATGGGCGGCCCGCACCCGGCCCGCCGAGTCGCCCTCCAGGCCGGTCACCATCACCCCCGTGCGCAGGTCCACCCCGTTGTCCCGGTGCAGGTCCGCGGCCACCGCCCCGATGACCCCGCCCAGGGCTCCCACCAGCGGCGCGCCCGCACGCTCCGCCACCGTGACCGCGATGCCCCGGTCGCGGCAGGCCGAGGCGATCTCCGAGCCGGTGAAGCCGGCGCCGATGACGAACACCCGGCGCGGCCCGGCCCTCATCCGCCGGTGCAGCCGGACCGCGTCGTCGCGGGTGCGCAGCACGAGGACCCCGTCCAGCTGGGCCTCCGACTCCTTCGGCCAGGGCCGGGCACGCACCCCGGTGGCGATCAGCAGCCGGTCGTAGGGCACCTCGTCCCCGTCGGCCAGCCGCACCCGCTTGGCCGCCATGTCCAGCCCGGTCGCGGCCACCCCCAGACGCCAGGCCGCCCCGACGTCCCGGCGCCGCGGCAGCTCGGTGTGGTCCGGGGAGGCCCTGCCCAGCAGCACCGCCTTGGACAGCGGCGGCCGGTCGTACGGCTCGTACGGCTCGTCGCCGATCATGGTGAGCGAGCCCGTGAACCCCTCGGCGCGCAGCGTCTCCGCGGCCCGCAGACCCGCCAGCGAGGCCCCCACGATCACGATCCGGCCCTCCCGCCGGAGCCACTCGTGGAACTCCTCAGCGGCCATCGGACACACCCCGGGCGGCCTCGGCGGGCGAGCCGCCCACGCCGTCAAGACCCTCGACGGTGATCGCCTGGACGGGGCAGGCCGCGACGGCGCGCGCCACGGCCTCCCGCTGGGCCGCCTCGGCCCGGGGGCTGTAGACGAGCGACTCCTCACCGTGCAGGGTGAAGACGTCCGGCGCGAGGAACGCGCACTGCGCGTATCCCTGGCACTTGTTGAGATCGACGACAAGCCTCATCAACGCTCCGCCCTTCCGGCGGCCAGGCCCGTGGGTCCCCACCCGCTCACGGCACCCTCGGACGGCGGTCACCTCCCCCCGCCAGCATCGGAGCCCCGGCCGCCCTCGCGCGCGCCGGGGCACGCCGAAGGGGTGACCGGCCGGGGCGGGCCGACCGAGCACTGCCGTCCCGGGCGAGCCGTCACTTCCGGTAGCCGAGGATGGTCATCATCCCGGACTCGGAGTGGTACTGGTTGTGGCAGTGGAGCATCCACAGGCCGGGGTTGTCGGCGTAGAAGTCCACCACCAGCTTGCGGTGCGGCAGCACCGCGGCCGTGTCCTTGCGGGCGCCGGCGGCACCGATGCCGGTCATCGCGAAGGTGTGGCCGTGCAGGTGGAGGGGGTGCCACATGTTCGTGGCGTTGATCAGGGTGAGCCGCACCCGTTCGTTCTCCCGGATGGGATGGCGCTGTTCCAGGGAGTAGGGCCGGTGGTCGAAGTTCCAGTCGAACTTCTTCATGCTCCCGTGCAGCCTGATCCGGATCTCGCGGTCGGGCTTCCGGTTGCTGAAGGCCACGGACTCGTGCGGGACGAGACGCCCGGCGGGTACCAGCCTCCCGTCCAGCTCCCCCGGATACACGGACGCCGAGGGGACACCGCTCCCCTTGCTGGTGCGCAGCACGGCCAGCGCTCTGGCCTCCTTGCCCTCGGCGAGCGCGACGAGGGGGAAGACCCCGTCCCCGGCGGTGACCAGAACGTCGTAGCGCTCGGCCATGCCGATCAGCAGCGCGTCCGTCCGCTGGTGCTCGACGGGGTAGCCGTCGGTGTGCGTCACCGTCATCGGGTGGCCGCCCAGCGCCACCCGGAACGCGGTCTCGGCCCCGGCGTTGATGATCCGCAGCCGGATGCGGTCGCCGGGGCGGGCCCGGAACACCGAGGGGGCGTGCGGCAGCCGGCCGTTGATCAGGTAGTACGGGTAGTCCACGTGGCCGCCCGGTCCGCCCAGCAGGCGGCTTTGGGAGTACCGCAGGATGCGCGAGGGCCCGTCGGTGCCGTCGAACGACGCGTGCCCGTGCCGGCCGGCCCCGCCGCGCCCGCCGGCCTTGCCCGAGTCGTCGTTCCCGCCCATGTCCATCCCCGGCATGCCGCCGCCCAGCGACCTGAGCACGGCGTCCGGGGTGGAGCCGTCCACCCCGTCGACCCAGTCGTCGAGGATGACGACCCACTCCTTGTCGTAGGACAGGCGCTCCCTGGGGTCGTCCACGATCAGCGGGGCGTACAGACCGCGGTCGAGCTGCATCCCGAGGTGCGAGTGCAGCCAGTACGTGCCCGGGTGGGAGACGGTGAAGCGGTAGCGGAAGTCCTCACCGGGCCGGATGGCCGCCTGGGTCAGATCCGGCACGCCGTCCATGTCGCAGCGCAGGCGCACCCCGTGCGAGTGCAGGGTCGTCCCCACGGGAAGGTGGTTGGCGAGCGTGAGGTCGAGGATGTCGCCCGCGGTGACGCGGACCTCCCGGCCGGGCACGGAGTCGCCGTACGCCCATGACCTGACGGTCCGTCCGCCGAGGTCGAGCAGCGTCTGGGTGGCGGTGAGCCGGAACCGGCGCACCGCACCGCCCTCGCGCTCCCTCTCCACGGCCAGCACCTCGGGATCCGACGGGTTCACGTATCCCCCCGGCCCGTCGGGCACGAAGCGGCGGTCACTGAGGCCGGTGCTCCCGGGCGCCGGGGCGGCTGTCGGGCGCGCGGAGGAACTCGGGTGCGCGGGGGTGCTCGGTCGCGCGGGCGAGCCCGGGTGCGCGGAGGAGCCCGGTCGCGCGGGGGAGCCCGGGCGCGGAGCGGTGTCCGCGTCGGGCTCGGCACCGGTGCAGGCGGCCAGGGCCCCCGAGCCGGCGGCCATGAGCGAGGCACTGAGCAAGGTACGCCGCGAATACTTGTGCATGACGGAATAACACACGTTTTGGGGCGTAATGTCCTAGACCTGGTGCGGCGCGTCCGATGATGTGGGTCCGCAATTTTGCGTGTTCCTGAAACTGGACGGGCGCGCGACTTCCGGCGCCAGGGCCGGACCTCTCGCCCGCGGCGGGCTTCCGGCTCGGGCGGCCCCGACCGCCCCGGCCGTGACATGCGCGCCCCAGGCGGCAGCCGCGCTGCCGGGGCGTCAGCACCCATGAGATCGCCATGAATTCGTGAGGCGCTTGAACACGGCGGGGCCCCACTCCGTATGGGACCGAGGGGAACCCATACCCGGCCGGCCATGACCGCGTAGGAGTAGTGCCTTGAGACGCAATACGCGCAGACGACCCACAGGCCCAAGACGTGCCACCTTCGCGGCGGTCGCGCTCATGCTGGGCGGGGGTGGACTGGTCGCGGCCAACGTCTACGCCTCGGCCACCGAGGGCACCTGGCCGGGACAGTCCACGGTCCGGACCGACCAAGCCGGGCAGGGCTGGGCCTCGGGGGGCGCCACGATCGACTGCCCGGACGTCGGCACCCGCCTCACCGATGTGCCCGAGGGCGCCCGGGAGGCGGTGGACGAGCAACTCGCCGCTCTCGACGGGCAGATCGCCAAGGCCTACCAGCAGGTGCAGGCCTCCGCCCAGGCCGGGCAGCAGGACGAGGGCGCCGTGCAGAGCGCGATCATGGACCCGCTGAAGGGGGAGCGCGCGGCGACCATCGCGCGCATCGCGGACGCCATCGGAGGCTCCGGGGACCGGCCGCAGGGGCTGGAGGAGCTCGCGGCCTGCACCCTGCGCACGTCCCCCGGCCAGGGCGACGGCGCGACGCCCGGCCAAGGCGACGGCCAGAGCCAGGGGCAGGACCCGAGCCAGGGGCAGAGCCAGGACCCCAGCCAGGGCCAGGGACAGGACCAGGGGCAGAACCAGGGAGGCGGGCAGCAGCAGGGAGGCAACGGCGGACAGGCCGGCAACGGCCCCGTCGCGGCGGACTACGCGGACATCACCACCGTGCAGCCCAACGTGCCCGGCCCCCGCGACCAGGCGGACGCCTCCACCGGCACCTTCTCCTCCGCCTGCGGGGTGAACGCCAACGGCCGGTTCAACTCGGACAACGTCATCGTCGCCCCCGGCGTCACCAACGGCGCCCACCACTTCCACGACTACGTCGGCAACCAGGCCAACAACGCCTTCGCGAGCGACGACGACCTCGCCAAGGGCGACACGACCTGCGAGGACAAGGGCGACCGGTCCACCTACTACTGGCCCGTACTGCGGCTGCAGAACGGAACGCGTGAGCGGGACGCCGACGCGCCGGGCGGCGGCACCGAGGGCAACGCGGGGCGGATCGTCACCCCCAAGCAGGTGACGCTCACCTTCGTGGGCAACCCGCGCGGCAAGGTCACGGCCATGCCGCGGCTGCTGCGCATCATCACCGGCGACGCCAAGGCCTTCGTCAACGGCCCCGCCAACGCCAACGCGTCCTGGAGCTGCACCGGCTTCGAGGACCGGCAGTTGAAGGACAAGTACCCGCTCTGCCCCCAGGGCAGCGACGTGGTGCGCACCTTCAAATTCCAGAGCTGCTGGGACGGCCGGAACATCGACAGCGCCAACCATCGCACCCACGTGGCGTTCGCCGACGCCGAGGGCAATTGCCCGGGCGGATTCCAGGCGATCCCGCAGCTGGTGCAGCGCATCGTCTACGCCGTCGACGCCCCGAGCCTCCAGGACGGCGGCCGGACGACCCCGCTGTTCGCCGTGGACTCCTTCCCCGAGCAGCTGCACAAGCCGGTCACGGACCACGGCGACTTCATCAACGTCTTCGACGAGAGCCTCATGCGGGAGATGGTCGACTGCATCAACGGCGGCCGGAAGTGCGGCGCCGGGGCCGGCCAGGCCTCGCCGTCGCCCACCGAGGACCCGCAGCAGTCTCAGCAGCCCCAGGACCCGCAACAGTCGCAGAACCCGCAGGAGCCGCAGCAGTCGCAGAACCCGCCGGACCAGCCGACGCCGGCTCCGGGCGCAACGGCCGGTGGGAGCAACGGAGATATGGCCGGCGGCGGTGACCACGGCGGCACGGGGGACAAGGGCGGCAACGGCGGCACCGACGACAAGGGCGGCAACGGCGGCGGCACCGGGGACCAGCAGACCGCGCGGCCGCCGGCCGCGGAGCCGGCGGGCGGCGACGCGTCCTCCGCGCCCGCCACGGCCCGGCCCAAGGCCTACACCACACCCTCGGCGTCCCGGACGGCCGAGGGGGCCGGCGCGCAGGGCGGTTCGGGCGGCGACGGCGGCAGCGCCGTCGGCAGCGCCACGCAGGCCCCGCCCCCCGGAGCGCAGGCCGCGCCGCAGACGGTCGGCGGAAGCCTCGCCGAGACCGGCGCCCAGCTGTGGCCGGCCGCGGCCGGAGCACTGCTCGTGATCGCGGGCTTCGTGCTGCTGCGCCGGATCAGGCGCACCGGCATGTGACGGCGCGACGGCGGCGGGACCCGTGAGGCGGGTCCCGCCGCCGTCGCGTGTCTCAACGCATCGCCGATCTCCGGGCGTTGTTGTAGAGGCGGAGCAAGTGCTTGGCCACAGCGCACGGAACGGTGTCCGCATTGCACTGACGGCACGTGCGCATGTGCTCCTCGTAGTCGGCACGCGCTTGCTGCAGGGCGTCGCCTTGAGACGGCATCGGAAACCTCGCACTGGGAGTGTTGGAAGGCACACGGAGCGCTCAACTTGACTGTGGGGAGCACCCAGTCACGAGAGTTGATCATGTTACTCGCGGTACAGGGAAGCTGGCGGACGACGGGATTCCGCCCCGGTCCTGAGACCGCCCGATCAGGCGGCCGCGCCGTCCGTCAGGCGGCGGAGAAGCGCGGGCAGAGCGGTGCCGATCGGCTCCCGCACGACCTCGTCGGCCCGTTCGTCGTACGGTGTGGGCTCGGCGTTGACGATGACGAGGCGGGCGCCGTGGTCGGCGGCGAGGCCCGCGAGCCCGGCGGCGGGCTGCACCTGGAGACTGGTGCCCACGGCGATGAACACCTGGCACGCCTTGGTGACGGCCAAGGCCTCGCCCAGCACCACCGGGTCGAGCCGCTCGCCGAACATGACCGTCGCGGACTTCAGGATCCCGCCGCACGCGCGGCACGGCGGATCCCCCTCACCCGCCTCCACCCGCGCCAGGGCGTCCTCCATCGGCCCGCGGGCGTGGCACCGGGTGCACACCACGCTCCGCGCGGTGCCGTGCAGTTCGAGCACCTTGCGCGCGGGCAGCCCGGCCAGCTGGTGCAGCCCGTCCACGTTCTGCGTGATGACCCGGACCGGCACCCCGGAGCGCTCCAGATCGGCCACCGCGTGGTGCGCGGCGTTCGGCTCGGCCAGCAGGGTGCGGTTGCGGCGCCGCATCTGCCAGGAGCGGCGCCGGATCTCGGGGTCGCCCATGTAGTACTCGTACGTCACGAGCTTCTCGGCCTCCGGGTCCCGCCGCCAGAGCCCGTTGGGTCCGCGGTAGTCCGGAATCCCGGAGTCCGTGCTGATGCCGGCTCCGCTGAGGATCGCGACGAGGGGCTTGGCCATGGCACCGAGGGTAGCTCCGGGCCCGAGGCCGCCGCACCCGCGTTTCCGCCGCCCCTCCCGCCCCGTCCGTCGCGGGAGAGGCCGGCGCCGGCCGCACGCCGACGAAGCCGGCGTCGCGCCGTCACGCGCGCACGGCCAGGTCCTTCAGCGCCCCGTCCGTCAGCCGGTACACCGTCCACTCCTCCTGCGGGCGGGCGCCCATGGCCTGGTAGAAGTCGATCGCCGGGCTGTTCCAGTTCAGCACCGACCACTCCAGGCGCTCGTAGCCGCGCTCCACGCAGATGCGGGCCAGCTCCGTGAGCAGGGCCTTGCCGTGACCGCCGCCGCGGGACTGCGGGCGGACGTACAGGTCCTCCAGGTAGATGCCGTGCACGCCCCGCCAGGTGGAGAAGTTGAGGAACCACAACGCGAAGCCCACGACCTCGCCGTCGGCCTCCTGCGCCACGTGCGCGAACGCGGCCGGGCGCTCGCCGAACAGCGCCTCCGTGAGCTGTTCCGGCGTCGCCCGTGCCTCGTCGAGCGCCTTCTCGTACTCGGCGAGCTCACGGACCAGGGCGTGGATGACGGGGACGTCTGCGGGAGTCGCGGTGCGGATCATGCCCGCAGTGTCACACAACCGGAGGAAGACGCGGCCCCCGGTCCCGGCCGGAGGACGGCCGGGCACCACGGGCCGGACGCCTACCCGGGCAGGCAGGACAGGGTGATCCCCGCCTCGCGCAGCAGGCGGCGTTCCGCCGGGGTGAACTGGGGGTGGGCGAGCGGCGGGCGCAGGGGGCCGCCCGCGGCGGACAGCAGCACTCCGGGCCGCAGCAGGGTGGCGGGGGAGGCCTGGAGGGTGAGGACGTCGGTCAGGGCCGTGGCGGCGCGGTAGGAGCCGGTCGCGGTCCGGGAGAGACGGCTCACATAGCGGTCGAGGAGCCGGTCCGCCGGGTTCGGGTCGCGGCCCACGGTGGCCGGGTAGTGGATGTCCTGCCCGGTGGCGAGGGCCCACGCCACCTCGACGGGCCGGGTGACGGCGCGCTGCGCCCTGCGGGCCAGTCCGGCGCGCGGACCGGAGGCCAGCGAGGCGCGCAGCGCCAGGGCGCCCTGCGCGGCCACCGACATACCGTGGCCGTAGACGGGGTTGAAGGCGGCGACCGAGTCGCCCAGCGCGACCAGCCCCTCCGGCCAGCCGGGCAGGCGCTCGTAGTAACGGCGCCTGTTGGCCGTGCTGCGGGTGACCGTCACGCCGGTCAGCGGCTCGGCGTGGGCCAGCAGCTCGGCCACCACGGGGTGGCGCAGCGTGCGGGCGTACGGCTCGAAGGCGTCCGGGTCACGGGTGGGGTGCGCGCCCGGCGGGCCCCACAGGCTGACGTGCCAGCGGTCGCCCTCGATCGGCAGGATGCCGCCCGCCGTGGCCGGACCGGGCCGGCGCGGGTCGGCCGACACGTTGATCACCGGCCAGTCGCGCGTGGGCACGGGAGCGCGGTAGACACGGCTGGCGTAGGCCAGCCCGGAGTCGACGCGGTCCTCGGCGAGACCGGTGACGCCCAGTCCGGCCAGCCAGTGCGGGGCGCGGGAGGACCGGCCGGAGGCGTCGACGACGAGGTCCGCGGCCAGGTCCGCCTCGGCGCCGTCCGCGGCGCGCAGGCGCACCCCGGTGACCGCGCGACGGTCCCCGAGGAGCGCGGTGACCCGGGTACGCGGGCGCACGCTCACCCGGGGGTCCCTCAGGACCTGCCGGCGGACGGCGAAGTCGGTCAGGTCCCGGCCGGCGGAGACGAGGAAGTGGGTGTCGCGCCGCCAGCGGCGGTACCAGCCCTCGGGGGAGCAGTAGACCATGTTCGTCGTCATCGGCACCCGGTGGGCGCCGTGGGCCAGGAGATGGTCGACCGTGCCGGGCAGCAGGGCGTCGATCGCGTCCGCGCCGCCGGAGACGAGGGTGTGGAAGTGCGCGGCCTGCGGCACGCCCGGACGGGGCTCGGGACCGGCGGGCAGGTCGTGGGCCTCGACGATCTCCACGGCGTCGAACCGGTCGCGGACGGCGGCCGCGGCGAGCATCCCGGCGATGCTGCCTCCGACGACGACGGCCCGCGTGGGCGCGCGACGAGGTGCCGCTTCCCGCCCGCCGGTCCTGGTGACGGCCGTGGGGACGTCCTCCGTGGCGGCTCGTGCGAGGGCTCTCGTGACGTCGTTCATGACCGGCTGCTTTCTGCGGGGGCACGGTGGTGCGCGCGGAGGTCCGACAGTACGGGCGAGGCGAGCGCCTGGGACAGCAGGACCAGATCGCGGGGGCGCCACGGAGGCACCTGGGCGTCCGGTGAGGGCCCGGCGCCGGTGCGGCGCCGGCGGGCGCCGGCGAGGACGAGCATGACGGCGTCGGCCGTGGCGGCGGCGGACCGCGCGTCCTCGCCCCGGTCCAGGGCGGCGGTGTGGGCCCGCTCGCGCACGCCGAGGTCGCAGTACGGGGCCAGGGCGAGCAGCGCGTCGTGGATGGCGGTGCGCCGGCCGGTCAGACGCACCGCGGGCGGGGACCACCACGGCAGCGAGGTGCGGACGGCGCCCGGAGTGGGCACCTGCCGCAACTCCCGCCACAGCGGGCGCAGTTCACGCAACTGCCTTACGTTGTGCGCGACCTGGGCGATGCGCGGCCCCGCCAGGGGGAGCGCGAACCCGGTGCAGGCGAGCAGGGCGGAGGGAGCCGCGGTCTGCGGAGCCACCCGGTCGATCAGGAAGTCCAGGTCGTGCCCGGTCCAACGGGCACCGATCGCGACCAGTTTGAGGACGTCGTAGCACACGTGCAGCAGATAGGCGGGGGCCAGGATGCGCAGGCCGGCCCGCAGCGAGCCGTGGACCTCCGTCGACCAGCGCCAGCACAGCACACTCGTCGCCATGGTCGCCACGCCGTGGGCCACCAGGTAGGTGAGGATCATCTCCCTGATGAACGGGGTGCGCGCGTAGTAGCCGTCGAAGAGGGTGAGTTGCTCCACCGGGGCGTCGCCCCACCAGAACAGCACGTTGATCGCGGCGATCACGAGACCGTACGCGGTGACGCACACCCGGGACGCCCGCCGGGTCTGCTCCGGGGGCGCCGGGCGCCAGTTGATGATCAGCAGCAGGCTGGCCCCGGAGAACGCGATCAGCGCCGAATACGCCAACGGGGCGGCGAAGTTGGGTATCCCGGTGAGCCGGTTGATCGCGGCGATGGAGTCCGGGGCGGCGAAGAAGAAGACCAGCGCCCCGGCGAACAGCAGCAGGCACACGGCCCGCAGCAGCATGTCGTGGGGCCTGCGGACGAGCGCCGGGAGCTTGAGCAGGCAGACCAGCAGGAGCAGGCTCCCGCAGAGGTAGAAGGCGGTGTTGCCGGGACCGTGGCTCACGGTGCGGTGCGTCTCCTCGGGGGGCGGCGGTTCGTGAACCGGGTCAGGAGCGGATGCGGTGCGCCAGGGAGAACCGGATGCGTCCCGCGAGGTTCCTGAGGTCCACGCCGGACCGGGCCTCCGTCCGGGCGGCATCCACCGCGGTGGCGAACCGCACGCCGAAGAACTCGGCCTCCTCCTCCTGGTGCACGGTGCTGGCGTCGGCCCGCAGGGCGACATGGAGACTGACCTCCAGGGGCCGCTCCGGGGGAGCCCCGGCCACGTCCGCCGCGCAGACCGCCGCCACCACGTCCCGCACCGCGTCCGCCGCGCCACCGTCAGCGGCGCGCGAGGCGGCCGGTCCGTGGGCGGTGAGCGAGCGGCAGTGCCCCTCGAACATGTGCCAGACCTCGTGGCCGACGATCACCAGCTGGTGCTCCAGGTCCGTGTGCGCCTCGTAGGCGATCACGTCGTGGGAGGGGCGCTGGATCCACAGCCCGCTGGCGATGTCCGGCGGGAACGGCACCGCGTGCAGGCGGACCGGACGCCCGCGCACCTGCTCGACGGCCCTGCCGACGGCCGGTAAGAGACCCTCGTCGCCGTCGGGCAGTTCGAGGGCGGCCAGCAGCCGGGCGGTGAGCCGCCGCATGGCCCGGGCCGGCGCACTCACCGCGCCCCTTCCTTCACGTCCAGCTCCAGCAGCGCCTTCAGGGTCGCGTTGAGCACGTTCCAGCGCTCCTCCGGCAGGTCGCGCGCCTGCCGGAGGGCGACGCCGCGGACGTCGTCGTACCGGGACAGTGCCTCGGCCAGGGGGCCGGTCTCGTGCTCCAGCCGGGCGAGGACCGGCTGCAGGGCGGCGTTGAGCGCCGGTACCGCCTCCGCCGACAGGAACCCGTTGGCCTGGCCGAAGAAGAACTTCTCGATGCCGGCCTGGGTGGCCGCGAGCGGACCGCACTTGCTCCGGCCGTTGACGATCGCGGAGAGCGCCGCGCCGGACGCGCCGAACGACGCGCCGATCTCGCTGCAGGAGTACCGGGAGCCGTCCGGCCGGCGGCGCGTCCGCCGCAGATGCAGGATGCGGGTCCGGATCCGGTCGCCGAACCCCTCCTCCGGGACGTCCTGTCCGCCGACCAGCGCGGCGACGACCGGCGCCGGGACCCCCGTCTCCCACGACAGCCGGTCCGCGTCGAGCACCTCCGCACGCGTCCGGCCGGACTTCACGAGGAGGGCGTCGACCCGGCGCAGGGTCTCGGTGAGGGCTGCGTGCGGGGGTCTCACCCAGGGATCTCCCTCGTCTCGGCGGGCGCTGCGTTCAGGACGATAACCGGCCCGGAAGCCCCCGAACCAGAGCACCACAAGACAAGTTGAGCCCGAGGACAAGCCGGTTTGCCCGGCGGTACAACCCCCCGGCCGGTCCGAGAGTCTCATCCGGTGTGCGGGATCAATCGGATGTTCTCGCGCATTACCGCCCCAACCGACGGGGGATCACTCATGAGCACCACCCGCAACCTGACCCGCCGTGGCACGGCCGCCGCCCTGACCGCGCTGCTGGCGACCGGTCTCACCGCCGCCGGCGCCTCGGCCGCCCCGTCCGGCGCCCGGGCCGTTCCGCCGCAGACGCGGCAGATCGCGTCCTCCGTGCTCGGCAGGGACTACAGAATCACCCTCACCGCGATCCGCTCCACCGACGACGAGTACGCCGCCACCGTGCGGCTGCGGGTGGACACGCTGAGCGGCGGCGCCTGGAAGGAGTCCGACCGGGCGACCGTGGGCGCGGTGGACGGCTGGTTCTGGTACCCGCTCACCGGCAAGGGCGCCGTCTGCCGGTTCTCCACCTCCGGCAGCGAACCGGCGCCCGTCGAGGTGAGCCTGCTGATCACGCCGTCCATCGGCTGCTCCGAGCCGCAGCGCTTCGTCGTCGAGGACGGCCGGATCCACGCCGGCTGATCCGGCCTCCCGATGCGGGACGGGCTCTTGGAGCGGTACGGCGTGCGTTCGCGCCGCCCGCCCCCGCCGTTTCCCGCCGTGCCGACGACGGTCGCCGTCGGCACGGCGGGGCTCGTCCCCGGGCCGGACCGTCGCTCGTCGGCGAGGCCCGCTACCGGGATTGAAGTCCGCGCACATCGCCTGCGCGATCTCCTTCATGCGCGTGAGATGAGCATCCGTGAACGCCTGGTGCCGGAACTTGGTCACGAAGGAGAAGTGAACGTGCATCACGAAAAGACAGTGCCGTCCAGTCCTGATGTTCTGCATGTCAGCCATCACCCGAATTCGTAGGGTAGTCCGTATGCAGCTTCGGTACGGCTTCCGCCTGTACCCGGCACCTGGCCAACGCGCGGCGCTGGCGAGGGCGTTCGGGTGCGCGCGGGTGGTGTTCAACGACGCGGTGCGTGCCCGTGAGGACGCTCGCGCGGCGGGCAGGCCGTTCCCGACGGCGGCCGAGCTGTCCCGCACCCTGATCACCCAGGCCAAGCGGACCGCCGAGCGGGCTTGGCTGGGCGAGGTCTCCGCGGTGGTGCTGCAGCAGGCGCTGCGCGACGGCGAGGCGGCCTACCGCAACTTCTTCGCCTCCCTCAAAGGCGAGCGCAAGGGCCCCAAGCTGGGCGCGCCGAAGTTGAAGTCGCGCAAGGATTCACGGCAGTCGATCCGGTTCACCGCGAATGCCCGGTGGTCCATCACGCCCGGCGGACGGCTGAATCTGCCGAAGATCGGTGAGGTACGGGTGAAGTGGTCCCGCGCCCTGCCGTGCGTGCCGTCTTCGGTGACCGTCATCAAGGACGCCGCGGGCCGGTACTTCGCGTCCTTCGTCATCGACACCGACCCGGAGGCGGACGCGCAGCGCATGCCCGACGCCGAGGCCAGCATCGGGGTCGATCTCGGACTGACGCACTTCGCGGTGCTGTCCGACGGCAGGAAGATCGGCTCCCCGCGGTTCCTGCGCCGCGCGGAGAAGAAACTCAAGAAAGCCCAGCGGGAGCTGTCCCGCAAGCAGAAGGGATCAAGGAACCGCGAGAAGGCCCGCCGGAAAGCCGCCCGCGCCCACGCGAAGGTGGCTGACGCGCGCCGCGAGTTCCACCACCAGCTCTCCACCATGCTGATCCGCGAGAACCAAGCGGTCGCCGTGGAAGACCTGGCGGTGGGCGGACTCGCGCGCACCCGGCTGGCCAAGAGCGTGCATGACGCGGGCTGGTCGACGTTCGTGCACATGCTGGAGTACAAGGCGCAGCGGTACGGGCGCACCTTCGTCAAGATCGGCCGGTTCGAACCCACCAGCCAGGTGTGCTCCACCTGCGGCCACCGCGACGGCCCGAAACCCCTGCACGTGCGGGAATGGACCTGCACGGCCTGCGGCACCGTCCACGACCGCGACCACAACGCCGCGAAGAACGTGAAACAGGCCGCCGGACTGGCGGTGACAGCCTGCGGAGCGCCGGTAAGACCAGAACCCCATCTGGCACAGCGCGACGAAGCAGGAAGCCACGGAAGCCCGCCCGATGCCCGTGCCGCCTAGCGGCACAGCACCAGGCGAGCAGGCCAAAATCTCCCTCCTTCAGGAGGGAGAGCAAGTCAAGGCAGCTTCGCGAACGGCGACAGGAAGGCCCGCGCCCCGGGAGTGTCCAGCCGGTACGAGACGTTGGTGGCGTAGCAGGGGCCGTCACCGGTGATGGTCGTGGCCGCGAGGATGTTCCTGCCGCCGATGACCGCGAAGTTGGGGCCGCCGGAATCGCCGTAGCAGGCACCGCCGTTGCCCTGGGGTGCGGTCATGGCGAGGCGCACCCAGGCGTCGTTGAGCGCGTCGAAGGTCACGGGCGCCTTCATCCGCACGCCGCCGCCCGGATGGGTCTGGCCGCCCGGCCCGTTGACGGCCTCCTGGGTGCCGTACCCGGCCACGAACCAGTCGGTGGCGTTCAGTTGCCGGGGTCCGAGAGTGCCGAGCTGGTTCGCGGTCGGCAGGGTGGCCGGGGTGAAGGACCAGCGGGCCTTCATCTTCGCGGCGGGCAGTTCGATGACGGAGATGTCGTGCGGGTCCGAGGCGGGGCCCGGGTAGTCGGGGTGGCTGTGGGCCGTGCCCTGGACGGCGACGGCGTCCGCCTGGGCGGCCGGGTCCCCCGGGAACCGCTTCGCTGCGGCGTCCAGGCCGGCCTGCACGTCCTGGTCGAGGGACACGTAGAACTTGACGTTGTCCGGCCAGTCGGTGGTGCAGTGGGCCGCGGTGAGGAACGTGTCCGCGTCGATCATCGTGCCGGAGCAGACCCAGTCGACGCGGTCCGGGGTCGCCGGGTCGTCGTCGTTGTCCCAGGTGGCCACGAGTGCCCCGACCTCGGTGCGTTCGGGCGCGGGCGTCGCGTTGTAGCTGTTGATCGCGGACGAGGGCAGAGCGGTGGCGAGCACGGTGGCGCAGGCCGCTGCGGTGACGGCGGTGGCGCGTACGGCGGTCAAGAAGAACCCCTTCGATGGGTGTGGGACGGGTGTTCTCCTGCGGGGGTGAGGGGTATTGAAGCGCCTGGGGTCGTCAAGTACAAGAGCGCTATCAGGCTTCTCCTCCGGTTCCGGTCGGCCACCGGGTATGCGTTCCGCGCATGGTTCATGGGATGTGGGTGGTAGGTTCGGCGTCATGCGGATGACTCTGGCGGACCGGGTCCGGTCGGCGGTGGCGGCTCTGCTGCACGCCACCGGCGAGTCGCAGACCGGCCTCGCGGCCGCGCTGGGGGTGAGTCAGGCCCAGGTGAGCCGCCGTCAGTCGGGCACCGCGGCCTGGAGTCTGGACGACTGCGAGGCGGTCGCCGCGCACTTCGGCATCGACGTACTGGACCTGCTGGCCGGACCCACCCGGGCGTCGGAGTCCCTGCCGGACGCCCGCCGCCGTCCGGCCGGGCGGCGGGCCCTGCCCGCCGCTGCTCCGGGGACGCGGGAGGGGCTGCCGCGATGACGGACTTCGAGGCGATCGACGCGCTGCTCGCCGCGGCCGGGCCGGAGGTCCCCCTGCCGCCGGCGGCCGAGCGCCGCGCGCTGCGGGAGGGACTGAACCTCCCGCGCGCCCAGCTCGCCCAGGCCCTCGGGGTGAGTCCGTCCACGGTCGGCGGCTGGGAGTCGGGGCGGGACCCCTCGGGGGAGGTCCGCGAGAAGTACGCCTACTTCCTCGAAGGAGCCCGCACCAAGCTGGAGGTCCCGCAGGACGGGGCCGCCGGGGCGGTCGAGGACCGAGCCGCCGATGTGGGAACCGCGCCGGCCACCGCCACGGCCTCCGGGGTGGGCACCGACACCGGGACCGGAATCGACGCCTGGGCCGAGGCCGAAGCCGGGGCCCCCTCGGCCGAGGCCCAGGAGGGTGGCGCGGACGACGTGGAAGCCCTCGCGGCGCCCGAGCCCTGCGTGCTGTGCGGCGCCCCGGCCCGCCATCAGGTCGCGGGCTTCCCGCAGCACCTGGACCCCGCCGAGTGCGGCACACCGGCGCCCGCGCCGCGGCCTTCGCAGCCCGCAACCCGCGGGACGGAGCGGGTCGTCCCGGAGCGGCGGCCCGTGCCTCCCGCGCCGGAGCGGGCCGCACCGGAGCCGCTGCCCGCGTCTCCCGCCCGGCCGGGCCACCACAGGCGTGGTCCCGGCCCGCACGAGCCCGTACCGGTCGTCCCCGCGGGGCGCCGCCTGCGGGCGGCCTCCGACACCCCCGACCTGATCGGCCGCGCCGTCGCGGCCGCGCTGGCCGAGCACGGGGGCGACCTGGCGGAGGCCGGCGCGGCGCTGGTCAAGCGGGCCATTCCGGATGCCATGGCCCTGCTGGACGAGACACGCAAGGGCGGGCGCTACGACGTGGTCGCGCACCCCTGGATCCCGGACGTCCTGCGCAAGCAGAGCGCCCGTGGCGCCGACCGGATCTGGGAGGCCCGTCCGAAGTGGGCACGTCGCGAACTCCCGCCCGGCGCACACGAGGTGACGGCGCTGGACGTCAACGGCGCCTATCTCTCCGCGCTCAAGACCCACCTCCCCATCGGTCAGCTGGAGCACTCCACGGGCTTCGGCCACGACCGCCGCCGGGCGGGCGTCCACCTGATCACCCCGCCGGACTGGGAGCACGACGCCCACCTCCCGAACCCGATCGGCAACCGGGACGAGCCGGGCCCGCTCTGGGTCACGGAACCGACGCTGCGGCTGCTGCTGCGCCTGTCCGGGCCGAAGTACGGTCTGTGCGAACCGCCGCGGATCCACGAGTCGTTCACCTCGGGCGCGACGGAGAACCTCCTGGAGAAGTTCCGGGTCGCGCTCAAGGACGCCCGCGACCGGGCGATCGCCGAGGACGACGAGGTGACGCTGGAGTACGTGAAGGCGATGTACTCCAAGTTCGTCTCCACGATGGGGGAGTCGAACTACAACCGGGAGCTGTACCGCCCCGACTGGATGCACCTCATCCGCTCCCAGGCCTTCGCCAACCTCTGGATGAAGGCGTACAAGGCGCACGAGGAGGGGCTCACGCCCGTCCGCGTGATGGGCACCGACGAGCTGCACGTGATCGGGGACTGGCGGAGCGTCTTCCCGGAGGGCCGGGGAGTGGCCGAGGTGAAGATCAAGGACACGTACACCGTCGGCGGGGACCCCGGTCCGACCCGGTGACCCGGTAGATTGCGCGCGGAGGAAGGAGGCCTCAGGTGCCTGAGCACAACATCGAGTTCGGGCGGTACGGCGCCCGGGGCGTCAAGGGCCACGAGGCCGTGGCGCGCCGGCTCGACGCCCTCGCGGGTTACGTCGCCACGCCGATCACGGTGCGCCGCGGGCTGCTCGCCCGGCTGCACTACCTCACCCGCACCGGGCACTCCCGCCGGGCGGCGCGCGAGGCGGGCCTGACGGTCACCGACCGTACGCTCAAGGCGTGGCTCGAGGGCAGGCGCCTCCCGTCCGCGGCGAACCTGCACCGGATCGAGACGGCGTACCGGACCGTGCGCCGGCACAACGTCGCCCGCTATCTGCTGGCCCGCCTCAACCGCGAGGGCCGCGGCACACGGGTGGAGTTCCATCCCCTCAACCAGTCGCAGGTCCCGCGCCCGCGTCAGCGGGTTCTGGAGTACCGCACGCTCAACGTCCGCCACTGGGACCGCATCGTCCGGGCATGGGCCGAGGACGACGAGGCCGCGCTGGCGGACGCCTGGGTCACCGACGCCGTCGTGGACCTCGGCTCCGAGTGGGGCCAGTACGAGTACGTCACGAGCATCGGCTTCGCCGCCTGAGCCGATCCCCTTCCCTTTCCCCTTCCTATTCCTACGCGCCTGCGCCCGCTCCCTTTCCCGCACGTCGGAGTCCGCTCCCCTTCCTATTCCTATTCCTACGGCGCCCCGGAACCGAGCGGCCGCCGGTGGACACCGTCGGTGACCCGTGACCCGTGACCCGTGACCCGTGACCCGTGACCGGTGGCCGGTGAGGGGAGCGGATGGCGGGCCCGTGGGCCGACAAGCCCCTCCGTGACCCGCTTGGCCCGCGCCCCGGAAGGGCACCCGGGAAACCTGCGAAGCAGCTCCCTCTTCCACGAAGGGCACACCATGAGCACCCCCTCCCCCTCCCGCCCCGCCGAGGCCTCCGGCACCTTCTCCCTCGGCGGCGACCTGCCGGTCCGCCGCCTCGGCTACGGCGCCATGCAACTGACCGGTCCCGGCATCTGGGGCGAGCCCAAGGACCCGGACGAGGCCGTGCGGGTGCTGCGGCGCGCCGTGGAGCTGGGGGTGAACCTCATCGACACCGCCGACTCCTACGGCCCCTTCGTCAGCGAACAGCTGATCCACAAGGCGCTGCACCCCTACCCCGACGATCTCGTCATCGCCACCAAGGGCGGTCTGACGCGCTCCGGCCCGGACGACTGGCGCCCGGTCGGCCGGCCGGAGTACCTGCGCCAGCAGACCGAGCTGAGCCTGCGCCACCTGGGCCTGGAGCGCATCGACCTCTACCAGCTCCACCGCATCGACCCCAAGGTGCCGCTGGCCGACCAGCTCGGCGAACTGGTGCTCCTGCAGCAGGAGGGGAAGATCCGGCACATCGGCCTGTCCGAGGTGACCGTCGAGCAGATCGGGCAGGCGCGCGAGATCGCGGACATCGTGTCCGTGCAGAACCTGTACAACCTCGCCAACCGGGACGCCGAGGACGTCCTCGACCACGCCGAGCGCGAGAACCTGGCGTTCATCCCGTGGTTCCCCATCGCCACCGGAGAGCTCGCCCGCCCCGGCGGGCCGCTGGACAGCGCGGCCAAGCAGCACGGCAAGAGCCCCTCGCAGCTCGCCCTGGCCTGGCTGCTGCGCCGCTCCCCGGTCATGCTCCCGATCCCGGGCACCTCCCGGGTGGCGCACCTGGAGGAGAACGTCGCGGCGGCCGAGATCACCCTGACCGACGAGGAGTACACCGCGCTCGCCGAGAGCGTCGGCGCCTGACCTCGCCGCCCGCCCGGCGGGGTCCCGCGGGCTCCGCGTCGCAGCGACCGTGGACGGGCCCGCCCCGGCGTCCGCGACGTGTCGTCGATCACCGCCGCGCGGTGCCCCAGGCCCCCTGACGGGCGCCTCCCCGAGGGCCTCCGGCGGCTTTGCCGGGCGGCGCCCCTCGGGGGCATGGGGGTGACGGCTTGGGTGGGGTGGTGTTAGAAAGGCGAGATGGCAGAGCGGTTTGCCCGGCTTCGACGTATATCGCTGCGCTCGATGGTGGGGAAGAGTCCGCGGAGCGTTGCCGGGCAGGTGTTTGTCCTGCAGGTGGCGTTGGTCGTGCTGCTCGTGGCCTTCGCCGTCTTCGCTCTCGTTCTGCAGTCCCAGCGGGACACCGATGCCGAGGCCAAGCGCCGCTCCATCGCCGTCGCCCAGACCTTCGCGCACTCCCCGGGTGTGAACGCCGCGCTGCGCACTCCGCATCCCACGAAAGTGCTGCAACCGCTGACCGAGGCCGGGCGCAGGGCGGCGGGGGTGGACTTCATCGTCGTCATGGACACCCACGGCATCCGCTACACCCACCCGCTGCCCGACCGGATCGGCAAGCGGTTCGTGGGCACGATCGGGCCGTCCCTCGCGGGGCGGGTCTACACGGAGAGCGTGCACGGTCCGCTCGGACACGAAGTGCAGGCCACCGTGCCCATCCGCGACGGCTCCGGCAAGGTGGTGGCCCTCGTCTCGGCCGGCCTGAAGGTCAAGAACGTGACCAACCAGGTGGACCGGCAGATCCCGATCATCCTCGCCGCCGGCGCCGCCGCGCTCGGGGTGGCGACCGGCGTGACGGCCCTGGTCGGCAGGCGGCTGCGCCGGCAGACCCACAGTCTCGCCCCGCACGAGATGTCCCGTATGTACGAGCATCACGACGCGGTCCTGCACTCGGTCCGCGAGGGGGTGCTCATCATCGGCTGCGACGGACGGCTGCTGCTGGCGAACGACGAGGCCAAACGACTCCTCCAGCTCCCCGAGGACGCCGAGGGCAGGAAGGTCGGGGACCTCACGGTCCTGGAACCGGAGACGGCCGCCCTGCTCACCTCCGGGCGCGAGGCCACCGACGAGGTGCACGTCGCCGGCCCCCGGCTGCTGGCCGTCAACCAGCGGCCCACCGGCCGCGACGGAGGTGGCCCCCGCGGATGGGTCGTCACCCTGCGCGACTCCACCGAACTGGAAGTGGTGTCCGGCCGCGCCGAGGTGGCCCGCGAACGCCTCAAACTGCTCTACGACGCCGGACTGGGCATAGGCACCACCCTCGACGTGGCGAGAACCGCCGACGAGCTGGCGCTGGTCGCCGTGCCCCGGTTCGCCGACTTCGTCACCGTGGACCTGGCCGACGCCGTGCTGCACGGCGAGGAGCCGACCGCCACCGGGAACCCCACCGGGATGCGGCGCATCACGGTGTACGGGATACGGGACGACCACCCGCTCTACGAGAAGGGCCGGCTGATCGACTTCCTGCCGTCCACCCCCCAGGCCCGCGGCTACCGCGCGGGCCGCGCGGTGCTGGTCGGCGACCTGTCGGGCGCCATGGGCTGGCACGCCCAGGACCCCAAGCGCACCGCGGAGATCGTCAATTACGGGATCCACTCCCTGATCGTTGCGCCGATACAGGCCCGCGGTGTCGTCCTGGGCATGGCCAACTTCTACCGCTCCAAGGAGCACGGCCCCTTCGAGGCGGAGGAGCTGTCACTGGCGGAGGAGCTGGTCGCCCGCGCCGCGGTCAGCATCGACAACGCCCGCCGGTACACCCGCGAGCACGCCCTGGCGGTCACCCTCCAGCGCAGCCTGCTGCCGCGCGCCCTGCCGGAGCAGACCGCCCTGGAGGTCGGCTACCGCTACCTGCCCGCCCAGTCGGGCGTGAGCGGGGACTGGTTCGACGTGATCCCCCTGCCAGGCAGCCGGGTGGCGCTCGTCGTGGGCGACGTGGTCGGCCACGGCCTGCACGCCGCCGCCACCATGGGCCGGCTGCGGACCGCGGTGCACAACTTCTCCACCCTCGACCTGCCGCCCGACGAACTGCTTCAGCACCTGGACGACCTGGTCGGGCGCATCGACCAGGACGAGGACAGCAGCCAGATCGCCGCGGCCGTCGTGGGCGCCACCTGCCTGTACGCCGTCTACGACCCCGTGACCCGGCGCTGCGCCATGGCGCGCGCGGGACATCTGGCGCCCGCGCTGGTCGGCCCGGACGGAGAGGTCACCTTCCCCGAACTGCCGGCCGGCCCGCCGCTCGGGCTCGGCGGCATGCCGTTCCAGACCGCCGAACTGGACCTCGCCGAGGGAACCCAGCTCGTCCTCTACACCGACGGCCTCATCGAGGACCGCAGGCGCGACCTGGACGTAGGCATGGAGATGCTGCGGCGGGCCCTGGCCGGCCACCCGGACCGGCCGCCGGAGGAGAGCTGCCGGGCCGTGCTGGAGGAGCTGCTGCCAGAGCGGCCCCAGGACGACGTGGCGCTGCTGATCGCCCGCACCCGCGGGCTGCCGACCGACCGGATCGCCGACTGGGACGTGGCGCCGGAGGCGGCCGCCGTCGCCGGGATGCGCGCCGAGGCGAGCGCCAAGCTCGACGAGTGGGGTCTGACCGCGCTCGGCTTCACCATGGAACTGGTGCTGAGCGAGCTGGTGACCAACGCCATCCGGTACGGGGGCGAGCCGATCCATGTGCGTCTGATCTACGACCGTTCCCTGATCTGCGAGGTGTCCGACGGCAGCAGCACCTCGCCGCACCTGCGCTACGCCGCCACGACCGACGAGGGCGGCCGGGGCCTGTTCCTGGTCTCGCAGATGACCGAGCGCTGGGGCACCCGGTACACGCCGCAGGGCAAGGTGATCTGGGCGGAGCAGGCCCTGCCAACGGGCGACGAGGACCTGAGCCTGCTCGCCTCCGTCCTCGCCGACCCGGACGCCCCCGACGTGGACTCCCTGACCGCCTGACGCCCCGACGGCCGCCGAGAGAGTCCGCGGAATCCCCGACGGCCGCCGAGAGAGTCCGCGGAATCCGCGACGGCCGCGGGATTCAGAGGAAGCGGCGGATCGGCAGCACCGCGGCCTCCCGCACCCGCTGGCCCAGCGGACGGCGCCGCCAGCGCGTGGGATCGACCGCCTCGCTCCGTTCGAGGTCGTGGTCGAAGTCCCGGTCGAGGGCCGCGGTGAAGTCCTCGTCCAGGACGGCGAGCATGACCTCCTCGTCGTGCTCCATGGACCGCCGGTTGAAGTTGGTGGAGCCGATCAGGGACGCCACCCCGTCCACGGTCATGATCTTCGTGTGCAGCATGGTGGGCTGGTACTGGCGGATGGCGACGCCCGCGTCGAGCAGGGTCTGGTAGTGGTGCTGGCCCGCCAGCTGGCACGCCCGCTGATCGGTGTACGGGCCGGGCAGCAGGATCTCCACCGTCACCCCGCGCCGGGCCGTGGCCGCCAGCAGGTCCACGAAGTAGACGTCCGGGGCGAAGTAGGCCGTGGACAGGCGGAACCGCTCCTCGGCGGAGGTCAGCATCACGCGGATCAGCGTCTGCATGTCCTGCCAGCCGAAGCTGGCCGATCCACGGACCACCTGGACGGTGGCGCGCCCCGGCTGCTCGTGATCGGTGAACCGGTCGTGCTCGTCGTAGAGCGTGTCGTGGCACTCGGCCCAGTTCTGCGCGAAGGCGGCGGCGATGCCGTCGACGGCCGGGCCGCGGACCTGGACGTGGGTGTCGCGCCACTCGCCGGGACCGCGGGCGTCCCCGGACCACTCCTCGGCGATCCCCACACCGCCGGTGAAGGCCACGGACTCGTCGACGATCAGGGCCTTGCGGTGGCAGCGGTGGTTCTGCTTCAGCGGGGACAGCCGCGCCGGCTTGCGGAACCAGGCCACCTGCACGCCGGCGGCGTCCATGTCGTCCAGCAAGTCCTGCTCGATCTCCTTCGCGCCGAACCCGTCGAGCAGCAGGCGGACCCGCAGCCCGGCCCGCGCCCGCTCGGCGAGGGCCGCCGCGAACTCCCGGGCGATCTCGCCGCGCCAGTAGACGAAGGTCATCATGTCCACGGTGTGCCGGGCCGAGCGGATCGCCTCGAGCATCGCCGGGAAGATGGCGACGCCGTTGCGCAGCGGCACGAGCTCGTTGCCCTCGGTGGCGGCTATGCCGAGGAGCCGTTCCAGCCGTCTTCGCAGGCGCTGCTTGCGGGCGTCGGCATCGGCCCCCGTCTCCCCGCCGGGCATGGGTTCGACGCGCGCGACGAGCCCGGTGTGTCCGCCGGCCTCCCCGGCACTCGTGAGATCCGAGGGGCGTGGGGTCTCCACGGTCCTCGGATCGTCCGCGGTCTTCGTGTCCTCGGCCGCCGGTCGCATGTTCCGCCTCCCGCTGTACGTGCCTGTGGCGCTGGCTCGCGTACGTATACCAGGCAGACCCCTGCCGCAATCCTCACGAATCCGGCTTCCGCGCCCGGTACGCGGCCACCGCCACGGACGACGCACGCGCGACGGCGGTACGAGGCCCCGGAAAGGGCCCGTGCCGCCGCCGCTGGATGCTGCGCGATGCCGCCGGGATCAGACGGCGGGCTCGACCGCCTGCGCCCGCGCGCTCTCCGCCCGCGTGTGCTCCGCCTCGCGCGGCAGGGTCAGCACGGCCAGGAATCCGAGGACCGCGACCGTGGCGAAGAAGTAGAAGCCCCAGGGGTGGCCGATCCCCGCGGCGACCAGGGCGCCGGTGATCGTCGGGCCGACGATCGAGCCGATGCGGCCGATGCCCGACGCCGACCCGAGGGCGGTGCTTCGCACGGAGGCCGGGTAGTAGTGGGTGACGTAGGCGTACACGAGCACCTGGGCCGAGAAGACGAACACGCCGGTGAGGAAGACGACCACGTCCAGCAGGAGGTCGCTGCCCATCTTGACGCTCAGGGCGGCCAGCATCGCCACGGCGACCGCGAACCAGCAGAGCGTGGTGCCCTTGATGCCGCGCCGGTCGGCGACGAACCCGCCGAGGATCAGGCCGACGACGCCGCCGAAGTTGAGCACGAGGAGCTGGGTGACCGCGGTCGGGACGGGGTAGCCGGCGTCGTTCATCAGCTTGGGCAGCCAGGTGTTCAGGCCGTACACCAGCAGCAGCCCCATGAAGGAGGCGACCCAGATCCCGATGCCCGCGCGCAGGTAGGCGGGCTTGAGCAGCTCGGTGAACGGGACGCGCGGCGAGTCGGCCGCGCCCTTGGCGCTGACGAACGCCTCGGACTCGGGCAGGCGGAACCACTGGACGGCGGCGACGACCAGGCCGACGACGCCCAGGACGTAGAAGAGGACCTGCCAGTCGTCGGTCACCTGCAGCGCCAGGAGCGAGGTGATGACGGCGCCGGTGTGGTAGCCGGTCATCGTCAGCGTGCTCGCCCGTGCCCGTCTGGCGGCCGGCATGTGCTCGGCCATCATCGTGAGCGACACCGGCATGCACGCGCCGAGGCCCACGCCGGCGATGAGGCGGAGCACCGCGAACATCGTGACGGAGCCGGCCAGCGGCACCAGGAGGGTGAAGACCGAGAACAGCACCACCGACCCGATGAGCAGGATCCGCCGGCCGAGCCGGTCGGCCAGCGGCCCGACGCAGACCGCGCCGATGGCCACGCCGACGAGCGAGAGCGTCGCGACGGTGGTGGCGTCGGCGGCGGTCATGCCGAGATGGTGGGTCTTGAGCAGGGTCGGGATGATGGCGCCGAGGACGACGAGGTCGTAGCCCTCCAGCAGGACGGTGATCCAGCACAGGACCACCGTCCAGGCGTTGCGGCCGGTCTGCGCAGGTGTGGTGGACGGGACAGCGGGTGCCATGAGCTTCCCCCCAGGGACGGGAGAGCGGGGGTGACATCACCCCCGGGGACGGGTGCGACGGGGTGCGGATGAACCGGCGTGGGGTCCACCCCGGAACGGACGGGGGCGCGGGCCGGCCGCGACAGCGGGGGCGGCGCGCCGGAGCGTGGGCGCGGCGGACGCGCCGGCCGAGGGGTCAGAAGGGGTAGTCGGCGATCTCCGGACGGACCGTGACCCACTGGGTCTCGGTGAAGGCCTCGGCGTTGGCGGCGGCGCCGCCGAAACGGGATCCGGTGCCGGAGGCCTTGACGCCGCCGAAGGGCGCGTTCGGCTCGTCGGCGACGGTCTGCTCGTTGATGTGGACCTTGCCGGAGTCGATCCGGTCGGCGAGCTTCATCGCCGTCCCGACGTCCCCGAGGATGCCCACGGACAGGCCGTACTCGCAGTCGTTGACGATCCGCGCGGCCTCCTCCAGCGTGGAGAAGGCGATGACGGGCGCCACCGGGCCGAAGATCTCCTCGCGCCAGGCCGGCATGTCCGTCGTCAGCCCGACCAGCACGGTGGCGCGGTAGCCGGCGCCGACGGGCTCTCCGCCCGCGGCGACCCTCGCGCCCGCCGCGACGCTCTCCGTGACGATGCCGTGCACCCGCTCCAGCTGACGCCGGTCGATGAGCGGGCCCAGCGCCACGTCCTCGCGGGCGGGGTCGCCCACCGGCAGCGCCTCGGCCTTCGCCGCGAGCGCGGCCGTGTACTCCTCGAGCAGCGACTCGTGGACGATGTGCCGCCCGGTCGTCATGCAGATCTGGCCCTGGTGCAGATACGACCCGAAGGCGCCGGCCGAGGCCGCCTTGGCCAAGTCGGCACCCGGCAGCACCACCAGGGCGTTGTTGCCGCCCAGTTCGAGGTGCGCCCGCTTGAGCAGGCGTCCCGCCTGCTCGCCGATCGCCCGCCCGACCGGGGTGGAGCCGGTGAAGGAGACGACCCGGACCTCGGGGGCCTCGATCACCTCCCGGCCGACCGAGCCGTCGCCCGGCAGCACGTGGAGGACACCGGCCGGCAGTCCGGCCTCCTCGAGGATGCGCGCGATGACGACACCGCCGCTCACGGCGGTGCGCGGGTCCGGCTTGAGCAGCACCGCGTTGCCGAGGGCGAGCGCGGGCGCCACCGAGCGCAGGCCGAGGATCAGCGGGAAGTTGAAGGGCGCGATCACGCTCACGACCCCGGCGGGGCGGCGGCGGGCGAACGACCAGCGGGCCTCCTCCGAGGCCAGCACCTCGCCCTGGGGGTGGGTGGGCAGCGCCGCGCACTCGAAGCACTCGCCCACGGCGAGCTGCACCTCGAAGCCCGCCTTGGCCCGCACCGAGCCGGCCTCGCGGACCAGCCAGTCGGCTATCTCGTCGCCGTGCTCGGTGAGGAGCTCGCCCGCGCGCCGCAGCACGGCGGCCCGCCGCTGCGGGGCGGTGGCGGCCCACGCGCGCTGGGCCTCGGCGGCGCGGGCGGCGGCGCGACGCACGTCCTCGGCCGAGGCCAGGCCCACGGTGGCGAGCCGGCCACCGGTCGCGGGCTCGACCACGGGGTGCTCGAGGGCGGAGTCCGTCCAGCCGTCGCTGTAGAACCTCTTGCCCCAGACCTCGTTGTCCAGGAGTGTCATCGGATCGCCTTTCTGCGGTTGCGGGAGCGGGAGCGCCGGGATTTCAGGAGGGTGTCGTGAGAGCCGTGTCCACCTGGATCAGCCGCGGGTGGCCGGGGCTTTCGGAGAGGACGGCCCGCAGCTCCTCGGCACCGGTGACGTGCCGGGCCCGGACGCCGTAGCCCTCCGCGATGCGGGTGAAGTCCAGGCCGGGGATGTCCAGGCCGGGCGCGTCCGGCACGCCGAGCAGGCCGCCGAACCAGCGCAGCGCCCCGTACGTCCCGTTGCGCAGCAGTACGACGGTGAGCGGGACGCGCTGCTGGGCGGCCGTCCACAGGGCGGTGATGCCGTAGTTGGCCGAGCCGTCCCCGATCACGCCGACGACCGGCCGGCCGGGCTGCGCCATCGCGACCCCGACCGCGCCGGGCAGGCCGAAGCCGAGCCCGCCCGCCGCCGGGAAGTAGTAGGAGCCGGGCCGGCGCAGGTCCATCTGGCGCCACCACGACGCGTTGGTCGAGGTCGACTCGACCACGTACGCGGTGTCCCCGGGCAGCTCGTCGCGCAGCGCGGCGAAGACCTGCTCGGGGTGCAGGCGCGACCCGTCCGCGGCGGGCGGCTCGGGCACGGGCCGGTACGGGCCCCGGGGCGCCTCGGGTGCGTCGAGCACCTTCACCAGCAGTTCGACGACCGCTCCGGGATCGGCGACCAGCGCCTCACCCATGGGCGCCCGCGCGGCGGCGGAGGCGTCCTCGGTCACCTGGATCAGCCGGGTGCCCTCCGGCAGGTACCGGCCGGGGAGGTGCTCGTGGTAGCGGAACACCGGTGCGCCGAGGACCAGGACGAGGTCGTGGTCCTCGAAGGCGGCGCTGACGGGCGCGATCCCGGCGGGCAGCACCCCGCGGAACTGCGGGTGGCGGTTGGGGAAGGGCAGCCGGAACAGCGACGGCGCCGCCCACACCGGAGCGCCCAGCCGCTCCGCCAGCCGTACGGCCTCGTCGAAGTGGCCGTCGGAGTCGATGTCGCCGCCCAGCACGAGCGCGGGCCGCCGGGCCGAGGTGACCTGCTCGACCAGCCACCGGGCCTGCTCCCCGCCGGGCGCACCGGCGCGCCGCACCCGCCGGTCCAGCACCGCGAGGCTGTTCTCCCCGGCCTCGGCGTCCCAGTCGTCGTAGGGGACGGACAGATACGTGGGCCGCCGCTGCAGCCGCGCCTCGAAGACGGCCTGTGCCAGGGCGCGGGGCACGTCCTCGGCGCAGGCCGGTTCCGCGGCCCAGCCGACCAGGGGCTTCATCAGCGCGGGCGCGTCGACGCTGGCGAGGTTCGCCTCCGGGCCCACGGCGGAGCGCACCTGCTGGCCCGCCACCACCACGAGCGGGGTGCGGGAGGCCACGGCGTTCGTCAGCGCGCCCATCGCGTTCCCGGAGCCGGAGGCGGCGTGCAGGTTGACCAGGACGGGCCGGCCGGTCGCCTGGGCGTACCCGTCCGCCATGCCGAGCACCGCGCCCTCGTGCAGCCCGAGGACGTAGCGGAAGCCGTCGGGCAGGCCGGCGAGGAAGGGCAGCTCGTTGGAGCCGGGGTTCCCGAAGACGGTGGTGAGCCCCTGGCGCTCCAGGAATTCATGGGAGACACGACGCACGGATGGCACGGCGTTCCTTTCCGGTTGTGACGCCCGACACGCTAGGCAGGCCGCCACATGGACACCAATAGATGTTCCGGCCTGGCGATATAGACTGCCTCTATATGAGGAACTTCGACCTCAATCTCGCCCGTGTCTTCGTGCTGCTCTACGAGACCGGAAGCGTCACCGCCACCGCCGAGACGCTGCACGTCACCCAGCCCACCGTCAGCTACAGCCTGGCCAAACTGCGGCGGCACTTCGACGACGAGCTGTTCCGGCGCAGCGGCCACGGGCTGACCCCGACCGCCGGGGCCCGCCGGCTGTACGAGCCGCTGCAGCGGGCCCTGGCGGACATCGACGGAGCCTTCCGCCAGGCCGACGACTTCGACCCCGCCGTCATGCCGGGCCGCTTCACCCTCGCCCTGTCCGACCTGGGGGAGGCGACCCTGCTGCCGCGCCTGCTGGCCGCGGCCCGCGAGCGGGCGCCGCAGGTGTCGTTCACGGTCCGTCCCCTCGACGTGGACGACGCCGAGCAGCAACTGCGCCGCGGGGATCTCGACGCGTTCGTGGCCACCCCGGTGCTGACCTCCCACCGGACCGTGCGGATCCCGCTCTTCAACGAGCGCTACGTGGGCATGGTCGCCGCCGACCACCCGCGCGTGCGGGGCGAGGCGGTCACGCTGGCGGAGCTGGCGGCCGAGCACCACGCCACGGTCTTCGGCCCCAGCGGGCACGTGGTGCCGCGTGCCGTGCTGGCCGCGCACGGCCTCCTGGACCGTGTGGCACTGGACGCGACCCGCTTCTCCCTGCTGCCCTACCTGCTGGAGCAGACGGACCTGATCGCCATCGTCCCCGAGTTCGTCGGCGAGGTCTTCACCGCATCCCACCGCCTCCGCCTGGTGCGGCTGCCGTTCGAGACCGAGCCGATCGAGGTGGCCCTCTACGCCCGGCACGAGTCCTCGCGCACCCCCTCGCAGCGCTGGCTGGTCCAGTTCATGGCCGAGGTCCTGGGCGAGCGGGTCAGCCCGGCCCAACTGCCGCCGTACGCAGCGCAGTAGCCGCGGACCCGCGGACGCGAACCGCCTCGTGCGGCGGATCGGCTCGCGTGCGGCCCGGACCGGTACCACCTGCCCCGAGGCCCGGGCCGCGGCGGGTGCGGAATTCCGGCCCGGGCGCGGACGTTTCCACCGACATGACCGATTCATCCGCCGGCAGCCCGCACTCCGCGCCCCACGGGGCATCGGCGCGGGAGCTGCTGGCCGCCGAGCGCGGTGACACGCTCGCCCGGATCGCCGCGCTGAGCAGGGAGTTCGACGGGATCGTGGAGGCGAACGCCCTCGTGGCGATCGACGACGAGCACGACCCGGAGGGGTCGAGCACCGCCTTCGAGCGAGCGCACGTCGCCGCCCTGCTGGCGCAGAGCCGTGAGCACCTGAGCGAACTGGACCGCGCCCTGGAGCGCCTGGACCGGGGCGAGTACGGACGGTGCGCCGGGTGCGGCGAGCCGATCCCGGCCGCGCGGCTCGAAGTCCGCCCCGCGGCGACCACCTGCGTCCGCTGTGCCGCCGCGGCACCCCGCTGACGGGGTCCGGGCTCCGGCGGGACGGAGGCTCAGTAACGCTCGGCCTTGGCCAGGTAGGCGGTCAGCCTGGGCTCGGCCGGCGCCCGGCTGAACGCAATGGGCTGCTCCTTGTGTCCGGGCTCGAGGTTCTCCGCGCCGACGAAACGCGTCTCGACGACACGGCCGGAGGGGTCCTTGAAGTCGACCTGCACGGCGTACGACGCCTTCTGGCCGGTCTTGTTGGCGATGGTGACCAGCACGGCGAGCACGCCGCCCGTGCGCTCCTTCGGCAGCCCCTGCATGGACACCTCGGAGAGCGCGTTGCCGCGGCCCGGCACGTTCTTGAGCTGCCGCTGCGCCGTCGCCGCCGCCCGGACGGTGTCCGCCGACACCGACGCCTCGAACTCCGAGGCGCGGGCCGAGGCCGACGAGGCGCGGGCCGAGGCCGAGGCCCGCGCGGACGCGGCGGCGGACGCGGCGGACGAGGCCAGCGCCGACGGCGGCGTGCCCGAGAAGGAGGCGGTGTCCGGGGAGGCCGGCGTCGAGCGGGCCGGAGTCCCGGTGCCCGAGCCGCCGCCGCATCCGGCCAGCGCCCCCCACGCCACGACGCAGAGCAGGACGGCCGCGGCCGTCCTGGAGAGCGGCCCGCGACCGCGCGGAAGGAAGGAGCAGGGCATCGCGACGTCCTCTGGTCCGGGAGCACCTGCGCCCATCATCGAGCGGGCGCCCCCGGGGCGCGATCCGGCCCGGGCATCCGGGTCAACCGGACCGGACGGCACCTTCACCGTCCCGCCGGCCTGGCGGATCGGCGACGGCAGGCGCCTGCGGCTGAACTTCGGCGCCGTCGACTGGCCGTCCGAGGTCTACGTCAACGGCGCCAAGGTCGCCGAACACAGGGGCGGCTGCGACAAGTTCGGCGCCGACATCACCGACGCCCTCCGGCCCGGCCGCACCCAGGAGCTGATCGTCGGCGTCTGGGACCCGACCGAGATGTGGGTCGTCTTCAACGAGGGCCGGGGCCAGTACGACGTCGGCCGCGTCGCCGCTCAGGCCAAGTCCTGGGACCCCACCCGCCTGGTGAACAACATGTCCGGCCTCGGCCTCGGCGCCGACGGCGGAGCCGGCGACGTCATGGACGGGTACGGCGACCCGAGCCCCGCCCTGCCGCCCCACGCGGACGGCGAACGCGCCCTGGTCAGCGGCGAGTACGGCGGACTGGGCCTCGCGGTGCCGGGCCACGCCCGGTCGGTGCGGCAGTCGTACGTGGACGTCGACCCCTCGGTCTGCACGGACGACTACCTGAAGAAGCCGGCCGAGGTGCACGCCCCGGCCTGCCGCGGCGGCAACGGCGCGGTGGGGGAGGGAGCCGGCCGGCCGCGCGCCCGGCCGGCTCACCCCGGGGTGACGCGTCCCGCACGGTCCGCTCGCATACAGCCGTGGTGAGGAGGAAAAATGACACGGCGAGCGAAGGATCGACCGAGCGGAGGAACGGACCCATGCCGCACGAGCGAGCGGGCGAACCGGCCGGACCCGAGGACCTGGTGGACGTCGCCCGGCTGGTCACCGCGTACTACACGCTGCACCCCGATCCGTCCGACCCGGGACAGCGGGTGGCGTTCGGGACGTCCGGGCACCGCGGATCCTCGTTGGCGAGCGCGTTCAACGAGGACCACATCGCCGCCACCAGCCAGGCCATCTGCGAGTACCGCGCAGTTCAGGGTGTCGACGGCCCCCTCTTCCTGGGTGCCGACACCCACGCCCTGTCCGAGCCGGCGAAGGCCACCGCCCTGGAGGTCCTCGCGGCCAACGGCGTCACGGTGCTGATCGACGGCGAGGACGGCTACACCCCCACCCCGGCGGTCTCCCACGCCATCCTCACCCACAACCGGGGCCGCACCACGGGCCTGGCGGACGGGATCGTGGTGACCCCCTCGCACAACCCGCCCGCCGACGGCGGCTTCAAGTACAACCCGCCGAGCGGCGGCCCGGCGGCCTCCGAGGCGACCTCCTGGATCCAGGACCGCGCCAACAGGATCATCGAGGGGGGCCTGAAGGAGGTGCGGCGCCTTCCCTACGCGAGCGCGCTCGCCGCCGCCACGACCGGGCGGTACGACTTCCTCGGCACCTACGTCGCCGACCTGCCCGCTGTGCTGGACCTCGACGCGATCCGGGCGGCCGGGGTGCGCATCGGCGCCGACCCGCTGGGCGGGGCGTCCGTCGCCTACTGGGGCCGCATCGCCGAGCAGCACGGCATCGACCTGACGGTGGTCAACCCGCACACCGACCCGACCTGGCGGTTCATGACCCTGGACTGGGACGGCCAGATCCGCATGGACTGCTCGTCGCCGTACGCGATGGCCTCGCTCATCGGGCAGCGCGACCGCTTCCGCATCGCCACGGGCAACGACGCCGACGCCGACCGGCACGGCATCGTGACGCCCGACGCGGGCCTGATGAACCCCAACCACTACCTGGCCGTCGCCATCTCCTACCTCTACACGCACCGTGGGCAGTGGCCCGCCGGCGCGGGCATCGGCAAGACCCTGGTGTCGTCCGGCATGATCGACCGCGTCGCCGCCGACCTCGGCCGCGAACTGGTCGAGGTCCCGGTGGGATTCAAGTGGTTCGTGGACGGCCTGGCCGGCGGAACCATCGGCTTCGGCGGTGAGGAGTCGGCGGGCGCCTCCTTCCTGCGCCGGGACGGGTCGGTGTGGACGACCGACAAGGACGGCATCCTGCTGGCCCTGCTCGCCTCCGAGATCACGGCCGTCACCGGCAGGACACCGTCGGAGCACTACGCGGGCCTCACCGCCCGCTTCGGCGACCCCGCCTACGCCCGTATCGACGCCCCGGCCACCCGCGAGGAGAAGGCCCTGCTCGGCAAGCTCTCTCCCGCGCAGGTCACCGCCACCGAACTGGCCGGGGACGAGGTCACCGCCGTGCTCACCGAGGCGCCGGGCAACGGCGCCCCCATCGGCGGCATCAAGGTGACCACCGCCGACGCCTGGTTCGCCGCCCGCCCCTCGGGGACCGAGGACGTCTACAAGATCTACGCCGAGTCCTTCCGCGGACCCGACCACCTCGCCCGGGTGCAGGAGGAGGCCAAGGCGGTGGTCATGACGGCCCTGGGCGGCTGACCGCCCGGCGCCGGTGTCAGCCCTCGCCGTGGGCCAGCCACAGGTCGGGGCCGAACACCTCGTAGCGGACGCGCCGGGCGGGGACGCCGGCGTGCAGCAGCTGGGTGCGCACGGCGCGCATGAACGGCAGTGAACCGCAGAGGTAGACATCGGCGTCGGCGGGCAGGTCCAGGCCGGCGACGTCCATCAGTCCGTCACGGGCGCCGGGCTCGTCGGCGGCGTCCTGCTCGTACCAGAACCACGCGGTGGCGTCGGGGAGTTCGCCGACGAGGCGGTGGGTGTCCGCGCGCAGCGCGTGGTCGGCGGGGGAGCGGTCGGCGTGCAGGACGCGGACCGGCCGGGCGGAGCCGGTCGCCGCGAGCTGCTCCAGCATGCCGACCATCGGGGTGCAGCCGATGCCCGCCGAGACGAGCAGGAGCGGGCGGTCGGAGTCGGTGAGGACCACGTCGCCGAACGGCGCCGACAGGGTGAGTTCGTCCCCGGCGCGGACGGCGTCGTACAGCCGGCTCGACACCTCGCCGTCGGGCGCGTCCGCCACGCCCGCGACCCGCTTCACGGTGATGCGGCGCAACCGGTCGCCGGGGGCGTTGGACAGGCTGTACTGGCGGGTCTGGCGGACCCCGTCGGGCATGGCCACCCGGACACTGACGTACTGCCCGGCACGGGCCGGCGGCAGCGGCGCGTCGTCGGCGGGGCGCAGCAGGAACGAGACCGTGTCGGGGGTCTCCTCCCGCCGCTCCACCACCGTCCACTGCCGCCACGGGCTGCGCGGGTCGACGCCCGCCTCCTGGTAGAGACGGGCCTCCTGGGCGATGAGGGCGCCGGCCATCAGCCAGTACACCTCGTCCCACGCGGCCGCCACCTCCGGTGTGACCGCCTCGCCGAGCACGTCCCCGATGGCCCGGAACAGGTACTTGTGGACGATCGTGTACTGGTCCTCGGTCACGCCGAGCGCCGCGTGCTTGTGCGCGATCCGCGCCAGCAGCGCGTCCGGCCGCGCGTCGGGATCGGCCAGCAGCGCCTGGGCGAAGTACGCGATGGACCCGGCCAGCGCCTTGCGCTGCTCGCCGCTGGCCTGGTTGCCGCGGTTGAACAGGCCGTCCAGCAGCTGGGGTTGATCGGCGAACATGGTGCCGTAGAACCGCGTGGTGATCTCGTCAAGGGCGCCGCCGACTGCGGGCAGGGTGGCGCGGACGACGGCGGCCGACTCGGGCGAAAGCATGACACTCCTTGGGTGGTGCGGGCGGGTGCGGGACGGCGCCCGCATCACCACGGGACGAGTGATGGGGGCCGACGAGCCCGACGATCATCCCGTCGGCACCGGCACGTGCCATAGGGCCGAACATCCCCCCGCTGGGGGCCCATCGGGCCGGTACCGGGACCGGGCGGGTCGTGGGGGCTCGGTGCGGCCAGCGGTGCGGAGACACGCGGGGCTGCGTGCGAGACCGTGGTGCGAGGAAGCAGGCGAAAGCGCTGGAAAAGCCGGACGTTCCCCTGATGGGAGCGGCAGCATGGACCCGAGGGACACCGTCTACGGACACCGGGGCGATCCGTTACCGGCCCGGCCGGCCCGACGGGACGGCACCCGGGGAGTGACCGTTCCGCGTGGTGCGCGCCGTCCGCCGGGCGCGCCGCCAACTCATCGCCGTGAAGGGTGTTTGCGGACGCGGTGAAGGGCAACGCGATGTCCATGAGTGAAGCGAACAGCGGAACGAACGAGAAGACCGGCGCCAAGCGGACCGCGGCCAAGGCCCGGCAGACCGCCGACAAGGCGACCGCCCCGGCCTCGCGGGCCGCGAACAGCGCCGCGGGGAAGGCGGGTGACGTCGCGTCAGCCGCCAAGAACGGCGCGGGACGCGCGGCCGAGGTGGCCAGCGGCGCCGTGCAGAGCGCGGCCCAGGGCGTCGAGAAGGGCCGTCAGGTGGTCGTCGCCACGTCCGGTCAGGTCGCGGCCACCGCGAAGACGGCCTGGACGGTGATCGCCCAGCGCAAACTGGTCGCCGCGGGCGTAGGCGCCGGTGTGGCCGCCTTCGGCGCGGCGACGTACGCGGTGGGCCACCGCGCGGGGCGCCGCGTGCACGGTCCCATCACCCGGCTCACCGGTGGCCGGATCTGACGTCCGGGAGGGAAGGTCCCCCCGGTCCGTCGCACACCGCGAAGGGCCGTGCGGGCCACCGGGGCCGAAGAGGCGGGGTGCGCAGAGGCCGGCCGGTCAGTGGCCGGCCTCTCGGCCTGCGCGGGACGACTCGCCCCGGGCGACGCCGCCGCCCCCGACGGTGATCTCCGTCTTCATGCCGAAGCCCTTGTGCCCGTCCACCGGGCAGTACAGCTCGTAGGAGCCGTCCTTCAATGTGATCCTGAGCCGCGCCGACCGGCCGGGCTCGACCCCGTGCGCCAGGTGGGCGTCGCCGCCCCTGCCCTCGATCTCCAGGGAGTGCAGGGTGTGCCCGTCGTTCTCGGCCACGAAGGTGTAGGCACCGGGCCTGAACGTCGTCGTCGACAAGGCCAGCCGGTACTCGGTCATCCGCACCGTCACCGTCGTGCCCGCCGCCGCTCCGCCGCCCCCGGGGGCCGGGTCCGGCCCCGCGCCGACGCCGCCCGCCCCCGGGCCCCCGCACGCCGCCAGCACCGCGCCCAGGGCCACCGCGCCCGCCCCGGCCGCCGTACCGCCGCGGCTCGACCGTCTGGCCATGCCGAACCTCCTCGCCTCCCGCGGCCCGCCCCTCCAGGTTGGGGTACGCGCCGCGCGCGCTCCGCGGGGAAGCGCTCTGCACGCTGTACGGCCGGGAGCCGACCAGGGATTTCTCCCTTCTCCCGCGAAACGCCATCCGATCGGGGCCGTGCGCCGTATGTGAAGACGAGAGATGTTCCAGGAGGCACACGATGGCGATCTTCAGCGATCTCTTCCCTGCCAAACACCGTGATCACAACGACGAAAGGACCTCCCGGCACGACGACACCTCGATGAGGAGGCGCCGTCACCATCGCCGCCGTCACCACGACGACGACGACCACGAGTTCTACGACCACTACTGAGGGCCGGGCGGACCGGTTGACCGGGGGACCGGTCCGCCCCACCGCCGAGCCGTGAGGGACGTCCGCCATGGAGCGTGGCCCGCGGCACGGCCTGCGGCATCCGCTGTCGGTGCGCGGGGACGGCGATGCCGTGGTCGCGGCCGCTCCGCCGTTGTCGCCGCGCGAGGTGTTCGGGCGGTTCTGGCCCTACACCCGCGGCCGCCGGCGCTGGCTCGCCCCTCTGGTCCTGTTCAGCCTCGCCGGTCCCCTCATCGACGCGGCCGAACTCTGGCTCTTCAAGACCGTGGTGGACGAGGTGCTCGTCCCGCGGGACCTGGGGCCCTTCTTCTGGATCGCGCCGGCCTACCTGGGCCTGGTCGTCGGCTCCGGCCTGCTGGGGTTCGCCGACGACGTGACCTCCGCCTGGGTGAGCGAGCGGTTCCTGCTGGCGCTGCGCTCCGACGTGTTCCGGCACGTCCAGGGTCTCTCCCTCGGCTTCTTCGAGCGGCGCCGGCTCGGGGACGTGCTGTCGCGCGTCACCGGCGACGTGGACGCCGTCGAGACCTTTCTGCTCTCGGGCGTGGCGGACGGGCTCTACCACGTGGTCCGGCTGGGCGTCTTCCTCGGCCTGCTCTTCTACCTCCGCTGGGACCTCACCCTCCTCGCGCTCCTCGTCGTGCCGCTGTTCTGGTCCGCCGCCCGGCACTTCTCCCGGCTGATCAAGGAGGCGTCGCGCGAGCGCAGGCGCCGTAGCGGCGCCCTCAGCGCGGTCGCCGAGGAGTCGCTCGGCAACATCACCCTGGTGCAGGCGTACAACCGGCAGGACTGGGAGGAGCGCCGCTTCGAGCGTGAGAACCTCGGCAGGTTCCACGCGGCGATGGCGTCCACCCGCATCCGCGCCGTCTACGGATCACTCGTCGAGGTGGTCGAGGTCTCCGGCGCCCTCGCCGTCATGGGCCTCGGCACCTGGAAGCTGGCCGAGGGTCAACTCACCCTCGGCGGGCTGCTGGTGTTCCTGGCCCTGATCGGCAAGCTCTACAGCCCGATCCGCGATCTGACCCGCCTGGGCACCAGCTTCTACGCGGCCTCCGCCTCCGCGGAACGGATCGTCGAACTGCTGGACCAGCGCCCCCAGGTCGCCGAGACCGCCGGCGCCCGGCGGATCGGCCGGGCCCGCGGCGAGGTCGCCTTCGAAGGAGTGTCCTTCCACTACCCCGGCCGGCCCCACCCGGCGCTGTCGGAGGTGTCGTTCCACGTCGCCCCCGGCGAGACCCTGGCCCTCGTCGGTGCCAGCGGCGCGGGGAAGTCCACGGCCGCGAAACTGCTGCTGCGCTTCTACGACCCCGACCTGGGCGCGGTCCGCCTGGACGGGGCCGATCTGCGCGGCCTGGCCCTGTCCGACGTGCGGGAGAACGTGGCGGTGGTCCTCCAGGAGACCCTCGTCCTGCACGGCACCGTGCGGGAGAACATCGCCTACGGCCGGCCCGGAGCGACCCAGGCGCAGATCGTCGCGGCGGCCCGCGCGGCGGACGCGGACGCGTTCGTCGAGCGGCTGCCGGAAGGCTACGACACCCTGGTCGGCCAGCGCGGCCGGACGCTGTCCGGGGGCCAGCGCCAGCGGCTGGCGATCGCCCGCGCGATGATCCGGGACGCCCCCGTCCTGCTGCTGGACGAACCGACCACCGGCCTCGACGCCGAGTCCGGCCTGCGGATCATGGAGCCGCTGCGCCGTCTCATGGCCGGGCGGACCACCATCGTCATCTCGCACAACCTGCTCACCGTCCGCGACGCCACCCGGATCGTGGTGCTCGACCACGGCCGCGTCGTCGAGTGCGGCACGCACGACGAACTGCTCCTGCGCGCGGGCGCGTACGCCCGGCTCCACCGGCTCAACGCCGTGCACGATCCCGCACGGGCGGGCGTCACGCCCCCGGGGAAGGTGCTGTCATGACCGGCCCGCGGACCGAACCGCCCCCCACCCTGGCCCCGGGCGCCCGCCCCGCCCCCGGCTACGCGATCCTGGGCCACCTGGCCCGCACGGGATGGCTGGACGTGTACGACGCCTGGAGCGAGGAGCGGGCCTGCCGCTGCGTCGTCAAGGTGGTGCGGCCGGACCGCCTCGACGAGGCGCCGCTGCGCGCGCGGCTGCTGCGCGAGGGCCGCTGGCTGCGGGGGTTCACCCATCCCCATCTGGTGCGCGCCTACGAGACCTTCGACGCGCCCGAGCCGCTGGTGGTGCTGGAGACGCTGACCGGGGAGACGCTGTCCCACCTGATCCACCGGCTGCGGCGCCGGCCGTCCGCCGCCGACGTGGCCCTCCTCGGGGTCCAGCTGTGCTCCGCGGCGCACTACCTGCACGGGCAGCGACTGCTGCACCTGGACCTCAAGCCGTCCAACGTCGTGGTCGACCGCGGCCACGCGAAGGTGCTCGACCTGAGCGTGGCCCGGCCGCCCGGGCCAGCCCCGCCCGGCGTGGGCACGTACCGCTACCTGTCACCCGAGCAGGCGCGCGGCGGAGCGCTGTCGGCCGCGGCGGACGTGTGGGGCATCGGCATCACGCTCTACGAGGTGGCCGGGGGCGAGCTGCCGTTCGACTACGGCGAGACCGTCGACGGCACCTACGGCACTGACGGCACCTACGGCACCTATGGGACGGGCACCCCGGGGAAGGACGACGACCACGCCGCGGCGGACCCCGACGAGCGGTGGCCGCGACCGGAGGCGGACGAGTGGTACCCGCAGTTGGAGGACAGCGCCCGGCCCATCACGACACGCCGCCGCCTGCCCTCCGCCCTCGCCGCGACCGTCGACGCGTGCCTGCGCGAGGAGCCGTCCGCCCGCCCCACGATCCCCGCCCTGGCCGAGGCACTGGCCGCGACGCTGGGGACGCCGCTCCCGCGGCGGACGCCCGGCGCTTCTCCCGACCGGGATCCGGCCGGCGCTCCCGGCGCGTGACCGGCCGGGCGGGTGGCGCGCCCGTGCGCCCGCCGCCCTCGCCGGGAAGACGGCGTCCCGCACCCCGAGCAGGCGCCCGCCGCACCCGTTTCCCCGCGCCCGGCAGGTGCTACGCCCCGCTCGACACGTTCGGCGCTCCGCCGGCCGCGGGGAAACGGGCGGTCGCCAGGACGGTTCCGTCGGACGAGGCCAGCCGGACCTTGGAGAGCGCCGAGGAGTCGACGGGGGAGGGGCCGCCCCAGTAGCCGTACCCCCGGCGCAGGGCGAAGCTGCCGGCGCGGACCGTGCCGCCGTCGCCGCGCTCCAGGAGGCAGTCGACCCGGCCGGTGTACGGCGTGCCCGCGTCGGCGAGGTCGACGTACATGTAGAGCCAGCTGGGCGAGCCGGGGTGCACGTAGACCTGTCCGGTCGGCCGGCCGGCGGCGTGCGGGGAGACCAGCTGGGCCTGCACCAGGCCGGTCTGCTGCTCCGTGGGCCGGGCCGGTCCCGCCACCATGCCCTCGATCGCCGTGCCGACCGCCCAGCCGCCGAACCCGAAGGCCAGCGCGAAGGCGGCCGCGGCGGCGGCCCACCGCACGCGTGTCCGGCCGCCCGGGCTCCTGCGCCTCAGGCCGAAGCCGCGGCCCTTCCGGCGTCCCTCGCGCGTCGACGACTCCCTCGTCAGCGCCTGCGCCACCCGGGCCTCGAAGCCGACCGGCGGCTCGCTGCCCGGCAGCAGCCCGATCAGCCGGTCGCCCAGGAGGGTGAGCTGCTCGACGTACTCGCGGCACTCCGCGCACCGGTCCAGGTGGGCGAGCGCACCGGACCGCTCAAGGCCGGGCAGCACCCCGAGAGCCAGCTCCGCCCCGATCTCCCGCAGCTGCTCGCAGGTCACGTCACTGGTCATGGTCGCCTCGCTTCGGAGACGCGAGCGTGGTCCGCAGCTTCCCCATCGCCGTCCTGATGCGCGTTTTCGCGGTGCCCAGCGGGATCGCCTCCCACGCGGCGATCTCCCGTGCCGTCATGCCGTAGATGCCCGCCATCACCAGCGCACGGCCCTGTTCGCGCGGCAGCTGGGCCACCGCGGCCCGCAGCCGGGTCGACGCCTCGTCGGCCAGCGCGTGCTGCTCCGGCGTCTCACTGATCACGCCGAGGATCGCGTCGAGGTCCTCCGGCGCCACCGGCTCCGGCCGCCGCGCGCGGACCGCGTCGATGGCGAGGTTGCGGGCGATGGTCGTCAGCCAGGTCGTCACCGAGCCGCGGCGCGGGTCGTAGATCTGCGCGTGCCGCCAGGCCCGCTCGAAGGTCTGCTGTGCGATGTCCTCGGCGAGCTGCGGATCGCCGGTCACGGCGATGGCGACCCCGAAGACCGTGTGCTGGAACCGCCGTACGAAGGTGACGGCGAGCTCCGGGTCGCCTGTGGCCAGCCCGGACAGCAGAGCCTCGTCCGGGAGACGGCCCACGGGGAACCGGAACCTCTGCATGTCCATAGGTACGGTTCGTCCCTGCCGGGGGATTGACCAGGGATTCGACCCCTTTCCCCTCCATCATGCCGCCGTCCGCGGACGTCGCGCTCACCGAGCGGCCCGGGGCGGGCGTGGCGCAGGACGAGTGAGCCCGCGCGGGCGGCGGGCGGTACCGCCGCGGCCGGCCTAGCCCCGGCCGCTGGTGGACAGGGGGGACGGGGGCGTGTCGGTCTGCCGGAGTTCGGCCAGCAGCTCGTTCCGCCCGGCCAGCAGCTCGGTGAGGATGCGGCGGGCGGCACGCAGCAGTTCCGCGACGTCGCCGCCCGCCAGCGCGTAGCGGACGGTGGACCCCTCCCGGATGGACACCACGATGCCGGAGCGCCGCAGCACGGCCAGCTGCTGCGACAGGCTGGACGGCTCGATCTCGATGTCGGCGAGCAGGTCCCGCACCGGCACGGGCCCGTGCTGCAGCAGCTCCAGGACCCTGATGCGCACGGGGTGTCCGAGCATGCGGAAGAACTCCGCCTTGGCCTGATAGAGGGGGACCTGCATGAGTGCTCGCTCCCAGCCGCGTCGGGGATGGTCTCAAGGAGCGGCGGCGCCCCGAGGGCGCCGCCGCCGGATGTGCCCTGTGACTGCCGATCCTGGTCGCCCGGGGCCGCGTGCATCCACGTATTGGGATCTTGCTGATGTGCTGACTTGAAGAAGTTTTCACATCATGGGCGCACGTCGGCCCGGGACGCCGGACGGTCTAGACCTCGAGCTGTTCCTCCACGCGCTTGAGCTGGTGACGGGCCATCGCCAGGTTGGAGCGGTCCTTGTCGAGCACGAGGTAGAGGAACAGCCCGTTGCCGTTGCGGCCGGTGACCAGCCGGATGAGGTGGTACTGGGTGCCCAGCGTGATCAGCACGTCCTCGATCTGGCTCTTGAGGCCCAACTGCTCCATGGTGCGCACCTTGGCGCGGATGACGTCCGTGTTCCCGGCCGCCGCGATCGTCAGATCGAGATCCTTGCCCCCGCCCAGCGTTCCCAGGGCCATTCCGCTGGTGTAGTCGACGACGGCCGCCCCCAGCGAACCCTCGACCCCGGCCATCATCTCCTTCAGCGACACTTCCACACTCGCCATGGCGCCTCCCCTTGTTCGTCTGCTGCGGCGGGTCGGCGATCGCCGCCCCACCCGGTGATCGCACCGTAGGCATATGACGGCGGCGCCAGGGGAGGGTCTCCAGGAGTGACGCCCGATGATCGGAACGTGCCGGTGTGCGAGAGGCTGCCGACCGGAACTGGCGTGCCCTGGTGCCGATGTTGTCACGGAGGCGTGCCGCGCCCCGCCGCCTTCCGCCGTGCTGTGTCACCGCCGTGTCACAGGTGATCCCCGGGGGAACCCGGCGCCCGTCGGCCACCTCTCCCTCGGCGAAGGCCGGCGACGGACCGGCCGTGCAGTCCGATTTCGGGGGGCGTCATGCATTACGGGAACCGCGTTCGCAAGGCCACGCTGGCGACGGCCGCAGTCACGGCCGCACTGTCGCTGGCCGCGTGTCAGCCGGGCGGTGACGGGCCGGCGAGCGGGGCGTCCCCGCACGCGCCGGGCACGGCGGCCACTTCCGCGGGTACACCGGGTTCCGCGACCACGGCCCCCGCCGGCGGGACGCCGGGGGCCGGGGCACCGTCCTCGGGCGGGACGTCCTCCGGCACGGGCGGCGCGGGCCGCACGACGGCGCCGGCTACGGGCGCTTCCCCGGTGTCGGGGTCGTCGGGCGCGGCGGTGCGGACGTGCGCGGCGACGGCGCTGAAGGTGACCGCCCGCCAGGCCGCGCACCGTCCGCCGGGGACGGGCACCGGAGCGGCCGTCGTCGGGTTCACCAACGTCTCCGCACGGCCGTGCCTCCTCCAGGGGCATCCCACGGTGGCGGGCGCGGGCAACGGTTCCCCGCAGCACAACGTTCCGCTGTCGGTCACCCGGGTCGGCTCCGCGACGCCGGTCCGGGTCGCGCCGGGCGGCAGGGCCTGGGTGAAGCTGACCTTCGTCCAGGTCCAGGGCGAGGCGGACGGCTACTGCGTGTCCGGCGCCGACCCGGTCGTCTACCCGACGCTGGTGATCGGCCTGCCGGGCTCCGGCGCGCATCAAGTGGCTCTGGACGACGGTCAGTTCGCGGAGTGCGACAACAAGGTGACGGTCACTGCCGTGTCGGCGGCGAAGCCGGTCTGATCCGCGTCCCGGTCATGGCCGCCGGCAGTGGAGGAACAGGTGCGGCTCGGGTGCGCCCTCGGGATGATCGGGGGTGAACACCACAGTCTCCTGGGAGAGCACCGTCAGTCCCGCTCCGGCGGCCAGGCCGGTGAAGTCCGGTGCGTCGAAGCTCGTCACCCGGACGGCCTGGCCCATGAAGACGCCCTCGACGTCCTCCACAGCGAGGGGCACGGTGGCGAGGACCACGCTGCCGCCCGGCGCCACGGCCCGTGCCACCCGGCGCACCACAGATGCCTGGTCGGCGCGCGACATCTGCAGCAGGGAGAAGTACACGCAGGCCGCGTCGAAACCGGCTTCGGCGAGCGGCTCTTCGCGCACGTCGGCACACCGGAACTCGGCATCGGGCACCTGACGGGAGGCCAGGCAGACCATGACGGGGGAGACGTCGAGGCCGAGTACGCGGTGCCCCGCCGCGGCGAGCGCGGCGGCGGTGGGGCGGCCGGTGCCGCTGCCGACGTCCAGCACCCGGCTTCCGGGCGCGAGTTGGTCCAGCAGCCACGCCAACGACGCCCGGTGCGCCTCGGAGTGGGCGAACGCCTTCTCGTAGTCGGCTCCGAGGGCGTCGAACACCGCCGCCGCCCGGGTCCGTTCTCCCTGGTCGCTCAAGTAGCCTCCCCCTCCGTGAACGCCGCCGGTGCGGGCATCGTCGCATCCACGACCGCCCCGGACAACGGGGGACGCGCGCGCGGCCCCTGACGCCGACCTCGGAACCCGCGGCCGGTGCCCGCCCCGCGAGGGACGGGGGGACCCGCGGCCGGGGGCCCGCCCGGAGAGCAACAGACCGCCCGACCATCGGACCGTCCACCGCTCACGGCCGTCCCAGGGCGTACTGGCCGCTCACCGCTCAGGGCCCCGTCCCAGGGCGTCCTGGCCGTCCACCGCTCAGGGCCGTCCCAGGGCGTCCTGGCCGTCCACCGCTCAGGGCCGTCCCAGGGCGTCCTGGCCGTCCACCGCTCCCTCGTCCGCCGCACCCCGCGCTCCCGCGAGCGAGGCCTCGGTGGGCGAGGGTGCGGGGACGGAGCCGGAGGAAGTGCTCCGCCGAGCCGTCAGCCGGCGGGCCAGGGGCTCGGTGAAGCGGGCGGTGAGCGGGCCGAGAACGACCAGGATCAGCACGTAGGCGGTGGCCAGCGGGCCCAGTGCGGGCTGGATCCCGGCGGTGACGGCGAGCCCGGCGATGACGATGGAGAACTCGCCCCGGGCCACCAGGGTGCCCCCGGCCCGCCAGCGGCCCCGGGACGATATCCCCGCGCGCCGCGCCGCCCAGTAGCCGGTGGCGATCTTCGTCAGGGCGGTGACGGCGGCCAGGGCGAGGGCGGGCAGGAGGACGGGCGGGATGTCCGAGGGATCGGTGTGCAGGCCGAAGAAGACGAAGAACACCGCGGCGAACAGGTCCCGCAGCGGCGCGAGCAGGTTGTGGGCGCCCTCCGCGACCTCACCGGACAGGGCGATCCCGACCAGGAACGCGCCGACCGCCGCGGAGACCTGCAGCTCCTGCGCCAGACCGGCGACGAGCAGGGTCAGGCCGAGCACCACCAGCAGCAGCTTCTCGGGGTCGTCGCTGGAGACGAAACGGGAGATGTGGCGGCCGTAGCGCACCGCCACCAGCAGGACCAGCCCGGCGGCGCCGAGGGCGACGGCCAGCGTCACACCGCCCGCCGCGAGACCGGTCCCGGCGAGCAGGGCCGTGACGATCGGCAGGTAGACCGCCATGGACAGGTCCTCCAGGACCAGGATGCTCAGCACGACAGGCGTCTCGCGGTTGCCCAGCCGCCCGAGGTCGCCGAGCACCTTGGCGATCACCCCGGAGGACGAGATCCAGGTGACCCCGGCGAGCACGACCGCCGCGACCGGGCCCCAGCCGAGCAGCAGCGCGGCCAGGGCCCCGGGCAGCGCGTTGAGGGCCGCGTCCACGAGTCCGGCCGGGTACTGGGTCCTGAGGTTGGAGACCAGGTCGCCGGCCGTGTACTCCAGGCCCAGCATGAGCAGCAGCAGGATCACGCCGATCTCGGCGCCGATCGCCACGAACTCCTCGCTGGCGCCCAGCGGCAGCAGACCGCCCTCTCCGAAGGCGAGCCCGGCCAGCAGGTACAGCGGAATCGGCGAGAACCGCAGGCGCCCGGCGAACCGGCCCAGCAGTCCCAGGGCGAGGATGATCGCGCCGAACTCGATCAGGAAGACCGCGGAGGAGTGCACGCCCGGTCACTCCCGTCCGAGGATCGCGGCGGCCGCGTCGGCGCCCTCGCGCGTGCCGATCACGATCAGGACGTCGCCGCCCGCCAGGCGGAAGTCCGGACCGGGGGAGGGGATCGCCCCGGCCCGGCGGAGCACGGCCACGATCGACACCCCCGTCTCCGTCCGCATCCGGGTGTCGCCCAGCAGCCGCCCGTTCCAGTGCGAGGTGACCGGCAGCTCGATCCGCTCGGCCACCAGCCCGAGCTCGGTCGTCGACAGCAGGCTCGGACTGCGGTGCTCCGGCATGAGCGCGTCGACGAGGGTCTCCGCCTCGCCAGGGGACAGCCGCACCGACAGCGCGCAGGCGTCCGGATCGTCCTGCCGGTAGGCGCTCAGGGTCCGGGAGCCGTCCCGGTGGGCCACGACCGACAGCCGCCTCCGCTCCCGCGTGGTGAGGTCGTAACGGACCCCGATGCCCGGCAACGGCGTACTGCTCATGCGTGCGACCCCCACGGTTGGCTCCCGACCTGACTCGCGCGTGACTGTTTCTTGACCGATCTTTGACAACACCCTAACCGGCGTCCCCGAATCCCCGGCCGGGACCCGGGTGGCGCAAACGTGACGAAGATCGCTCCGGCCGCACGGCCTGTTTGCGTACGCCACGAGTGAGCAACCGATCCCGTGCACGCCCGTGAACCGGCAGATGGGAGCCCTCCGTGGCGGACAGCGCATCCGATCCGCTAGAGATCGACGCCGACCCCGAGGCGCTCCGGCGCCACCGCACCCTCTTCAGAGCCGTCAAGCGACGCAGGAATCCGCCCCTGCGGCGGACCGACATCACCGTCACCGACACGAAGGCCGTCCAGCGGGCGGTGAAGGCCGCCTCGCTCGGCAACGCGATGGAGTGGTTCGACTTCGGGATCTACAGCTATCTCGCGGTCACCATCGGGCACGTGTTCTTCCCGTCCGGGAACGGAACCGTCCAGCTGCTGTCCTCGTTCGCGACCTTCGCCGTGTCCTTCCTGGTGCGGCCGATCGGCGGCATGGTCTTCGGACCGATGGGGGACAAGATCGGCCGCAAGCGGGTGCTCGCCCTGACCATGATCATGATGGCGGTCGGCACGTTCGCCATCGGCCTGATCCCCTCGTACGCCGTCATCGGCTTCTGGGCCCCGGTCCTGCTGATCCTGTTCCGCCTGGTCCAGGGCTTCTCCACGGGCGGTGAGTACGGGGGCGCGTCCACCTTCATCGCCGAGTACGCGCCCGACCGGCGGCGCGGTTTCTTCGGCAGCTTCCTGGAGCTGGGCACGCTGGCCGGCTACGTCGGCGCGGCGGGCCTGGTGACCGTCCTGACCGCGCTCCTGGGCGACGCCGGCATGGAGTCCTGGGGCTGGCGGGTGCCGTTCCTGGTGGCCGGCCCCATCGGGCTGATCGGCCTGTACCTGCGGCTGAGGCTCGACGAGACGCCGGCGTTCCAGCGACTGGAGGACGGCTCCGTCCACCGGGCGTCCGAGGCGGCGTCCACCGCGGAGACCACGGCCAAGGGAGACCTGGCCAAGATCTTCCGCGAGTACTGGCCGACCCTGGTCCTGTGCGTCTGCCTGGTCGCCGCCTACAACATCACCGACTACATGCTCCTGTCGTACATGCCGACCTACCTGTCCGACGAGATGGGGTACTCCGAGACCCACGGCCTGCTGATCCTGATCGGCACCATGGTGGTGCTGATGCTGCTGATCAACGTGGTGGGCAACCTGTCCGACCGGGTGGGCCGCAAGCCGCTGCTGATGGCCGGGATGCTCGGCTTCCTCTTCCTGTCGGTCCCCGCGTTCCTGCTGGTCAAGCAGGGCAGCCTGATCGCGGTCTCCGCGGGGATGCTGATGCTCGGACTGTCGCTGGTGTGCATGCTGGGCACGATGTCGGCGGCGCTGCCCGCGCTGTTCCCCACCCAGGTCCGCTACGGCTCCCTGTCCATCGGCTACAACCTCTCCACCTCCCTCTTCGGCGGCACCACCCCCCTGGTGATCACCGCGCTGATCTCCGCCACCGGGAGCGAGCTCATGCCCGCGTACTACGCCATGGCCGCGGCGCTCGTCGGCGTCATCGCGGTCGCCTGCATGAAGGAGACGGCGCGCCGGCCGCTGGCGGGCTCCCCGCCCGCGGTGTCGACGCAGGAGGAGGCCGCCCGGCTGGTGGAGAGCCAGGCCCAGGCGCCCAGGTTCTGAGCCGCGCGGTTCCGTCCTCTCCACGGCGGGCCCTTCACGCGGGGGCGGCCCTGCGTGAAGGGTGGCCGGTAGGAGTGCGTTGCTCACTCGATCGGGGCAACGTGGCCCCCGCGGGGCCACGGGCGGCGAGACTGGTGCCGTGTTGAGCAACCTGCCCGAGAACGACGCCGACTTCGTGGGACGCCGTACCGAACTGGCCGACCTCGCCGACGCGTTGAAGCGGTACCGCCTGGTCACCGTCACGGGTATGGGCGGGGTCGGCAAGAGCCGCCTCGCCCTGCGCGCCGCGCACACGGTCCGCGACGGCGGCGCCCGCGGGGTGGCCTGGGCGGACCTGTGGCCGCTGCGGGACGACCGGCTGCTGATCGCGACGGTGGCCGACGCGGCCGACTTCTCGGACCACACCGCCACCATGCCGCAGGACGCCCTGTGCGAGTGGCTCGCGGCCAAGGACGCCGTGCTGGTGCTCGACTCCTGCGAGCACCTGGTGAGCGCCTGCCGCCATCTGGTCGCCCATCTCGTCATGACCTGCCCCGACCTGACCGTCCTGGCGACGAGCCGCGAGCCGCTGGGCGTGCCCGGGGAGCACGTGTACGCCCTGGAGCCGCTGCCGGCCGAGACCGACGCCGTCGAGCTGCTGCGCCGGCGCGCGGCCGCCGCGGGCACCCCCCTCACCGACGCGGAGGACCTCGCGACCGCCACGCGGCTGTGCCGGTGGCTGGAGGGCATCCCGCTGGCCCTGGAACTGGTCGCGGGACAGCTCGCGCGGCACACCGTCACGGAGGTCGAGCGGGACCTGCGCTCACGGCTGGACGTGCGGGCCCGCGCGGTCCCGGCGGGTCCGCAGCGCCACCGGGCGATGCGGACCGCCATCGGCTGGAGCCACGAACTGTGCGCACCGGCCGAACGGCTGCTGTGGGCACGGATGTCCGTCTTCCGCGGCCCGGTGGACCCGGGCGCCGTGCGCGCCGTGTGCGGCGGGGGGCCACTGCCGGCCGCCGACGTCGAGACGACGATGGCGGGCCTCGCGGCGAAGTCCGTCCTGTCCCGGACCTGCGACGGCTACCGGATGCTCGACACGGTGCGCGAGTACGGCGGCATGTGGCTCGACGGCGTCGGCGAGACCCCGCTGCTGGCGGACCGGCACGCCGAGCACTTCCTGAGTCTTGCCCGAACCGCCCACCGGGCCTGGCTGGGCCCCCGGCAGGCGGTCTGGTACGGGAAGGTGGAGCGCGCCCACGCCGACCTGTGCGCCGCCCTGGACCATCTGCTCGTCACCCCGGCCGGCGGCGGCACTGGAGACGGCCGGACTGCTCGCCTTCTTCTGGAGCTGCTGCGGGCACCTGCGCGAGGCCGTGGTCTACGGGGAGGCGGCGCTGGCGGCGGCGACCGAGCCCGGCCCGGAGCGCGCCCGGACCCTGTGGGGCCTCGGCGTGGCCCGCGTGCTGCGCGGGGAGCACACGGCCGCGACCGCGCTGGCCGAGGCCTGCCGTGCGGAGGCACAGGCCCGGCAGGACGGGGAAGGCCTGCTCCACGCGGCCTATCTGGAGGGCCTGGTCCATCTTCTCCAGGGCCGTCCGATGACCGCCCGGTGGGTGGTCGACGAAGCCCTGGACCTGGCCGCCGGACCGGCCTTCTCCTCGCGGGGCCGGGTCCTGTGCCGTCTGGTGCGGGTCTTCGCCCTCACGTCGGAGGGACTGCTGGGGCGGGCCCGCGACGAGGCCGGGGAACTGCACGGGGTGTGCGTGGCCCTCGGGGAGTGGTGGACCCGCGCCTACTGCGACTACCAGCTCGCCCTCGTCGCCCTGTTCGAGGACCGGGTGAAGGACGCGGCCGCGCACGCCGCGTCCATGCTGGAGGGCAAGCGGCGCATCGGGGACGGCTTCGGTCTCGCCCTCGGACTCGACCTGCTGGCATCGGCACTCGCCGCACAGGGCGCGGGGGAGCCGGCCGTCGCGGCCTACGGCGCGGGCGAGACGTTCTGGAGCGCGGTCGGCCACCCGCAGCGCGGGACCCCGGAACTGGCACCCGTGCGCGCACGCTACGAGGCCACCGCGCGGACCCTGCTCGGTGACGAGACTACGAGGAGGTCATGCTCCGCACCGCCGGCCGGGACCCCGAGTCCGTCCTGGTGGAACTCCTGGGCCGCTCGGCCGACGGCGGCTGACGCGTCGGCGGGCCGTCAGCGGGCGGCCGCCGCCACCGCGGCCGGATCCTCGCCCGTCAGTTCCACGATGCGGTTGACGGGCACACCGGCCGCGAGTGCCCGGCCCAGCAGGGCGTCCCTGCCGTCCGTGCAGTCGCGGTAGGCGAGGAGCGCCTCCTCCACCCGGGCGATCCGCTCCGGGGCGCTGTGCTGACGCACCCGGCTCAGCTCCTCCTCGCTGAGCGGGACCGGCAGGCGTTCCGCCCGCTCCGGAATGGCTGCCGTCTCGTCCGGCGGCAGCACCCGCAGCTTCGCCGACGTCGCCGAGACGCCCTGCGCGTCGAGCCACGCCCGCACTGCGGGGGTGTCCATGCACGCGAGCTGCCCGACGGCGGCCGGCGGCACGCCGAGCGAGGCGGCCGGATCGTCGAGATCGTTCAGCAGGAACAAGTAGGCGTCGTCGGTCATGCGCGGTTCTCCCGGGAAGCGGTGGGCTGGTCCCGGTTCCCGTACCCCGCGACGGCCGGATCATCGTCCGCCGACCGGGGGGTCTCGACGCGCCGGCGCCGGAATGTCAGGAAGGGCCGCGCGCACCAGGGGGCGCGCTGTCGCGGGCTGGTGCGCGTCGGCCCGGTCTGCTCGCCGGTTCGTTCACCAGTAGTGCCGGCGTCCTGCGACCGCGTGGCCCATGGCTCCCAGGACCCACAGGACGGCGCCGACCACGGCGAGGATGATGCCGATGGTCCACAGGACGGAGATGCCGGTGACGAAGCCGATGACAAGCAGAATGACGCCGAGGATGATCATGGCCGCCTCCCGTTGCAGGTGGTGCGTCTCTCCCCGTGTACCCCGAGTCGTGAGGAGTCGTCCTCCGGGTTTGGTACAAAGGCGAAACGGCTGATGACCGCGACCGCTGTGCGTGCCGGTCGGCCCATCGGGTACTGCGTGAGAAAGAACGGAACATCATACGTTTTGTCTGCCACTTACTGAAAGTGACCCACTCGTGACGCATCTCGGCGGTTTCGGCGATGACCCGGACAACGGGCCGGACGGCGATGCCAAGGCCGTCGCGCTGGAGATCGCCGACGCCGTGGACGGCCTGACGGACCTGTGGCTGCTGGCCGCGCAGGAGGCGCCGCTGCGGCTGTCCCTCCAGCAGTTGCGGGCGCTGCGGGTGGTGGCGGCCGAGCCGGGGCTGAATCTGACCACGCTGGCCGAACGGCTGGACATGGGGCCCCCGACGGCCAGCCGGCTGTGCGACCGGCTGGAGGCCGCGGGGCTGTTGGAGCGGGTGCTGCACCCGCTCAAGCGCCGTGAGGTGCAGCTGAGCCTGGCCGCGCAGGGCCGTCAGGTCCTCGACGAGGTGGCGGGACGGCGGGCGCAGGGCCTGGCGGAGGTCCTGGGGGCGATGGAGGCGGACGACCGTGCCGCGCTGCGGCGGGGGATGAGGGCGTTCCGGGCCGTACGGGACGCGGGGGTGCCGCACCCGCACGGCCCCGACAGGACGTAGACCCGGCGGCACCACGGCCTCCCGGGGCGGCGGCCCGGGGTCAGCCGTCCGCGGCGGGGCGTCCCCGCCAGTCGAGGCAGATGACGGCGGCGTCGGCGGCCAGGTCCCGGCTGCCGAAGTGCTCGACCAGGCCGGAGACCACCGCCCGCGCGGCCTCGTGCGGGGGCATGGCGGCCGCGGCGGTGATCGTCTGGCGCAGGGCCTGCTCCCCGAACAGGGCGCCCTTCTCGGAGCGGGCCCCGTGCACCCCCTTGCTGACCGCGACCAGCCGGTCGCCCGGCTCGACCTGGAAGGTCTGCTCCTCGTACAGCGTCTCCTCGAGCATGCCGAGCGGGAGTTGGGCCTCCAGCTCGATCTGGTCGATGCGGCTGCCGCGCTGCCGGAACAACTGCGGTGAGCCCGCGTCGACGGCCTGTACGACGCCGGTGTCCAGGTCGAACCGGAGCAGCAGCGTGGAGGCGTAGGCCTTGCCGCCGTACTGGGCGAAGACGGCCTGGTCGGCGAGGCACGCCTGGTCGGCCAGGCCGATGTCGGCGCGGCGGGCGTTGCGCAGGGCGCCGACGGCGAGGGTGGTGAGCAGGGAGGCGTCTATGCCCTGCCCCATGCCGTCGGTCATGGTGACGGTGAGGTGGTCCGCGTCCGCCGACCAGTCGAAGTTGTCGCCGCCGATCGCGTAGGCCGGCTCCAGATGCGCTCCGATGCTGTACTCCCGGCGGGCGCAGCCCCGGCCCGGCAGCAGCTGCCACTGCATCTCGGCGGCGAGCGTGAGCCGCCGGGTCCGCCGGGCCTGGAGGTAGAGGTCGGTGTCGCGGCCGGCCGCGGCGATCTCGTGGGCCAGGGCGGTGGCGACGTCGGCGATCTGGAGCACGGTGGCCGGATCGGTGCCGGAGGCCGGCAGCCGCACGGACAGGACGCCCAGCCGGTCGCCCCGGACGGTGATCGGCAGGTGCACCCGGTCGGTGACGGGGTCGTCGGTGACCTCGACGACCGGGACCTGGGTGGTGAACGCCCGGCCGGCCGGGCCGTCCGAGGCCGGGACCGGCTCGCCGGTGTGCGGCAGATGGGTCACCGGTTGCAGCACGCTCAGCCCGTAGTCAGCCACCAGAAGCGTGACCTCGCGGGCGCCGACGCGGTCGGCCAGCAGCCGGGCCGTGGTGGCGACCAGTTCGTGGGGCGGGGCAGCCCGGAGCAGCTTCTCGGCGCAAGGGGCCGGTTCGGAGGCCTTCACGCTGTCCACACCCTCTCCGTCTCAGTGGTCCGCGCCGTCACGGCCCGGCGCTCTTCGGGGGCCGTGACGGCCTGCTCATGGTTGGACTTCCCGGCACGCCCGGCTCACATGCCGGTCCGGTCCGGTCCGGGTCGGCGCGCCGCGCGGACCGTCACCCGCACCCGCGGGTGGGGCGGCGCGGCCCGGCTAGTACGCTGACGGGCACCCCGGTGCCTGCGAGAGTGTGACTGTGACTTCCTTCCGCCCCCGTCAAGAGCCCCAGGAGGTCGCGCGAGTGACCTCCACGGCGGCGGAGTTGCTGGAAATCCTGTGGGGGCGGGCCTCCACCGCGCCCGCTTCCGTGTCCCAGCTGCGCGTGCTGCTCGTCCTCGAACACCACGAGGGCATCAACCTGCGCACCCTGGCCGACTCCCTCGCGTCGACCCCGCCGTCCACCAGCCGCCTGTGCGACCGCCTGCAGGCCTCCGGCTTCGTCGAACGGGTCGTCAGCCCGGCCGACAGGCGCGAGGTGCGACTGCACCTCAGCCGCCGGGGCCACGCCTTCCTCGCCGATCTGCGCGCCCGCAGGGAGGCAGCGCTGAGCGCCGTGCTCGACCAGATGTCGGCCGCCGACCGGGGCGCGCTGGTGCGAGGGCTGGAAGCCTTCTGCGCCACGGCCGCGACGCGGATATACGACGAGCCCCAGGCGTCCGACAGCCGGACCGCCTGAACCGGCCCCCGCGGCACCGGGGCCGCCGAACGGTTCCCCGGACCGGCGCACGCACCGGCCTGCGCCCATCGGACCATCCCCCGTTCCTTCCCGTGCTCACGTGACGCGGCCACTTTGTTGCCTCGCGGTCATAGTTGTCAACCTGCAATAGTTGCGGAACCAGGCAATGAAAGACCCGAACCACCGGAGCCGCCGGCGAGCGCGTCTGGGTATGCTCTCGACCGTTGTCTGTCGGCAAGGGTCTGACGGGCACGATGCGGGGCGGGGAGGGGCGGGTTCATGGCGACGTCGCAGCCGGAGGCTGCCGACCTGTCCTCACAGGCGCGGGCACGGGCACAGGCACGGATACGGCCGCAGGCACGCACACCGGCGCCGGACGGCCTTCCCCTGGACCTGGCGGGCGGGAAGCCCTCGGTCCTGCTGATCGAGGACGATCCCGGCGACGCGCTGCTGGTGGAGGAACTGGTCGCCGACAGCGAGCTGACGATGCGTCTGCGGTGGGTCCGCTCGATGGCCGAGGCGAGCGAGGTGCTCGCCACGGAAGTGCCGGACTGCGTCCTGCTGGACCTCCATCTGCCCGACGCGCAGGGGCTCCAGGCCGTCTCGCGCGTCCAGGCCCACGCCGACCAGGTCGCGGTGGTGGTGCTCACCGGACTGGCCGAGGAGCACACCGGACTCGCGGCCGTCGCGGCCGGAGCCCAGGACTACCTGGTCAAGGGCAGGGTCGAACCCGACCTGTTCGGACGGGCGGTCCGCTACGCCATCCAGCGCAAGCAGGCCGAGCAGGCGGCGGTCGCCCTCCAGGCCAGCCAGATGCAGGCACGGGAGAACGCCCGCCTGGAACGGGGACTGCTGCCGCGCCCGCTGCTGCGCGGCGACGGCGTGGAGGCGGTGGCCCGCTACCGTCCCGGCCGGGCCCAGGCGCTGCTGGGCGGCGACTTCTACGACATCGTGCAGAGCGCCGACGGCACCGTGCACGCGGTGGTCGGCGACGTGTCCGGGCACGGGCCGGACGAGGCCGCCCTGGGCGTGGCCCTGCGGATCGCCTGGCGCACGCTGGTGCTCAGCGGCATCACCGGCGCGCGGCAGATCGGCCGGCTCGAGGAGATCCTCGTGGCGGAGCGGGTCAGGCCCAACGTGTTCGCCACCCTGACCAGCCTCACCGCCGCGCCCGGCGCCCGCAGGGTCCGGACGGTGCGGGCGGGCCACCCCGGCCTGCTGCGGCGCACACGGGACGGTGTGGAGTGGGTCGAGGTGCCCGCGGGCCCGGCGCTGGGCGTGCTGCCCGGCGGGGCGCGCTGGCCGGAGGAGGAGCTGCCGGTGCCCGCGGGCGCGTCCCTGGTGCTGTTCACCGACGGGCTGTTCGAGGGGCACGTCGGACGCGGGCCGGAGCGGCTGGGCGAGGACGGGCTGCTCGCCCTCGCCCGGGAGGTCGCCGCACTGGCGCCGGAGGCGTTCGTCGACGGCCTCATCGAACGCGCCGAGGGCCTGGCCGAGGAGCAGGGCGGCCTGGCCGACGACGTCGCCGTGCTGCACCTGCGGTGGAACTGAACGGACGGGACGAACGGTGGCGGAGCACACGGTGGAGAAGACGGCGGACAGGGCACGGAAGGCCGGGCGCCGGCTGACGGTGCAGGGATGGTTCCACCTGGTACTGGCGCTGATGGTGCTGCTGGTGGTGATCGGCACCGCGGTGGGCTCCAGCCTGCTCACGAGCACCGCCGAGGTCACCGACGAGTTGCTCCTGCGGGTGCAGCCGGCCCAGGTGGAGGCGTACCGGCTGCAGGCGGCGCTCGTGAACCAGGAGACCGGCATCCGCGGCTACGCCATCGCCGCCGACCGCCAGTTCCTCGACCCGTACGCCCGGGGCAAGCAGGACGAGGCGCGCTCGGCCGCCCGGCTGCGCGACCTCCTCGGCGACCGGCCGGCGCTCGTCGCGGATCTGCGCGCCGTCGAGCGGGGAGCGGCGGCCTGGCGGCGCACGTACGCCGACCCGCTGGCGGCCGGCATCACCCCGGGCCGGCCCCGGACGATCGACCGGACCAACGCCGAACGTGGAAAGGCCGCCTTCGACCACCTGCGCACGCTGTGGTCGAAGCAGAACGGCGACCTGGCCCGGGCGGTCGAGGACGGCCGGGCCCGGCTGGCGCACGCGCGCACCGTGCGCAATGCCGTCCTGACCGGCATGGTCGCGGCGTTCCTGCTCACCGGGGTGGTGCTCGCCTTCCTGGTCAGACTGCTGGTGGCCCGCCCCCTGGAGGCGTTGCGCTCGGCCTCCCGGCAGGTGGCACGCGGCGACTTCGCGCATGTCATCACCGGCGACGGTCCCGCCGACCTGACCGCCGTGGCGAGCGACGTCGAGGACATGCGGCAGCGGATCGTGACCGAGCTGGAGGCCTCCCGCAGCGCCCAGGACGTCCTGGTCCGGCAGGCCGCCGATCTGGACGCCCAGGCGGTGGAGCTGCGCCGGTCCAACGCCGAACTGGAGCAGTTCGCCTACGTCGCCTCCCACGACCTTCAGGAACCGCTGCGCAAGGTCGCCTCCTTCTGCCAGCTGCTGGAGAAGCGCTACGGCGACAGCCTGGACGCGCGCGGACAGCAGTACATCGACTTCGCGGTCGACGGCGCCAAGCGGATGCAGGTCCTCATCAACGACCTGCTCACCTTCTCCCGCGTCGGACGGGTCAACGACTCCCGGCTCCCCGTCGATCTGGACGAGGCGTTCGCCAGGGCGCTGGCGAACCTGACGGCCTCCGTCGAGGAGTCCGGCGCCCGCGTCGAGCGGCCGGAGCGGCTGCCCGGGGTCGTCGGCGATCCGATGCTGCTGGCCATGCTGTGGCAGAACCTGGTGGGCAACGCGGTCAAGTTCCGGCGCCCGGACCTCGCGCCGCACATCCGTGTCACCTGCGAGACCGACCCGGACCAGCCCGACATGTGGCGGCTGTGCGTCACCGACAACGGCATCGGCATCCCGGAGGAGTTCGCCGAGAAGGTCTTCGTCATCTTCCAGCGGCTGCACAGCCGCGACGCCTACGGGGGCACCGGCATCGGCCTGGCGCTGTGCAAGAAGATCGTCGAGTACCACGGGGGCCGGATCTGGATCGACACCGCGCACACCGGCGGCACCCGCATCTGCTTCACCCTCCCGTCCGCCGCCGGCACGGCGGAGGGCACCGACTCCCGCACCGACTCCCGCACCGAAGAGAAGGCCCTGACATGACCGTCCCCGCTGCCACCCCCATCGACGTCCTCCTCGTGGAGGACGACCCCGGTGACGAGTTGATGACCCGTGAGGCCTTCGAGGACAACAAGATAGGCAACACCCTCCACGTCGTGCGGGACGGCGAGGAGGCGCTCGACTTCCTCTACCGGCGGGGCGAGCACGCCGCCGCGCCGCGGCCGGACCTGATCCTGCTCGACCTCAACCTGCCCAAGTACGACGGCCGTCAGGTCCTGGAGAGGGTCAAGTCCGACCCGGACCTGACCCACATCCCGGTCGTGGTGCTCACCACCTCCGCGGCCGAGGAGGACATCCTGCGCAGCTACAAGCTGCACGCCAACGCCTACGTCACCAAGCCCGTGGACCTCGACCAGTTCATCGCCGCCGTCCGCCAGATCGACGACTTCTTCGTCCAGGTCGTCCGCCTGCCGAGGTACGGCCGCTGAGTCCCGGCTCTTGGGCAGGGCGCCGCTCGATGACAGCTCTTCGGCAAGGTGCCGATCAGCCGCGGCCCTTGGGCTTCGCGTGGGCCCGGCCATGGGCCTTGGGCTGATGCGCCGGGGCGGTCGCCTCGCGGGCGCGGTGCTTCCCGGGCCCGTGCCCGGACGCGCCGGCCCCACTCCCGGCTTGGTCCTCCAGCGAGGTCTGCTCCACGGGGTCGGCCGCGGCGGCGGCCGAGGGCGCGGAGGAGGGCGTGGCGGAGGGGGACGCCGGACCGGCCGGCCGGGGAGCCCGCGGTGTGCCCTCGGAGGGCTGCCGGGTGAGCGGGGACGTGGGCGCGGCCCGTTCACCGCTGTTCGGGGGGCTGTCCGACAGCGTGGTGAATCCGGCCCCCAGCGCGGCGGCGGAGAGTGCCGTGAGGGCCGTGCCCACCGCCAGCCGCCGGACCTGTGCGCCCCGTCGCGTACGCCGGGGCCGGGCGGGCGGTGCGGCGGCGGGTTCCTGGAGCGGCGCCCCCATGTCCGCCGCGGTGAACGACGAGGTCGCCGTCCCGTCGGAGGGAGTGGCCAGGGTCGACAGCGCCTCGGCGCAGTGCTCGGCGTCGGGGCGGGCCGCCGCGTCCGTGGCCGTCATGAGGTGCAGCAGGCAGGCCAGGTCGTCGGGGACCCAGTCCGGCACCAGGGGCGGCCGGTGCATCCGGGCGACGGCGGCCTCCAAGGGAGTGCCGTCGTACTCGAGTTCCCCTTTGAGGCACTCCAGGAGCACCAGGCCGAGCGCGTAGACGTCGGCGGGCGAGCCCACCGCTTCACCCATGACCTGCTCCGGGGAGAGATAGGCCGCGGTCCCTATCAGTACGTCGGAAGCGGTGTGGCGGGTGGAGTCGGCCAGCCGCGCGATGCCGAAGTCCGTCAGATGGGGATGGCCGGAGGAGTTCAGCAGGACGTTGGACGGCTTCACGTCCCGGTGGACGACACCGGCTGCGTGGACGTGGGCGAGCGCGCGGCCGAGTGCGGCACCCAGTTCGGCGACGCGCCCGGGGCGCAGCGGCCCGGCCGACAGGCACCGGCGCAGCGTCGGGCCCTTCACCAGCTGCATCACCAGGTAGTCGAGGTCCCTGTGCCGGCCGACGTCGTAGACGGTGACCAGGCTCGGGTGCTGCATACGGGCGAGAAGGACCGCTTCCTCCGAGAAGCGCTCCTCCATGTGCGGGTCGGATCCCGGCCGGAAGACCTTGACGGCCACCTGCCGTCCCAGGCGGAGATCGACGCCCTCGTGGACGTCGGCCACGCCGCCCTGCCCGATACGCGTCCCCAACCGGTAGCGGCCGCCGACGACTTCGGCAGGCCGTGCCAGAAGCGTCGAGGGGAAACCCGATCGAGGGCCCTTCATCTGTCTCTCCGTTACTGTCGACGCAAGCAGTGCGCGATGGCCGTCCGTGCCTGATCGCGGGTACCCGCTTTCGTGCGGTCCACCCCATCGGTGACGGTCGTGCCGCCGCCGAGCGCGTCCGCCCGCCGCGTCGGCGCGCCGGTCAGCGACCGGAAGCGGAGGAGACGCTCGCCCGAGCCGCGGCCTCCACCAGCCGGACGCCGTCCTTCATCGACGCGCTGCCGTCCGACAGGACCGCGACGAGGTAGCGGTGGCCGTGCGCCCCGACCTGGCCGACGCTGTTGACGTCCCACAGCCCGGACGTATTGCGTTGCAGCCAGCCGTTCTTCACGGCCGAGGCGGCGCCGGAGGCCGCCGGCACGCCCCATGTCTGGTCGCTCGACACCTGCGTCATGAGGGTGCGGATGTAGGCCCGGGACCCCCCGTCGAGTGCCGTGGAGCCCGCGTGCGCCGCGGAGCGGGTGCCGAACACCGCGCGCAGCAGCCGTACCTGGTCGCTCGCCGTGGTCCGGGTGAGCCCCCACCGGGGGCCGGGGCCGCCGTGCGTGGCGGTCAGCCCCAGGCGCTTGTTCGCCGCCGCCAGGCCCGGCGCCCCGCCGATCCGCCGCCACAGGGCGTTCGCGGAGGCGTTGTCGCTGCGCCGGATCATCGGCGCGGCGTACGCGCGCTCCTGGGCGGTGAGGCCCCGGTGCGTGTCCTGCGCCTTGAGCAGCAGCGCCGCGAGGATGTCGACCTTGCTGATGCTGGCGGTGTCGTACGGGACGTCGTGGCCGTACACGGTGGGCTGCCGGGCCGGGCCGTCGAGGTCGAGCACCGCGGCGGTGACCCGCGCCCGGCCCTGCGGCCGGACCGGCAGGGGCTTCCCGGTCGGGACGCCGTTCCGCACCGACGGTGCGGCCCCGGCGGCCGTGGCGGCGTGCGGGGAGGTGGTCGCCAGGAGCGTGGTCAGCGAGGCGAGGAGCACGCCGGCGGCGACGGCGCGTCCGCCACGGCGCCTCCCGGGGGTCGTCGAAGGCGGGACGGGGCAGGGTCGGTACGGCAGGGACACGGGAGCCTCAGCGGGTGGTCGGACAGGGGCACAGAGCAGCGAACGTAGACAAATCGCCGCTTCCGTGAGGTGACCGCCGTCACCGCGGGCCGCATTTCGGCCGAATTGTGAAAAGCGCCATAAGCGGCGGCGCGCCGTGCCCCGGGCGAGGACGCCGGGAGGGGGCAAAGGGTTTCATCCGCCCGTTTCGGTCAACGGGCAGTGTATGGCCCAGTCGAAACGAGAGACCGAACGCAAGTACGCGGCGCCTGCGGCCGACGACATGGCGTGGCTGCCCGACCTGGCCGGTGCGCACCCCGGTGCGTCGCTGGTCGACCGGGGCATCCAGGACCTGGACGCCGTCTACTACGACACCGCCGACCTGCGGCTGGCCCGCGGGGCGGCGACCCTGCGGCGCAGGACGGGCGGTGCGGACGCCGGCTGGCACCTCAAGCTGCCCCTGGCCGGGGACAGCCGCGAGGAGGTGCGGGCCCCGCTGACCGACGACGTACCGGACGAGCTGCGTGCCCTCGTCCACTCCCGCACCCGCGGCGCACCGGTGCGGCCGGTGGTGCGCATCCGGACCACCCGGTCCGTCCGGGACCTGGTCGACGCCCGGGGCGGCGCCCTCGCCGAGCTGAGTCTGGACACGGTGCGTGCCGACTCGCTGGTCGAGGGGGGCGGCCACGCCGTGTGGACGGAGATGGAGGTCGAGCTCGCCGAGGGCGGCGACCCCGCCCTCCTGGACGGCGTTGAAACGATCCTGCGCAAGCGGGGCGTCGACCGTGCGCAGAGCCCCTCCAAGCTGGCCCGCGCGCTGACGGAGACGACGCCGGGCGCGCCCGGTGCCGAGGAGCCGGAGACGGACGTGGTCCCGGGCTCGGCCGGCGCGTACCTCCGCGACCACCTGCGCGAACAGATCCGCGCGCTGGTCGACCTGGATCCGGCGGTCCGGCGCGGCGCGCCCGACTCGGTGCACCGGATGCGCGTCGCCTGCCGCCGGCTGCGCGGCGCCCTGCGCTCCTACCGTTCCGTCCTCGACCGCGACGTCACCGACCCCGTCCGCGGCGAACTGCGCTGGCTGGCCGGGGAGCTCGGGCCGGAACGCGACCAGGAGGTGCTGGGCGAACGCCTGCACGCGGGGGTGCGCGAACTGCCCGCCGAGCTGGTCCTCGGACCCGTCGCCGCGCGCCTGCAGGCGTGGGACGCGGCGGAACGGGCCGCGACCCGCGGGCGCACCCTCGCGGCCCTCGGCTCGCCCCGCTACACGGCCCTGCTGGACCGGCTGAGCGAACTGGACGCCCGCCCGCCCCTGCGCGCCAAGGCCCGCCGGAGGCCCGAGAAGGTCATGGTCAAGTCACTGGTCAAGGAGTACGGCCGGCTGGAGGGGCGCATGGACCGCGCGCTCGGTATGCCGCCCGGCCCGGACCGCGACGCCGCGGTCCACCGGGCCCGCAAGGCGGCCAAGCGGCTGCGCTACGCCGCCGAGGCGGCCCGTCCCGCCCTCGGCCGTCCCGCCCGGCGGCTCGGCAAGCGCGTCAAGGCCGTCCAGCGGGTGAGCGGAGCGCACCACGACGGCATCGTGGCCCAGGACGCGCTGCGGCGCCTGGCCGTCGCGGCACACGCGGCGGGGGAGTCCAGCTTCACCTGGGGCCTGCTGCACGGCCAGGAGCGCGTCAGGGCCGCCGAACGCGAGGAGCAGCTGCCGGAGGTCTGGGAGCGGGCGGGGAAGGCGAGGTCGTCGCTCTCGTAGCCACCGCACGGATCCATCCCGTCTTCCCCGGCTGTCGGTGGGCCACAGTTGCCTAAAGGTTTTAGGTAACTGCATAATACCTTCGGTCGAGTGGGAGGAAGGTCATGGCACGTGTGGGGCTGACCGCGGAGCGCCTGGCGCGGGCCGGGGCGGACCTGGCCGACGAGGCCGGCTTCGACCAGGTGACCGTCTCGGCGCTCGCCCGCCACTTCGGCGTCAAGGTCGCCAGCCTCTACTCGCACGTGCGGAACTCCCAGGACCTGCGGACCAGGATCGCCCTGCTCGCCCTGGAGGAACTCGCCGACCGTGCCGCCGACGCCCTGGCCGGGCGGGCCGGCAAGGACGCGCTGACCGCGCTCGCCGACGTCTACCGCGACTACGCCCGGGAGCACCCCGGCCGCTACGCCGCGGCCCAGCTCAGGCTCGACCCGGAGACGGCGGCCGCGAGTGACGGGCCGCGGCACGCGCAGATGACGCGCGCGATCCTGCGCGGTTACGACCTGGCCGAGCCGGACCAGACCCACGCGGTCCGCCTGCTGGGCAGCGTGTTCCACGGCTACGTCAGCCTGGAGCTCGGGGGAGGGTTCAGCCACAGCGCCCCCGACACCGAGGAGACCTGGTCACGGGTCCTGGACGCCCTCGACGCCCTGCTGCGCAACTGGCCCGCGCCCTGACCGCAGCGCCCGCGCCCCCGGGCCGCCCCCACCCCTTCGACCGACAGGCCGGAACCATGCACACCACCGAGCAGTGGATCACCACGCCCATCACCGCCGGCCTCCTGCGCGGCGCCCTCGACCTGGAGCGCACGGCACACGGCGTGCTGCCGCACCGGCTGCCCGCCCGGGCCCGCGCCCAGTGCCCCGACGGGCAGCTCGCCCTGGCGGAGTCCCAGCCCTCCGGCGTACGGCTGGTCCTGCGCACCCGCGCCACCGCCGTCGAACTGGACACCCTTCCCACCAAGCGGGTCTACGCGGGCGCGCCGCCCCGCCCGGACGGCGTGTACGACCTCCTCGTCGACGGCCGCCTCGCCGGACAGGGCAGCGTGCGCGGCGGGAACACCCTCACCCTCGACATGACCACCGGGGCCGCCGAGCACAGGCCCGGACCGGTGGGCACCCTCCGCTTCGCCGGCCTGCCCGGCGAGATGAAGACCGTCGAGATCTGGCTGCCGCACAACGAGACCACCGAACTGGTCGCCCTGCGCACCGACGCGCCCGTCGAGCCCGCCCCGGACCACGGCCGCACGGTGTGGCTCCACCACGGGAGTTCGATCAGCCACGGCTCCGACGCCGCGAGCCCCACCACCACCTGGCCCGCCCGGGCCGCCTCCCTCGCCGGGGTGGAACTGGTCAACCTGGGTCTGAGCGGCAGCGCCCTGCTCGACCCGTTCACCGCCCGCTCCCTGCGCGACACCCCCGCCCACCTGATCAGCGTCAAGATCGGCATCAATCTCGTCAACACCGACCTGATGCGGCTGCGCGCCTTCACCCCCGCCGTCCACGGCTTCCTCGACACCATTCGCGAGGGCCACCCCACCGCGCCGCTGCTCGTCGTCTCGCCCCTCCTGTGCCCCATCCACGAGGACACGCCCGGCCCGAGCGCCCCGGACCTCGGCGCACTCGCCGCGGGGCGCCTGCGCTTCCGGGCCGCGGGCGATCCGGCGGAACGCGCGAGCGGCAAGCTGACTCTGGGGGTCATACGGGAGGAGCTGGCCCGGATCGTCGCGCAGCGGGCGGCCGAGGACCCGAACCTGCGTCTCCTCGACGGGCGCGAACTCTACGGACCCGACGACCACGACGAGCTGCCGCTGCCCGACGGGCTCCACCCGGACGCCGCCACCCACCGCAGGATCGGGGAACGCTTCGCCGGGCTGGCCTTCGGCGCCGGCGGCCCCTTCGCGCGGGAAACCGCCTGACAGCGGGCCTCCGCGCACGGGGCGACCGCGATCGGGGCCGCCGTCCGCGGCCCTGGGGAAAGTGAACGGCCCGGACGCCGACGGGGGATGCAGCATCCGGGCCTGTGAACAGACTAACCCCAAAGCGGGGTTCCACACGTCACCGCCCCCACCGGGATGCGGAGACAGGCCACCTGGCTCACCGGTCCGCCCCTCGAGCGCCGCCGCCCGGTGCGGGGCCGCCGCCCGCGTCGACGGCGGCAGCGCAGAGGGGCCCCAGGTGCGAGCTGGGGCCCCTCTGCCGTTCGGGCATGCCCTGCCCCACCCCCGTGGGGGCTGGACACACCCGGGTTTCGGGCGGCCGTCAGCCGGTGAGGGCCTGTGGCCGCGGCGCGGCGGGCAGTACACGGGCGAGCAGTTCGCCCACGGCGACGACCGTCCGGTCCGCCAGGTACGGGCCGATCACCTGGATCGACAGCGGCAGGCCGTCCTCGGTCCGCCCGGCGGGCACGACGAGGGAGGGCAGCCCGACCGGACCGGCCAGGTTGAGCCAGCTCGTCTGGTCGAAGTAGGAGCGCCGGACGCCGTCCACGGTGATGTACCGCTGGGGTGTCGGGACGGACGTCTGGTCGGGGACGGCCGCGGTGGGGGCGGCCGGCGTGATCAGGACGTCGTGGTCGGTGAAGTAGGCGGCCCAGCGTGCCCGCAGCCTCTGCCGCTCCTCGTCGGCGCGGGCCCAGTCCCGGTGCCGCATGGTGCGCGAGGTGAGGTAGAGGGCGCCGGGGGCGTCGTCGGCGAGGCCCTCGGCGGCCCGCACCTCGGCGGCGAACGCCTCGTCGGTCGCGGTGGCCGAGCTGGTGGCGTACATCAGCCGCTGGAACAGCCGGTCGACGGCCGCGAAGTCGACGGGCCGGGTGGTCTCGTCGACGGTGGCGCCGACCTTGCGCACGCGCGCCACGACCTCGTCGAGCAGCGCGCGGACGGCGGCGTCCACGCGGCAGTACGGGTCGTCGGCCCACACGCCGATGCGGTACCGGTCGAGCCCCGCCTCAGCGGGGGCGGGCAGGGACACCTTCCAGGCGGCGCCGTCGGCGGGGGAGGGCGCGGCGATCACGTCCAGGAGCAGGTCGAGGTCGGCGGCCGAACGCGCCATCGGCCCCAGGGCGAGCATGTCGGAGCTGCTGAGCCAGCCCGGCGGGCGCGGGATGTGCCCGCGGGTGGGGACGACCGGCACGGCGCCGCGGGAGGTGCGCAGGGCGTAGACGCCGCAGTAGGCGGCCGGCAGGCGCAGCGACCCGGCGAGGTCGGAGCCGACCTCGAGGGGGGTCAGTCCGGTGGCGACGGCGGCGGCCGGTCCGCCCGAGGAGCCGCCGGCGGTGCGGTCCCCGGCGTAGGGGTTCTTCGTGGTGCCGAAGACCGGGTTGCAGGTCTGGATGTCCTGGCAGAGCGTCGGGACGTTGGTCTTGCCGATGACGACGGCGCCGGCCGCCCGCAGCAGCGCCACCACGTCGGCGTCCGTGTCGGGCACGTGGTCGGCGAGGTCGGGGGAGCCGCACGTGGTGCGCAACCCCTTCGTCTCCAGGGCGTCCTTGACCGTCATGGGCAGCCCGTGGAGCGCGCCGAGGGGTTCGCCGGTCCTGGCCAGGTGCCGGTCGGCGCGGTCGGCGGCCGCGCGGGCACCCTCGGCGTCCAGGGTGACCACGGCGTTCAGGCCCGGGTTGGTCCGGTCGATGTGCCGCAGGTACTGCTCCAGCAGGTCACGGCTGCTGGTCCGGCCGCTGCGGAGGGCGGCGAGCTGCCGGCGGGCGGAATCGAGGTGAAGGGGCATGCGCGCGGGTTTCTGGGTGGGGGGACGGGAACGGGCGGCCGCGGGGGTGAGTACGGATCCCGCGGTGGCCAGGGCGGTCGAGGCCAGGAGAAGGGTGCGGCGGAGGATCACGTGCCGGCTCCCGACGACGTACGGGAACGGGGCGTTCCGCCGGGAGCGGGCGGGGTGAAGTAGGCGGCGACGCGCCGGAGATGACGCAGCTCGTCGTCCGTGGTGGCCAGGGAGAGACCGGCGTCGGCGTACTCGGCCGGCTGGTCCGCCGGGGTGTCCGCGCGGTGCAGGAACAGCGCGTGGTGGATCTGGTCGGCGGTGACGGCGGCGGCGAGTTCGGCGCCGGTCAGCCCCTCGGCGCGGCGGCGGGACTCCGCCCGCGCGCGGATGTCCGGGTCGAGATAGCGGCGCAGCAGCTTCTGGCCCTGACGGATCTCCACCCGGCGGCGCAGCAGGGGGAAGTGGGCGCTGCGGCCGCGCAGGACCTCCTCGCGCTGCCGCGCCGGGCGGCGCAGGGTGATGCCGGGGTCCGCACGGTCGAGGGCGGCCCACAGCGGGCGCAGGCGCCGGTAGGTGAGGTGCGCGGCCGCCCAGTCGCGGGCGGCGTCCACCCGGCGGGCGAGGACGGGCAGGAAGTAGCCGATCTGGGTGAGGGTGGCGCCGATGTCGCCGCAGGCCCAGGCGAAGTTGTTCCAGCGGTCGACGCTGAAGCCGGTCTCGGCGCCGACGACGGCGGCGATGCGGATGCCGCTGTAGCCGAGGGTGACGACGGCGCCCACGGTGATCAGGCGCAGGCCCCAGGCGATCGACGCGGTGCTCGCGGTGCGGGCGTACGTCCAGCAGGAGACGGCCAGATAGATCTCGGCGGCGCTGTAGGTGCCGAAGTACAGCAGCACGTAGGCCTGGAAGAAGGGGTCGTGCGCGTAGTAGAGCGAGAAGTCGACGGGCCTGGTCGTCGCCGGGGTCAGGAGGACGAACAGCACCGACATGCCGGCGATGACCGCGGCCGCCGCGGCGAACAGCAGGCGGCCGCGCCGGCGGGCCCGCTCGGGCGGCATCGACCAGTACGCCAGCACGGTCGACTGGAGCGCCAGGACGAGGATGACGCAGCTCTGCGCGAGCGGCACGGAGATGTTGGTGACCCCGAAGACGCCGTCGATGCGCACCCACACCCAGGTGAGCGACACGGCGTAACTCACCGCGGAGAAGCCGTAGGTGAAGGCCAGCGCGACGAGCGCGGGATCGCGTCTGCTCCTGCCGAGGTCGCGCAGCAGAAGGACGAAACCGGTGCTCGCGATGGCCAGGCAGAGGGGGTGAAGGATGTCTTTCACGGGCCTTTGCGGGGGTCAGCGCAGCAGAGTGCGGGCGATGGGGTCGGTGTCCTGGGCGCGCGCGGGGCGGGAGGTGCTCACCCGCTCCTGCAGCAGGGAGCCGAGCATCTCGGCCTCGAACTCCTCCGGGTCGTTGTAGCGGGTGCGGCCGAGGATGAGCTGGATCGTGCCCGGATCGATGTCCGTGATCAGGCCGCCGAGGTTGCCGAACGGGGACTTGGCGGCGTTGCCGCGGTGCTGTCTGAGCATGTGGGCGAACTCGTGCGCCACGATGATCTCCGCGTGGGAGCGGCTGATGCCGGCGTCGTAGAAGACGTAGTCCGTGGTCTTCGTGGCCAGCCACAGCCCGCACGGCGCGGAGGCGTCCAGGGAGTCCGGGTCGGCGGGGTCCGGGGTGAACGGCACGAGCTGGAGGGAGCGTCCGCGCCGGTCCTCCATGAACGGCACCAGGTCCAGCACGCTGTCCACCGCGGGCAGGTCGAGCGTGTCGAGGAACGCGCGGCTGCGGCGTTCGACCTCGTCGGCCGTGCGGTCACGGCGCCCCATGCGGATTCCCTTCCTCGTCGCGGCCCTTCGGCCCGTCACGGCAACTCCTCCTCCGGCTCCGGGGGCAGGCCCTCCTCCTCGCGGACCGCGTCGAGCGCGGCCAGCACCTTGCGCTGACCGGCCGCGGAGACGCCCATGGAGCGCAGGAAGATCTGCTCGATGCCGTTCTCCTTGATCTTGCGCAGGAGTTCGAACTGCGTGGCCACCTTCTGGGTGACCTCGTCCTCCACGAAGTAGGCGGCCTCGACCCCGAAGAAGCGCGCGAGGAGCGGCACGAGGGTGATGGTGGGTTTCCCCTCGCCCCTGCGGAGTTTGCCGATCCACGCGCCGGTGACGCTCTCGTCGCCGTACGCGGAGATCGTGCGCGCCACGTGCTGGTTGCTGAACTCCCTCGCCCCGGCCGGGCGTACCCGGTCGAAGAGGAAGTTGAGACGGTCGGCGAACGGCGCCCCCGGGCCCGGCACGGGGATCGGCTTCTGTTCCTCCGCCGTCCCCGCATCGGAGTTGTGGTCCGGCTCCGCCACCTGCACCGCTCCCTCCCGATCCGCTGAAACTATAGTTGACGCTATCGCGGAGGGGAGCCCTGGGGGAAGCCCCCTGGGTAACAGGCGGGCCTACTGGGGCCGTTCACCCCCGGACTCCACGGGCGACAGGGCCCGCAAGGTGTCCCGAAGGCTGTGGGGGCGCAGCAGTCCGGGGTCCGTCCGCCTGCCCCATCCGGGGCCGAGGAGCAGTATCCGGCTCTGCCGCCGGGCGCCGCGAACTCCCCAGCGCAGGCCGGCGATGTGCCCGGCCAGCGCCAGGCTCGCCGTGGAACGGGACTGCGACCACAGCGCCACCGCGGCGGGACCGACCCGCCGCACCGCGGCGACGAGCGCCTCGGCGGGAACGGCGCCGCCGAGCATCAGGACCGGCACCCCTCGCTCCGCCAGCGCCGCGCACAGCGTCTCGATCGGCAGCGTGTGATGCTCGCCGGGCAGCCCGGCGAGCACGACGGGGGAGGAGTCCGTGCGCCGCCCGCGCAGGACGGAACCGACGTACACCTGACGCACCGTCGCCGAGACGTGCCAGGACAGCAGGTGCTCGACCTCCACGTAACCGTCGCCGGAGGACTGCCACTTGCGGCCGACCGCGCGCAGCGTCGGGGCGAGCACCTCGTCCCAGGCGGTCACCAGACCGTACGTCCGGACGGCCGCCGCCACCTGCTCCTGCACCGCAGCGCCGTCCAGGCGCACGGCGGCGCGCGCCAGTCCGCGGCACTCCTGGCGCACGTCACCCAGCGGAAGCCCGCTGCCCGAGCGGGACGCCCGCCGCGCCGAGGGCCCGGTGGCGGCGGGCTCCGCCCCGCGCCGGAGCGGCCACGAGACCGGCAGGTAAGAGTCCGACGGCGGCGAGAGCGAAGGCGACGAATCCGCCGACCGGGAGACCGCCGACCGCGAGAGGGCCGACGGCGAGAGGGCCGACGGCGAGAAGGACGGCGACGAGACCGACGGCTGCGCGACCGGCGGCGCCGACACCGTTCCCGAGGGGACCGCCTGCCGCGACGCCGACTGCGACACGGTCTCCGGCGGGTCCGCGGCGGTACGGCCGCGGGCGAACTCCTGTGCGGCGCGGGCCGCCTCCGCCGGGGGCACACCCGCCGCCGTCAGTCGGCACATCTCCTGCATCATCGCGACGTCGTCCGGCGACCACCGGCGGTGGCGGCCGTCGGCGCGCGCCGCGGGGCCCAGCCCGTACCTGCGGTCCCAGGAGCGCAGTGTGGTGGGGGAGACGCCGAGTCTCCGCGCCAGGAAACCGGTGGTCACACCCACGTCGGGGGTTGCCGTGGACTTCGCGGGGTTCGACACGACCATGACTCTCCCCTGCATCGTTTCCGCATCGTTTCAGGCCGTGCGCGCGAGGGAGCCGTCCTCCCGCAGGCAGCGGGCGAGGCGGTGCAGCCCCCGCCGGGCGTGGCTCTTGACGGTGCCCAGGGGCCAGCCGGTGACCTGTGCGATCTGCCGTTGCGTCAGGTCGTCGTAGAACGCCAGGCCGAGCACGCGGCGCTGGGGGGCCGGCAGGCGGGCCAGCTCGTGGCCGACGAGGACGCGGTCCAGGACGCCGTCCGGCTGCGCGGCCCGGTCCGGGGCCCGCAGCGCGGCCAGCGAACCGGCGGCCGCCGCCAGCTCCGTACGCCGGGTGCGGGCCGACAGCGCGTCGGCGATCTTGCGCCGGGTGATGCCGACCAGCCACGCCGACAGCGCGCCCCGGTCGGGGTGGAACCCCGCGCGTCCCCGCCAGGCGGCCAGGAAGACCGTCTGCGTGACGTCCTCGGCCTCGCCCGCGTCGCCCAGCGACCGTCGGGCGAGCGTGTAGACCAGAGATCCCCACCGGTGGTAGACGGCGGCGAGGCAGGCGTCGTCGCCGTCGGCGAACCGCGCGGCCAGCTCCTCGTCGGCGCAGGACTCCTCCGTGGGAGCCCGCAGGGGGGTGCCGGTGGGGGTGTCGGAGGTGGTCTCGTGTGCGGTCATGGCGACTGCTCCTCCTGCCGAGCGGCATGTGCCCCGCCGTCGGGGGCCCGGGGCGGACCGGGCCCGGGGACGTGCCGGGGGATCCGCCTGCCGGGTCGCACCGGGCGACTCGGCTCGACCACCGTGCGCCGGTCGAAGGTGTCGCTTCAACTCGCATCGACTCTGCATCGACTCGGCCGGGCGACGTGGCGCCGGATCGGCATGACTGGCCGGCCCCCGTGCGGGTACACGACCGCCGTCATCGCAAGATCGTCGCCGGAGGAGTACGCGGATGTGCCGACGGCCGACCCCGGCGTACCGTGGGTTGAGGCGTGTCACGCCGTACGAAGGAGCGGGCGTATGGGCCTGAAACGGTGGATCGGCGAGTGGCCGGTGTACCGGCAGCTCACGGGAACCGATCCGCTGGGGCGCGGCAAGGCCGCCGAGTCCCGGCGCTCGGCCTCCCTGGGGCCCCGGACGGCCAGTGCGGACCGGGTCGCGGACTCCGTCTGCCCCTACTGCGCGGTCGGCTGCGCCCAGCGCGTCTACGTCAAGGACGAGAAGGTCGTCCAGATCGAGGGCAACCCGGACAGCCCCATCTCGCGCGGCCGTCTGTGCCCGAAGGGCTCCGCCAGCAAGCAGCTCGTCACCGGCCCGCAGCGTGAGCAGAAGGTGCGCTACCGGCCGCCGTACGCCACCGAGTGGCAGGACCTGGACCTGGACACGGCCATGGACATGGTCGCCGACCGGGTGCTGGACGCGCGGCGGCGGGGCTGGGAGGACGCCGACGAGGACGGGAACGCGCTCAACCGAACCATGGGCATCGCCAGCCTGGGCGGGGCGACGCTGGACAACGAGGAAAACTACCTGATCAAGAAGTTGTTCACCGCCATCGGAGCGTTGCAGATCGAGAACCAGGCGCGTATTTGACACTCCGCCACGGTTCCCGGTCTGGGAGCCTCGTTCGGACGCGGCGGCGCCACCGACTACCAGCAGGACCTGGTCAACGCCGACTGCGTCGTCATCATGGGCTCGAACATGGCCGAGGCCCATCCGGTCGGGTTCCAGTGGGTGACGGAGGCCAAGGCGCGCGGCGCCCGGGTCTTCCACATCGACCCGCGGTTCACCCGCACCAGCGCGCTGGCCGACCAGCACGTCCCGCTGCGCGTCGGCACCGACATCGCCTTCCTCGGCGGCGTCATCAACTACATCCTGACCCACGACCTGTACTTCAAGGAGTACGTGCAGGCGTACACCAACGCGCCGTTCCTGCTGAGCGAGCGCTACCAGGACACCGAGGACCTGGACGGCCTGTTCAGCGGCTACGACCCGCACACCGCGTCCTACGACTCCTCCACCTGGGCCTACGAGAGCGTCGAGGCGGAGGAGGAGCGCCCGGGGCACCGCGTCAAGGAGCAGGCGGGGGCCTACGAGCACGGCGCCGGCGGCCCGGTCGTCGAAGGCGGGGCCGGCGAGATGGCGGCCGACCCCACCCTGCAGCACCCCCGGTGCGTCTTCCAGGTGCTCAAGCGGCACTTCGCCCGCTACACCCCGGAGATGGTCGAACGGATCTGCGGAGTCCCGCAGGAGCTGTTCCTGGACGTGTGCCGGGCCTGGACGGCCAACTCGGGCCGGGAGCGGACCACCGCGCTGGTCTACAGCGTCGGCTGGACGCAGCACTCCACCGGCGCGCAGTACATCCGCGCCGGCTCGATCGTCCAGCTGCTGCTCGGCAACATCGGCCGTCCCGGCGGCGGTGTCTACGCCCTGCGCGGCCACGCCAGCATCCAGGGCTCCACGGACATCCCGACCCTGTTCAACCTGCTGCCCGGCTATCTGCCGATGCCGGACACCACCCACGAGAACCTGACCGGCTACCTGGACAAGATCCGCCGCCCCGGCCAGAAGGGCTACTGGAGCAAGGGGGACGCGTACATCGTCTCGATGCTGAAGGAGTACTGGGGCGACGCCGCGACCGAGGAGAACGACTACTGCTTCGACTACCTGCCCCGCATCAACGGTGACCACGGCACCTACCGCACCACCATGGACATGATCGACGGGAAGGTCTTCGGCTACTTCCTGCTCGGCCAGAACCCCGCGGTCGGCTCCGCCCACGGACGTCTGCAGCGCCTGGCCATGGCCAATCTCGACTGGCTGGTCGTCCGCGACCTGAACATGATCGAGAGCGCCACGTTCTGGAAGGACGCCCCGGAGATCGAGACCGGGGAGATCGTCACCGAGCGCTGCCGCACCGAGGTGTTCTTCTTCCCGGCGGCCTCGCACGTGGAGAAGTCGGGCACGTTCACCCAGACCCAGCGGATGCTCCAGTGGCGGGACAAGGCCGTCGAGCCCAGCGGGGACCAGCGGTCCGATCTGTGGTTCTTCTACCACCTCGGCAGGCGCCTCCGCGAGAAGCTGGCCGGCTCCTCCGACCACCGCGACCGCCCCGTGCTCGACCTCGCCTGGGACTACCGCACCGACGGCGACGAGCCGGACGCCGCGGACGTGCTGCGCCGGATCAACGGCGTCGACCTGCGCACCGGGCGGGCCGTCAGCGGCTACGCCGACCTCAAGGCCGACGGCACCACCGCCTGCGGCTGCTGGATCTACAGCGGTGTCTACGCCGACGAGGTCAACCAGGCCCGCCGCCGCAAGTCCCGCCTCGAGCAGGGCCCGTACGACGCCGAATGGGGCTGGACCTGGCCGATGAACCGGCGCGTGCTCTACAACCGCGCCTCCGCCGACCCCGACGGGAGGCCCTGGAGCGAACGCAAGGCCCTCATCTGGTGGGACGAGGAGCGCGGCGAGTGGACCGGGCACGACGTCCCGGACTTCGAGAAGGACAAGCCGCCGCACTACCGGCCGCCCGAGGGAGCGTCGGGCCCGGAGGGACTGAGCGGCGAGGACGCCTTCGTCATGATGGCCGACGGCAAGGCGTGGCTGTTCGCCCCGGCCGGACTGTCGGACGGCCCGCTGCCCACCCACTACGAGCCCCACGAGTCCCCCGTGCGCAACCTCCTCTACGGCCAGCAGGCCAACCCGGCCCGCAAGGTCTACGGCCGCCCCGACAACCCGTCCAACCCGTCCTGGCCCGAGGAGCACGGCGAGGTGTTCCCCTTCGTGTTCACCGCCTCCCGGCTGACCGAGCACCACACCGCCGGGGGCATGAGCCGGCAGCTGCCGTACCTGTCGGAGCTGCAGCCGGAGCTGTTCGTGGAGGTGTCGCCGGAACTGGCGGCCGAACGCGGGCTGCGGCACCTGGACTGGGCCCATGTGATCACCAGCCGCACCGCGGTGGAGGCCCGCGTCGTCGTCACCGACCGGCTGGCGCCGCTGCGCGTGGAGGAGCGGACCGTCCACCAGGTCTGGATGCCCTACCACTGGGGCCAGACCGGCCTGACCCGCGGCGACGTCGTCAACGACCTGATCGGCGTGGTCGCCGACCCCAATGTGCTGATCCAGGAGAGCAAGGTGCTGACCTGCGACATCCGTCCCGGGCGAAGGCCGCGGGGCCCCGCCCTGCTGGAGTACGTCGAGGAGTACCGCCGCAGGGCCGGGATCACACCGAGCACCGGGACCCGCATCGTGACGGCGGGCGACCACCACAGGCCGGTCCACACCGAACCCGACCGGCCGGAGGACACCCCATGACGGACGAGCACAGCCTCTACGGGCCCCTGGAGGACCCCGCCGCCGACGCCGGCCACCGCGACCACCCGCCCCGGGTCGGCTTCTTCACCGACACCTCCGTGTGCATCGGCTGCAAGGCGTGCGAAGTGGCCTGCAAGGAGTGGAACGACGTCCCCGAGGACGGCCTGGACCTGCTGGGCATGTCGTACGACAACACCGGCATGCTCGGCGCCAGTTCCTGGCGGCACGTCGCCTTCATCGAGCAGGAGCGCCCGCTGGGACGGCAGGACGCGGGGCTCTCCGGCCTGCCCACCGGACCCTCCGGCACCGCCGCCACCACCGAGGTGGTCGCGGACGCCCTGCGGGACAGCCCGCGCGGCGGCGGCGAACTCGGCACCGGACCGGTGGACCTGGGGTTCCCCTCCTTCGGCCTGCCCGGTGCCGCCACCGGCCCCGAGACCCGCACCGACTTCCGCTGGCTGATGTCGTCCGACGTGTGCAAGCACTGCACCCACGCCGGATGCCTCGACGTCTGCCCCACCGGGGCGCTGTTCCGCACCGAGTTCGGCTCCGTCGTGGTGCAGCCCGACATCTGCAACGGCTGCGGCTACTGCGTCTCCGGCTGCCCCTACGGGGTCATCGACCGGCGGCCCGACGACGGCCGCGCCTGGAAGTGCACCCTGTGCTACGACCGGCTGCGCGGCGGCATGGAACCGGCCTGCGCCAAGGCATGCCCCACCGACTCCATCCAGTTCGGGCCGCTCGACGAACTGCGCGAGCGGGCCGACCGGCGCCTGGAGCAGCTGCACGAGGCCGGAGTGCCCGAGGCACGCCTGTACGGCCGCGACCCCGACGACGGCGTCGGCGGCGACGGCGCCTTCTTCCTGCTGCTCGACGAACCCGAGGTCTACGGCCTGCCCCCGGACCCCGTGGTCCCCACCCGCGACCTGCCGTCCATGTGGAAGTACGCCGGGGTCGCCGCCTCGGCCCTGCTGGCGGCGGCCGCCGCCGTCTTCGTCAAGGGAGACCGCCGATGACCGACGACGACGGACTCCTGCGCGAGCCGCGCAGCGACGAGGGCGCCGCCGACGTCCGGGCGCGCACCTTCGGCTCGGGCCGCGACCGCGGCGGGCGCGGCGAGCAGACCACCGTGCCCCGGGCCGAGTTCCGCTCCTACTACGGACGGCCGGTGCTGAAGCCACCCGTGTGGGAGTGGAAGGTCCCGGCCTACCTGTTCACCGGCGGCCTGTCGGCCGGCGCCGCGCTGCTCGCCGCGGGCGCCGACCTGACCGGACGCCCGGACCTGCGCCGCACCGGCCGCCTCGGCGGCTTCGGCGCCCTGCTGGGCAGCACCTATCTGCTCGTCGCCGACCTCGGCCGCCCCGAACGCTTCCACCACATGCTGCGGGTCGCCAAGCCCAGCTCACCGATGTCCGTCGGCACCTGGATCCTCGTCGCCTACGGCCCCGGCAGCGGCCTGGCCGCCGTCACCGAACTGCTGCCCGCCTCCTGGCGCGCCGGCCTGCCCGGACGGCTGCTGCGCGGGGCCGGCCGCCTCGGCGGCCTGTCCGCGGCCGCCCTCGCCCCCGCCCTCGCCTCCTACACGGCCGTCCTGCTGTCCCAGACCGCAGTGCCGGCCTGGCACGAGGCCCGCCGCGAACTGCCCTTCGTGTTCACCGGCTCCGCGGCCGCGAGCGGCGCCGGGCTCGGGATGCTGCTGGCGCCGGTGAGCGAGGCGGGCCCCGCCCGGCGCCTCGCCGCACTCGGCGCGGCGGCCGAACTCGCCGCCGCCCGGCTCATCGACCACCGCCCGGACTTCGAGACCAAGGCCTACACCCGCGGCCGCGCCCGCGGCCTGCGCCGGGCCTCCGAGTTCCTCACCCTCGGCGGGGCGCTCGCCGCCGTCACCGTCGCCCGCCGCAGCCGCCCGGCCGCCGCCGCGGCCGGACTCGCGCTGCTCGCCGGCAGCGTCCTGCAACGCTTCGGCGTCTTCGACGCGGGCGTCGCCTCGACCAAGGACCCGGCATATGTCGTCGTGCCGCAACGCGCCCGCCTGCGCGACCGGTCCGGCGAGCCCACCGGCGGGTGAGCCGGGTGCGGACGCCCGCCCGGGTGCGGACGCCCGCCCGGTCGCGTGCGCCGGAATTCCGGAACGCTCAGAACAGCCCGTCCTGCTCCACGGGCGCGGCGGGGCGGGCGGGACGGCGGACGACGGTGCGCCGGGCCGGCGGCTCGTCGCCGAACAGCGGGTCCGTGCCGCACTCGTCCGGCTCGGCCGGTATCGCGGTGGGCCCGGCGGACACGGCCAGGCGCAGCGGCTCGTCCCGGTCGAAGTCGCCCGGGGTCATCCGCGTCCAGTCGCGGCCCTGCTGGTCACTCACTCGTCGTCTCCCGTCCGCGGCGCCCGCGCCCGGGTGCGGCCCCGGACGGGGCGCACCCCGTCGCGCGCCGGCACGTCGGCCACCCTTACCGTCCCTTCCCCCCGAACGCCCATCTGTGTCCCATCCAACAGCATCGGCGATCACCGGACCGCCGGCCGCGGCCCCGCCGTGCGGACACGCCCGGGCGAGTGGCCCGACTCACATGGCGTGACCGGGACGACGCCGACACCATGGTCCTCCCACCGCCAGGCCGAAGGGATCCAGGATGTTCCGCAAGGTGCTCGTCGCCAACCGCGGCGAGATTGCGATTCGCGCGTTCCGCGCCGGCTATGAACTCGGCGCGAGAACGGTCGCCGTCTTCCCCTACGAGGACCGCAACTCGCTGCACCGGCTGAAGGCCGACGAGGCGTACGAGATCGGCGAGCCGGGGCACCCGGTGCGCGCCTACCTCTCCGTGGAGGAGGTCGTCCGCGCGGCACGCAGCGCGGGAGCGGACGCGGTCTACCCGGGCTACGGCTTCCTGTCCGAGAACCCGGAACTGGCCCGCGCCTGCGAGGAGGCGGGCATCACCTTCGTCGGGCCGGACGCCGACACCCTGGAACTGACCGGGAACAAGGCCCGCGCGGTGGCGGCCGCCCGGGCGGCCGGCGTGCCGGTGCTCGGCTCCTCCGCGCCCTCCACCGACGTCGACGAACTCGTCCGCGCCGCCGAGGACGTCGGCTTCCCGGTGTTCGTGAAGGCGGTAGCGGGCGGCGGTGGCCGCGGCATGCGCCGCGTCGAGGACCCGGCGGCGCTGCGCGAGTCCATCGAGGCGGCGTCCCGCGAGGCGGCGTCCGCGTTCGGCGACCCGACGGTCTTCCTGGAGAAGGCCGTCGTCGACCCGCGCCACATCGAGGTGCAGATCCTCGCCGACGGGCAGGGCGGCGTCATCCACCTGTTCGAGCGCGACTGCTCGCTCCAGCGCCGCCACCAGAAGGTGATCGAGCTCGCGCCCGCGCCGAACCTCGACCCGGAACTGCGCGACCGGATCTGCGCCGACGCGGTGCGGTTCGCCCGCGAGATCGGCTACCGCAACGCGGGCACGGTCGAGTTCCTGCTCGACCGCGACGGCAACCACGTCTTCATCGAGATGAACCCGCGCATCCAGGTCGAGCACACCGTGACCGAGGAGATCACCGACGTCGACCTGGTGCAGTCGCAGCTGCGCATCGCCGCCGGCGAGACCCTCGACGACCTCGGCCTCTCCCAGGACACCGTCACCGTGCGCGGCGCTGCGCTGCAGTGCCGCATCACGACCGAGGACCCGGCCAACGGCTTCCGCCCGGACACCGGCAGGATCAGCGCCTACCGCTCGCCGGGCGGCTCGGGCATCCGGCTGGACGGCGGCACCACCCACGCCGGTACGGAGATCAGCGCCCACTTCGACTCCATGCTCGTCAAGCTCACCTGCCGGGGCCGGGACTTCCGGGCCGCGATCGGGCGGGCCCGGCGCGCCGTGGCCGAGTTCCGCATCCGCGGCGTGGCCACCAACATCCCGTTCCTGCAGGCCGTCCTGGACGACCCGGACTTCCAGGCCGGCCGGGTCACGACGGCCTTCATCGAACAGCGGCCGCACCTGCTCACCGCGCGTTCCTCCGCCGACCGCGGCACCAAGCTGCTCACCTACCTCGCCGACGTCACGGTCAACAAGCCGCACGGCGAGCGCCCCGAGCTGATCGACCCGGTCGGCAAGCTGCCCACGCCGCCCACCGGCGAACCGCCCGCGGGCTCCCGGCAGCGCCTGGTCGAGCTCGGCCCGGAGGGCTTCGCGCGCCGGCTGCGCGAGTCGCCGACCATCGGTGTCACCGACACCACCTTCCGCGACGCCCACCAGTCCCTGCTCGCCACCCGGGTGCGCACCAAGGACCTCCTCGCCGTCGCCCCGGTCGTGGCGCACACCCTGCCCGAGCTGCTCTCCCTGGAGTGCTGGGGCGGCGCCACCTACGACGTCGCCCTGCGCTTCCTCGCCGAGGACCCCTGGGAGCGGCTGGCCGCCCTGCGCGAGGCCGTGCCCAACATCTGCCTGCAGATGCTCCTGCGGGGCCGCAACACCGTGGGCTACACGCCGTATCCGACGGAGGTCACCGACGCCTTCGTCCAGGAGGCCGCGGCCACCGGCATCGACATCTTCCGCATCTTCGACGCGCTCAACGACGTCGGCCAGATGCGCCCCGCCATCGACGCCGTACGGGAGACCGGGACCGCGATCGCCGAGGTCGCCCTGTGCTACACCGCCGACCTGTCCGACCCCTCGGAACGCCTGTACACCCTGGACTACTACCTCCGCCTGGCCGAGCAGATCGTCGAGGCCGGCGCGCACGTCCTCGCCGTCAAGGACATGGCGGGGCTGCTGCGCGCCCCGGCCGCCGCGAAGCTGGTGACGGCGCTGCGCCGCGAGTTCGACCTCCCGGTCCATCTGCACACCCACGACACCGCGGGCGGTCAGCTCGCCACCTACCTCGCCGCGATCCAGGCGGGCGCCGACGCCGTGGACGGCGCCGTGGCGTCGATGGCCGGCACCACCTCGCAGCCGTCGCTGTCGGCGATCGTCGCCGCCACCGACCACTCCGAGCGGCCGACCGGCCTCGACCTCCAGGCCGTCGGCGACCTGGAGCCGTACTGGGAGAGCGTCCGCAAGATCTACGCGCCGTTCGAGGCGGGCCTGGCCTCGCCGACCGGGCGCGTCTACCACCACGAGATCCCCGGCGGCCAGCTCTCCAACCTGCGCACTCAGGCCGTCGCGCTGGGCCTCGGCGACCGCTTCGAGGAGATCGAGGCGATGTACGCCGCCGCCGACCGCATCCTGGGCCACCTGGTCAAGGTCACCCCCTCGTCGAAGGTGGTCGGCGACCTCGCCCTGCACCTGGTGGGCGCCGGGGTCTCCCCGGAGGACTTCGAGGCGACGCCCGACCGGTTCGACATCCCCGACTCGGTCATCGGCTTCCTGCGCGGCGAGCTGGGGACCCCGCCGGGCGGCTGGCCGGAGCCGTTCCGCACCAAGGCACTGCAGGGCCGCACGGAGGCCAAGCCCGTGCAGGAGCTGAGCGCCGAGGACCGGGCGGGCCTGGAGAAGTCCCCCCGTGCGACGCTCAACCGGCTGTTGTTCCCCGGCCCGACGCGCGAGTTCGACAACCACCGCCAGGCCTACGGCGACACCAGCGTGCTGGACAGCAAGGCCTTCTTCTACGGTCTGCGTCCCGCGAAGGAGTACGGCGTCGACCTCGAACCCGGAGTGCGGCTGCTCATCGAGCTCCAGGCCGTGGGCGAGGCGGACGAGCGCGGCATGCGCACCGTGATGTCCACGCTGAACGGCCAGCTGCGGCCGATCCAGGTCCGCGACGCGGCCGCGGCCTCCGGCGTGCCGGTGACGGAGAAGGCCGACCGGACCAACCCCGGGCATGTGGCGGCGCCGTTCGCGGGCGTGGTCACCCTCACGGTCGCGGAGGGCGACGAGGTGGAGGCCGGGGCGACCGTGGCCACCATCGAGGCGATGAAGATGGAGGCGACCATCACCGCCCCGAAGGCGGGCCGGGTGAGGAGGCTGGCCATCAACCGCGTCCAGCAGGTGGAGGGCGGCGACCTGCTCGTCGAGGTGTCCTGAGCCGGCGCGCGGGCGCGTGAGGTCCGGCCCCGTCCCCGGCATCTTCCGGGGGCGGGGCCGCCCCGACCCTCCCGAGGGGCGTCCCGGTGCGTCAGCGCACCGGGAACCCGAAGGAGTACCCCTGCTGCTTCAGCCACGGCAGCAGCTCGCGCAGCGCCGCCACCGTCTGGGAGCGGTCGCCGCCCGCGTCGTGGAAGAGGACGGTCGGGCCGTTGGAGATCTCCCTCTTCACGGTGGCGACCATGACCGCGGTGCCGGGACGCTCGAAGTCCTTGGAGTCGACGTTCCAGCCGAGCGGCCGCATCCCCCGGGAGGCGGCGAGCCGGCGGCTGTAGGGGGTGAAGGCGCCGCCGGGAGCGCGGTAGTACAGGGGGCGGACGCCCCCGGACGCCTTCGTGATCATCCGTTCCGCGTCCAGGATCTGCTGGGACTGGTAGGCCTCGGACTTGGTGTCCATGGCGGTGTCGTGCGACACGGTGTGGTCGCACAGCCGGTGCCCGGCCGCGACCACGGCCCTGACCATGTCCGGGTGCGCCTGGGCCTGCGTGCCCACCATGCAGAACGTGGCCTTCACCCCGTTCTCCCTCAGCACCCGCAGGACCTGCGGCGTCCAGACGGGGTCCGGCCCGTCGTCGATGGTGATGTTGAGGCCCCGGGCGCCGCGGTCCGAGGCGTGGGCGATGTCCACCGACACCGGCACCCCCGCGCGGCCCTGGGCCCCGGCGCCCGGCGCCGCCGGTCCGGCCGAGGCGGCGGGGTGGTCCCGCCCCGCGACGGAATCGGCCTGCGCGGTCCACACCGAGGTGGCGGCGGCCACCGCCGTCACCCCGATCGCCGCCGCGAGCACCCGGCCGTGCCAGCCCCGTCCCCCATGCCGCACCATGTCCGCCCCGTTTCCTGCCGTCTCCGTGAACTCCGTGCATCCGTCAGGACGGAGAAAGGCGGCCACGGGATCCGTCCGTTACCGATCACGGACAATTCCGGGGGGATTCGGCGACAGGGCGGGCCGGAGCAGGGGCGCGCGGCCACCCGCGGGGGCGCACGACGCCGGGGGAGCGCCGTCCGGGCGACGCCGCAGCAGCGGCCCCGCGGACGCGTCCGCGTCACCGCATCGGCCGTACGTACCGGGCGCGCCCGCCGGATCCGGCGGACAGTGGTGTCGGGCGACGTCCCAGCCCGCTCCCCGTCCCGGCACAGGAGGCCCGATGCCCGTCTCACGGCCGCTGACCGCGGCCACCGGCACGGCGCTGCTCGGCATCGCGCTGGTGGCCTGCACCGACCAGGCGCTCGGCACGATCACCGCCCGGAACGCGGCCGCCGCCTACCGGCAGGTCATCTCGAACCCGGCGGTCGGCGGGTGCCACCGCTTCGCGCAGGGCGCGACCCACGTCGACAACTTCACGCAGAACGACATCATCCTGTACCAGGGCGACAGCTGCGCCGAGCCCGCGAACGGGCAGTCCACCTACCTGGCCACGCAGTCCTCCGACAACGTGGTCGCGGGGGCGGCCCCCTGGCGCAGCTTCACGATCGTCGGCCGCTGACGCGCCGTCACCCGCCCGGGGTCCCGCCCGGTTCACCGGCCCCTGGGCAGGTGGGGTCGTCGATCGCGGTGACCGTGTACGGGGGTGTGCCCGGAGCGTGGTCGTTCTGGCTGTTGACCACGTAGAGGCGGCAGTCGTGCCGGGCGAGCGTGGTCGGCAGGTCGAACCGCTCACCCGTGATCCGGTGCACGACCTCTCCGCTGCGCAGGTCCTCGCTCAGCTCGGCGATGTAGACCCCGTGCGGGGCGCCGTAGTTGAGGACGGCGTACAGGGTGCGGCCGCGCAGCACCATGCCGTCGGCGCCGAAGGACTGGCCGCCCAGCCCCACCTGCTCGACGGCGCGGGTGGAGGTGTCCACCCGCCACACCGCCTCCGTGCCGTTGGACGCCACCAGCAGCGTCCCGCCCGTCCGGTCGGCCACGATGCCGTTCAGCAGCCAGTACCGCGCCGGGAACTGCGGGAACGCGGAGCGGATGTCCAGCCAGGGCGCCAGCGGGCCCAGCCGGCCGTCGCGCAGGTCGGCCCGGTACACCACCGGGTTGGCCCAGTCGGTGGCGTACACGGCGTCCTGGGTGATGACCAGGTCGTTGAGGTCGGACGGGCCGAGCGGGCCGCCCTGCGCCGTCCTGGTCTGCAGCAGCCGGCCCCGCCGGTCGTGCACCATGAGCGTCGCGCCGCCCACCGAGAAGACGCGCCCGCGGGCGTCGGTGTGGACGCCCAGCGTGCTCGTACGGTTCTCGAGGCCCTGGGCGGGGAACGGGCTCAGGCCGGGGCGGCGCACGTTCCCGCGGTACAGCCGCCCGGTGCCGTCGGAGGACACGTACATCGTGCCGTCGCGTCCCACGGCGATCCCCTCGGGCAGGACACCGGGGTCCCGGGAGACGACGTAGGTGCCGGGCAGCGCGTGGGCGCCGGCCTGACCGGTCTGGGCGGCCAGCGCCAGCAGAACCGAGGCTCCCAGGCACAGCAGGCGTCTGGTGGCGTGCATCGATCGACCTCCGGGGACAGGGGGGACAGGACCTGTCGTGCGACAGCGTCCCCAGCCTGGCCCACTCGGGTGCCGGACCGCGCCCCTTTCAGTCCTGGCCGAAAAGTGCGGTCCCGCCGGCCGCCGGTGGGCCCCCGCGGCGGATCGCCCGCCTGGTCCGGCCCGCCGGGCTCAGGCCGCGGTCCGCGCCCTCTGCCGCCTGGCCGCCAGCACGGCGTAGACGAGGACGCCCGCGAACAGGAACAGCACGCCCTGGTACACGGCCGCGTACCCGGCGCCCGCGACGAGCCAGATCGAGAAGGCGGCGGCGACCGAGGCGACCACGGCATCGCGCACCAGCCGCGCCCGGTTCACCCGCTCGCGTCGCCCGGACACCAGGTGGAAGAGCTGTGCGGCGGTGGCCAGCAGGTACGGCACGGTCGCGGTGAACGTGGTGACCAGGACCAGGATCTCGAACACCCTGGCCGAGCCCGACGTGTAGTTGTAGACGGTGAGCAGCGAGGCCAGGACGACGGTGACGCCGACGCCGACCGTCGGGACGCCCCGCCGCCGGCGTGCGAAGGCGGCGGGGAACAGCCCGTCGCGCGCGGCGGCGTACGGGGTCTGCGCGCTCAGCAGCGTCCAGCCGTTGAGGCAGCCGGTCATCGACACCAGCGCGGCGAGCGCCACGGCCCAACCGCCCCAGCTGCCGCCGAACATGGCGTTCACGGCGTCCGAGAACGGCGCGGTGGACTTCACCAGCCGGTCGTGGGCGACCGTGCCGAAGACGGACAGCGTGCCCAGCAGATAGACGAGCGCGGCGCCCACGGTGCCGATGACCGAGGCCCGGCCCACGTTGCGCCGGGCGTCCTTCACCTCGCCCGCGCTGACGGCGGCGGACTCGACCCCGAGGTAGGAGAAGAGCAGGATCGCGGCGGAGGCGGAGACCGCGCCGACCGCGCTGCCGCCGCCGGCCCGGAACGGGCCGAGGTTGTCCGGGTCGAAGAAGAACAGCCCGCCCACCGCGACGAGCAGCAGCGGCGCGAACTTGAGCACGGTGGAGACGAGTTGCACGGCGCCGACGTAGCGGGTGCCCGCGAAGTTGGCCAGCGCGGGCAGCCACTGCAGGGCGAGCGCGGCGAGGCAGGCGGTCCAGCGGTGGCCGCCGACCGGGATCAGCACGTCGAGGTAGCCGACGGCGGCGACGGCGAGCGCCGCGTTCGACACCCAGGTGGTGATCCAGTACGCCCAGGCGGCGAGGAATCCGGCGAAGTCGCCGAAGGCCTCCCGGGCGTAGACGTACGGCCCGCCGGTGTCCGGATGGCGCTCGGCCAGCCGGCCGAAGACCAGCGCGAGGGCGATGGCGCCGACGGTCAGGACGCCGAAGGCGACCAGACTGATCGTGCCGTACGGGGCTACGGAGGCCGGAAGCAGGAAGATGCCGCCACCGATGATGTTGCCCATGACCAGGGCGGTGGCGACGGGCAGCCCGAAGCGGCGGGCGTGCCTGCCGGGGGAGCCGGCGGGCTCGGCGGCGGGCGTGGGGGCCGCGGGGGTCTCCTGCGGGGCCGGAGCCGACTGTGGGACGGTTCCGGTGACGTGCATGGGGTGGTGCGCCTCTCTTCGAACAGATGCCCGGGATCGCCGGGGCGAGCCCATGGTCGGACACGGTTCGAGCAGATTCCAAATCCCCTGCGTTTGTCCCGTATGCCCCCGCTCGACGCCGCAAAAGGTGCGCCGTGCCGCCCTCTGAGCAGGGAATTCTTCCGACGTCCGCTCGTCGGGCACACCCCGGCGGCCGGCCCGGGAACGGCCGCCCGCCCGGGTGCCGTCCCCCACCTACTCGAACAGCTTCTTCGCCACCCGGGCCGCCGCCTCGCTCTCCGCCGCGGCGGGCGACAGTTCGCTCAGGGTGTCGAGATCGGTGTCCTGCTCCAGCTCCGCCTCCCAGGCGGCGGCGAGTCTGTCCTGCTCCTCGCGCGGCAACCGCTCGACGTGCTCCCGGTGGTGCGGACTCAGCGCCGCCAGGAACCGCTCTACGGTGTCGATGGGCATCGTCGTCTCCTCGCTCGCGGGGTGCCGGCCTCGGGCGGGCGGCACCGTCCCAGCGTGATCGGAGCGGCGGCCCGGCCGTCGGCGCCGTGGCCCGCGCGCACCCGATCGGAGGAGGCCCACTGCTGCGAGCGGGCACCCGGCCGCGCGCGGCCGGAGGCGGTCGCCCCCGGCCGGGCGTCGCCGGCACACACCTGCCGGCCGAGTCCGGGCCGCCGAGGCGCGTCCGGGTCCGCTCGGCCGGGCCGCGGTCGTTCGCCGGGACGTCCGGCCCGCTCAGCCGCGTCGGGGTCCGCCCGGCTGCGCCGCGGCCCGCCCACCGCGCGCTCCGGTCGGCTCAGCCGCGTCCGCGTCCCTCGGCCAGCCGCTCCGTCACGGCGCGCGCCATGGCCTCCTCGCCCTTGGCGTTGGGGTGCGCGGGGGCCGCGGGGGAGGCGGGCGCCAGGGGCTCGATCCAGCGGTCGGCCGGGGCCTTGCACATGTCGTGGCCGGCCGTGGGGCCGTAGGTGTCGACGTACTCGACGTGGTTCCACGCGGCGACCAGCCGGAGCATCAGGTTCAGCCGCTTCCCGGTGTCCCGCAGATAGGGGAAGTCCTTCGCCGCGAACGGCACGGAGGGGTAGCAGCCGCTGCCGTCGTCGGGCAGCAGGTCCGGATAGCCGACGACGAGCACCCGGGCGTGCGGAGCCCGGGAGTGCACGGCCCGCAGCACACGGTCGACCTTCGGCGCGGTCTGCGCGATGGCGACCGTCAGCCGGTCGGTCCCGGAGGAGTTGTAGTAGCGCTCGCAGGGATTCCCCGACGGGTCCGTGGAGCTGAGTCCGGCGCACGTGGCGATGATGGAGCCGAACCCCATGTCGTTGCCGCCGATCTGGAGGGTCACCAGGTCGGTGCCCCGCTCCAGCGCGTCGAGTTGCGGAGCGTTGGTGCCCTGCGGCGCCCACATCTGGTCGGTCTTCGCCGCGCTGCAGCTCACGTCCTTGAGCGTGGTCCGCTCCCGCTGCGCCGCCACGAGCGAGGGGTAGTTGTGGTCCGAGCGGGCGCAGTTGGCGTCCACCTGCCTCGGGATGAGGGGGCCCGAGGTGTAGGAGTCGCCGAGCGCCACGTAATCCGTGACGTGCCCGGATCCGGTGCCGTGCGCCGCGGCGGGCACCGTGGACGCGGCGACGAGGACGCAACCGCCCAGTGCCGCCCCTACGGCCGCCGGCCACCGGCGCCGTTCCGCCGCCGCACCCGCACGCGTGTCGCTCGCCATGACAAGCCTCCCCCTGTGACCGGGACTCCGTGCACGACCGGCCCCGCGGCACGGTCGTCACACGTTCAACGGGGCTTGTATACCGTCCGGTAGGTACCCAGGGCCATAGACGGGAACGAATGATCCGTTGCCGCCGCCGGTCCGGATTGGTCCGGAAAAAAGTTTCGCCCGATCGGGCGGCCGACCAATCCGCCGCCCCACCAGGCCCGGATTCCCCACGTGACAGGCGATCAGGAGCAGCGAGGACATCCCAGGACCTGGGTCCGGCCGGCGCTGGGCGCGCTCAGCGGCGTGCTGGCGGGGTTCGCCGCGCTGTCCTCCGCCGAACTGGCCGCCGCCCTGGTGCGTCCCGAAGCGGGTCCCGTCGTCGCGGTGGGCGGCGCCGCCATCGACCGCACGCCGGCCGCCGTGAAGGACTGGGCGATCCGGAATTTCGGCACCCACGACAAGCTCGTGCTCCAGCTCGGGATTCTGCTCGTGCTCGCCCTGTTCGCCCTCGCGGTGGGTCTGCTGGCGGTGCGGCACCGTCGGCCCGGCGCGGCGGCGGTCCTCGTCCTCGGGGGCGTCGGGGCGGTCTCGGCGGTCAGCCGGCCGGACTCCACCGGTCCGGTCGACGCGCTGCCCTCCCTCCTGGGCTCGGTCGCCGGAGCGCTCCTGCTGTACGCGCTCGTGGGCCGGCTGCCCGCCCGGAACGACTCAAGTGCCGTGCCGGACGGCGTCGTTGCCGACCGGGAGGGCGCTCAACGGTGCGGGCCCGAGGAGTGGGACCGCCGTGGGTTCGTCGTCGCGGCCACCGTCGCGGCGGCCGCGTCCGCGGGAGTGGGCGCACTGGGCCGCGCACTCGGCGGATCCAGTGCCCGGGACGCGGTCGGCTCCCGGAACGGCCTCGTCCTTCCGGGTCCCGCCTCGTCGGCGCCGCCGGTGCCCCGGGGCGCGCGGGTACGCGTGGACGGCGTCAGCCCGTTCCTCACGCCCAACGGGGACTTCTACCGGGTGGACACCGCCCTGGTGGTGCCCAAGGTCGACGCCAGGGCCTGGCGGCTGCGCGTCCACGGCGGGGGCGTCCGCGAGCCGGTCACGCTCACCTTCGACGACCTGCTGCGACGCGAACTCGTCGAGCGGGACATCACCCTGACGTGCGTGTCGAACGAGGTCGGCGGTCCGTACGTCGGCAACGCCCGCTGGATCGGCGTGCGTCTGGCGGACCTCCTGGCCGAGTGCGGGGTGCGCCCCCCGTCCCGGGGCGGCCGGGCCGACCAGCTCGTGGCCCGATCCGTGGACGGCATGACGATCGGCACACCGGTCGAGGACGTCATGGACGGCCGCGACGCCCTGCTCGCCGTCGGCATGAACGGGGAGCCCCTGCCCTTCGCCCACGGCTTCCCGGTCCGCATGGTGGTCCCCGGCCTGTACGGCTACGTGTCCGCCTGCAAGTGGATCAAGGACATCGAGCTCACCACCTTCGACGCCTACGACCCGTACTGGGTCCGGCGGGGGTGGGCGCGCGAGGCGCCGGTCAAAACGCAGTCCCGCATCGACACTCCGAAGCCGTTCGCACGGCCGAGGGCGGGCACCGTGATGGTGGCCGGCGTCGCCTGGGCCCAGCACCGGGGCATCGACCGGGTCGAGATCCGCGTCGACGACGGCCCCTGGCAGGACGCCACCCTCGCGGCCGAGGACTCCCGCGACACCTGGCGCCAGTGGTCCTTCCCGTGGCGGGCCGGCAAGGGCGGCCACACCCTCACCGTCCGCGCCACCGACCGCACCGGCGCGGTGCAGACCGTCCGGCGCACGCGCACCGAGCCCGACGGCGCAAGCGGCCACCACTCGGTCGTGGTGACCGTCGAGTGACTCCCGCACGCCCCGACCGACAGGCCTTCCGCCCCCGCCGCCTGCCCCCTGGCCCTCTGTCTCTCCGACCCCCTGCCCCACCCCATGAACCGGCGGCGACCGCCGCCTCTGCCAACAGGAGGAACATCATGAACACCCGTATCCGCCGTATCGCCGTGACCGTGGCCGCCGCCGCCGTCCTGCCGCTCGCGCTGAGCGCCTGCTCCGACAACAGTGACTCCGCCAAGTCCGACTCGTCCGGCAAGGCGTCGGCCTCGGCCACCGCATCGGACGACAGCATGACGGGTTCCGGCAGCGACGCCTCGAGCATGAACGAGCCGTTCGGCCCGGCCTGTTCGTCGGTGCCCAAGAGCGGTGCCGGATCGTTCGACGGCATGGCCAAGGACCCGGTCGCGACCGCGGCCTCCAACAACCCGGCGCTGTCGACCCTGGTGTCGGCGGTGAAGAAGGCCGGCCTGGTCGACACCCTCAACAACGCCCAGAACATCACCGTGTTCGCGCCGACCAACGACGCCTTCGCCAAGATCCCCAAGGCGACGCTCGACAAGGTCCTCAACGACAAGGCGCAGCTGACGAAGATCCTCACCTACCACGTGGTGGGCAAGAAGCTCGCCCCCAAGGACCTGGAGAACGGCTCCTTCGACACGCTGGAGAAGTCGAAGCTCAGCACCTCCGGCTCCGGCGAGTCCTACATGGTCGACGACTCCGCCAAGGTGGTCTGCGGCAACGTCAGGACCGCCAACGCCAACGTCTACATCATCGACACCGTCCTGATGCCGAAGAGCTGACGGCCGGCCCCCGCGGGGGCGGTACGGAGCGGAAGGGGGTGGCCGGATGTCCGGCCACCCCCGCCTCCGTCCTCCCCACCGCGGGCGGCCTCACCGCCGCCCCGGTGATGCGAGGACTCGGCCCCGGAGGCTCAACTCTCCCGCCACACCAGGGCCGTGAGCACCGCGCTGGTCACGGTGACGGGCTGGGCGCTCTGGTTCAGCAGCCGCACCCGCATCCCCCGGCCGGCGCCCAGCCGCTTGGTCAGCGGGACGACGCCGAAGCTGTCGCCGCCGGTCCCGACGATCTCGTGCACGGGGTGGTCGGCCTTGAAGTCACCGCCTTCGTACTCGCTCATCCGGACCTGGACGACCCCGCCGACGGGCAGGCCCTCGAACCGCAGGCTGACCGAGCCGGTGAAGCGGGCGGCTCCGCGCGCGAAGACCGCGCCGTCGGTGGCGTGGCCGCCCGGCTCGTCCGACCACTCCTCGGTGAACTCGATCGAGTCCCAGGCGTCCGGCCGCAGCGCGTAGGGCCTGGCGACACCGAGGTTCACGTAGGCGGGCATCTCGTCGTCCTCCTGGGATGCGGGGTTCCAACCGGGGCTGTGCCGCAGCCGCTCGGCGACGTCGGCGCGGAGCCTGTCCATGGTGAGCTTGAAGGGGCCGCGGCCGACGTATCCGGCGACGGGCCCGGCGGGGTCCGGCTTGCCCTCGATCGAGGTCTCCAGATGCCCGGCGCAACTGGCCGCGCTCCAGCCGTGCGCGCGGCACACGGCTGCGTTGAACCGGACCCAGGTGTCGTACTGCGCGCGGGTGTAGGTGTCCTTGCCGTTCCCGAGGTTCTCGACCTCGATCCCGTAGAGCACGTCGTTGCCGTCGACAGTGCCCGAGCGGGCGTCGGGGCGGGGGATCGGCCGCTCGGCCAGGATCGCCTCGTACGCGTTCCGGGCGGCCAGTCCGGCATGGTTGGCCCGGCCGTCCGCCACCAGGACCAGGACCCCGGACTTCGGCAGATAGGCGTGGGCGAGCGGGGCGGGCAGTCCGGGCCGCCCCTTGACCGCGATGGTGGCGAGGCTGTCGGTGCCGGCCGTGTGGTGGTTCAGCACACCGTGCACCGGGCCGAATATCCGGCCCGTCGCCCCGTCACGGCCGCGTGTCGTCCAGCCCGCGTACTCCGTGAAGCGGACGCCCTCGGCGCGCAACGCCGCCCGCCACCCGGCCGGGGTCAGGGGAGACGTCATCACGTCACCCCCGGCCGATGTCCACGGTGCCTTCTCGTCATCAGCGTCCTCGCCGTCCTCGCCGTCGTACCGGGACAGGCGCCGCGCGGTGACTCTCGGTGAGCTCCCGGATGCGGGCCCGCACCGGCCGGCCGACGAGGCGCCCGCACTCGTTCCCGGAGTGGCGCCCGGCGGCGGCCTGCGCGTTCACATCGGTAATGCCCCGCTGTCCGGGACGTACGCGTGGGCGGGTGAAGTCGTGCGCACCGGCGCCCGCGTGTGCGGACGGTGAGCGATCCGGTGGTCGCGTGGAAACGTCACGTTCGCAACCAGCCGCTCGCCCTCCCGCCTTTTCGGGGCCGATCTTGGGGGCACTTGACGAAGTGTCCGCTCGCCGCCGCGCACCCGCGGCGGCACATCCGGAGGAAGAACAGGAAGGCGAAGGCCATGCGGTTCGACGACGCCGGACGAATCCACCGACCCCGACTGCCTCGGCGGCGCAAGGGACGGGCACTGCGCGCCGTACGACGAGAAGTGTGCGAACTGCCCGGCCTCGGCGGGCGGGACCTGTTCGCGGTGCCGGACGAGGAACTGCGGTCGCCGCACCGCCGTGCCCTGGTGCGGGACCTGCGTCCGCTGACCCCCATCCGCAGCCGTCCGTCGCGGAGTTGACCGCCTCCCCCGGGGGCGCGTGGGGCGACGGGATGAGCCCTGTACGCGCCCCCGAGGGCGCCGGAAGAATGCTCCCCGCCGGCGGTCCCGCCGCCGCGCTCCGGTCCGCGTCACCGCCCCACCGTCCAGGAGAGCAGGTCGGCTGCCGTGCTGTTGCGTCTTCCCACGTCCGTGTCCGAGGCACAGCGATACCTGGCCCAGAAAGCCGTACCGGTGGGCGGGGCGACCCTGGTGTGGGCCACGTGGCAGCGGGACGGCTTCCCCGACCAGGCCCTGTCGCTGCGCCACGTCCCGGAGGCCAACGAACTGGGTCGGAACGCGCTGGGCGCGGCCGTGGTGCTGCACCAGATCGACGACCGTGTGCCGCTGGTGCTGCACTGGGCGGCCGCCTCGGTGGGCACCGGAGCGGTGCGCCGCGCGGCCACGGTCGGCGGCAACCTCGTCGGCAGCGCGCTGCGCTGCCTGCTGCCCGCGGCGCTCGTCCTGGACGCCCGGGCGACCGTGCTGGAGGCCGACCGGGTCCACGAGGCCGATCTCGGAGAAGTCGTCGCCAAGCGGCCGCTCCTGCTCGGCCTTCGCTGGCGTGAGCCGATCGCCAGCGCGTACCGCAAGCTGCCCCAGGAGGCGGGCGGACGGCCGCCGTTCGTGGTCGCCGCCGCCCTGCACGCGACCCACGGGGGACCCGACCGTCTCCGCGTCGCCGTCCGCGACGGCCTCGAAGTGCTCAGCGGCAGCGTCGCCCGCGACACCGACACCGAGACGGTGCTGCACGACCTGCGGCGCACGGCGATCGGGGAACTCCCCCCGCAGTCATGGGAGGTGGTCGGCGAACAGGTCACCGCACTTCTCAACGGCCGGACCGACAGGCCCCGTTCCCACCCGTGAGGCCCCGAACCGGGGATGCGGGTGGAAGCGCGGGGGAGGGGCGTGGGAGACCCGGGGGAGATCGTCGATCTGGTGCTGTCGAACTCCCTCGCCCCGGTGTCCACCATGCGCGGCGGCACGAGTCACCATCACCCTCGTCCTGCCCTACGCCGGCCACCGACTGATACCACCCCCGCGCCCGCCCACCCGCGTGACGGTGCGCTGAGGCGCCCGACACACAGGGACCCGACCGGCGCCCGGCAGATCACCGATGGGCCGAACAGCCGAGGAGCGCACCCCTCCAACGAGAGCGGTCCCGCACGGCGCCGCCCGCACCACGACGGCCCTCGCCCTCGCCCGACCAGGCGCCTCCACTGGCAGCCCGCCCCCACCGGGGGTGAGGTGGGGGGATGGGATCCACAGCCGCGCCCCCACCTCCGAGTTCCGCCCAGCGGGCCGGGGCGTTCACGGCGGTGTCGATCGCGCTGTTCTGCATCCAGGTCGACTTCTTCGCGCTCAACCCGGCCGTCCCCGGCATCGCCTCCGACCTGCGCGTGACGGTCTCCGCCGCCCAGTGGACCCTGTCCGCCTACATGCTCGCCATCGGCTGTTTCTTCATCGTCGGCGGCCGCCTCGGCGACCTGTTCGGACGCCGGCCGCTGCTGCTGACCGGCATGGCGCTGTTCACCGCCGGCTGCGCCCTCGCCCCCACCCTCGACGCGCTCGTCGCCGCCCGCGACGAGACCGCCCCCCGCCAGATCGACCTGCCCGGCTGCCTGACCATCGTCACCGTCTTCCTGGCGACCCTTCAGCTCCAGCAGGTACGCGGTCTGTCCGCACTCGCCGCCGGCGCGGTCTTCCTCGTACCGGCCCTCACGGTCGCCTGCACCGGCCCGCTGGGCGCCTGGCTCTCGCTGCGGATGTCCTCCACCACCGTCATGGCCCTCGCCGGACTCGTCGCCGGAACCGGAATGACCGGCCTGAGCCTGGTGTGGTCCTGGTGGCTCTACGTCCCCCTCTTCACCTGGTGCGCCCTCGGTCTCGGACTCGGCTGGACCTTCGCCAGTGTCGCCACCCAGCAGGTGGTCCCGCCCGCCCGCGCGGGCGAGGCCTCCGGCGTCGTACTCACCGCACTGGTCACCCTCGGCGCCGTCGCCCTCGCGGCCACGGCCACCGCCGTCACCGCCCTCACCCCTGAGACCGGCCCCGCGCACGCCTACGACGCCATCCTGCGCACCGGCGGCGCGATCGTCCTCGAGGCCTGTGCCGCGGTCTTGTTCGTCCGGCACCGGCTCGCCGTACGCGGCCTCGTACCGTCCCCCGTCGGCTCGGCCGACCCGGCCGACGTGACCGGCTCGGCGGGTCCGGTCGGACGCCGCCGATCCCGTTGCCCCGCGCGGGTCATGCCGTCCCTCGGCAGACGGAACCTCAGCCGAGACCACCCGTATGCGGCTCCGTCGCAGGAAAGCAGAAAATCAGATCCTCCTGATGGGTCATCGGCTTCCATCTGATGGGGCATCGACATCCCGCGGAGCCGCCCGGATGGCCCCAGGATGCGGCGCTGGCCGGATAGCCCATCTGCGGCGCCCCAGTGGTAGGCCGCCCCGATCCTGCCGAAAGTGATCACGTTGCACCTGTGTTTCCGAGTGAGCGGGCAGCCTGCCGGCTCTCGCAGTTGCGACGGAAGGAACACCCATGCGTATCACCCGTACTCTGTTCACTTCGGCGGCGATCGCCGCCGCCGTGGCTCTGTCCGCGCCGGCGGCCGGCGCCGCGACCCTGTCCGCGTTCGCGGTGGCGCCGGCCGCGGGCTCCGACCACGGCGACTCGCACGGTTCCCGGGGCGACGACTCGGACGGCAACGGCGGCGACAACGGCGGCGACAACGGCGGCTCGAGGGGCGACGAAGGCGGCTCCCAGGGCGACGACGGCGGCTCGAAGGGCGACGACGGCGGCTCGAAGGGCGACGACGGCGGCTCGAAGGGCGACGACGAAGGCCAGTCCAGGGGCGACGAGGGCTCGAAGGGCGACGAAGGCGGCTCCCAGGGCGACGATGACGACTCGTCGAAGAAGGGCGGCGAGTGGTCCAAGAAGGGCGGCGAGTCGTCGAAGAAGGGCGGCGACTGGTCCAAGAAGGGCGGCGACTCGTCCAAGAAGGAAGAGGGCCGCAGCGGCGGCAAGCCGAAGGGCGGCGTCCACGCCGGTGGCGGCGCGCTGGCCATGGCGCCCAACGAGGGTGGCCGCGGCGGCGACGAGGGTGGCCGCGGCGGCGACGAGGGCGGCTGGTCCAAGTCGGGCGGCGGCGACGACGAGGGCGGTCGCGGCGGCGACGAGGGTGGCTCCTCCAAGGGCGGCGAGGGCGGCTGGTCCAAGTCGCACGGCGGCAGCGAGGGTGGCTCCTCGAAGGGCGACGAGCGCGGTGGCAGCAAGCCGCGCGGCGGCGTCCACGCCGGTGGCGGCGGCCTGGCGGACAGCACCAACACGCTGGGTGTGGGAGCCGCGCTCCTGCTGGGCGGCCTGGGAGCCGGCGCGTACATGCTGCGTCGGCGCAACGGGTCGAACGCCTCCGCGGCCTGAGCCGATTCCTCTACCGACCGCTGTGCTGTCGCGGTCTTCGTCACCCGCCGAGGGTGGCCGAAGACCGCGACAGCGGCTTTCCCCCCACCCGGCTCACCGTCACCCGTTCACGAAAGGCATCTCGCATGGCCTCCCCGCAGTCGCCTCGGACGGAGCAGCCCGGTACCGAGCCCGCCGCACGGCCTCGCCGGAACCACCTCGTGTGGCCGGCGGCGGCGGTGGCGCTGGGCGCTCTGCTCATCCACAACTCCCTGGACACCCCGGTCCAGGGCCTCGGCAGCCCGACGCACGTCCGGCCCACCACCGTCTACAGCAGCGTGCCGGATGTCCCCGACGTCGAGGCGACGCCCCCGCCGCCCACCGACGACGGCTCGCTGTCCCGATCGGAGCCGACACGGCTGTCGATCCCGTCCATCGGTGTGAACGCGCCCTTCACCAAGCTGAACATCGGCCCGTCGGGACAGCTCCAGGCCCCGCCGCCGAACAACACCAATCTCGTCGGCTGGTTCGAAGGCGGCGTCTCCCCGGGCGAGCGCGGAGCGTCGATCGTCGTGGGGCACCTCGACACGAAGATCGGTCGCGCCGTCTTCGCGGACCTGGACACACTCCAGCACGGAAGCCTGGTGAAGATCACGCGTGCGGACGGTGTCACCGCGCGCTTCAAGGTCGACTCCGTCCAGGTCTTCAGCAAGGCGAACTTCCCCAACGACAAGGTCTACGCCGACACCCCCACACCCGAGCTGCGCCTGATCACGTGCGGCGGCGCCTACAACCGCACCGTACGGGACTACGAGGACAACGTGGTGGTGTTCGCCCACCTCGACTCGACCGACCCCGCCTGACGCCCTCCCGGTGGCCACGGGCCCGGCCGGAGCCGACGGCGTCCGGGATTCATCTGGTCCAACCAGTTGACCAGCCGTCGCGGCGGGTGCACGCTGACCGCCATGGCAGAGGAACGCATCCGGCGGGAAGCGGTCTCCGACCAGCTTTTCGCGCTGCTCAGGGACCGCGTCCTGAGCGGTGCCCTGCCCGCGGGCACCGCCCTGACGGCCGAGCGGGACCTGGCCGCCGAGTTCGGCGTCAACCGGCACGCCGTGCGGGAGGCGCTGAAACGCCTTCAGCAGGCGCGGCTGGTCGAGGTGAGCCACGGCGGCCGCACCATGGTGCTGGACTGGCGGCGCACCGCCGGACTGGACCTGGCGGTGCGGATGGCCGAGGCCGGCCCGCCGCTGGACTCCCACGACCTGCGACGCGACGTCCTGGAGATGCGGGCGTGCGTCGGCGCCGACGCGGCCCGGCTGTGCGCGGCGCGCTGCTCGCCGGAACAGGCGGCCGCCATCGAGGCGGCGGCGGCCGGCTACGCGCAGGCCGGCCCCGACCTCGCCGCTCTCGGCGCGGCGGACGTCGCCTGGTGGCGGCTGATCGTCGAGGGCTCCGGCAACCTGGCCTATCTGCTGTCCTTCAACACCCTCGTGGGCGGCACGCTCGCCGCCGGTGAAGTGCCGCCCGACCGCCGGGCCGAGGAACTGCTCGACGTGGCGGCCCATCTGCGGCTCGCCGAACTGATCGCCGCACGCGACGAGGAGGGCGCCGAGCGGCTGGCCCGCCACCTCCTCTCCCGCAGTGTGCCCGCCGTCCCGGAGAGGAGAGCGGGCTGACATGATCCCCGCCATCGTGTACGCGATACCGTTCTTCGTCCTGCTGGTCGCGGTGGAGGCGCTGTCGTACCGCTTCCTCCCCGACGACGAGGAGCGCGGCTACGAACTGCGCGACACGGTCACCAGCATGTCCATGGGCGCGGGCAGCCAGGTCATCGGACTGCCGTGGAAGGTGGTCGCGGTCCTCGGCTACGCCGCCGTCTGGAGTGTCGCCCCCTGGCACCCGCCGGTCACCTCGCCGTGGACATGGATCCTGCTGTTCTTCGCCGACGACCTGGCGTACTACGCCTTCCACCGCGCGCACCACCGCGTCCGCGTCCTGTGGGCGAGCCACGTCGTGCACCACTCCAGCGTGCGCTTCAACCTCTCCACCGCGCTCCGCCAGAGCTGGACGCCCATGACCACGCTGCCCTTCTGGCTGCCCCTCGCCCTGCTGGGCCTGCCGCCGTGGATGATCCTGCTGCAGCAGTCGTTCAGCCTCCTCTACCAGTTCTTCCTGCACACCGAGCGGGTGGACAAGCTGTGGCGTCCGGTCGAAGGGGTCTTCAACACCCCCTCGCACCACCGGGTCCACCACGCCTCCAACGACGTCTACCTGGACCGCAACTACGGCGGCATCCTCATCCTGTGGGACCGGCTCTTCGGCACCTTCGAACCGGAGCGGGAGCGGGTCGTGTACGGGCTGACGAAGAACATCGACACCTACAACCCGCTGCGGGTGGCCTTCCACGAGTACGCCGCCGCCTGGCGCGACGTCCGAGGAGCGCGGCGCTGGCGCGACAAGGCGGGCCATCTCTTCGGCCCGCCCGGATGGTCGCCGAGGGCGGAGCTCTGAGATGCCGCCGATCCTCCTCGCCTACGCGGGACTTGCCGCGCTGAACCTGGCCGGCGTCGCACTGCACCAGGAGCTCCTGGAATGGTGCACCAAGCCGCTGCTCGCACCGCTGCTGGCCGTGTACCTGTGGCGCTTCACGCGCCGCGACCATCCCGCCGTGCTCGCCGGCCTGGCACTGGCGGCCGCCGGTGACGTCGCCCTGCTCCTGCCGGGCGCCGGGGCCTTCGTGGCGGGCATCGCCTGCTTCCTGGGCACCCAGCTCTGCTACATCACCGCCTTCGTCCGGCAGGGCGCCGTCGCCCACCTGCGCGCCCGGCCGCTGCTGTGCGCGGCCTGCCTCGCGGTGTGGGCGGCCGTGAACGCGGCCCTGCTGCCCCACCTCGGACCGCTGGCCTGGGCGGTCGCTCCCTACAGCCTGGCCCTGGTGACCATGGCGGCGACCGCGCAGGTCCGGGGGCCGCGTGCGGCCTGGGGAGGGGCGGTGTTCGTCGCCTCGGACCTGCTGATCGGACTCGGCGCGGCGGGAACGGAGTTCACCGGCCGCCCGGTCCTCGTCATGGCCACCTACACCCTGGCCCAGTTCCTGCTGGTCGACGCCTTCGCCCGCACCCGGCCACCGCGCACGGCGCTCCATCCCGCACCCGAGCACACCGAGCGGGTACCGCCCGGCGACCGACCGCGACGCGCCACGCCGCAAAACGGCTGAGCGATTGTCAGTGCCGTGCTGAACAATGGCGGGAAGAAATGAGATCGACATCGCCCGAACGGGGTAACCGGTCTCCAGTCCCTGTCATGAGGAAGGCCTCCACACTGATGCAGCCCATCCCCGGTCCGGCGGCTCCGGCCTCCGCCGCCTCCCCGACCGCGCGACGGCAGCAGGCCGAGGACATACGCGCATACGCGGTCACCGCCGCCGCCGTCATACCCGCCGCACGGGGCCGGCACGCGGCACCGCCAGGCCCCGAGCGCGGAGACGGGCCACCGCTGCCGGACGCGACGCGGTCCCGCGCCGCCCGTCACGCCCGGGTCCGGCGGACCGCGCTCGGGGAGGCCTGACGATGCTCCTGACCCACCGCGGCCGCTCCGGCGCCCCGCTCAGCCCCAAGGGCGCCGACCTCCTGCGCATCATCAACGACCCCGGTACCACGGTCTTCCTCACCGTGCACGCGGGCGGCCGCCGCAGATACAGCTACTGGCAGCCGTTCGACGCCGCCACCGGCCAGGGAAGCTGCTACGTCGCCCTCCCCACCGCCGAGTGCGACGCCCTGCACTCCAGCGGGCGGATCGCCCTCGGCGAGCCCGTGGTCGACCCCACCAAGACGACGTACCGCGTCCGGCCCGTCCGTACCTCGTCCGCCTCCCAGCGTGCGGCCCAGCGGTGGTCCCGCGCCGCCTGACCGGCGTCCGACCGCGGGCCGCCGCCCCAGCCGAAGGGACCGGCGCCCATCCGGAGCCCGCCACGGCACCGCGCCCCCTGCGGCACTCAGTCACCGACTCCCAGCCCGATGCCCGGTGAGCGACTGCCGCTGGGCGAGGCGCTGGCGCTGCCGGTGGGACTGGCGGACGGCCTCGCGGAGGCGGACGCCGTTCGCGTGGGCGAGGCGGGGCGGCTGCCGGTAGGCCGTGGGGCCGGCCTCGTCCTGGACGGGGGCGGCGCACTGCTGGTGGCCGCGGAGGGCGACCGGGACGTCGGCGGCGCGCTGGGCGTCACGGTGGGCAGAGGACGGCGGAAGCCCTCACCACCACGGTTCTCGACAGCCTTTCGGGCCGGGTGCGTGGTCGCACGCTCGGGCGGGGTGGACGAGGTGGGCGAGTCGGTGACGTCGAGCCGGGAGTCCTCGGGCAGCGGCTGGTCCGGGATCGTCGCCGCGCGCGGGGTCGCCGACTGGGGAAGCACCGACGCTGCGGCCACTCCGCCGAGGACGGTGAAGGCGGCCGCGGCAAGAGACCTGACGGCGTACCTCCTCATCCGCGGCGGACGGTTGTCCCGGCCGGTCGGCAGCTCCTGCGGGGGAGTTGGCGCTCCCGGGCCCTCGGCACCGTCGGGGGAGCCGGTGGGGCCGGGCAGCTCGCTGAAGTGGAACTCCGCTGTCCTGGTGCCCACGGTCGCGGGAGCGACATCACCCGGCTCGCCGAGCGGTGCCATCCGGGAGTCGTAGGCCCCGCACTCGGGGCAGGTCACGGCGCCGTTGAGCGTGCGGCTGCACGGGATGCAGTAGTCCATGACGCGACCGCTCAGTCCTCGGTCCGGCCGGGGCCGGCAGGCACCCGGGCGGGGCGGGAGCCGGCGAGGGGGACACGCCGCGTTGTTGCCGTCGGAGCAGTCATAGCCATGTGCGAACCTCATTCACCGGTCTCGAGGTGGGTCACCGGTTACCGGGGTCAACGGTGCGGACGGAGGGCGTGCTCACCGACCGGCCGAAAAGTGGGATACGCAACTTCGCGGCCGCTCCCCACCAGGGCGCCGGATCGGCTCCGTTCGCGGCCGCGCCCGGGTGGTGTGACAAGGCGACGTATTGCACCGTCCAGGTGATCCGCCCGGAGTGCTGCAACCGCGGCCCGCGCCGTTGGCCTCTGTCCTCACCAAGACCGTCGCAAGCACGCACAGCGGTGAGAACGGAGCATGACATGCAGACACTGAGGCCGATCGCCGACCTGTCCTGGGACCGTGCAGCGGACGAGGACTTCCTGCTGCCGCCCCCGAACCCGGGCCAGCGCATCGCCTGCCACGTCCAGCCCGAGGACATGCGACGCCTGGACCTGCACGCGACGCTGACCGCGGCCGGCATCGCCCCCTCGCCGGGCGACCGGGAGGCGATCGAACGCCTCAGCACACTGCCGGACAGCGTGCACGAGGCCCTCCGCCGCTGGCTGCGCGCGGCGGGCTGAGCGAGGGGCCGAACTTCTCCGCAAGCGGGGGAAGCGTATGGCTGTCGGTGGTGCGCTCTATGGTGCGCCCAGGGTCTTGGAGGAGGTTCCCGTGGGTTTTTCAGGCCACTTGGTCTTCGGTTGCAGCAAGCGGCCGCTGCTGCAGTCGCCCGTCTTCGACGCCATGCACCAGGAATTGAAGGACAGCGTGCACACGTCGTGGCCGCGTTCGGGCGGCTGGCAGACGCTCCAGTTGGATGACGGCCTGTGGGAAGAGGGGGACCTGGCCGCGCTGGTCTCGTGGACTCAGGCACCAGCCTGCGTCGCCGACGTCTACGACAGTGGCGTCGCCCTGCTGACCGGGCGAGCACCTGATGGGCAGAAGTGGCAGGCGTGCCTGAACATGGAGGTGGCCGCGTCGCTCTGGGCCGAGGAACCCGACGACCTGGAAGACATGAGTGCGTGGGTGAGCACACCCGAGTTCAGCGAGTCGGTGAGACGCAAGCGTGCCGAACTCCTGGCGGAGGTGCCAAACTCCGCCCGCGGGGCTCTCGTCTGGGCCGCAGCGGCCGGCCGGGCAGGCACTGCCGAGCAGTCCACGATCGAGGAACTGCTGTGTTCCAACGAGACTTTCGTGGAGGACCTCTTCGACGCCCTGCTGGACGCGCTGGGCTTTCCTCCGGCTGTGGAACCCTCGACCAAGTCAGGGTAACGGACCTGTCAGAGGCGCCGACGACGGTGAAAGCCGTTCGCCTCATGCCAGGTTGGCCTCGGTGATGGCGGAGGCCGCCGCCATGATGCTGAGTTGGGGATTGACCTCGGGGCACGAGGGCAGGACGGAGGCGTCGGTGACCAGGACGCCGGTGACGCCGCGCAGGCGGCCGCGGGGGTCGACGGGTGCGCGGTCCGGGTCGGCGCCCGCGGCGGCTGTCCCGGTGGGGTGGAAGGCCGACAGGTGCAGGTGCCGTGGGGTGACGCCGGCGAGGATCGCGTCCAGTTCGTCCGGAGTGCGGGCGTACGGGGCGCCGGGGATGCCGGTGAGGACCTCCTGCGCGCCGGCGGCGAACAGGAGCCGTCCCATGGCGCCCAGGGCGGTGTGCAGGCGCCGGCCGTCGGCCGGGTCCAGGGCGTAGCGGACCAGGGCGCGGTTCCGGCCGCTCACCCGGCCCGAAGGACGGTCCGCGATCATGGCGCCCAGGATCGCCAGGCGGTCGGCGCCGTCGAGTTCCCGGCGCAGGCTGCGACCGAGGCCGGGAAGGATGAAGCTGCTCATCCCGGGCGGGCTCGCGGTGGCCTCGATCAGGACACCGTGCTCGTGGAGTTCCTCGACGCCGACGCTCTGCAGGACGCCGTGCCAGGAGGTCACGGGTTCGCCGAAGCGGCCCGCCAGGCTGGTCGCCGGATGCACGCTGAGGTTTCCGCCCAGCCGCGGGTGGGCTCCGAGACCGGAACGGCGCAGCAGCGGCGGGGTCTCCAGGGCGCCCGCGGCGGCGACCACGAGCGGGGCGAGGATCTCGAAGGCGCTGCCGTCGGCCCGCAGCACGTGAACTCCGGCCGCGCGGGGCACCCCTGGGCGGTCGTGGTCGACCAGGATGCGCCGTACCCGCGCGCCGGTGACGATGCGGGCGCCCGCGGCGCAGGCGTCGGGCAGTACGGACACCTGGACGCTCTGCTTGGCGCCGGTGGGGCAGCCGACCACGCACTGGCACGAGCCCGCGCAGCCGGGCGCGTTGCGGCGCAGCGGCCCGGCCCGCCACCCGAGCCGTTCGGCGCCGGCCAGGGCGAGCAGCCCGTTGCTGCCGAGCACGTCCAGCGGCTGTGTGCCGACGCGCAGGAGCGCCTCGGTCGCGTCGAGGTGCGCGTCGAGTCCGTCGGCGAGGTCGAAACCGAAGCGGCCGCTCCAGCGGGCGAGGACGTGCGGGGGAGTGCGGTAGCAGGTCCCTGAGTTCACGACGGTGGTGCCGCCGACGGCGCGTCCCACGGGCAGCAGCAGGGGCGGGTTGCCGAGAGCGGCGGTCGCGCCGCCGTCCCGGTACAGGCCGGTGAAGCGCTCCAGGGGCGTACGGCGCTGGAAGGAGGCCGTGGAATGGTGCTCGCCCTCTTCGAGGACCACGACGTCGGCCCCGGCGCGTGCCAGGGCGCGGGCGGCGATCGCTCCGCCCGCCCCCGAGCCGATCACGACGGCGTCGGCGGTGGACCGGGCGGGCCACTCCCCGGCGGGCACACAGGCGAGGGGCGGGTCCGCGCGCGGAACGGGAGAGGGCGCCGGCGCCGTCCGCTCGGTGGCCGCGGCGAGCAGGACCGGCACCTTGAGGAGGTCGAGCAGGGGAAGCAGCCGTGGGCGGCCCGCCAGCGAGGCGAGGACCGCCTCACGGTCGTCGGGGCTCAGCGAGGCCAGCCGGCGGCCCGTGCGGAGTACGCCGTAGACGTCGACGGCGGCGGCCCCGGTGCGTACCGCGGCCCGTACCGGTCGCGGCAGCGCGGCCAGCAGCGTGTCGAGGCGGTGCGGCACGCGTGCGGCCCACGGGTCGTCGCCGGTGTCGGCGATCAGGGCGGCCACGAATCCTTCGGCGGTCACCGGTCACCCACCTCGACGTGCGCGGTGCCGTCCAGCGTCCAGGCCGCCTCGGTGCGCCACCGGCCCCACCAGCGTTCGAGTACGACCTCGGCGTCGGCGCGCTCGCTGTTGCGGCACACCGCCGGGGCGCCGTCCGGATCGCGGTAGTCGAGGGCGAGGGTCCGGTCCGCGGGCTGGGTGACGGTGACGCGGACGCGCCGCAGGGCGGTGCGCCCGGTCACCGTCCACTCCGGCAGGCCGATCCGGGCACGGAACCGCCCGATCCCCAGCAGCCCGGCCGCCGAGCGCTCCGGCCGCGAGGGCCAGGTGCGGCCACGGTGCTTGAGCCGCAGGAAGACCAGAGGCGGCAGACGGCGCAGCCCCGGCCTGGTGGACACGGCCGCGACGACTTCCAGGACGTCCCCATGGCCGAGATCGGCGTGGAGCCAGGCCCAGCGACGGGCGTTCCCATGGCCGTAGATGCGGGCGGAGGCCCCCGGCGCGTCCCGCAGAGTGAGCGTGCGTTCTCCGTCGTGGAGTGTGCCGCTGTAGGCGGCGCGGGAGGCCGGCAGCAGGTGCGTCGCCGGGAGGAGGGTGCGCCGCCACGACCAGCGCGGAAAGGTGAACAGCGGTGCGCCCGACGGGGTCTCGGTGAGGTCCCAGCTGAAGTCCTCGGCCGCGCCGTTCAGTTGTCCGCCCACCGCAGTGACACCGGCGGCGCTGAACCCGCCGGCGGGTCGGGGCCAGGGGGCGGGCCCGAAGCGGGCGTGACGCACCTTTCCCTCCCGCGGGAAGGTGGCGACCCAGCCGTGGGCCGCGGGCGGGGATCCGTCGGTGGGCACGGTGAGTTCGTGGTGCAGCCAGACTCCGGTGCCGGTGGCCGGGTCGGTGAGCGTGGTGTACCAGACCTCGGTGCGGCCGGGCCGGCCGTCCCACCGGGGCGCGGCGTAGCGGTCGGCCTCCTCCCGGCCGGGGAAGCGGAAACTGAGCAGGAAGGGGAGCAGTCCGGTGGCGGCAGGGAAGCGGAGCGTTCCTGTACCGACGCGCGCTCCGTCCTCGTAGAGGGTGACCGGCAGGACCGTCATCGACTTCACCGGATGACGGGCTGTCACCGACTTCCACCCGTCCAGAGTGAGCATGCGCCGGTCGGCGGTGGTGAAGGACAACTGGTAGCGGATACGGCGGCGGGTGAGCGGTGAGATCTGCATGGTGCCCCGCGTGCGCGGGTCGTCGGCCATCCCCGTGATGCGCAGTCGGCCGTTCAGCCGGGCCGTGGTGGTGCGATGCGGCCGCAGCACCTCGTCCGCCTCCGCGCGCAGGTCCAGACGGATACGCCGGTCGTGGTCGTCGCTGTCGAGACGGACCGTGCCCAGCAGCGTCTCCGCGAACGAGGTTCCCCTCACGACAGCCCCTCCAGCATGATCTGCTCGGTCTCCCGCAGGTAGGTGTCGGCGGACGCCCTCGCCCTGGCGGTGTCCGCCGCCGTCACCGCCTCGACCACGGGAGCGAGCCGCCGGTGAGCGGCGTCCGCGTCGGTGAAGGGTCCGCGCAGCGCGGCCCGCACGGGGAGGTAGGCGTTGAACAGGGTGTTGGTCAGCAGCACGTAGACGCGGTTGCCGGTGGCGCGGGCGAGGGCGCGGTGCACCTCGACGTCGGCCAGCTGTACGGCGTCGGGGCTCTCCGCGTCGCGTACGGCGTCCAGCAGGGCCCGCAACTCCCTGCGCCGCGCGTCCGTGGCCCGCTCGGCGGCCCGCTCGGCGATCAGGGCGCCGATGCTGCGGCGCACCTCGAACACCTCATGGATCCACCGCGCGTCGTGACGTACCAGCATGGGCAGCAGATCCGCGCCACCGAGGCGGGCGAAGTCCCGTACGCGGGTGCCGACACCGTGCCGGGTCTCCAGCAGCCCGGCCTGCATCAGACGCCCGAAGGCGTGCTTGAGGGTGGTGCGCGTGACGCCGTACCCGTCGGCGAGCTGACGCTCGGGTGGGAGATAACTGCCCGGCGGGCGGCTGCCGTTCAGGATGTCCTCGCGCAGCCGGTTCTCCAGGACATCCACGATCGTCTCGCGGGGCAACGCCTCCACGGTCCCTCCTCGGGGCGGCTCAGTGACTGAGTGGCTCAGCCACTGAATCAGCGCGCACGAGGGACCGTCAACCCCTGCGGCCCCCAACGAGTGCTGTCTACTGGTGCTGCTGTCCGTGCCTGATACTGCTGATTCCGTGCTTCACGGGCGGAAGGTGACGACGGAGCTGACAACGGACACAAGCAGCAGTGCCATTCCGACCAGGAGTCCGAGGGTTGCGGACCGCTCAGACCGCTCCCTGTGCTCGCGGTCCTCCTCGGCGTTCTCCCTCTGCCGAATGCGTGCATGAAGTCCCGCCGCGGTGGGATCGTCGGCCACTTCGCTCATGCCACGCCTCATCAGGCGCCTAAGGTCTCGATCGGTGATCTTCCATGACGGGGTGGGGGCGGATTCCTCTGCCATGACGCACCTCATGGTCGGCGACTCTGCGACATCCTCGCACAGAGAGTGTCCCTCAACCCGACTCCTGAATAGCTGCGTTGGACGCGGAATGCCTTGGCGACAGGCGACAGGCGACAGGCGACAGGCGACAACGCGGCTCGATCCGCGCCCGGCGGTCTCAGCAGTTCGCGCTGTAGCGAACGCATCCGGGTGGCGGGGTGTGGCTGTGGTCCCACTCGTGCTGCGCGGCCGCCAGCGAGCCGCCTGCCAAGAGGGCCACCAGCAGGTGCGCGATCACCGTCCAACGGGCACGGAAGACGGCCGCGAGAACTGCCAGGACGAGTACGGCGATCAGCAGCACCCGTACCCGCCCGATGTGCGCGAGGCCGGCCGCGTCGATCTGTGCTTGTTCGCCTTGCGCTGCCCATACCTCCAGGCCGTAGCCGTATATCCAATCCACCACGAGCCACGCGGTCTCCAACAGGAACAGCGGGATCGCGAGGGCGAGGTCCACGCCCGGGCGTGTTCGGTGCGACCAGGGGCGCCGGCGTTCCGGAGCCGGGAGGGTCTCGGTCATGGGTGCAGGATGCCGCGCCTGGTGGTGGTGCGGATGAGTACCCGTACCCAAGTCCGTGCGGATCGTGGATCATTCGCAGCGCGATGGCAACGTGCAAGGGACGAGGCCGAGCTCGGCCTTGGTCCGCCCTACGCGAGCCGGCGGACGGTGAGAATTTGTTCGGCCTGGCCGACGGGACCGTGGACGTCGTGCAGGACGCTGCTGGTGAGCCCCTGCCCCGACGGGCCGAAGGTGACGGTGGTGTCCAGCCCCGTCCAGGGGCCCTGCGGCTGACGGTGCAGGTGGATCGTCAGGTCGAGGTTGGGGAACATCCACTCGGTGGGATCCTGCTGCACGGCGATGCCGTTGGCGGTGTCCACGAGGGCGATGTAGGAGGCGAGCGGGCTGCTGGGCTCGCCGGCGACTAGGTCGACGAGCGACGAGATCCAGGCCGTCGTGCGGCCCCTGCGGGTCGGCGGCAGCCGCCGGACGTCGATCGACGAGATGTAGCCGCCGTCCCACGCGTCGCTCATCGCCCAGCGTGAGAGGGTCTCGGGATCGGGGAGCGGTTCGTGCGGGCTGTCGGCCACGGCCGAGGTGTCGTAGGAGGCGAGGAGCCACGCCCGGGCACGCACGACCGTCCGCCCACCGATGGCCACGACGGCTTCGAGGAGTTCTATCGTCCGGCCTGATCGCACCGTCTCCACGGTGATCTCACACTCGTCCAGGGCGATGCGCCCGAGGATGTCGTAGCTGATCCTGGCCAGGTTCAGGTTCCGTGCAGGGTGCTGGGCGAGGTGGCGGTCGATGGCGTGGACGACGAGGCCGGCGAGCGGACTGAAGTGCTGCTCGTCGGTGCTCCAGGCGCCTCCCGCATGGGCCGTGGGCTTGTAGCGGCGCTCGTCGGTGCGCTCGTAGTAGCTCTCACGGGCGCCGGTGCCGGTGGTCACGGGATCCTTCTCCTCTGGCCAGAACAGGACGTCATGCGGAACAGGCAGCTCCGTGCCGATGCTGATGATCGTAGGACGCGCCGTCCGCCTCGTCACCGTGAGGCATCGCACAACAGGACAAGGCGGGCGATTCGGTGCCGCTCGCACCGCGCGCCGGATCCTGCGGACGCCGGCAGAGCGACCGATTCAGCCGGTGCGGCGCAGAACGGCCCAGCACGGCTCTCTACCCACAGGTGGAGTGCCGCCCCGCCCCGGCCGCCGGCAGCCTCACATCGCTCACCCCGCGATCATGCCCGCCAGACGGCCGGACGGCCAGACGGCCGGACGGCCAGACGGCCGGACGGCCAGACGGCCGGACGGCCAGACGGCCGGACCGACCCACCATTCCCCTCAGGCCGGACGCCGCGAAGAGGGGAGTGAGCGCCCTACGGTCAGCTCAGCCCGTCTCCGAAGCCGTTCGTCAGCGTCCTCAAGCAGCCGCCGCGCCGCCCGCAGCCTTGCGGCTCCGCCCCGTGCGTCCAGCAGCCGGTACGCCGAGACACGCACCCACCGGGGACGTTCCGTGCCGAGTCGCTCCGTCAGCCAGTGTTCCGGCAGCAGTTCGGCGGAGGGCAGCAGGGCGAGGGTGGCTTCGCGCACCACCCCCGGCGCCGGGTCGTCCAGCAGCAGACGCATCCGCGCCACGTCCGTCGCGTCCAGCGTCCGCAGCCCGGCCACCGCCTGCGCCCGCACCCGTGACACCGGATGGTCCAGCAGCGGCCACAGCAGGGCGGCGTCTGCGCGCTCCCCGCACTCCGCCAGCCCGATGGCGGCACCGGGCGGGAGCGCGTCGTCCGCCGGGTCGGCGCACCGCTTCCGGTACCAGGCGAGCGGATCACCTCCGAGCCGGCGTACGACATACCGGGCACAGGCCCGTACCAGGCCCGATCGGTCCGTAAGGAAGCCCACGGCCTGCTCCGACCGCCCCAACCTCCGCAGCGCCGTGACCCCGGCCGACCGGGCGCGGGGACTGCGGGCGGCGAGGAGGAGCCCGACGACGTCGTCGGCATCGCCTTCCTCCGCGTCCCCCTTCGCCACGGCCGCCAGCGCGGCGTCGGCGCACAGACTCTGGACGACGGCGTCCTCGTCGCGTGCGGCCGCGCGCGCCAGCTCGACAGGGGAGAGGAGCCCCTGCCCGACGGCGAGGCGGTGCGCGAAACGGCGTACGGCGCGGTCGGCGTCGTCGAGCAACGGCGTGAACCGTTCCTTGGGCGCCCGGCACAGCACCTCGCTCACCAGGGCGACGGCGAAGTCGCCGCGGCTGCGCCGGCCGACGCGCAGCACCAGCGAGGTGAGCCGGACGGCGGTCTCCGCGTCCAGCGCCCGCGACAGCTGACCGCGGGCCAGCTCCCGCACCGGCTCCGCCCAGTCCGCGCATCGCACGACCACCAGCGGCAACAGCTCCCGGTGCCCGACGGCCTGCCCCAAGGCGCGGTGCCGGATCCGGCCGTCCCGGTGGCACAGGGCGAGCACGAGCTGGGACTCCGTCAGCCGTCCGCCGCCCCGCAGCGCCGCGGTCAGCCGCCCCCTGCCCCGCAGAGCAGAGTTCAGCCGGGCCCCTTCCTCCGTCGTCTCCCAGGCCGGGAGGCCGTACGGCGTCGGCGAGTTCCACAGGTCCGCACGCACGCCCTCGTCCAGCGCCAGCCATGCGCCCGGATCACCGATGTCGACGACCTCCCGCACCCCGGCGCCGCGAGCCAACTGCCCGGCTGCCACTGCTCCGCCCCTGACGTCCTCGTCCACTGACCGACCTCCCCCGACCTGCCGTTCTGAGTGATCGTAGGGCCGAGGCCCACGTACAGTCGCCCGGATTACGGTCCGCGCGGCCTCGCGGCCGACAGGGCGTGGAAGGACCGCACTCTCCGTGATCGGTCAGGGCCCAGGCGCGGGCCGGTGGGCCGGAGGGGTCTTCGCGCAAGCGGGGTTGTGTCACTTGATCAACTGCCCTTACCTTGCCTCCCCATGAGCATGTCACGAAGAACGATCCTCAAGGGCCTGGCCGCCGCACCCTTCGTCGCGGCAGCGGGAAGCGTGCTGTCACCCACCGTCGCCGAGGCGGCCGCCATCGACGCCGGCCAGTTCACGCTCGCCGCCCGATCCGGCAACAAATACGGCGAGTTCGCGGCCCTGACCGCCGGCCTGGCGGCCAGGCTGACCACGGTGGACGCCATGACCGTCATCGCCGACACCAACCGCAGCGCCACCCACCTCACCAGCGCCCCCAGCACCGTCGAGGCGTTCGCCACCGGCTTCGCCTGGGACAGCGACGACCAGGCGGTCGACTACTGGATCCCGCAGGGCGTCACCACCAGCGCCGACGCCTACGGCAACGGGGTCTACCCGTCGGGCGGCACCAACAAGGTCGTGCTCGCCTCCTGGTACTTCGAGACCGACCCCGACGGCGACGGCGTCGACGAGTACACGCTCGACAAGGGCCTGCGGCTGACGTTCGTCGACTACAACACCGCCTCCACACCGACGTACCGCCACGTCCTTCTGGTCGAGCCGGTCACCACCGCCACCGGGGAATACTCCTTCAACCCCATCCGCAAGCACGCCGGCGGCATCATGTGGTACGGCAACCTGCTCTATGTCGTCGACACCTACAAGGGGTTGAGGGTGTTCGACCTGAACACCCTCTTCACGGTCGACACCGCCCAGAAGGACGTGTGCGGCCTGCACACCGACGGGTTGTACTACGGCTACGGGTACCAGTACGTCCTGCCCCAGAGCTACGCCTACGACAACGCCGGGACGTACCTGCGCTACACCGCCATCGGGCTCGACCGCGCCAGCACCCCCGACAGCCTGGTGGTGAGCGAGTACTCCCTCTCAGGCACCGTCGACTACACGGACGGCACCTTCAACGGCACCGGCCCCGGAACGACCACCCCCAAGGTCGTCCGCTGGAACCTCGACTACACCAACCGGCAGGTGGGCTCGCTCACCGCGTCCGAAGCCGTGACCGTCGCCCAGCAGAAGATCCAGGGCGTCGTGTCACGCAACAGCAAGCACTACCTGTCGACGAGCGCCGGCCCCTCCACCAAGGGTTCACTGCGCACCTTCACCTCCGGCGACTCGACCGCGACCGTCGTCTGCGACCTGGCCATCGGCTGCGAGGACCTCAGCTACCACAGCAGCGGCGCGTCCGGCTGGGCCTACAGCGAGTCCGTGATCTGGAACGCCAGCGAGTACGTCAACAAGCGGTACGTCTACGCCGTACACGCCGACGGGACGTGAGCGGGTCGCCCTCAGTCCCTGTTCGGGGACGGGTGGCGTGACGGGCCGAACCGGACGGGCCTCGGGACCTCTGCGTAGGTCCCGATCACGCGGTGCCGCGCTACGCACCCCTTGTGACCTGCGGAGACCCGCGTCTCGGTGAGACCTTCGCGGGTCAGGTGGGGGCAGTGGGCGCGGAGGGCCGGGCAGTGATAGGACTGGGGGCCCCGTACACCGTCGCGAGACCGGACCGGCCCGCCATGCGATCCCCTGCCCGGCCGCGAGGCCGTACGGCTTTCTGATGCGTGGGACCGAGGAGGCGGGCGTGTTCGACGAGGCCGGCGAGGATGAACTCCTGCTTGCGGCGATGATGCAACTCGGCGCGAGGGGTGGCGCGATAGGGGGCGCCGCCGGAGGCACGATCACCGGGCACGGTGGACTGGGCAGAGCCGGAGCACGCGGCGGTGCGCGCGGAGCCGCGCGAGGCTTCAAGTGGACGAAGAAGGACGTGAGCACCACTCGCCTACCACTGCCCGGAACAGTCGAGGCGGCTTCCGCACTGCTCCACGGCATCCTGACCGGATTGGGGAGCCTGACAGGAACACAGGCGCGCGACGACGGGGGCGTCACCATGCGGGCGATCGTCGGCGTCGGACTCGGCGGCATGAACCCCGCCGTCGTGACGGCCGTTGTGGCCGCGGCCCCCGACGGGACGGCGGTGCTGGAACTCCGCGCCGCGGGCCGCGAAGGCCTGATCAAACAACACCCCGCCGACAAGGCCCTCGCGAAGATCACTGCTCAACTCGGTGCCGCGTGACGCTCTGATCCCTCTTCACCGTCAACCGCCGCCCGTACAAGCGGAGTAGCCGTGCCCCAAGCTGTTGCGCGCGGGACGCGGCGTGCTCCTGGCCGCCAACAACGCCGGCCCGCTGTTGCGTTGGCGGGCACCCTGGGCGTGGGCGCCGCACTGGTCCTCGACGCAGTCGCCGTCGGCCCCACCACGACGACCGTCGTCCCCGGCGCCGACGGCCTGCGGGACGACTACAACGGTGACGGATACCCCGACCTCGCGATCGGCGTGCCGCAGACCAGAACCGCCGCAGGACCGAGCGCCGGAGGCGTTCGGGTCCTGTACGGCCCGTCCGGCCGTCCGGCCACCCCGGGTCTGCAAGTGCTGGATGCCTCGAAGGAGTACACCGAATCGCCCGAGCAGGGTTACGGCAGTGTCCTGCGCAGCGGCGACCTCGACGCCGACGGATACGCCGACCTGCTGTCGTTCGTCCGCTGGGCGCCGGTCGACGGCGAAGCGGGCCACAACGTCACCGTCAACTGGGGCGGCCCCACGGGCCTGTCCCCACGGCGCACGCTTCTGCTGCACCTGCCCGAGGCGACATGGACGACCGGCTTCACCGTCCGATACGTCGACGGTGACCAGCACCTGGACGTGGTGACGTGGGGCAGCGAGGGCGGCGTTCCTCGCGGGGCGGGTTCCGTACGGTACGGGCCCTTCACCCGAGACGGCGCGGCGTCGAGTATGGATCAGGTCTCCGCCTGGAGCACTGACCGACTGTTCCAGGCGCGCTGTCACGGTCGACGCACCACGGAGCGCGCGATGCGAAACCCCACGTCGTCGATCCGAAAGGTCGGGTGGCTGCGCCGTCGCACCGAGGCCCGGCAGCTCCAGTGCTCGTCGGCCCATCCACCGCCACGGAGCACCCGATAGGTGCCATACACCTCGGCGTCGTAGACATCCCAACACCAGTTCCATACATTGCCCAACATGTCATACAGGTCCCAGGGGTTGGGCTGTTTGCCGCCGACAGGGTGGGGTGTCCCATCCGAGTTGCCCCGGTACCAGGCGGTCTCGTCGAGCCTGCCGTATCGCGGGCCGGTGGTCCCCCCACGACAGGCGTGCTCCCATTCGGCCTCGGACGGCAGCCGGTATCCGTCTGCGGAGCTGTCCCATTCGGCCGTATCGGCGTCGGCATGGAGGTGGTACGCGGGCGTCAGCGCCTCGCGCTGGGACAACGTGTTGCAGAACCGAGTGGCGTCCCACCACGAAACGCCCTCAACGGGCAGCCGGTCGCCCTGGGCGCTGCTCGGACGCTGACCAGTGACCTGTGCGTACAACGACTGCGTGACCGGGAACGCCGCCATCTGGAATGGTGCGACTTCGACTGGCCAACTGCGTCGCGTCCGCCGGTCCGAGAGCATCACTCGCCCTGGTGGAACTGCGACCATCTCGTTTCCTGCCCCCGTCTCCATGACGGGCACCCTACGTCGGGTGAAGCCAGGCAAAGGTGCGCTCGAAAGGGACGGTGCCCAGGCCCTCAAGCCAATGGCCGCAGAGTTCGGTGGGTAACCGGCTCGAAAAGATCAGTCGGCTACGGGTCCCCATGGCGGGCGCCCGTCTCCTTCTCCCCACGACTCTGCTGCGTCACCTGTTCCGGCAGAGCGCGCACCAGCGTGCGGAGTTGCGGGTGGTCGCGGCGGCGGATCGTGGCGATGCCGATGTGGCGGGTCGGAGCCGGCGGCTTGATCGGGACGGTGCGTAGACCCGGTACCTCCGGGGTCAGTGCGATGGAGGGGATCAGTGAGATTCCCATCCCCGCGGCGACGAGCGAGCGCGCGAAGAAGTAGTCGGTCGTGGTGCCGCGCACCTCGGGCGTGAAGCCGGCGTGCTCGGCGTAGCGGCGCAGGTAGGCCTCGGTCTTGAGACACCCGAGCACCCAGGGCTCTTCGGCAAGCTCGGTGAGTTCGAGTGCCTCGCGGTCGGCCAGGCGGTGCGCGGCGGGCAGGACGACGTGCAGGGGGTCATCCATGAGCGCTGCCCACGCCAGGCCGGAGTTCGGCCCCGGCCGCCCCGGCAGCGGTCCGTCGAAGTGGTACGCGAGTGCGAGGTCCACGGTGCCCTGACGGACGAGCGGGAGGCTGCCCTCGGGCTCGTGTTCCCTGACATGGACCACGGTGTCGGGATGGGCTGTCGCCAGCCGGGCGAGCGCGCCCGGCAGGAGAAGGCCGCCGACGCCCAGTCCGGCTCACGCGCCCGCCGGCGGCCTGCCCCGGCCGACCGTGTCGAGCAGCAGCTTCGCGGCCACCTCCGCCCCGTCGGTACGGATGTCGCCGGCCACGGCGGCCGCGCGTGCGCGGGTGTCGGGGGCCAGGGCCGTCCTGAGCGCGGCCGACAGGGACGCGCTGGTCGGCGTCGGACCGTCGTGGGCCACGCCGACACCCAGGTCGGCCACACGGCCGGCCCAGTACGGCTGGTCCGCCGCCTGGGGTACCACCACCTGAGGCGCCCCGGCCCGGGCTGCCGTCGTCGTGGTGCCCGCGCCGCCGTGGTGCACGACGGCGGCCACCCGGCCGAACAGCGCCTGATGGTTGACCTCGCCCACGACGAAGCAGTCGTCCCGGTCGTCGACCAGGGCCAGGTCGGCCCAGCCGCGCGCCACGACCGCGCGGCGGCCCAGCGCCCGGATCACCTCGACGGCCACCTCGGCGACGTCCGCCGACGTGTGCATGGGCATGCTGCCGAAACCTACGAACACAGGCGGTGCGCCGGCGTCCAGGAACGCCACCAGATCGGCCGGCAGCGGGCGGACGTCGGGGAGGACCCACGCTCCCGTCTGTACGACGTCGAGGTCCGCCGGCTCTCGCCACGGGTCGAGGACCGGGTCCGTCGCCAGCCACGGCCGGTCACCGAGGACGTAGTCGCGCACGCTGTCCACCCGTGGCAGGCCGATCGACGCCCGGTTCGTATGGAGCGCCGCGCCGAACAGCGCGTCGATGCTCTGGGCGTCGAGGTCCCACAGCACCCGGTTGTCGGTCACCCCCGGCGGGAACGGCCGCCCCGGGTACGCCAGTGGCGGGTGGTACGGCGACGGCAGAGTGAGCTGCTGGAAGGTCACGGACACGGAGGGGATGCCCAGGTTCTCGGCCACCGACAGCGCGCCGGCCGCGGCCGGCAGCACGCCCGTCGCCACCAGCGCGTCGCACCCGTCGGCCGCCGAAAGGACCACGTCGAGCTGATCGGCGATCAACTCGGCCGCGCGCTGGGGCAGGGACGACGGTGGCGGCGCCTCGTTCGTCAGCGCCCGCGCCGACCGGCCGACCGGGATCAGCGGCACGCCCACACCGGCCAGCCGCTGCGCGAAGTCCTCGTCCGGCGGCGCGCACACCCGCACCTCCGCGCCGAGCGCCCGCAGCTGCACCGCGAGTCCCCCCAGCGGTTCGACATCCCCGCGCGAGCCGTACGTCGACAACAACACACGCACCTGGCGACTCCCATTTCCTCGATTTCGGGCTACAGGCTTCGGGCTTCGGCGGGCGATTCTGCGGCACGACCCGGGTCTTGCCGCAAGCCCCCCGGTGCGCTATACGTTGTAAATGGAAAGGAGCGGGTGACGCCCTTTCCCGTTTTTTTGGCGGTTCGCCGTGGACGACAAGCCTCTTCGCGACACTGTCCTCAACCATGATCGGGCGCGATAGGGGGCTGCACGGTGGGGGAGAGAGGCGAGCGCGCCACGCGGTGGCGCAGGCGAACCGCGGTCGCGGTGTCTGCCGCTGCGCTCCTCGCACCGGATCAGGCTCCGTCGGGCACGAGCCCCGACCTCGCGGTCGTCCGCACCGACGGCCGCCTGCGGTTGTATGTCACCTCCGGCTCGCCGGGTGTCCTCTGCGACTTTCTGCTGCGGCCCGTCGCGGCACCCCGTAACCGGACGCAAAGAGGTTCCGTCCCGGCCGACCCCGGGGCCGACCAGGACGTGCCTGCCGCCGGTTCACAGGCCGACGATGCGCGCCACGAAGAAAGCCGCGATGACCACTGACCCGAGGACGATCAGGCCGAGCCAGAAGTAAGGGTGCTCCCAGACACCGCCGTCCGGCCGTTCCTGATGGGCTTCCGCGGTGCAGCCCTCCCCCGGAGGGGTCTCACCGGGCCGGCGCAGGGGTTCAGTCATGTCGTATCCCACTTCCGTGCGGGGTGACGGTTCAGCCGTCTGTCGCCGGGCGGAGACGGCTGACCGGTGGGCCTCACCATCTATTATGTCGCTTTGAAACGCTTTTCGCCCATTTCTGTTCTGTTGGATGCGGTGTCCGAAGCGGAACTTTCGGTGGAAGGGCATTGATCGCTGTCGATGCCGCGCTGAATCCGCGGCCTCGGCCGGCATGGGCGGGGTGCCCGTAGTGCACCTCGGTGTCGCCGATCGTCGGTCCCCGAGTGGACCTCTCGGCTGCTCCTCGGGCTTCCGCCGCGGGGCCGCCCGCGGCCTGCCGCGCGCTGGGACTGCAACCGTTGTGCGCTTTTCGCCGGAAGTGAGAGCGAGGTGGGCGGGGCGTGGCTTCGCCTTCGACGAGTGACAGGAGGCGTCGTGGACCTCTCGGCCCGCAGAGGATCGACCGGACGAGCCGTCGCGATCAACGCGCCGTCCGACGGGCCGCGGTATGCCTGAGACGCACCGGGGCCGACGGCAGCCCCACGAGGCCGCGGAGGTCGAGCCACTCACAGCTCTGGCGCCCCGCCCACTCCGTCATGTCCTGTTCCGGCAGTTCTGGCGGGACCTGGTGTTCTTGCACTGGGAGGCCGACCCCTTCGAGGTCGCCCGGCTGCTCCCGCCCGGAACCGTTCCCGACCTGTACCGCGGCCGCACCTACGTGGGCCTGGTCTTCTTCCGCATGCAGGACCTCGCCTTCGGCCATACGCCGCCGCTGCCGTACCTCGGGGCATTCAACGAAGTCAACGTGCGCCTGTACAGCAGGGACGCCCTCGGCCGCCGAGGGGTGGTGTTCCGCTCCCTGGACTGCGACCGGCTGCTGCCCGTCGCCGCGGCCCGCATGGGCTTCGGACTGCCCTACCGCTGGTCGCACGTTTCCCGCGAGTGGTACGGGCGCCGGCTGCTGTACCGCACCCGTGGCCGTACGGGCGCCCGCCCCGCCGGTCACGTCCGGCTCGATGTCGGCGACGAGGTCGTGACGCCGCTGCCGCTGGACGAGTTCCTGACCCGCCGCTGGGGCCTGCACGAACGCCTTGTGAAGCGCACGTACTACATGCCCAACGCCCACCCGGTGTGGACGTTCCGCAGATGCGACCTGCTCGGCTGGGACGCGTCCCTGATCGCGGCGGCCGGCCTCACCCCGCCTCGGACCGAGCCGGCCAGTGTCCTGTACGCCCCTGGAGTGCCGGTCCGGTTCGGCCCGCCCGTCCGGCTGCGGCCGGGTCGTCGGGAAGTTCACCACCCCCGCGTGACGAGGCCGCACAGCGGCGGGGCGTAACCGCGTTGCCCCCGGCGGCTGTTGTAAGAAAGTTCGCACCCGCCGAAAGGGAGACCGACCGGATCCTGGCCGCAGGACGCGCCCCGGTCGAGCGCGGTTTCGCCCATCCGAAGAACTGGTGCACCCGCACCAAGCTCCGCACTGACCACGCTCGCGCCACCCACCTGCTTCGCGCGCTGCTGGTACTGATGAACGTCGAGGCCACTACAGGAAATTGATCTCTGCCGAAGTCAGCCCACGACCAGCCAAGCACCCCGGGACAGCGTCACTGCGCCTGGTCGTGGTGATGGACAGACCGTTCGAGGACGGTGAACTCATCGGCCGAACCGCCCTGCCGGACGATCCGCACCCCGGACTGCCGCCCGCGACCAGTACGCCGGTCTCCGGTCCAGCCGAAAAGCCTCGCTGCTGCTGGGTGTTCGGCCCCATGGCAGGAGCAAGAGTTGCTCCGCGGGTGCCGACAGCATGGCCACGGTTGTTCCGGGACCGTATGTCCAGGATGCCTCGATATCGGTGGCCTCGAGTCGCCGCGCGGCCCGGAGCGGATGCGCTCGGACCCGGGCCATCTGCCGGGGCACGATCGTGTCAATGACTTCCGCCGCCACCCCTCCTCCCGCGAGATCGGGGCCGAGTGGACGCACTCTCCCGAGCGCGCGTTCGGCGTCCCGTCGGTGCAGGCGAACGGCCCGGTAGGCCTCTCCGATGCGTCATGCCCTGCCCAGGCGGCCCGCGACTGCCAGGTCCTCGGCCGGAATGCCGGCGTAGAGGCGGGCAGAGATTTCGGCCGTCTCCGCGGTGGTGCTGTCGTAGAACTTCCCTCCGGCGGCCGTGAGCCGTATCCGGGACGTCTTGGAGGCGCACAAGGGTTCGGGACCGGTGGGATAGGCGAGCCGGCGCCGGCTGGGCCGCAGCCCCGAGCGCGGGACCGCCGCCCGCGGGCTCCGGGCTGATGCTCGTCACGTTGTCCGCCCCGTCATGCCGGCCCTCGAGGGTGTCGCGGTGGCGCCGTGGCGTGTGCGCACCGCCTCCATAGCGCGACTCGCCTTGGTGTCGGAGGAGCGACACGCGGGCGTATTGGGTGAGCGGGCGTCAGTAGATCACCTTAAAGGGCTAATCGTATGTCAATACGCTTATTTTTAGAGGGGTTTGTCGCGCACCATGCGGCCGAAGGGAAGGGGCGAGGGCGCCGGAAATACCCCATTTGGCGCTCCGGGACCGGCTCTCCGAAACGCCCGATATGACAGACGTGGGGGTGATCGTTACGTTCAATCTCGTACCGGCTGTCGAGCCGGTGTCCGTGAGACAGGAGAAGCGACATGAAGACCTCTCGTTCCACTGTTGTCACCGCAGGTGTCGCGGCTGCCGCGGCTCTGGTGGCGACGGGTATCACCTACGCCTCGGCCGCTTCGGTGCCTGCGGCGGCGCCGGCGGCCCCGGCGGTCCAGGCGGCTCCGGCCGCTCCCGCGGCGGCTCCCGCAGCGGCTCCCCTCGACGGTGGCGCCCCCAAGGGCGGCGACTACGACGACGGCCGGATCTTCATCAACGAGCGCTCGTACTCCTCCCACGCCGGTGACTGCATCACCGTCATCAGCGGCCTGGGGGCCAAGACCCTGAACATCCGCAACGACAGCCGCAAGACCGTCGAGGTCTTCCGCGGTGTGGTCTGTGACAACGGCGCTCCCATCGCCACCGTCGGCCCGCACAGCTCCAGCGACGGCGTGCACGTGCGGCACACCAGGGGTGTCAAGGTCAAGAACGGTGTCGTGGGCAGCTTCCGCGTGGTCGACCACGACTACAAGGACTGATCCCGCGCCGACCGAGTAATGCGGAAGCCCCGGCCCGCCGGAATCGGGCCGGGGCTTCGGCCTGTCCATTGTCCGACACCCGCGCCCCGCGCACTCCCATGGCGGTGCCGGACAGCAGGCACTGCCGCCCCCTGCCGGGCAGCCGCCCGCCCGTTCCACTGACCTCAACAGCCGTGCGCTACCCGCCAGACCGCCACCTGTCGGCGCGGGCCCCTGAGCGGTGACCGCCTGCTTCCTCCCACCCGCTCGGGTACCGCTGAACGGGTGACGACAGCGCATAACGCCTGCCGTGTGCGGATGCTCTTGGTGAGTCCGGGGTCGGGGCCGCCGGGCCTGGGCCTGGGGATCCGGACCGGAAACGGGACCGGGAGCGCGGGCCGGGACCGGGAGCGCGGGCCGGGAGCGTGCCCGGCGGGGAGGGACGTGCCGGGGCTGTGTCACTGGGCGGGACGCGGGGCGGGGGAGGGCGGGAACGATGGGTGGGGGAGTCGCCGGAGTCCCTCCCGGTGAACGTGCGACTCCGCCGGCACGTCGAATGTGCCGCGGCCCCGACAGCGCGGGCGAGGGCAACGGGGGGCGGCATCTCGTGGAGCGTGGGAGCTGGGAGCCGGTCCGGCGATCAGCTGACGCGGGCGGCGATGGTGCGCGCGCACTCCAGTGACTCGGAATGCGTGGTGTCCACCTCCAGGTCGTAGAACACCCCGTGGTGGACCGCATCCGCCTGCGACGCGGCCATTCCCCTGATGCGGTCTCCGCGTGCGACCTCGCGGCCCGCGGCGACGGCGCTCTCACATCTGACGCCGACCCACAGCACGGCCAGCGAGCCCAGAGCCTGCTGCCACCGCTGCTGGGACGCGGCTCCGCCGAGGAAGACATCGTCGATGATGATCCTGGCGCCCGCACGGGCCATCGCCACGACCCCCTCCGTCCAGGCCGCCTCCAGGGCACGGAACTCCGCTCCGACGCTCACTTCGCCATCCGCTGAGAACGCGATCCCTCCGTCCGACGCCTGCATTCTCGCGGGCAGAGCGTCGACGAACGAGTCGCAGCCGAACGCCAGCCATGGATCCGGCAGTACGGCCTGCAGACACCGTACGATCCCGGACTTCCCCGAACTGGAGCCACCGTTGAGGATGATCATCTGAGTCGTCACCGCGCCACGGTAAGGCCCTTCCCTCACGGCACGAAACGAATATCGGCACACACCGCTCCGCTCCAGCCTCCACGGCTGGGGCCGCTGGTCGAACTCCGGGAGGCCGCCGGCATCGCTGCGACAGCGCGCCGTGCGCCGCGTGGGCGTGGCCTCTGAAGTGCGCGGCGCGTAAGCCCTCACGGCCGGCTCCGGGGCCCGGTCCGGCGTCGGCGGGCCAGACGCAAGGCCCGGCCGGCGACGTCGCGGAGAGGCCTTCCAGTACTGCTGAAGGATGCTCGGCGCTAGTAGTAGCCGACGCAGATGCCGAAGTCGGGCCACCCGAGGTCGTCGTCCGGTTCGACGTACGAGAAGTCTTGCTCGCCCACGGTCACGCCGTAGCCGTTCTGGCGGCCGACGAGCCGGGACACCGCTCCGTCTCCGCCGGATTGGTACACCTGAAGTTCGGCACGGCCGTCGCGGTTCTGGTCGGTGGTTCGTACCCCGTGGACGAAGGACGCCGATCGTATACGGATGGTGCCGGTGCGTTCGCTGCTCAGGTCCTGGGCGAGCGGTCCGTAGCGGACCTCGTGGACGGGCATGTAGGAGCGGGGCGTATCGCCGTTGTCCCGCTGGCTGTAGAACAACGCGAGATCGACATGGCCGTCACCGTCGAAGTCGCCGAACGTGCCCCGCGTCGCCATGGCCGAGTGCAACGCACCCGAGGCCTTCTGCCAGGGACTCCGAGCCTCGTCGACACTCACCCTGCGCCGGTCGTCACGAAGTAAGAAGACGACGAAGGCTTTGCCGTCACGGCCCGGGTCGTGTATCTCGTCCAGGATTCCGTCGCCGTTGACATCGGCGCGCAAGCTGCTGCCGTCGTCGCTGGAGCACACCGGCATGGGGGCGTGGTCACCCGGTCCGGGGCCGGCCGGGTGGAGCAGCCATACGGCCCCGGCCAGGACCAGCAGACCGATGACCGAGCGGCCTACCAGTTGCCGGCGGCTCTTCCCCCCTCCCGGGGGTGAGGACAACAGGCCGAGGTGCTGAGGCGATTGGCGCTTCGTGGAGTCTGGCATGCCGAAACCCTAGGTGTGCCATCTCATGGCGTTGGTGCCACGGTCACGATCACTGCGCGGCGACGTCGTCGTAGTCGTCGAGACGGGGGCTGTGGCGTTCGGTGAGGGGGCCGACCCCGAGATCTTCACGCATGAGCTTGCGCATCTTGGCGGCTGCTTGGCCGCGCGCCTCCCAGCGGGCGCGATCCTCCGGACTGCTGACGGCAATGCCGTCGACGTAGCCGTCGCAGATGCGTCGCAGGCAGTGGAACACGCTGTTGGAGGCCTTGACGACGGGTTGGGGCGCGATGAGCCACATCCGTTCTGATGCGATGGCTATGCCTGACTCCCGAAAGGCTTCGCGCAGCGCGAGCGCCCGCTCGTCGTCGGAAGGGTGCTCCCGCTCGGCCAGGGCCCGCAGGCTCTCGCCGAGGACCTTCACGGTGGTGGTGTACTGCGTGTAGATGTCGAGCCGCAGCCGCAGAGCTTCTTTGACATCCTCGTGCTTCCACCGGTTCCGGTCGGCGATGAGAGTGGCGACGATGCCGATCGCGGCACCGGTCAGGGTGGAGAGCAGTGGCAACCAGTCCATGCGGGCCAGCTTGGGCCATCCCAGGGCGGTGGCACCAGGTGAGCCTCGAGGGCGAACCTGGGCAGTCGAGTGCCGGTGCCGTCTTCTGGGCTGTTCCCACGGAATCCTTCACCTCCCCTGCGAGGATGGAGGGCATGGAGCTGCGCGGGGAGAGGGTCGTCCTGCGGCCCGTTACGGACGGCGATGATGAGATCCTCGACAGGATCGTGAGCGAGCCGGAGGTCGCGCAGTGGTGGCCGCCCCCCGACGACTACGCCGGCATGCTCGCCGTCGTTCACGAGGGTGAAGTGATCGGAGCCGTCCAGTTCGAGGAGGAGACCGACCCCGAGTTCCGCCATGCCGGCATCGACGTCTTCCTGGCGGCGCGGCAGCATGGCAAGGGTCTGGGCACGGACACGGTGCGCACGATGGCCCGGTGGCTGGTCCGGGAACGCGGCCACCACCGGCTGACCATCGATCCCGCCGCGGCCAACACCACTGCGATCCGCTGCTATCGCCGGGTCGGCTTCAGGCCGGTCGGGGTCATGCGGGCCTACTGGCGCAATCACCGAACGGGCGTCTGGCAGGACGGGCTGCTGATGGACCTGCTCGCACACGAACTGGACTGACCGAGCCCGCTGCCACGTCGCGCCCGGAGCGGGCCCACTGCCTGGCCTCAGGACGCGTGTGGTCGGAGCGGTTGGAGCCGGGCGTGCAGGAGGCAGAATTCGTTGCCCTCCGGGTCGGCCAGGACGTGCCAGTTCTCGGCGCCGGTCTGGCCGACGTCCGCGGGCTTTGCGCCGAGTGCGAGCAGTCGCTCCAACTCGGCGTCCTGGTCGCGGTCGGTGGCGTTGACGTCGATGTGCAGGGGGAGCTTCCCGGTCCGCGGGGCGCTGCTGGGGCTGAGGACGAGGGTGGGCTGCGGACCGCCGAAGCCGGCGTCGGGCGGCCCGATCTCGATGCTCCCGTCCTCCTCCCGGCCGAGTTCCACATAGCCGAGGACCTCGCTCCAGAATGCGGCGAGCCGCTCGGGGTCGGCGCAGTCGAGGATCAGCTCACTGATGCGGCATGCCATGCCCGTCAGTGTACGGAGCCGGCCCGGGAGTCGAACGTCGCTCGCGTGCTGAAGGGCGACGCGCTCGGCGATCGCGATGTGCTCGGCGGCGTCGACCGATGCCCGGTGCGCACGGACGAGCGGGGCAGCGCCGGAGAGGACGTTGTCCGCGAACGTTCCCCAGCGGAAAGACCCGTCCTAGAGTGAGGAGTCAGCGGGCGGATCAGGGGCCATCTCTGTCGACGGGGGTGCGCGATGGTGGCGATCGGGTTGCTCTTCGGGCTGCTTGCGGCCGTGGTGCTGACGCTCGTCCGGGTGCTGCTGCGGCGCGGCAGCAGGCCGACCGAGAACGCGGACGGCCTGCTCATCGAGAGGACGCGACGTCAGATGGCCGCGCACGACCGGCAGTCCTTCAGCGCGATAGCCCAGCACAACACGACGCCCACCATGGGGGACAGCTACCGCCTCAAAGGCTGATGCCCGCCAGAGTACGGTCGTGGTCCCCGGGCGCGGCACGAGCTCATTACCCGGCCGTGCAGTCGCGCGCTGCCGGCGCCCATGACGAGCGCCGGAGCCGCCGTCAGCGGATCACGTCGAACACGTTCTTCTGCACACCGTTGGCGTAGGCCTCGTGCTCGACCAGCTTCAGCTTCTGCGTGTCCTTGTCCGTGGTGCTGAACAGTCGCTTGCCCGCGCCGAGCAGCAGCGGGAAGACGAGCAGGTGATAGCGGTCGATCAGACCGGCGTCGGAGAGGGCGTGGTTCAGGGAGGCGCTGCCGTGGACGATGATCGGGCCGCCCTCGGTCTCCTTCAGTTCGGCGACCTCGTCGAGCGAGCGCAGGATCGTCGTCTCGCCCCAGTTCGACACCAGGTCGTCCTTGCCGAGGGTGGTGGAGACGACGTACTTCGGCATCACCTTGTAGTCGGCGAAGTCCTCCATGTCGGGCCACACCGGGCTGAACGCCTCGTAGCTGGTCCGGCCCATGAGCATCGCCGTGGCTTCCCGCTGCTCACGGCCCTTGATGTCGAAGGCCTCGGGGAGGAACTCGATGTCCTTGAAGGTCCACCCGGCGTTGCGGTATCCGGGCTCGCCGCCCGGGGCCTCCACGACTCCGTCGAGGGATACGAAGGCGGTGCTGATCAGGGTGCGCATACTGGTTCCTCGATGTCTCGTGTCCGGTTTTCGGCGAAGTCGGTCGGCGCGGGATCCGGCAGCACTCGCGGCTGGCGCGCACCGAACATGGTCTCTGACTGCCGATGGGGAAGAAACTCATCGGCCGCCCCGCGGGTACGCGGCATTTTTTCGGGGCCGCTACCGCGGAGAATCGTCGGCCCCGCTCGCGGACCGTGGCCCGCTCAGAAGTCGTAGCAGACGTAGGAGCCCGCGGGCGCGCGGGCGATCCGGTCCGAGCCCCAGCAGTGGAGCATCGGCGCCACGCGGTACAGGACGGCGCCTCCGGTCAGCAGGACCAGGACGGCGAGCACGGCCGTCACGATCCGCATGGCCGTCATCCGCCGTACGAGCCGCCAGGCCCCGGCGATCGCAAGCGTCCCCAGTCCCAGCATGACGGCCGACACCGGGGCGGTGTTGTTCTGGATCCCGGGAAAGCGGTCGGGGTGGGTGGCGTGCTGGACGGCGGCGAAGGCGAAGAAGAACATCAGCAGTCCCAGCAGCAACAGTCCGACGGAGCCGGCGCCGCGGCCGACGGCCCGGCCGCGGCTCCGCGGGGTTCCGGACGCCTCGGCGTCCGCGCGCACGAGCCGCCGGTCGAGGACCGCCCGCAGCCGGTTCACCTCCTTCGGGTCCGCGACGGCCCGCTTGGGCAGGACAGCGAAGCCGACGGCTGACTTGTCGGAGCTGAGCAGTACGAACAGCTCCGGGGTCTCGACATAGCGCGAGTAGAGGTGCCAGGCGTGGCCGGCCGAGCTGTGCTCGGTGGTGAGCCGGACCCCGGTATCGTCGACCGTCCCGCAGATGTCCCCCTGCCGTTCGGCGAATCGGTGGAGGCGGCGCGCCTGCAACCACGGCACCGCGGTCGTGAACGCGGCGAAGGCCGCCAACCCCGCATACAGGGGCCACGGTGTGCCATGGCGGCCGGAGCCGGCCGTCGACAGCAGGGCGCCGACGGCCGAGAACGCCAGCGTCCAGACCAGCGCCCGGCGCTGGAAGCGTCCCGCGCCGGTGTGCCTCGCGCGTGCCCGCAGCGCGGACGCCAATTCGCCGACGGTCGGCCGGTAGGCCAGCTCCACCGGTCTCTCGGCGACCGTTTCCGACTCTCGGCCCTCGGCCATGTTCCCTCCCCGGTTCGGTGATCAACCGGATCGTAGACGCTCGCTCAGCCGCTCCGGCGACCTGCGGGGGCCGGGTTCGACGGGGGGCATCGCACTTGGGCTACGCGTCATCAAGGCGCCGGGTGACCGGCTGTCTCGGTGGCGTCGTCGGCGAGGAGTGGTGCGATGTGAGCCAGAGAGCGTATGCGTGGTATCGGTGAGGGGAGTAGCCAGAGCAGTGACAGCGCTCCTCCGACGGCGGCCGTGATCAGGGTTGTCCTGAGCCCGATGATGGTGGCGAGCATCCCTCCGACGAGGGCGCCGATGGGGCGGATGCCGTAGTTGACCGTGCTGTAGGCGCCGGCCACGCGACTGCGCATGCCGTCCGGTATGACCGCGGTTTGCAGGGAGTTGAGGTTGACGTCGAACAGCATGACGCCGAGTCCGGCGAGGAATTCCGCGAGACCCAGGGCCCCCGCGCGGGCCCAGAGGGGGCCGCCGGCCATGGCGGTGACAGCGATGGGAGCCGGGAACAGCACTGCGCCGACCGCGATGCTTCGGCCCAGGCCGATCCATCGTGAAATAGCCGGGGCGATCAACGCGCCCAGGAGAGCTCCGGTTGATCCGATACCGAAAGCCAGCCCGATGACGTCTGCGGACAGGCCGAGCACGCGGTCGGCGAACAGCACGGTCAGCCCGGTGGCCGTCATGAACGTGAAGAAGTTGACGGTCGTCGCGCAGCCGAGACTCGCTCGCAGGATCGGGTGACGGATGACGAAGGCCAGCCCTTCTCTGGCACGGCGCAGCAGAGAGTGGCTTGCCTGCCCACCACTGACAGCGGCCGGTTGGTCCGCTTGGATCGGCCCCACGAGGGCGGCAGAGGCCAGGAAGGTCAGGGCGTCCGCGATCACGGCGACGGGCGCGGTGACGGCCTGGACGAGAGCCCCGCCCATGGCAGGGCCGGCGACGTAGGAGGCGGACCGGCTGGCGCTGAGCTTGCTGTTGGCGTCGACGTAGGAGGAGCGCGGCACCAGGCGGGCGAAGAAGGGCGGATAGGCGGTGTTGAACAGCACCCCTGCGGCGCCGGTCAGCAGTGCCACCGCGTACAGGTGGATGAGCGTCACGCCCCCGAGCAGGTATGCGGTCGGCAGGGTCAGCAGCAGGCACGCGCGTGCCAGATCGGCGAGGACCATCAGGCGGCGCTTGTGCACTCGGTGATCGACCCAGGCGCCCAGCACGATGGCGAGGAGGTTCGGCGCCCAGGCGAGCGCGGTGAGCCACGCAACCTGATTGGCCGAGGCATGAAGAGCCGCTACGGCAATCAGGGGTAACGCCAGTTCGGAGATGCGGTCACCTAACTGGGAGGCCGACTGCCCGGCCCAGAAGCGAACGAACCGTCGGTCCCGCCACAGTGATGTCGGCGGGCTGCTCATACGATTTCGCCGGTCTGCTCTTGGGCGCTCTCCGGGAGGTGGTAGCGCAAGAGCCGGACCCCGCGGGCGCCGCTCGGCCGGTCGGCCGGGTCACGCGTGATGTAGGGAGCGAGGACGCTCTCGATCGCGTTTTCGATGTCCGCCAGTTCTTCGGCGGACACCACCACGCGGGTGTTGGCCAGCCCCGCGAGCCTGCGCCACTCCGGATCGAGGCCGGGCTCGGTCTGCGTCACCCATCGATGCGGCAAGTCGGCGGAGTGGAGGAACATCTCCCGGGACAGCACCCTCGCAGCCGACCGGCCCTCCTCGTCCTCGGGCACTTCGAACCGGAACCCCCGGGCCACGGCTTCCCACCGTCGCGCCCGGCGATCCGTTCCGGGCTCGGCGTCGCGGACGAGTCCGAATCCCGCCAGATGGCGCAGATGCCAGCTCGTCACGGACGGAGTCGCTCCTACGTGCGGTGAAAGTTGCGTCGCTGTGGCGGGTCCGTGCCGTTGCAGTCGTTCGAGGACGGCGAGCCGTACGGGATGCGCCAGCGCCCGCATGGCCTTCGGGTCGGTGATCTCGATATCACCCAGGTGATTGCCACGGTCCATATGTGAGAGTGTTCTCTCACAAGGCGTGAGAGTCAACTCTCACACCTGACGGGACTGAGAAGCCGCTGTTTCGACATTCCCCTATGTTGACGTTCCTCGATTCAAGGCGCAGGCTGGCATCAACCAACGTCGATGCAGGCCGTTCCCGGCAGCGCCTTGCCCCGTGGCCCAGGAGGGCGTCATGGTTGAACACTCCACCGACCTGCGTGAGACCGTCCGCAGGCGGTACGCGGCGGCGGCCGTGCAGGTCACCGAGGGTGGCACCGCGTGTTGCGGCCCCCAGCCGGTCGAGGTCGACGAGACTTTCGGCTCCGCCCTCTATGGCGCCGACGAGCGCGACGCCCTGCCCGCCGAGGCCGTGGCCGCCTCCCTCGGCTGCGGCAACCCGACCGCCGTCGCCGCACTCCGGGCCGGTGAGCGCGTCCTCGACCTCGGCTCCGGCGGCGGCATCGACGTCCTGCTCTCCGCCCGCCGCGTCGGTCCCACCGGCAGGGCCTACGGGCTGGACATGACGGATGAGATGCTCCAACTCGCCCTGGCCAACGCCGAGAAGGCGGGCGCGACGAACGTGGAGTTCCTCAAGGGCACCATCGAGGCGATCCCGCTGCCCGCGAACACCGTCGACGTGGTCATCTCCAACTGCGTGATCAACCTGTCCACCGACAAGCCGGCCGTGTTCGCCGAGACCTTCCGCGTCCTGAAGCCCGGCGGCCGGATCGGAGTCTCCGACGTCGTCGCCGACGACGCCCTCACCCCCGCACAGCGGGCCGAACGCGGCGACCACGCCGGCTGCATCGCGGGAGCCCTGTCCTTCGCCGAGTACCGCCAAGGCCTGGCCGCCGCCGGGTTCACCGACATCGAGATCATCCCGACCCACCCGGTCGCCGACGGCATGCACTCCGCGATCGTGCGCGCAACGAAGCCCCTGAACACCGACGCGCCCACCGCGAACGCCGAGGCCACGGACGCGTGCTGCGGCGTCAGCGCCTGCTGCACCCCGGCGGAGACGTCCACCGGCCCCGCCCTGACCATCACCGAGGCCAAGACGGCGGCGGGCTGCGGCTGCCAGCACTGATACACGCGCCGCGGGATCCACGTATCGACGTATCCATGTATCGACGACCGTGCGGCCCGAGACCGGCCCGGCGCAGGGCCGGCGCCGTCCTCCCTCAACTGCGGGGGCGGGGGCCCGTGCGGCTGGTGAGAGCGGCGACGAGTTCGGAGACCTCGGGCCGGCGGTCGGTGGCGCGCCAGGCGATGGCCAGCTCCGCTTCGGGCAGGCCGAGGACGGGCCGGTAGACGAGGTCCGGGCGCTGGTAGAGGCCGACGTTGCCCTCGGCGATCAGTGCGACGCCCTGTCCCGAGGCCACGGCTTCGAGTACCTCGTCGGTCGAACCGGCCTCCGCGCCGATACGCGGTGTCCGCCCGGCGCGTGCCGTGGTCGCGAGCCAGAAGTCCCTCAGCGGGCCCGCGCTGCGGGGGAGGGCGATGAAGGGCTCGCCGGCGAGCTCGTCGAAGTCGATCTCCGTACGGTCCGCCATCCGGTGTCCGACAGGCAGCGCCACCCACACCCGCTCCCTGACCAGAGTTCTGGTGGCGAAGCCGGCGCCGGGAAGCGGCAGCCAGACGAACGCAAGGTCGCAGGTGCCGTCGGCGAGGCCGGCACTCGGGTCGTCCCACGCCACCAGCCGCAAGGTGATGTGCCAGCCCCGGTCGCGGAAGCCCGGCGAGCACGTCGCGCTGCACGTCCCGGCCCACGGCCGTCTGGATGCCGACGGTCAGCGACACCGGTGCGACGGCGCCGCGCGCCGTCTGGAGGGCCTCCTGCCAGTCCGCCAGCAGGTGCCGGGCCGGAGTCAGCAAGGCCTCCCCCTGAGGGGTGAGCTCCACCTTCCGGCGCTGCCGCTCGAAGAGCTGGAAGCCGAGCTGCCGCTCCAGCGCCCGGATCTGCTTGGACAGGGCCGGCTGTGAGACGTAGAGCCGTTCCGCGGCCCGCGTGAAGTGCAGCTCCTCGGCCACCGCCACGAAATACCGGAGGTCCCGCAGGTGAACGTCCATAGCTCATGGTTATACCCCAAGGTCTTGGACGCGGAGGCAGACAGCGGCGGAGAGTGGGACCACGGCCGCAACCGGCCTTGCACCCGCATCCCGCTTCCCACGTTCGCATCCCGAATTGCTTCAGGAGTTGCTTCCATGGCTGCCCTGCCCACCCGCCACCTGGCGGACCTGCAGACCTCGGCGATCGGCTTCGGCGCGATGGTCCTCTCACCCGGCATGTACGGCGAGATCGACGACCACCGCGCGGTGGCTGCCCTGCGCACCGCCCTCGACGAGGGCGTCACCTTGATCGACACCGCTGACGGCTACGGCGCCGACGGCCACAACGAGCGACTCGTCGGCCAGGCCCTGCGCGGCCGCCGCGACCAGGTGACGATCGCCACCAAGTTCGGCTTCCGTATCCCCGAGGGAGCACCGGCGCACCGCTTCCCGGTCTCGTACACGTTCGGGGAACTGGCCGTCAACGCCGAGCCGCGGTACGTGCGCGGCTACGCCGAACAGTCGCTGCGCAACCTCGGCACCGACGTCATCGACCTGTACTACCCGCACTTCCCCGACCCCGAGGTGCCGCTGGAGGACACCGTCGGCGCCGTCGCCGATCTGGTCTCCGAGGGGCTGGTGCGCCATCTCGGTCTGTCCAATGTCACCGCGGACCAGCTCCGCAAGGCCCACGCGGTCCACCCGGTCACGGCCGTCCAGGTGCAGTGGTCGATGTGGCAGCCGGTCGATCCGGACCTGCACGCGGCCGCCCGTGAACTCGGTGTCGGTCTGGTGGCCTGGGGCCCACTGGGCGGAGGCTTCCTCACCGGCACCGTCCAGGAGGTCGCCGAGGACGACTTCCGCCGCAACCTGCCCCGCTTCGAGGCCGCCAACCTCAAGGCCAACTACGACCGTTACGCCCCGCTGCGCGGCATCGCCTCCGACCTCGGACTCACCCCGGCCCAGCTGGCCCTGGCCTGGCTGCTCCACCAGGACGAGCATGTCGTCCCGATCCCGGGCAGCCGCACCCCCGCCCACATCGCCGACAACCTCGCCGCCGCGCGGGTCCGACTGCACCCCGACACACTGGCCCGCATCGACGAGGCGCTGAGCCGGTTCACCCCCGAGGGCACGGGCACCCTCCTCGACCACTGACTACACCCGGCCCCAGCTGCACCCCACCGGGTCCCAGCCCCACGACGACCTCAGCGGCGCCGGCGGCCGGCGCCCCGCGGCGCGCGGGTCGGGCCGGCGCCCGGTCGTGTCAGCGGCCGGCGGTGTCGCCGCCGAGAAGACGGGCCCCCAACGGACTCAGGGCGTGCAGGACCGCACCGCCGGTGCGCGTCGTGGTGATCAGGCCGGCATTGCGCAGCACGGCGGTGTGCTGACTGGCAGAGGGCAGCGACACGCCGACGCGGTCGGCGAGCGCCGTGGTGGTGGCCGGATACTGCAGCGAGGCCAGAACGGCCGCCCGGGTGCGCCCGAGCAGGGGGCCGAGTGCGTCCGAGCCGTCGCCGGGGGAGTCGCCCGTGTGCATCGGGTAGATCAGCACGGTGGGCTCCCCGGGCCGGTACATCAGCGCGGGCCCGCCGAAATACGACGGGACCAGCACGAGCCCCTGTCCGCACAGCGGCACGTCGACGGTGGCCGGGCCGGGCCAGGGAATGTGCAGGACAGGTGGTTCCCAGCGCCAGCAGGTGCCGAGAGTGGCCAGCAGGCCGTCGACGCCGCCGCGCAGCAGCGCCTCGGACCGTAGTGCCCGGTCCGCACCGGCACCGGCTCGGACCCGCGGCCACAGGTCGGCCAGACTGGAGCGGAAGTAGCGCCGCAGGTCCTTGGCCAGTTCCTCACGCGCCTTCGACGCGCCTTCGGCCAGTTCCCGCAGCCGGCGCCCATTTCGCGCCGTGCCGCGCAACTGTGCTATGTCGGAGGCCAGTTGCTCGGAGGGCGTCTGAGCCGCCCTAGCGGCGCCGATGTCGATGTCGTCCGTCAGCTGGACGAGGAAGTCGGGTAAGAACCCGTCCTGGGGGACGAGATCGAAGAGGATCCCGGCCTCGGTCGCGGAGCGGCTTCGGCGGTGCCATCGTGCAAGCTCGGGCCGCCTGCGGTGCGGCCCGGTCGGTCCGGCGCGCCCGCAGCGCACGCTGAAGGCCGCCTCCTCCAGGGCGTCGGGCCCCTTGAGGGTGATCTTCCTCAGGTCGGCTTCGGTGAAGTGCAAGCGCATCATGTCGGCTGATCCTTGCTCAGCAGGGGCCTTTCAGCCAGGGCCCAGAGGCATGGCGGCGTGATCTTCCAGCGCCCAGGGTGTCACCGACACATGAAGTCGCCCCTTCCTTGCGCCTTTCGAGGTAAGGGCCGGGGACTGTCACTGCTTCCGGCGGGTGGGGGACCGCGCTGCAAGTGCTCACCGGTTGGGAAAACTAACAGTACTTATATAAGTGCTGTTACGGTTGCCTCATGCCCGACCTTCAGTCGCCCGGCCCCCACGCACTCGACCCGACGCACGAGAGCCTCTGGCGGCCCCTGCGCCTGCTCCAGGACTCGATGGACGCCGACATCGCCCGGATCTACTCCGAAGAACGCATCGACGGGCTCAAACCGAGTTTCGTCATGGAACTGCTTCGCCTGCACGCCCGCGGCCCCATGACCATCACCGAACTCGCCGACTCGGTTCACCGCACGCATTCGGCACTCAGCCAGAAGGTCGCCGCGATGCGCGCGGCCGGCTGGGTACGGACCGTCGTGGGCGACGATGCGCGGAGCAAGAAGGTGATGCTCACCGACCAGGCCCGCCGCGTCGTCGGTCGCCTTGCGGCGGAATGGCGCGCCACCGAGGCCGCTCTAGCGGACCTCGAAGCGGAGATTCCCTACCCGCTCTCCCGGGTCGTCGCGGATATCGAGCAGGCTCTGGAGCGCAAGACCTTCCATGACCGGATCGCCGAAAAGCTGGCAGAGGACCCCGCATGGAGCTGAGGCGCACGCTGCTCGATGTGACTCCGTTACGGTCGTCACCGGCGTTCCGGCGGTTGTGGATCGGCCAGACACTGTCCGGCTTCGGCAGCCAGATGACGCTCGTCGCCGTCACGTTCCAGGTCTGGCAGACGACGAAGAGCGCCACATGGACGGGCGCCATCGGGCTGGCGCAGGCGCTTCCCCTCGTCGCGCTCGCGCTCTTCGCCGGATCGCTCGTCGACCGGGCGGACCGCCGGAAGTTCTATCTGCTCACGACCGGTGGGCAAGCCGTGTGCTCGCTCCTCCTCGCGCTGCAGGGCTTCCTCGGACACCTCCCGGTGGCCGGTGTCCTGGGGCTGGTCGCGGTCCAGTCCTGCCTGGTCGCCTGCGGTGGCCCGGCTTCCCGGACGTTCCTTCCCCACCTGCTGCCCCAGGACCAGCTGGCGGCGGGACTGGCGCTGAGACGGATCTCCTTCCAGGGCGCCATGCTGATGGGTCCCGCCCTGGGTGGACTGATCGTGGGCGGGTGGGGCGTCGGCGGCTGCTACCTGATCGACGCCCTGACGTTCGTCGCCGCGCTCTACGGCGCGTTCGGCCTGCCGCACATGGAAGCCGGCGACGAGGGCGCGCGGCCCGGTCTGCGGGGAGTGCTGGACGGTCTGGCCTTCCTCGGCCGCACTCCCGCCATTCGCGGGGCCCTCCTCACCGACCTGGCCACCACCGTGCTGTCGATGCCCATCAGCCTGTTCCCCCTGGTCAACGCGGAACGGTTCGGCGGCAGCCCGCGGACGCTCGGACTCTTCCTCACAGCCATCGCCGTAGGCGGCGTGGCGGCGTCCCTCTTCTCCGGTACCTTCACCCGGCTGTCCCGCCCCGGCCTGGTCATGCTGGGCGGAAGCGCCGGCTGGGGCGTGGCGTTGACCCTGTTCGGCATGTCTTCCGACCCATGGACCGGATTGGCCTTCCTCGTCATGGCCGGCGCCGCCGACACCGTCTCCGTCGTGTCCCGGAGCACCGTCGTCCAGACGCACACCCCCCGCGAACTGCTCGGCCGGGTCAGCGCCGCTGAACAGATCGTCGGGCAGGCCGGCCCCGACATCGGCAACATGCGCGGCGGCCTGGTCGCGGACGCAACTTCCGGAGCAGCGGCTCTCGTCAGTGGCGGCCTGCTGTGTCTGGGCGCCGTCGCCTTCGTAGGCGTCACCACGACGGACCTGTGTACTTCCTCGGCGGCACCCCCTCCCCACACGGCCGCAGCCGGCCCGTGAGCCCGGCTCAGGGAGCACGAGGAGGACGCCTGGCCGGCGCAGGCATCGAGGCGCCGCGTCGGCCTGGCTCCAAAACCCGGTGCGAGCGTGCAGAGGGCTTCCTACCCTGCGGGCATGCACCTTCGCGAGGAACTCCTCAGTGACAGAGAGACCGTGCGGAACCTCCACCTGCGGACGTTCGGCGACCACGGCCGTGTCGTGGCCGATCTGGTCGGCACCCTGCGGGAATCGGTCACTCCGGGGGACGGTCTCTCCCTGGTCGCCGAGCACGACGGACAGACCGTCGGGCACGTCATGTTCACCCGCAGTCTGCTCGACGCCCCTCGGCGACTGGTTCCGGTGCAGGTGCTCAGCCCCCTGGCTGTCACGCCCGAGCACCAGAAGCGCGGCGTCGGATCGGCCCTGGTCCGACACGGACTGAAGGTCCTTGCCGACCGGGCCGTCCCTCTTGTCTTCCTGGAAGGCGATCCTGGCTACTACTCCCGTTTCGGGTTCGCACCCGGCGGCGAACAGGGCTTCCGAAAGCCGTCGTTGCGCATTCCGGACGGCGCCTTCCAGGCCATCAGGCTGCCGGGGTACGAGACATGGATGACGGGGACGCTGGTCTACGCGGAACCGTTCTGGAGGCACGACGCGGTCGGCCTCCGCGACCCGGGCGCCTAGGCCCTGTGTGACGGGTCGAGTGACTCACTCGGCGGTAGCTCGTTCCGGCTGATGTGGGGCCGGGTGATCTATCGGACGACGAGTGGGCTCGACTCGAACCGCATCTGCCCAAAAACCTTGGGCGGGGTGAACGTTGGCTGTGTCACCGGCGCGTGATCAACGGGATCCTGTTCCGGCAGCGCACCGGCCTGCGTGGCGAGATCTTCCGACCCGCTTCGGGAAGTGGAAGACGGTCTATGACGGACGTCGCAGGTGGTCCGCGGATGGTCCGTGGGAGAGTGTCCTGCGGACGGTTCAGACCGACGCCGACGTCGAGGGACGGATCGACCGGAGTGTGGTGAGCGTGGATTCGCCGGTCTGCCGCTCCCACCAGCATGCGGCCGGGGCTCATCACCGCCCGCCCCGGGCGCTGGGGCGTGGGCGCCGTCGACGGCGCGGTAGCACGGCGGGCGGCCGACCGGCTTCGACAGCACCACCTACAAAAGGAGGAACGAAGTCGAGCGTTGCTTCAACGCTCTCAAGGGAGCCAGAGCCGTGGCGACCCGCTACGACAAGAGGGCCTACGTCTTCCACGGCACGGTCACTCTTGCCGCGATTCGGCTGTGGCTCCGCTACTGATCTCAGCCGCCGCGGCGGATGAGCTGTTGGTTGGCTCAGTCATCGGCCGCAACGACGAGTGCGATCTGCCCAGTCGAGCGGTCGATGAGCACGAACTCGTGGAAGTAGTCGTGCACACGTCCCCAGTCATGAATCGCCTCATCACCGAGCTCGCTGAGGTAGTAGATGCCATCGGCTGCGGCCAGGCGGTCGAACACCTCCCGCTGCAGACCTGCCTTCAGCTCGGTGGGCACGTCCCAGAGCGGATCCACCCACTCCCGCAGGATCTGCACGGCCTTCTCCTGGCTGACGGGCTCGTAGAGGTCGGGAGTGATCAACCGCAGCCAATACGGACCGTGCCGGGGTCCGTCCTGCAGCACTCCACCACCTGCGTAGTCGTCCCGGAACTGCTCATGCCCAATCAGTGCGCCAAGCAGCCCTCTATCGTCCAGGAACCCCGCAGAGAAGCGGAGTTGCTTGATGGCGACCCACCGATACCCGTGCTCCTTCGGATCCAGGAGGTGATGTCGAAAGTTGATGAAGGCGTTTCTCTCGAGAGTGAGCCCGTTGTCCATGGCGCCAGCCTAGAAGGCAAGCAAGGGAACCCTGCCGACCCACCGGACACGACCTAGCGCCGCGAGACTGCTGCCGGCCTGACGAGAGGCGCCGTTCGGACGCAGCTCGGGACGGCGCGGAGCTCGCCGGACGACCCGGGCGACTGCGTGCACGACCTGTTCGCGCACACCATGTTCGGCGACAACCCGCTCGGTTGTCGCCGGCGCGGCCCACCCCGGGAGCGGATCACAGGGACGCCCCGCACCAGGTGGCACCCGGCACCAGGGGGCGCGGCCCTCGCGGTCGTGGTCGAACCGACACATTCCCTCTGTCGCGCCGTCCGGCGGCCCGCTCGGTTCGGAACCGTGGACGCCCACCGTGATGAGAGGCGAGGAACCCGTGCCCCCGTGACCCGTCCACTTGACGCGTTTTGCATAATGCAAAGGTACGGAAGGAGTGCGATGAGTGCCGTACCGGCGACAGCGGACGGGAAGCAAGTGACCAGCAGCGCGACAAGTGGCTTCACACGCGGGCCGAGGCTCGCAGGACTTCGGACCGCACCAGCGAGCCTGATGGCACTGGCCGTGGTGGTGGGCGCCGGGGCGGGCGCGGGCTCGGTCGTCTTCCGCTGGTGCATCACGACGTTCACCCGTCTCCTTTCGGGTCATGCCGATTACGCCGCCTCGGCCGGCGCGAGCAATGGGCATGTGCCGTGGCTCGGTCCGTACTTTCTTCTCCTGGCTCCTGTCATCGGCGGTCTGCTGTACGGGCCCTTGGTGCACCGCTTCGCCAAGGAGGCACGGGGTCACGGAGTGCCCGAGGTCATGCTCGCGGTGGCCCAGCGCGGCGGACGGATCAGCCCCAAGGTCGCCGTGGTCAAGACGCTCGCCTCTGCCCTGACCATCGGTTCCGGCGGGTCGGTGGGCCGTGAGGGCCCGATCGTGCAGATCGGCTCGGCGCTCGGCTCGACGCTGGGCCGTGTGGCGAAGGTGAGCGAGGGCCGGATGCGACTGCTGGTCGCCTGCGGTGCGGCGGGCGGGATCGCTGCCACCTTCAACGCGCCCCTGGCCGGTGTCTTCTTCGCCATGGAGCTGATCCTGGGCACCTTCTCCGCCGAGGCGTTCGGTGCGACGGTACTGGCCAGCGTCACCGCGAGCGTCATCGGGCGCGCGGCCTTCGGCAACGCGGCCTTCCTGCGCCTGCCGGCCTTCCGTGTCGAGCACCTCGCCCAGTACGGCCTGGTCGCCCTGCTGGGCGTCATCGCCGCGGCGGTCGGAGTGGGCTTCTCGCGGTTCCTCTACCTGGTCGAGGACGCTTGCGATTGGCTCTGGCGCGGCCCGGAGTGGCTGCGCCCGGCGGTCGGCGGCCTCGCCCTGGGCCTGGTGCTGCTGGTCCTGCCCGAGATGTACGGCGTCGGTTATCCGGTGCTGCAGGAGGCGACCGCGGGCGGCTACGCGGTCGGCTTCGTGCTGCTGTTGCTGGGCGGCAAGATGCTGGCGACCAGCCTGACGATCGGGATCGGCGGATCGGGCGGGGTCTTCGCGCCCAGCCTGTTCATCGGCGCGATGCTGGGTTCGGCGTACGGCATCGGCGTCCACCGGTTGCTGCCCGGCGCGGCGGGCCCGGTGGGCGCGTACGCACTCGTCGGCATGGGCGCCGTGTTCGCCGGGGCGGCCCGGGCGCCTATCACCGCCGTGGTGATCCTCTTCGAGCTGACCGGCGAGTACTCGATCATCCTGCCGTTGATGCTGGCCATCGTGCTGGCCACCGCTTCCAGCCGCCTGCTGACCAGCGACACGATCTACACCCTCAAGCTGCGCCGCCGCGGCATCGACCTGGAAGGCCCCGCTCTCGGGGCGCGTATCGGCGCTCAGCAGGTCAGCACCGTCATGGAGGTCCTGCCCTCGCCCCTGCCGGCAGCCACGGGGTTGACGGACGCGGCCGACCTGCTGAGTCTGTCGGGCCACGGAGCGCTCCCGGTGCTCGACGAGGCCGGAGACTACGTCGGCGTCGTCACCGCCCAGGCGGTGGCCGAAGCGCTGGCGGAACAACCGGAGGGCGCACCGAGGCTCGTCGGGCAGCTCGCCGAGCCGCCCGCTTCCGTCACAGTCGACCAGCCCCTGGCCCAGGCTCTGCACGCCCTGCTCTCAACGGGAGGGACCGGCATGCCGGTCCTCGAGTCGGCCCACGGCAGGCCGGTCGGCTGGCTCAGCCACCAGAGCGCGCTGCGCGCGCTGCACGCGCCCGCACAGCGACGCCGCTCGCTCCCACGGCGCCCCAACGCATGACCGACGAGGAGCCCACCCGGGAATCCCGGACCAGCGACCGTCGACCACGCCGTCTCCAAGGCCGTCGCAGGGATCACCCGCTGCCGTGTCATCGTCATCGACGAATCGGCATGCCGCCCTGCGGCCAGGCCACCGGCGGTCGGGGCGTCGTCCCGCTGAACCAGTCCGGCTGATTCCCGTGAACCAGTCGGGCTGATTCCCGGCTGCCTCACGCCGGCTCCGGAAGCGGACCGAGGTGTTTGATGACCCGCTCGCGCAGACGGCGGTATTCGTCCCGGCGTCTCGGCAGCGGGCCCGGCGGGCGCTCGACGACGCGGGCAGCCGTGACGGTCTGTCCGCGCTGGAACTGCTCGCGCGTCAGGTCGAGTTCCACGCCGCTGGGCAGCCTGTTCCACCAGTGGAAACCATGCTGGGTCCCGTCAAGGCGCACCTCACCGACTATGAGATCGCCGCCGAAGATGTCGTTGACGATCAAGGCAGTGATATCGCAGTGCCCCCAGGCCGGATTGTCCGGCTGCCAGTCGGCCCGGTCATCGGGCGAGCAGGTGTCTGCGGCCCAGCCGGCTCGCAGGGCCTTGTCGAGATCAAGCAGGTTCCACGTGATCATGCCGTCAGCATCGCAGCGACCACTGACACTCGTACGCAGCTCGCCATGATCGTCGTTTTCCTCACCGCCTGCCCGGTCGACGGCCGGCTGGTTCGGACGGGCTGGAAAGCCGAAAGGAGCGAACCACGGCGACGGTGCTCCCGACGACGAGTGCGACGACCCAGGGGGCCAGGTCGCGCAGCGGTCCCGTCGGCGTCGTCCCGACTCCCAGGCCACGGGGGGCGACCCGGCCCTTCGGGTCGTAGAGGACGGCGAGAGCGTCTCCAGGCCGGGTTGCCCGCCCGCAGCCGCGCCAGATGCGCACCGTGAGCGGCGCGCCCTCGGCGTCCACCACCGAGCAGAGGTAGCGGTCGCGTCCGCCGCCCGCCGCGCGCCCCGCCTCGACGGAGGTGACCACCACGGGCTGCACTCGTCCCTCTGCCGAGAGCAGCACCCCCGCGGCGGCCTGCGGGGCCTGAAGCGCAAGGCATGCGGCGATCACGGCGACGATGCCGAGCAGCGCCCGGCCGGCCCGCACCAGGAGCAGATAGAGGACGAGGGCCGCGGCGCAGGCGAGGCCGGCCTCGCCGTTGGCCAGCGAGGGTCTGCCGGTCCAGACGCCGACCACGGTGGTGCCGACGATCGCTCCGGCTGCGAGGAATCCCGCGAGAATCCCCTCCACCAGCAGCCACCTCGGCGGCAGGCCGACGAATTCGGCCGGCCCCCACACCATGGACCGCACATGCGCCATCAGGTGTGGCTCCGCCGCGGACCGGCGCACACCCAGTCGGCGCATCCCGTGTCTCGTCCGCAACGTCATTTCCCGTCCGTCACCGGCTCCGTGTCCTGCCGCCCCGGACGCGGACCCGCCTGCTCGGCGAACGCGCTCGCAAGACCCGGACTGCCACGTCAGAGCCCGGCAACGAAGCCTCAAGCCCCACCATTCGCTTGCATTATGCAAAAACAGTGCGGGTCCGGGGAAGGGGGCCAAGGGCGGCACCGAACCCGTGGCGGGTCACCTGTCGTGCGCCACCGTGGCGTCCACCACCCAGCCGAGCGGGTGCGGCTCGAGGGCGTCCACCGCTGGAGCGGGCGGTTCCGTCCCTGCCTCGTTGAAGGCGTTGAGCGCCTCGACGAGCGCCAGCCGCTGCGTCGGGCTGAGGCGGGCCACGATCGAAGCGATCTCGGCGCGTCGCCGGGCGGTCACATTCTCGACCGTACGGCGCCCTTCCTCGGTGAGCCGCAGCAGTGTCTCGCGGCGATTGTCGGGGTTGGCCTGCCGGTCGGCGAGCCCGGCCGCGATGAGCCGGTCCACCATGCGCATGGCCGTCGACGGAGCCACCTGAAGCAGGTCCGCGAGCGCGACGAGCTTGGTGGCGCCCCTGGTGGACAGTACGACCAGCATCCGGAACTGCGGGACGGTCACCCGCTCCTCGACCTCGGCGAGGGATCGGGCGGAGACGGCCACGAGCAGCCTGGAGGCGGTCAGCACCGCCCGGGTGACCGCATCGACATCTTCCATGGCCCCCACGGGGGTCTCGCGCTCCGGCATGTGTCCTTTCTACCGTGGTGAAGTCCCTGCCTCGCACGCCAGGGGGGCGGATTCTTCTTCCGGTCGGCCGCGGTACCGGAGCAGCAGCATCGCAGCGTCGTCCTGGAGCGGTCCGGCAGCGTGCCGTACCAGGTCCTCGCGAAGGGCCTCCAGGGCGCGCTGTGCGTCGGGACCCTCGAGCAGGGCCGCGCGCTCACCGAGAGGGTAGAAGGAGCCGCGTGCGTCCCGTGCCTCGGTGACGCCGTCGGTGTAGAGCAGAAGCTGATCGCCAGGCCCGAAGCCCACGCGATAGGGCTCCGGGGCCTCGCTGTCGTGCGCGCCCAGGCCGAGGGGCAGGGCGTAGGAGGGAGGCTGCGGGAAATCGACGGTGCCGTCCTCCCGGACCACCATCGGGGCCGGGTGACCGTGGTTGAGGAGGACGACGTCCTGCCCCGGGGCGAACTGGGCCAGCACAGCGGTCACGAACTTCTCCCCTCTCAGTTCCCGGGCCACGCTCCGCTCCAACCGCTCGCCCAGGCCGACCAGGTCGGGCTCGTCGTACGCCGCCTCCCTGAAGGCCCCGAGCACCACGGCGGCCGTCTCCACCGCGGCCAGCCCCTTGCCCTGCACGTCCCCCACGATCACCCGGATCCCGTGCGGCGAGGCGACCACTTCGTACAGATCACCACCGATCCGCGCCTCGGCGACCGCCGAGGTGTACGACACCGCCGCCTGCAGCGGCCCGGCGGTCCGCGGTACCGGCCGCAGCAGCACCCGCTGGGCCACCTCCGCGATCGACTTCACGCCCGCCAGTTCCTCTTCCCGGTGCGAGCGCATCACGGCCGCCGCGATGCCCGCGCCGGTGACACCCGCGACCGACGCCATCGCCGTGAACCCCCGGCGTTCCACGAACAGCCCGTCGTACAGACCGAGCCCCACGCACACCAGCAGGGCCACCACGCCGATCAGCGCGGTACGCCGCCATCCGCCCAGCAGCCCCGAGAACGCCGGGCCGAGCGAGACCAGGGGCAGGAACCCGATGCCCGGCCCGGCGACGACATCCGCCGCGGCCACCACGGCCATCACCGCCACCGGCATCCAGAACAGCACCGAGACACCGGCTGCCGACTTGGCCATGGTCATGAGGTCCTCCCGCTGGACAGCAGTGCTCGAGAGCGGCTCCGGCGCTTCTGGCCGCCGCCCCTCTCTACGTTTAGACTATGCAAAGGTTCTGCGGTGCAGCAGCCCCGGCCGCGATCCTTGGCCCATCGATGCCGAGAGCCGTTTCCGACCCCTTGGAAGGTGACGATGCCTGACAGGCACACCGAGCCGGAGCGGCCCCCGCTCCCCACCGGCTGGCGGCGCCTCGCCGTTCGCTTGCCGCTTCTCTTCTTCCGCTGCGGCCTGGGATGGGTCTTCGGCCGACGGCTGCTCCTACTGCACCACCGAGGTCGCGTCACGGGCCTCGACCGCCAGGTGATCCTCGAGGCAGTGGGGTACGAACCGTCCGACGGCAGCTGGATCGTCGCCTCCGGCTTCGGTCCGGGGGCGGCGTGGTACCGCAACCTACGGGCGGAGCCCAGGACGGTCATCCGCGTGGGCGGCCGCCGGTACGCCGTGACGGCCCACTTCCTCACCTCGGACGACGGGGCCGAGATCATGGCGCACTACGCCGCCCTGCATCCTCGGATCGCACGCCGCCTGTGCGCGTTCATGGGCCTGCCGTCGCACGGGACCGATGCCGGATTCCGCGAAGCCGGAAGGTCGATTCCCTTCGTGCGCCTGGTCGCCGGAACCGACTCTCCGCCGCCCTGACCGCCCTCGTCCTCGACAGCTACACCGATCCGACGAGCGACGAGCCTGGGACGCGGCTTTCGCTGTAGGCGAGTTGAAGGCGCCCAAGATCGGGGTCGGCGTGTATCCCGTAGTGGGTCGCCCGCCGTTTTCACTCGGCGTCGAGTTGGTGGTCGGCCCAGACGTAGCTCTCGGGGAGAAGGTCGGCGATACCGACGGTGCGCACGCGGTCGCCTTCGCCCACGATGACCTCGATGGCCGGGAAGTAGTCGAGAAGGACCTGGCGGCATCGGCCGCACGGGGGGACGACCCCCCGGTCGCGGTCACCCACGGCCACGATCGTGTCCAACTCGTACACCCCCTGGGCGGCCGCCGTTCCGATGAGCACCAGCTCGGCGCAGGGGCCTCCGGTGAAGTGGTAGGCGTTCACCGCCGTCACGATCCGGCCGTCCCGAGCGCGGCCCGCGGCCGCCATCGTGTGGTTGTCACCCCGGCAACGAGTGCGGGCTACGTGCGCCGCAGCCTGGATCAGTTCGTGGTCGACGGGATGGCTCTGCACGGTCGTCTCCTCTGTCTTCGTCAAGGTGTCAAGCGACGTTGACCTGAGTGACGTTGGGGGCGCAAGCGAATATCATCTTGCCCCGCCGCTGCGTCATCCGGCCGAACAAGAACAAGCCCAACCGGGCAGCGATGCGCGCGCGTGCACCTGGCGCAGTTCTCCCCGTTCAGACGCCGGCGGGCAGAAGCTGCACCGGGCCGACCGAGGGCCCCTCGTCCGCTCCGGTGTGGACGGCTCGGACCCTCCAGCGGCCGACGGGCAGCGGAACCATCGCCTGCCCACCGCCCGCGCCCACGGCGATCGCCGCGGCCAGGTCGTCCACGCAGGCTCGGTCGTAGTCGTCCGGAGCGGTCGCGTCTCCCACGACCATCCCCGTCTCCATGCACTCCCTCCACGCGGCCGGCGCCGAGAGGGGGACGACGCCCAACGGGCCGCCCATCGATTCCACCCAGACAGGGGGCTTGGGCCGCATCAGCTGTGGCGGACCAGGAGAGGCTCATCCCGTCAGTGTGCCCCCAGCCACTGACAGTTCCCCGCCCGGGCGCACCCCGGATGCGGAGCTCCCGCCGACACCGGGCCGACGTGCCGACATGCGGCTGCCGTCGAGTGGTCGCCCTGAGGGGGAGGGGAAGTCGGGGGACGCGTTCAGCTCCTGAAGACCCTCCTCTCGACCTCGGGAAACCGTTCCTAAAGACTGAGCGGGAGTGAGTCTTGTTGCCAGGACTCGTGCTCAGCCGTGTGCTCCGAACGGTGCTGGGCACACTGGTCGCCCGCTTTCGCGCCGCGTCCCGGGTGCACGGATCGTGTCCGTGGTCCGGGGATGTGGGGGCGGGCTCCCTCACGTCCCGGGGTCCCCGGTTCGGCCTGGACGGTCCGATGCCCGCATCCATCGCTCTGGTGGGTGGGGGGCGGTGCCGTCCGTCGCCGGATCGGGTGTCCCAGGGCGCGCCTTCCGATCGCCACCGCTGCCGCGTCGTGGCGAGTGGTCTTGCGAGTTGTGCTGCTGAGGGGTTTCTGCCAGTGCTGGGCACCCCAGCGGCTGGTGTAGGCGGGGTCGACGGCGATGACGGGGATGCCGAGTTCGGCCGCCATGCTGACCAGCCGGGCCCGCAGCCGGGCGACAGGCATGCCCGAGATCAGCTTCCGGAAGCGTTTGCGGCCGCCGTGCTTCTCGCGGGTCTTCTCCGCGGTGAAGTCGAGGTCCTCGACCGCGATCGCGAGGCCCAGGCGCTGGGCCCAGTGCAGCAGGCGGATCAGGGCGTGCCTGACTTGCGCGTCGCGGTGCGAGGCAGTGCCGGTCAGGTCGTAGCCGAAGCGACGGGGCTGGCCAGCGGGGTTGCCGTGCCGATCCAGGCGCCAAGCCGCCAAGTGGTCGGCGTTGGTGTCGACACCGACCAGGCCGTTCGCGCGGACAGCATCCAGCGGTACGGTCCTGGTCGGTGGGATGGTCCAGGACGCGGTCAGGTACCAGCGCCCCCGCTGCACGTCTTCGTGGATGCGGTAGGCGACCGCCCGGTGGGCGGCTACCCGGTCCGCCCACTGCTCACCCCGGTGCGCGAACGTCACCTTCGCTGTGAAGACGTACCGGCCGTGCGGTGCGTTCGCCAGGTACGCCAGCGGCGCAGGGAGCTTGAGTGAGACCTCGCCGTCGGGTGTGACGCGGACGGTCTCGTTGCCGTACCGCTTGCCGGATTCGCCGTCGGCATGAAGGAACCGGCGTTTGGCCTCCCATCGAAGCCGCCACTGCCCGGGGGTCAGTTTGGCGGTCTGCAGATGGTGGCGGGTGTTCAGCAGCCGCTTGCCGCCGCGCACCACACGCACGACGCCGGCCTGCCAGTCGGCCTGCGCCGCCCGGAGCCGGTCTTCGAGGACATGCAGTCGGCGGGACTTGGCGAACCACTCCCGCCTGCTGCGATAGCCGCCCGGCGCCTGCTTCGATCCCTTCTCTCCTACGGGCAGGGACAGTCGGTGCCTGATCATGCGTACGCCCGCCTGGAGGCTGTGGATGTGCGCGAGCCGCCCACGCCGGGCGAGCGCCCACTGCTCGTGCGTGGCCTTGGTGACCGACCCGGCCCAGCGGGAGGAGGACTCCACGGTCAGGACACGCTTGCGCTCAGCCCACTGGTCACTGTCGTGATCCAACCCCGCCGAACACCGTGCCTTCAGATCACGGCAGGCGAGCACCCCGAGATGATCACCGACCCGGCGCAGGACCTTCTCGTCCTCGGCCGTCAAGCCTTTGAGCCGGGTACGGACCGCGACACCCGAAGGGTCAGGCACCACGAACGGCGCCGCCGGCTCCCGCAGCGCGCCCACCCGTCCACCTCCCTGTGTCGCAGAAATCCGTCACGAATCCCAACGACAGCCACCGGTAAAGGTCACGCATTCGAGAGGAGAACACAAGTCTCCGCTTCGGGGCTCACGAACTCATGACCGGGGGACTCCCTCACACATGCCACAACGCGTTCTCGCACAGTTAGCAGGGAAAGTTCCGAACCCCTTGTCCCACCAGTGTCCGTAGCGCCGGTAGACGGCTGGATCGCGGTCGGCGAGCAGCACGGACAGCTTCTGCGCCTCCTCGGTCAAGCCTCGCCACGCGGCCTTGTCGAGCTGGTGGAAGGCGGTCAGCTCCAGTCCGCCGTCGGTCGTGCGCCACACTCCGGCGACCCGACCGTCGACGAGCAGGCAGGGCAGCACGTCGCCGTTGCGCCGCACGACCAGCGGCCGGTATTCCTCGGGCACCACCCGTCCTGCCCCGGCGTGGGCCAGCAGGGTGCTGTCCCACATCGGCAGCAGCCGCGGCGGCGCGGGGGTGTCCTCGGAGGGCACGGTGGCACCCGCCAGGTCGAACAGGGCGGCGCGGCCCGGACCCGTCACCCGCACCACCTGGTCGCCGAGCTCGTGCAACGCCCGGGTGATCACCGGGCGCGTCAGCAGGGTGAACCGGGCGAAGTCCTGGGCCGACGCAGGCCCGAACGCCCGCAGGTAGGCGACCAGGAGCCCCTCGACCCCGGCGCCCGCTTCCTGCGACGCGGACCCGGGGGCCGCCGAGGAGTCCCGGTAGGCGTTCGGCTGTGTGAACGACCACGGGCCGCCGGTCGGCGCATGGTGCACCGGCGCGTACGTGCGCAGCGCCCACCACACGCGGTGCGCGTGCTCGCCGTACCGGCCCGTGAGCTCGCTCTGCACCTCGGCGCCGGTGCGGGGCCGCGCCAGGAACCCCGCGAGCTCGGGAAGCAGTGCGTCGGCGTCGGCGGGGTTCAGGCCTGTCGCGGTGAAGCGGCGGTCGTAGAGCCGTGATGCCCGCAGACTGCTCAGCATCGCGGCGCGGTAGGGCGCGTAGTCCTCGGCGTGCACGGCGTGCAGCGTGATGCGCATCAGGGTCGCCTTCACGACACGGCCGTCCGCGAACGCCGCGTCAAGGTCCCCGGGCGCGAAGTCCTGCACGCGGTTCCACAGCGCCAGGTACGGTGAGGCCGGTGTCTGCGCCTGCAGAGCGCACACCCGGCGAACCGCCTCCGCCACATCGAGGCGCCGGCGTTCGAGCAGGAGCTGACGGTCCAAGGTGGCCAGGGCGAGCTGACGCGCGGTGAGGGTCATGGCCGGATCGTGCCACTCCCGGCTGTCACTGGCGTCAATCGTCGGGAGAAACCGGTCAGTTGAAGAAGCTCGCACGGCCCAGGGGGATGCGGGGACGGCGGCACGACGAGCCGCGTGCCGCCGACGCCATGATGCTCACCCCGCGCCGTAACGCTCAGCGATGTCCTGGGACGTCGCCCACCGGCTGTAGGTGGGCGACTGGGGCCAGCCCTCGGGCGAGTCCTGCCATTCCTCCTGCCGTCCGTAGGGCAAGACGTCGATCAGCGCGAAGGTGTGGCTGAGCTGCTCGGTACCCCGGCCGTTGGTGTGCCAGGTGCGGTAGACGGTGCCGCCGTCGCGCAGGAACACGTTGACGGCGAACCCTCCGTCCGGCGGTGCGCCGACGTCGGCCCCGAAGGAGCTGTCGGCGGTCGAGTACCACGCCATCCGATTGCCGACCCGCCGCTTGTAGGCGAGTGCCTCCTCGATCGGGCCCTGGGTGACGACGACGAACCGCGCGTCGTAGGCGTCCAGGAACTCCAGGCGGGTGAACTGCGAGGTGAACCCCGTGCAGCCGGGGCACTGCCATTCCTTGCCCGCGAACCACATGTGGTGGTAGACGATCAGCTGCTTCTTGCCTTCGAAGACGTCCGCCAGCCGGACCGGGCCGTCCTCTCCTTCGAGGGTGTAGTCGGGCATTTCGACCATCGGCAGGCGGCGGCGCTCGGCGGCGACGGCGTCGAGCTCCCGCGTCGCGGCCTTCTCCCGGGCACGCAGCGCCTCGAGCCGGTGCTCCCAGGTCGCGGCGTCGACGACGGGTGGTAGGGCGTGGTTGGTCATGGTCCCCTCACAGAGGTCGAGCGCGGCTTCGCTTCCGTAGAGACAGACCCCGGCGGCCACCGGAACTCATCGGTCGCCGGCGAAGCCGGTCACCTCGCTGATGATCTACTGGCACACGGAGCCCGGGAACGCGGCAACGTCGATGCACCGGTGAACCCGGCACGACCGCGGTCACGTCCGGGCGCCGCACGGACCATCGTCGGACGAGTGGGCGCGGGAGGGCGCAGTGGGACACTTCGAGGGCTTCGACATCGCCGGGTTCTGGGAGGACTCGACGTACGCCCTGGAGCAGTACCTGGAGGAGGCCCCGCCCTCGCCAGAGTTGATCGCTTCGCTGGAGGAGGAGCTCGGTGGCTACCGGCTGCCGGCCTCCTACCTCGCGCTGATGGCCGCGCGCAACGGCGGTGTTCCGACCCGGGCCCACTTCCCGATGACCGAGCCGACCTCCTGGGCCGACGACCACATCGAGATCACCGGTATTCGGGGTGTCGGACGGGCCCGGCCGCAGTCGCTCGGCGGCACGTTCGGCAGCCGGTTCTGGATCGACACGTGGGACTACCCCGACATCGGCGTCTACTTCGCCGCCACTCCCTCCGCCGGCCACGACATGCTCGCCCTCGACTACCGCGCGTGCGGCAGGCTCGGCGAGCCGAGTGTGGTCCACGTCGCCCAGGAGTACGACTTCGCGATCACTCCGGTCGCGGAGAACTTCGAGGCGTTCATCACGGGCCTGGTCGACGGATCCGCCTACGACACCTCGGAGCAGGACCGGCTCGCCGCCCTGGCCGCGGTGCGCGACGGCAGTTTCTCTCCGGTCCTGCTGCGTGGCTTCCGCGAGGTCGCGGACGTCCTGCCCGACGCGGACCGGCGCATGCGGGCGCTCGCGGAGGCCGTCGTACGCGACAAGGGGTACTTCGCCCTCCACGCCGACGCGCGCTCCATGTTGATGTACGACTACCTGTTCTGGCTGTTCACCAGCTTCAACCAGGTCGGCTCCTTCGAGGGCTACCTTGCGAACCCTCCCCAGTCCCGGCGTTCCTACGCGCAGCCGTACTACGGGCTCATGATCGCCTTCGGCGTCGCACGCGATCCGTACGGCTTCTGCACCGGCGGATACGCCCCCGGCTTCGTCGAACAGTGGTGGAAGTCCCGCCTCGCCTCGGGCCACATAGCGGAGACCGCCGACGGCTACCGGTTGACCGAGGCCGCCGTGGCCGCGCTGCTCCACGAACTCGCTTCCGCGGCCGGAGAGGATGGGTAGCCGGGCACGTGAGGGCGACGCGCTGAACGGCGGACGAACCGGCACTCCCAGGCTGCTGGGAAAAGCAGAAGGCGGATGCCGGTGCATGGTTGGCAGGATGGCCGCGCTCCGCATTCGATGGGAAAGGACCCGACGACCATGGCTCGTGCCGTCACCCTGATCCGCTCCGACTCCCTCTCCGACGTCGCCGAGTACGCCTATGCGGCCACGGCGCCCGCCGAGTCCCGCCTGATCTTCCTCGCTGGGGCGTGTCCCTTGAACGACGACGGCTCGACGGCGGCGATCGGGGACTACGCGGGCCAGGCCGCGAAAGCCGTTGAGAACATGCAGGCTGCTCTCACCGCCGGGGGCGCGTCACTGCGGGACGTCATCAGTACGCGGGTGCTTGTCGCATCGGCCCGGCGGGAGGACCTGGTCGCTGCCTGGGAGGTGGTCCGGGACTCGTTCGCCGACCATGACGTCCCCAGCACTTTGATGGGCGTCACCGTGCTCGGCTACAAGGACCAGCTCGTCGAGATCGAGGCCGTGGCCGCCGTACTCGATTCGTGAGACCCGGCGCCGCGCTGCGGCGGCAGAGCGTGGCCACGGATGGATGTGTATTGCGTGGCTCCATCGCCCCGGCTCGGTCACCCCAGCGCCCGTAGACCGGGCGCTGTCCGCTTCTGAACTGGTGTTTTGTGTTGACGGCGGCGCGGCGGGTGGTGCCTTCCCGCCGGGGGAGCCGTCCCGGCGATCCTCTTGTGTCACGTCTGCGCTGGTTGCCTGCCACCAGACCGGCCGCGCTCCCTTCGTCCAGTCGGCGGTCCTCGCGCGACGCTCACGAGTGCCTACGGGTGCGCGTCCTGTGCGGCACCGGGAGACTCGAAGACGGGACCGACGGTGAGGCTGTGTCACTTGTGCCAGAACAGGTGATGCGTCACGCCGCTCGGGCTGGGGACGACGTCGAGGTGGAACCGGTCGAGCAGCTCCTCGGGGGACTCCCAAAGACGTAGCCCGGTTCCGAGTTTCACCGGTGAGACCGCCACGTGCAGGGTGTCGACGAGGTCGGCGTCGAGGAAGCTCCGGATGGTGGTGACCCCGCCGCCGAGGCGCACGTCCTTGCCGCCCGCTGCCTCCCGCGCCTGCTCGAGGACCGTGGCCGGGTCGCCGTCGACGAAGTGGAACGTGGTGTCGGAGAGCGTGAACGAAGGACGCTTGTGGTGGGTCAGGACGAACACCGGGGTGCGGAACGGGGGCTCCTCTCCCCACCAGCCGCGCCACTCGTGGTCGTGCCAGGGCCCGCGCTGGGGACCGAACTTGTTGCGGCCCATGATCTCGGCGCCGATGTTGTGCGCGTAACCCCGCGTGAAGTAGTCGTCCAGGCCCCGGCTGCCTCCGGGGTCGGTGCGCATGGGCCAGCTCGCCGTGGCGCCGGCCCAGGCGAACAGCCTCTCGGGGTCGACGTGACCGAACGGCCTTTCGAGACTCTGGTCCTCACCGGCGGCGATCCCGTCACTCGAGACACTGAAGTTCTGGACTCTCAGCAACTGCGGCATGTGCTCCTCCTGCGTTGTCGACGACGGTGATGACTCCCCGGGCCGGCAGGACTCATCGGGCACCGCCCGTCCCCGGGCGACCCGGGGGAGGACGAGACGAAGCGGTCTGCGGCGGCGCCGTGCCAGTATTCCTCGCCGGAAGCGGGTGAACCCGCACGTCGTCGCCGACACCCCGCTGATCGGCACCAGTTGAGGGCACCGAAGTACAGGGCGGATGCGCCTCCCGTACAACCCTTCCTCCGCATCCGGCGTCAAACACGGCACCGGACACAGGAACGGGTCCTGTCCGGACACCCCCCGCGCCCCCGAGCAAGCCGGTCGTATCTGAGCCAAGGAGCCGCTCATGCGCAAGCACCGCTCGGCCGCCGTCGCGGCGGCATCGTTCCTCCTCGTGACGGGCGCGGTCATCGCGACCGCTCCGAGCGCCTACGCCGGAACACCCGGCGGAACACAAGCCAACGACCGCAACACCGACTTCAACGGAGACGGATACGACGACGTCCTCATCGGCGGCCCCGGGGCGGCGGTCGGCGGGTACAAGGGCGCCGGCATGGTCACCGTGCAGTACGGCGGGCCCAAGGGCATGGGCACGACCAGAGCGACGGCCTTCAGCCAGAACTCCACGGGTGTACCCGGCGCCGCCGAGACCGGAGACGGCTTCGGCACGTCGCTCGCCACCGGCGACCTCGACGGCGACGGCTACGACGACGCGATCATCGGCATCCCCGGCGAGGACCTCGGCACCGTCGCCAACGCGGGCGGCGCCGTCATCCTCTGGGGCACGCCGAACGGCCTCACCGGATCGGTCAGCGACTGGCTCCAGTCCGACGACCCCATCACGGGCGGCCGGTTCGGCGCCTCGCTCGCCGCGGCCCGCTTCGACGACACCACCCCGGGCGACCTCCTCGCCGTCATGGACTCGGTCGGGCTGACGGTCTACGCCTTCGAGGCCGCCCCCCAGCCCATCGCCAAGAGCACGGATCCGCAGGCCCGGCGCCCGGTGCAGAAGTCGCGCACCACGCTCACTTCGCCTCCCCGGAAGACGCTCAGCCGGGCCTCGGCCGACGCGCCGGGCATCCAGCCCAAGTCGATGACCACGGGCGACTACGACAACAACGGCTTCGCCGACCTGGTCGTCTCCGGCACCAGCGTGGGCGACGAGCCGGGCTACGGATGGTCGTACATCCTGCCCGGCACCGCGTCGAGCCAGGAGCCGCTGCCGGTCACCGCGGTACGCGGCGGCCCGGTCGTCGCGTCCGGCGACGTCAACGGCGACGGCTACGACGACCTGGTCACCGGCGAGCCGCACAGCCCGGACGACGGTGGCGCGAGCATGACCGGCGGAGTGGTCGGCGTCTACTACGGCAGTGCGGACGGGCCCGCCGGCCAGGAGGGGCCGGGAACCCCGCCCGTGTGGTGGACACAGAACTCGGCGGGCGTGCCGGGCGCGAGCGAGCAGGGCGACGGCTTCGGCACCGACCTCTCCGTCGGCGACAGCAACGGCGACGGGTACGCGGACGTGGCGATCGGTGTCGCGGGCGAGGACATCGGCAGCGTCGCGGACGCGGGCGCCTTCACGGTCCTGCGCGGCTCGCCCAAGGGCATGACGTCCACGGGCGCACTGTCCGTGACCCAGGGCACCGCGAACGTCCCGGGCACCGTCGAGAAGGGCGACAAGTTCGGCGGCCAGGTCTCCTTCACCGACCCGAACGACGACGGCCGCTTCGGCCTGCTCGCCTCGGCACCCGGGGAGAACACCAACGACGGCTACGTCTGGGTGTTCTCCGCGGGCAGCTCGGGCCTGACCACCTCCGGCTCCTGGAACTACGGCGCGAGCGCGTTCGGCGGCCTGCCGACGGACGCGCGCTACGGCGCGGCGATCGACGAGTAGACGATCCGCCTGAGCGATCCACGGCGAGCGGCCCGTACGCGGCCTTCGGTCACGTACGGGCCGGCGGACCGCCACGCGTCCGGCTGAGAACCCTTGTCGAAGCACCGCATGCCGTGGCCTCGCGGCCGGGGCATGCGGCGCCCCGAAGCCGGCGCTTCGACTGCAACGACGGGACGGCGTGCGTCAACTCCGCAAAGACTCAGGACGACTATCGCTCGCGGTCGATTGCGCCGTCGTCGCTGTACTTCATCACCTTCTGCGCCGGCTGCCGGAGGCGCGGGAAGAACTCACGGACTGGCAGGAGCAAACCCGTGAGCGACAGGACGATGAACACCACCTGATGGATGTGATCTTTGCCTGGCGGCAGCCGAGCCACCCAGTGCACCACCCAGAAGACCGGATAGAACCACTGCGTGAGCCATGCCCATTGATCCCGGCGGCGGAACGGCCCCAGTGTCGTCGCCATCCCGAACAGGCCCATGCCGATCGACGCCATGCCGTCAGCCCGCATGAGTGGTTCGGGGGGAGGTGGTGCCACGACTGTGACGATGCCGAAAGCCAAAATGCCGGCACCGACGAGGGACAAGCAGATCCAACTGGTTCTCATACGGGTGCTTGCGCGCTGCACAGGGGAACCTACCCGTCTTCGATGGATGAGGGATCAGGTTCGACGGCGTCGAGGGCCCCGTCAATCCCTTCCGACAGGGCGTGGTCGGGGCCCTTGATCAAGACGGGTGACGTCACCCTCGCGCCGGTGGGCAAGCGGCGCGGACGCCGTTGTATCCCAGCACGCCGTCGAGGCCGGACAACACCTCAGCTGATGCGCACTCCCGTTCCGCCGACACGGACGCGTGAGTCGCCCGCGCGCAGGGTCACCGTGAGTTCGCCGGGACGGCCCAGGTCCTCGCCCTGACGCAGATTGAGAACCGCCTCCTCGGGGACCAGGCCCAGCTCGCGGGCGTACGCACCGAACGCGGCGGCCGCGGCGCCGGTCGCGGGGTCCTCGACGACGCCGCCGACGGGGAACGGGTCACGAACATGGAAGACGGTGGGCGACTCCCGCCACACCAACTGGACCGTGGTCAGGTCCAGGCGGTGCATCAGGGCTTCGAGACGCGCGAAGTCGTACGCGAGGTCCGCCAGACGCGCGCGAGTCGCCGCCGCGAGAACGAGATGGCGGGCACCGGCGAACGCGATTCGGGGCGGGAAGGCCGGGTCGAGATCGGCGTCCGGCCAGTCGAGCGCGGCGAGCGCCTCCGCGAGGTCGACGTCAGCGATCTTCTCGACGTACGGCTCGACACTGGTGAGTGTGGCCGTGACCGTCCCGCCCTCCTCGGTCACCTGCACCGGCACGGTGCCGGTGCGCGTCGCGAAGAGCAGTTCACCGGGGCCTGTCCGTTCGGCGAGCGCGACGGCGGTCGCGACTGTGGCGTGCCCGCAGAAGGGCACCTCGGCCTTGGGACTGAAGTAACGGATGCTGTAGGCCCGCCCTTGCCTGCCGTCCAGATCCTCCGGGGGCCCGGTAAGGAACGCGGACTCCGAGTATCCGAGGCCGGCGGCGATGGCCAGCATGGCGCTGTCGTCCAGGCCGGTGGCATCCAGAACGACGCCGGCGGGGTTCCCGCCGTCGGGGGCGCTGGAGAAGGCGGTGTATCGCAGAATCTCGGGCCGCGGAGCGTTTGTCGTCATGGCTGCGGCAACGCGGCGCGGCCCGCGGCTATTTCACCCATGCGGCGCGGGCGGCGCCGCTGCGCCGCTGTTGGTGTCAGGGAAGCGTCTCGCCACTTCCGGAAGTGATCGCCAAGCGCGCCGCCGGCCTCACAGCCGCCGCTTGTCTCTGAGGTAGGGGACCACCAGAAAACGCGGCCTGTTGAAGATCCCGATCAGGATGATCAGCAGCCAGCAGATCGTCATCCCGCCGATTGCCACCGCCGAGATCCCCGACCAAGGCTCGGCCGGTTTCCGTGTCCGCGTGACGGCGAGTCCCAGGACCAGCGCGATCACCATGATGGCCATGAAGACGAAGTTGGCCGCGACGACCACGACGCCACGTGTGAGGACCCATCCCGGCGCCCCTCGCACACGGAACGACCGCGCGGCATCGGCAGCGCGCTCGGGATGCCCCCAGAGCCGGACGGCCACCACGACGTACCGGACAGCCAGCGCCACCAACAGGGCCGGCGCGATGAGACCCCCGATCACTTGCCTACTCCACTCATGTGTCGCCCGCACGCAGCCGGCTAAGGACAGAACCTCATCTCATCGGCAGGACAGCCATGCACACGGGCTGTGGCCTCCGGCTGCGCGGCTGGTGGACCGGGGGCCTTCTCGCTGGTGGGGCACACTCTTCAGGAAGCCTGTTCGGGGCGGCGGCCCCAGCAGGTGACGAGCGGGGCGGTGGTGATGTCCAGCCCCTCTTCGCTCAGGTGGGCCAAATGCCGGTCGATCTCCGCGTCCGTGGCCAGCCCACCCGCCACCAGCTGCTTGCGCAGCTGACGCACGGTCGCGGCCTCCAGTTCCCGGCAGGCCGGTGAGGTGAGGGGAAAGAAGCCCTCGGCCCGGACGTCGCACAGCCCGGCGTCGCGCAGCAGGACAGGCAGCGAGCGGCCGAAGGCGAGGTCCACACCGCGCTGGGCGAGCAGCGTGCGAAACCCGCGGCGGATCCGGTTCGCCAGCTCTTCGGCCTGGCCACGCTCGTGAGGGCAGGCAAGAGGCTGGAGTGCCGGGTCGGCGTCCTCCACCACCAGCCAGCCGCCCGGACGCACCGCTGAGGCCATCCGGCGCAGCGCCTCGGCCCGGTCAGGCAGGTGCACCAGCACCAGGCGCGCGTGCACCAGGTCGAAGCCTCCGGCCGGCGGCTCGTCGCGGGCCACGTCGTGACGCATCACCTCGACCGATGTGGGGATCGGGCCGGTCAGCCAGGAGGTGTCGACGTCCGTCGCCACTACCTGCCCGGTGGGCCCCACGCGCTCGGCGAGCGCGGTGGGCACCGAGAGTCCGCCCGCTCCCACCTCCCAACAGCGCCACCCGGCTGCCGGCCCCAGTCGGTCGAGGTGGTCGAGCGTCCAAGGATCGAAGAGCTCGGCCAGTGCGTCGAAGCGCCGACCGGCCTCGTGCTGCCGGTTGTCCAGCAGGTAGCCGTCGTCTGTTGTCATACGACTCATCCTCCGGCATCGACCGTCACCGCTTCCCGTCTGCCCCTGTTCGTCCCCTGTTTGCGGCACGGTGACCCGCAGAAACCCAGTGACATCCGGGCCGGCGCCGGCCTTCCCCGCGATCACTCGGAGGCGGGCCGGCTCTGTCGTGTCTGCGGCGCTCCAGGGGCTGACCAGTAAAGACGCCCTTTCCATGGGAGGGTTTGTGACTGCGCCCCCGGCAGGATGCGAACCCGCCCATACGGCTCCTCGGCCGCCTCACTTGCCGGTGAACCCCCTGCGTCCGCGGGGCAGGGCTTGGGACCGGTCCATTGGGGGAAGAATGCTGCTGGCGCAGACGTCCTGCGGGGGCCACACGGTTGGCACCACGCCCGCGCGCACCCATCACCTCGAGTACGACGATCGGACGGCCCCGTTTGACTACCGCCTCCAGCGAAGCGCCCACCGAGCGCATTCCCGGACGGTCCTGGACCGTACGGCTCACCGGGCACGCCGACCGTACGGCTACCGTCACCTGCAGCACCGCCGCCTGCCGGATGCCGGCGCGCTCCAAGGACCTGGCCGGACTGCGGGCTTTCGCCGCGCGGCACGCGGCCGCCCACGCCCGGGCCGCCACCGTCCGCGCCAACGCCTCCTGCCACTGCCGCGCCGAGCACTGCGAGGCGCACCCGCAGGCCAAGGGGCACCACTGCACGGGCGGCGTGCTGCTCATCCTGCGCCACGACGCGACCGTAGGCCGCGTCTGGCAGATCGAAGAGGTCTGCGAGACCTGCGCGCCGCTGATCCCGCACGCCTCCGTCGTGGGCCGCGCCCAGCACCGCCCCGCCCCTGTGGTGCAGCGGGCCGAGACGGTCCCGGCAGCGGACGTTCCCCGTGTGCCCGGCGGGTTCTCCTCGCCGGGTGCCGCCGACACCGGGCCTCAGACCGCACGCAGGCCGCGACGGTCACCGCGCCCGCCGCGCGGCCGAAGCTCCAGGCAGGGACGCTGACGCCCTGAGCATCTGCTGGGGGCTGCCCGTTGAACAGCGCGCCGCCCCCGGTTGTCGAGCGGAATGTCCCCTATGGGTGACCGGACCGCTGCCCTGCTAGTGACCTGAGTCGGAGATTCGTCGGCAGTAGGCGGCGACTTTGTCGAGGATCTCGTCGGCGGTCTTCGTCCAGACGAAGGGTCTGGGGTTGTCGTTCCAGTCGGTGAGCCAGCTGCGGATGTCGCGTTCGAGGGCCTGGACGGAGCGGTGGACGCCCCGCTTGAGCTTCTTCTGGGTGAGTTCGGCGAACCACCGCTCCACCAGGTTCAGCCAGGACGAACTCGTCG